>NZ_CAUUDY010000006.1:0-116094 GCF_963544205.1 uncultured Rothia sp.
GGCCAACCTCGACAACCTCGGACGGGTGGTCGATGTGCTTCCAGGACAGCTCGGAAACGTGAACCAGACCGTCCACGCCACCCAGGTCCACGAATGCACCGAAGTTGACGATGGAGGAGACAACGCCCTCGCGGACCTGACCCTTCTCCAGCTCGTTGAGGAAGGAGGAGCGAACAGCGGACTGAGTCTCTTCCAGGTATGCACGGCGGGACAGAACAACGTTGTTACGGTTCTTGTCCAGCTCGATGATCTTAGCTTCGATCTGCTGACCGATGTAGGGAGCGAGGTCGCGGACGCGGCGCATCTCAACGAGGGATGCGGGCAGGAAGCCACGCAGACCGATGTCGAGGATGAGGCCACCCTTGACAACCTCGATAACGGTACCGGTAACGACGCCGTCGTTTTCCTTGACCTTCTCGATGTCGCCCCATGCACGCTCGTACTGTGCGCGCTTCTTGGAGAGGATCAGGCGACCTTCCTTGTCCTCCTTGGTGAGGACGAGTGCCTCAACCTCGGAGCCGAGCTCGACAACCTCAGAGGGGTCGATGTCGTGCTTGATGGACAGCTCGCGGGAGGGGATGACGCCTTCGGTCTTGTAACCGATGTCGAGCAGAACCTCATCGTGGTCGATCTTAACGACCTGGCCGGAGACGAGATCGCCGTCGTTGAAGACCTTAATGGTCTGCTCGACAGCCTCGAGGAATGCCTGCTCGTCGCCGATGTCGTTGATTGCGACCTGAGGGATGTTGGTGCTCATGTAGTGAGGGCTCCAATTGGATTTCTAATAGGTCGACGCTGCCGGTTCACCGCTCAACACCCCCGGGTGGAGGCGCCGACCGGCTCACTTTTTCACCCCGGCGCGCACGGCATAGGACCGCTAACGCCTTTGAATGAGGTGAGGAAACGTCGAGCTGACGGATACTTACAATGTGTACCGCCCACCGGAAGCAAATGCTTTAAGCAGGGTGCACGAGCGGTCTGTGCCTGTTTTCTCCCCGTTTTCTTAAGGAGAAAAAGAGCATAGAAAACCCGTACGTTGGTACACGCGATTAATAGTGTACGGGAATCCCGGGCGTGTCGTCAATGGTTACGCGCCCGGTTTTGCTCCCCTATTTCGCAGGTAGGAGGGGGAAATCTCGCGGGACGGCGTTCGTCCTCGTTCCTACAGGGAACCCGCCCTCGCTTCGCTTCGGGCACCCTGATGTCACTACGGACGACACCGCCCCTCCACACGACGCGCGACGCCTAGCCGGAGCGGGGTAGCTATACCCTCCGGAAGCGACATCAGGGTGCCGCCCCGGACGCTCTCCGCAGCGAAGCGAGGAAGAGCGGAGCGTCCGGGTGCGGCGGGTGCCCCTGCAGGAGCGGAGGAAGGGTATAGCGTACCCACCCACCAAGCCCTGTAGGAACGAGGACGAATACCGCTTTCCGTGCAGAGCCAAGGCGAGCACCGCCTTCCAAGCGAAAGCCGCGAGAAGGAAACGAGCCTAGTGACCCGCCTCCTGCCAGGACTTACCCCAGCCAACCTGCACATCCAGCGGAACACGCAGGCTGGCGGCACCGCTCATCTCCTCGACGAGTACGCGTTCGGCGGCTTCACGCTCACCGGTGGCGACTTCGAGGATGATTTCGTCGTGCACCTGCAGCAGCATGCGGGTCTTCAGACCCTCTTCGCGCAGGCGGCGGTGAATGTTGATCATGGCGATCTTGATGATGTCCGCGGCGGTGCCCTGAATGGGGGCGTTGAGGGCGGCGCGTTCGGCAGCTTCACGGCGTACGCGGTTGGGCGAATCCAGGTCGGGCAGCACGCGGCGGCGGCCGAAGATGGTTTCGGTGTAGCCGTCCTGGTGTGCCTGCTTGAGCACGCCGCGCAGGAATCGTCCTACGCGTCCGAAGCGCTTGAAGTAGTTGGTGCGCAGTTCGCCCGCTTCGTCGGAGCTGATGTTCAGCTGCTTGGCGAGGCCGAAGCGTGAGAGGCCATACGCCAGGCCGTAGGACATTGCCTTGACCTTGGAGCGCTGCTCGGGGGTGACGTCCTCGGGGGCTACGCCGAACACCTCGGAGCCGACGTAGCGGTGCAGGTCCTCCCCCGCTTCGTAGGCGGCGATGAGCTTCTCGTCGGCGGCGAGGTGCACCATGATGCGCATTTCAATCTGCGAGTAGTCGGCGGTGAGCAGGCCCTCGTATTCCACACCGTCGATGGGTGCGGGTGCGACGATGAAGGCGCCACGGATGCGGCGGCCTTCCTCGGTGCGGATCGGGATGTTCTGCAGGTTCGGCGCGGTTGAAGAGAGTCGACCGGTGGAGGCGGCACCCTGCTGGAAGGTGGTGTGCACGCGTCCGTCGTCGGCGGCTGCTTTCTGCAGGCCTTCGACGGTCTGTACGAGCTTGATGTTGTCGCGGTAGGCGGCGAGCGCACCGAGGAATGCCGCACCGTCGGACTCCGGGGAGATTTTGGAGAGTAGTTCGGTGACGGATTCGGCGTCGGTGGAGTAGCCGGACTTGATTTTGCGGGTGTGCGGCAGGGCGAGCTTGTCGAAGAGTACGGTCTGCAGCTGTTTGACGGAGGCGAGGTTGAGGGGTTCTTCGCCGTCGTCGGTTTGGACGGTGTCGCCGATGATGGTGCGTGCGGCGTCCTGCGCCTGGTTGGCGCGTGCGGAGAAGGTGTCGTGCAGTTCGGCAAGGAGCGCGTCGGAGACGGCGATGCCTGCCTGTTCCATGTCTGCGAGGACGTAGAGCAGCGGCAGTTCGATTTCTTCGTAGACCTTCAGCTGGCCGTGCTCTTCCATTTCATAGTGGAGCAGGCGTGCGAGTTCGTGGATGATGCGGCTAATCTGCGTGAAGTAGCGCAGGTTTTCGACGGGTTCGGCTTCGCCGGGCATGCTGAAGAGGGAGGGTTCTGCCTCTTCTTCTTCGGGCTGGAAGACGAGCTGCGCGTAGGGGTCCTTGGGGATCCACAGGTAGCGTTCGGCGAGGTCTTCCATGCGTTCAGAGAAGAGCTTGCGGGTTGCGGTGGGGATGAAGCCGCACATGTAGGAGGACAGTGCGGGGTCTTCGACGGCGCCGGCGAGTTCGTAGCCGTAGGCGCGCAGAAGCTTGCGCTGAACCTTCAGGTCCATGACGATTTTGCGGGCAGCTTCGTCGGAGAGCCACGCGGCGAGGGCGGCGTCGAGTTCCGGGTCGATACTGCGGGTGTCAATCCAGAGGCTGGTGCTCTTGCTGGTGAGGAGCACGCCGAGCAGTTCGGGGTTTTCTTCGGCGGCGCGAATCTTGGTTTTGGTGACCTTGACTGCGGGTGCGTCGCCGATGGCGGGGCGCGCCACGGGCAGGTTCGTGACCGGGTAGAGGGTCACGGCGCCTTCGAGGCGTTCGGGTACGGCGATGGGCGCGCCCTGTTCGTCGTTGCCGTAGTTTTCTTCGGCTGCGGCGGCGCAGAAGGCGCGGAATGCTGCTGCGTCTGCGTTTTTGGTGGGTGCGCTGGTATTGATGGGTGCGTAGACGGGGCCGGTGGGTGCCTTCTTGGGGGCGCCCTCCTCCCCTGCTTCTGCGGCGGAGCTGGTAGCGCCTGCGGATCCGGCGGCGCGCACGATGGGGCCGAGGGTGTCGGCGGCGCGCTTGCGGATGGTGCGGAACTCTACCTCGTCGAAGAAGGTGTTGAGTGCATCCAGGTCGGGGGTGAATGCGGTGTCTTCGAGGGTGACGTCCAGGTCGAGGTCGTTGACAAGCTGGTTGAGGCGGCGGTTGCGCACCACGTTGTCAATGTTCTCGCGCAGCGCCTCGCCCTTCTTACCGCCAATCTTGTCGCGGTTGTCGAGCACACCCTGCAGGGAGCCGTATTCGCCGAGCCATTTAGCGGCGAAGCCGGGGCCTACGCCGGGTACGCCGGGCAGGTTGTCCGCCTGTTCTCCGGTGAGGGCGGCGAGGTCGGGGTACATGTGCGGGGGTACTTTGGTTTTCTTTTCGACGGCGGCGGGGTCCATGCGCTGAATACCCTTGGAGGGGCCGGTGGTGACCGGGTAGAGCAGGGTGACGTCGTCGGTGACAAGCTGGAAGATGTCGCGGTCGCCGGAGAGGATGAGGACCTTGTAACCGGCTTCGGTGCCGCGGCGGGTGAGGGTTGCGACGATGTCGTCGGCTTCGTAGTTTTCGTAGGTGAGCGCGGGGATGTTGAGCGCGCCGAGCATCTTTTTAATGAGGTCGATTTGGCCGTTGAATGCTTCGGGGATGGCGTTGCGGCCGCCCTTGTATTCGCCGTATTCGGCGGTGCGGAAGGTGCCGCCGGGCAGGTCAAAGGCAACGGCGATGTGGCTGGGCTGGTTGTCTTTGATGATGCTCAGCAGGGTGGAGAGGAAGGCGTGCACGGCCTCGGTGTGTTGGCCGTCGCTGCGCACGAAAATGTGCTGGCCGGTCTTTTCGGCCATGGTGTAGATGCCGAAGAAGGAGCGTAGGGCCAGGGAGTGTCCGTCAATGAGCAGGAGGGTTTTGTTCTCTGTAGTCACTCCTCTAGTGTATCGAGTCTGAGTTTGCTCGGTGGTTGGCTTCGTGGCTGCTGGGTTCGGGGGGCTAGTTTCGGTGGCTGCGGGTTAGCCCTGTGGGGAGGCGCCCGCGCTGTGTTGAGTGCCGGTACTGTGTTGAGTGCCGGCGCTGTGCCATATAGCGGAATAACGGGGTGTGTGGAAAGAGTTTTACCTCATATGTAGGTGCCGGTGGGGTGCGTTTGGTGAGTTTTTCTCCCAAAAACTGTGCCCTAAGCCACTATGTGAGGTGGATAATAATACGGTTTCCAGATAATATATAACCTTATTATCGCCTCCAGCGTAGGAACCCCCCACACCCCGTGTATTCATAGGCAGAACTCTACCCAGAATTCACCGGCAGGATTCATCGGACTGTGAGGGCACATCCCGCGCTTAACACACAACGAACCCTCATTTAGGAAACTATGAAGGCACTCAAAAAACTTCCCCTTCTCGCGTGGATTATCATCGCGATTGCATCGGGTGTGCTCATCGGCATGCTGACCCCCGGAATGATTAGCGGCATCAATGACGCAACCGGCGCGGCCATCCCCACCGACCTCATTGTGCAGATCTTTGTCTCCTTCTCTACCGTGTTCAGCGCCTTCCTGAGCTTCGCGATTCCGCTGATTATTATCGGCTTCATCGTGCCCGGTATCGGTTCCCTCGCGCAGGGTGCGGGTAAGATGCTCGGCATCACCGTGGGTCTGGCGTACATCTCCAGCATCCTTGCTGGTTTCCTGGCGCTGACCTGCGCTCTGCTGCTCTACCCCATCATCCTGAAGGGTCAGCAGCTCGCCTCCTTCGATAACCCCGAGAATGCACTCTCCAAGGGTTACATCTCTTTCGAGCTGACCCCGATTATGGGCGTGCTGAGTGCACTGATTCTCTCCTTCATCCTGGGCCTGGGCATTACCGCTCTGAAGACCCGTGCGATGCTGAACCTCTTCGAGGACTTCCAGGTCATCGTTGAGAAGATGCTCGGTTACGTGATTATTCCCCTGCTGCCCGTGCACATCGTGGGCGTGTTTGCGAACATGACCCTCGCCGGTCAGGTGGCAAAGATTCTCTCGGTCTTCGGTCTGGTGTTCGTCATGGTGATTATTCTGCACTGGGTTACCCTGGCGCTGCAGTACTCGGTGGCTGGTGCGGTATCTCGCCGCAACCCCGTCCAGATGCTCAAGACCATGCTCCCGGCATACTTCACCGCAATCGGTACCCAGTCTTCGGCTGCGACCATTCCGGTGACCGTGCGTTCGGCAAAGAAGACTGGCATCTCGCCCCGCGTGGTGGACTTCGCGATTCCGCTGTGTGCGACCATTCACCTCTCCGGCTCCATGATTACCATTACCTCCTGCTCGGTGGCAGTGCTGTTCATGACCGGTCAGCACCCCGACTTCGGTAGCCTGATTCCCATGATTCTGGTGCTCGGCGTGATGATGGTTGCCGCTCCCGGTGTTCCCGGCGGTGGCGTGATGACCGCGATTGGTCTGCTGCAGTCCATGCTCGGCTTCGACGCTTCCATGATTGCTCTGATGATTGCCCTGTACCTGGCTCAGGACTCCTTCGGCACCGCAACCAACGTGACCGGTGACGCGACCATCGCGGCCTTGACCGAGCGTATCGCCAAGGCAAGCGGTGTGAACCCCGATAAGGAAATCCGCGACGAGGACATCGAGAAGGCAGAAGCTATTTCCGCCTAATCCTCTCCGCCTCCGCAGCGTTTTTCAGCCCCGTCTCCCCATTCAGGAGGCGGGGCTGATGCATACCCGGAGCTTCCCCCGCAGGTCAAAGCACCAAAAACCGAGGAGTACACTGGAAGTCATGACTGAAAACAACACACAGCACGCACCCGTCCGCGCGGCAGCACCCACCACCCTCACCCCAGAAGAAATCAAGGCACAGCTGACCGAGAGCGGCATCCCCGAACACCTGCACTCCTACTTCCCCCGCGGCCTGGGCGAGCTCATCCCCGCCATGGGCATTAAGTTCCAGGAACTCACCGCAGAACGCACCGTGGCAACTATGCCCGTCGCCGGTAACACTCAGCCCATCGGCCTGCTGCACGGCGGCGCTAACGTGGTCCTTGCCGAAACCCTCGGCTCCCTCTCCGCAGGCGTACACGGCGGCGAAGACCTCGTAGCAGTCGGCGTGGACATCAACGCAACCCACGTGCGCCCGGCAGTCTCCGGCGTGGTCACCGCAACCTGCACCGCCGTCAAGCTCGGACGCACCCTGTGCATCCACTCCATCGACATTGTGGATGAGCGCGGCCGCACCACCTGCACCGCACGCATCACCAACATGCTGATCCCCCGCCCCACCGCTTAAGCCAACACCGTCTAAGCTAAGGTAGAGGGAACGACCCCCAACGAAAGGACAACCATGGCCCGCGAGCGCACCCCCTATTTCAAGCGTTACCCGAAGATTGTGCGCGCCAAGCGCATTGTCCTGCCCATCGCAATCGGTGTGATGCTGGTGTGCCTGGTGACCGCGATTAATAACCCCGGCAGCTTCTGGTGGCTGGGCGTGATGCTCGGTACCGGCGGCATGCTCTGGGCTGGTTCTCCGACGGACCGCCCCATTAGCGGCCCGAACAATGATGACGACGATTTGAACCGCTACCTGCGTTAGGCTCTGCCTACCTTAGGGCTCCAACCAGCACTAGGTTCCCGCCCGGTTAGGCGCCCGGTTCGCCGCACGCACCCGCGAACGGTCAGAAACGAACGGTTAAACACGAACGCCCCGTCCCTCAGCTTCATCGTGAGGGGTGGGGCGTTTGTGTGTCATGAATAAAGGCGCTGGCTCATCACTGCACCAGCTGTGTGTACTCAGCGGCGAATCCTAGTCTTCGCCGTAGCGTGCATTCGTACCTGTACTGTCACGTACTGTGTACGTCTTGTGCTTAGGAGAGCTGCTTGATGATGGTGTCAGAAACTTCGCGCATGGACAGGCGGCGGTCCATGGAGGTCTTCTGAATCCAGCGGAATGCTTCCGGCTCGGTCAGGTTCATCTTGGTGATGAGCAGCGACTTTGCGCGGTCAACGAGCTTGCGGGTCTCGAACTGGTCGCGGATGGTGCCAACTTCCTTCTCGAGGGCACGAATCTGCTCGTAGCGGCTGATTGCCACCTCGATTGCGGGAACCAGGTCGTTCGGGGAGAAAGGCTTGACGACGTACGCCATAGCGCCTGCCTCAACGGCACGGTCGACGAGTTCCTTCTGGCTGAATGCAGTCAGCAGAACGACGGGAGCGATCTGTTCCTTTGCGATTTCCTCAGCTGCGGTGATGCCGTCCATAATCGGCATCTTCACGTCCATGAGGACGAGGTCGGGGCGGTGCTTCTGCGCCAGTTCGACAGCGGTCTTGCCGTTATCGGTTTCTGCAACAACATCGAAACCCTGGTCCTTCAGAATTTCTACGATGTCGAGGCGAATCAATGCCTCGTCTTCTGCCACGACGACGGTGCGGGCGGGACCCTGCTCCTCTGCCTGATCCTGAGTGGTCAGCTCTGACATTACTCTTCTCCTTTATCAAATTTCAGTCACCTTAAAGTTTACAGGAGGGAATAAATGTTCATCTACTTTCACGCCTTGTCCCCCGCGTGTTATATGCGTCCTATGTGCAGGTGGGAGGGGTTTTCTGACGTCATTTTGAGCGCCACCCCTCAGATTTTGCACCTTAATGCACGTTTTTGTTCTATACTGCTCATAACAACCCAGAAAAAACCGCACAGCATAGACGTCACGCGGCGAAATTCACAGCTAAAACATAGACCCGAAAATGACTCTGACATGCACTAACACACCCTCGGGTTAGACACAAACGTAATAAACAAAATATTTATACCGAAACTCCATCACCTGCCAAAGAAGGCCGATACACTGGAATGGATTATTCTCCTCGACTTCTCCGGCACTCGCATTTGACCGACCATACTCGATACCCGGAGGGGATTCATGTCAATCACCCGTCAAGCACGCACCCTGTACTCAGACTTCGTCGAGTACAAGGAACTCGACCGCGAACCGCTGACTTCCATTCACCCCGGAATTCTCGTCGCCTTCGACTCCACCGCGCTTGCAAGCCTCTACAACTACCCAACCCACATTAGCGACGAAATCCTCCGCGCCTACTCCCAGCTCCGCGGACACGCCTTTCTCCCCCACCAGGCACTCAAAGAATTCTGGGCAGCACTCGACGGCGCATCCCCCGTGCCCGCCGCCGCAGAACGCGTCCGCTCAGCGCTCGCGTCCTTCAAAGAAACCCTGCCCGAAGAAAGCCACTCCCCCTGGAGTGCACTGCGTTCAGTCACGCACCAGCTGGACCACTCCATCGCGCAGATCATGCGGATTCTCGAACCCACCACCGACACCGGATCCATCAACGTGGCGCGCCGCGAAGACGACACGATCCTGCCGCGACTGAACCGCATCTTCACCGGACACGTAGGCGCAGCCCCCAGCCCCGAACGCCACGAACAGCAGTGCCGCGAAGCACTCGAACAGGGCCACCCGCTGCTGGCGAGCACCTCCTTCGACGCCGACTTCGCGCTCTGGAACCAGTGCATCGCCGAAGCCACCACCCGCGTGAAGGGCACCGACTGCGTATTCGTCACCGGCGGCGTGCGCGACACCTGGCTACGCAACGGCCCGCAGGTACGCGCCGCATCGGGTGACGAGCCCGTACACCAGCTCGCAAACCGTCAGCTGCTGCGTGAATACGCGCAGGCAACCGGAGGCGGTGTGTTCCGCATCTACACCGTCGAGGAGATTCTGCGACTCGCCTCCAAGCAGTACGGCGTGACCGTCAGCGACGCAACCTACAGTGCAATCCGCGCGGAACAGCCCGTAGCTGTGTAAATTCGCCGTATAAAGTCACCGCTGAGAATAATCCCACCACACTGACCACAATTAACCGCAAGAAGCCACATGTGTTCCGAACACATGTGGCTTCTTAGCGTCTGCAGGCAGGGTGTCTGGCTGAAGTATCTACCGGAGTATCTACGGGGCGCGAAAACCTAGTTCTCGCGGCTTGCGCGGTAGAGCTCCGCGGCGCGCTCCTCCGCGGACTCGTCATCGCCGAGCATCAGGTAGCACAGGTACAGGGTGAAGGCGGCGCGGCGGTCATCAGCGAGCGCGCTGGCTCCTTCGCCGGGCTGGGTGCTGAACGCGATAACGTCGTGTGCCTGGGGCAGGGCGGCAATCAGGTGCGCGGCAGTTTCGTAGCCGTCCTGGTTGCCGGGCAGGGTGAAGTGGTGCGGCTCCAGGTTCTCGTCAGCACCGGCAGCTGCTCGGGCGGCGTGGAAGTTAGCCTTGAGGACGTCTTCAACGCGGCGAATCTGCTCGGCGTCAGGCAGGGTACGGTCCGCGGCAAACGCAACGTGGATGCTGTTCAGGGTCTCGTAGGGGTGCTCGCCCGCGTAGTATCCGGCGGCGAGCGCATAGCCGGTCAGCAGGCGTGCCTCGTCGGCGGTGAAGGTGCCGCGCGCCTCACGCAGGGCGGGCAGCAGAAGTTCGGCCAGGAGCGGGTGCAGGGACTCGGGGGCGTTCGCGATAGCCTCCTGCAGGGACTCTTCCGCCTGCGCGGTGGGCTCGGCGTTGAGCAGGGTCAGGAAAGCCTCATCGGTGCCATCCCAGTAGCGGGCAATCAGCACGAGGGTCGCAATGAGCGCGAGCAGTTCGCGGTAACTACCCGAACGGTCAGCGGCGAAAGTGTTAGCAACAACGCGAGCGAGCATACGGGCGGCGATGTTCTCGAGGACGAACTCGTCGTAGGGGTTCTCGCCGGGCCAGTTAGCGGAATCGGGCAGGTAGGTTTCGTCCAGGTAGCGCAGCACGGGCTCGAGGGGTGCGGGCGCATCCGCGGCAAGGTCGGGGCAGCACTGCGCAACCCAGCTGTTCACGGTCGCCTCGTCGGCAATGCCGGTAGCCTCAGCGAGCTGGGCGCGCGAGAGGCTGTACGGCGCAACGAGTGCGGCGAGGTCGTCGCAGGCGCCGTTGGAACGGTAGGTGGGCTTGTAGTTGGGGTCGGGGAGGGTTCCGGGGAGGGTGGCTGCCATGGTGGCTCCTTCGCTGAGGTTCGGGGTGAATTGGGTTGCATGGTGTGCGATGCGCCCGGCCGTTTGAGGGTCCTGCGCGTCTTCTAATTTCAGAATATCCCAGAGCTTCGAATCGTGTACTGCTCGTCGTCATTATGGGCTTCAGAGCATTTTTGGTCGCGTTCCACCTTGCACCATCGACATATACAAGCACCCATCAGTTGTTAATGATAGAATCGCAGTATATTCTTTAGTTAATTTTCAAACAATATTTTTTAAAGGAGTTAACAATGTCCCACTCTCCCTATACCAATAAGAAGGTCATGGAGGACTGGCTCGAAGACCTCGGAGTTTTGGACACGCTGGCAACTGCAGCAAAGATCATCCAGCTTGCGGCGAACAACCCGGATTACCCTGAACATGCGCGGAATGCCAGCAAGGGCATGAACCATTACGAACTTGTTGCCGAAAATCTTAATCGTGTCACCCTTACCGGTGATAGGTTTGCTACGTTCCAAAAAGAACCTATCGCTGAGAATCTCGAAGCTTTGGCAACTGACCTTCCGCAGGAAGCATACCCCCTTCTCAGGGATTTGAGTCTCCCGCGGGGTCTTTACCGCAGCGATTCGTACAAGAACATGCCTTTTTGGGAGGTCAGCACCTGTTGTTCCTTGGTAATGCAAAGCGCTAACCGCTTTGGTGGCATTGACAAGATTCGTTGGGAGAGCAGCACGAAAAAGCGAATTATTTCAGCAACGAATCACTACGTTCAGGACACTCTCGATATTCCGGGGTTGGATGATCTCGTCGAAGATTTGCCGTTGCGTCTCCCCATTTTGGTAGTAGCGTATAATATTTCACCCGAAGGTGAACTCAAGGAGTTTGTCCTCGGTCTACCTGCTCCAGTCGAACGTCGAAGCCAGAGCCCTTGGGTATGGAATATTGACGTGCTCGCTCGTGCAGCATCGTCTGGCTCCCCCTCCGTTGCCGCTTCTTCCGCACAGGAAGTCCAGCCTACGAACCGTTCTGAGGCCCCGGCAGTTCCCGACGCTCATGTTAAGCTGAAGAAGGCAGCTGAGTAGGAGCTGTTATGACTCATACACCACACTCTTTGTCCGCGAAAGCATTATGTCTGTACAAGATTCTTCCCCCATACTCTCCTTTGACCCAAGGAGGCTCACGTTAGCTCGAGAACTTCAAGGTGTCCGCAAGAGCGATTTGGCTAGGAGTCTTGGAGTTAGTGCTGTCACTATTACTCACTGGGAATCGGGTAACCGAAACCCAACTAAAGATAATGTCTACGCACTAGCTCTGACTCTTGGCGTTGCTCCATCTTTTCTTGAAAGCCAGTTCTCAGAAGCCCCGTTAATTTCTGGCGCACCTCACTTTAGGTCTTTACGCTCGACAACTCAGCTTAGTCGCAACCAGGCTCAAGCGTATACGCAAGTTGTCCAGGATGTTGTACATACAATGAATGAGTACGTCGACTTCCCGGACCTGGTACTTCCCAGTATCTTGACTGATTCTGACCTTCCCGGTTCTGAGATTCCTCGTCTAGCAGCTGAGCAGGTTCGTAAAGATTGGGGTTTAGGAAATAAGCCCGTCCAGCATGTTGTCCGTGCTATGGAGAACCATGGTATCGTCGTTGTCTTTGCACCATTCCATAGTGCAGCAATTGATGCATACTCCACTTTTGGTAGCGAGGCTCCAGTAGTAGTTCTAAACCCAACAAAGGGTGATTACTACCGTCAACGCTTTGATGCCGCCCATGAACTAGGCCACCTAGTAATGCATGCTGATGCTGATCCTGGTCATAAGGTTCTTGAGGCTCAGGCTCATGCATTTGCCGCAGAATTTTTGGCACCAAGTGCATGCATCCAGGATGAATTGCCCACAGTCATGAACGGTCAAGGCTGGATGAAGCTGAAGGAGCTTAAGGAATACTGGGGCATCAGTATGCAGGCTCTTCTGTATAGGGCTAAAGAACTGGGTCGCCTTTCAGATGATGCCTACCGAAACGCCATGGTTACCGTTTCTCGTAACGGATGGCGTGCTAAGGAACCAGGTCTTATTTCTTCTCTCGAAGAACCGTCCCTAATTCCTCATGCGATTAGTCTCATCGAGGAATCAGGCGTTTCATCTGAGATATTGAGAGAGAAGTCGCGCGTACCTCAACATTATTTTGAAGTCATCACAGCGCGACGTCCTGTTCTACCAGTGAGCGTATAAACGGCAAAGCCTCGAGAGGGTGTAATTTATACACTCCCTCGAGGCTTCTCTGTGCGTCTCCAAAATATATCAGGCCAATTCAACAGAGAAGCCACATGTGTTCCAAACACATGTGGCTTCTCGGCGTAGAGGCAGAAGATGTTAGTCCAGCAGCGCGTCCACGAATGCTTCCGGGTCGAACGGCGCCAGGTCGTCCGGGCCTTCACCCAGGCCGATGAGCTTGACGGGAACGCCAAGCTCCTCCTGAATAGCGACCACGATACCGCCCTTCGCGGTGCCGTCCAGCTTGGTCAGCACGATACCGGTAACGTCCACGATATCGCCGAAGACCTTCGCCTGAACCATACCGTTCTGGCCGGTGGTCGCGTCAATCACGAGCAGAACCTCGGTGACCGGAGCTTCCTTCTCAATCACGCGCTTGATCTTGCCGAGCTGGTCCATCAGACCGGACTTGTTCTGCAGGCGGCCCGCAGTGTCCACGAGCACGGTGTCAACGCCCTGCTCCTTACCAGCCTTCACAGCATCAAACGCGACGGATGCGGGGTCGGCGCCTTCCTTCTCAGAACGCACGGTCTTCACGCCCACGCGGTCACCCCAGGTGGTCAACTGCTCAGACGCAGCGGCACGGAAGGTATCCGCGGCACCCAGAATCAGGGACTGACCGTCAGCGACCATCACGCGGGCAATCTTGCCGACGGTCGTGGTCTTACCCACGCCGTTCACGCCAACGACCAGCACCACGCCGGGGTTGCCGTCGCTGCCGGCGGTCTTCAGTTCGCGGTCCATGTCGGGGCGAACAATCTTCACGAGCTCTTCGCGGAGCATCTTCTTCACGGCGGCGGGGTTGCTCGTACCCTCAACGCGCACGCGCTGCTGCAGCGCCTCCACCAGGCGGGTGGTCGGCTCGGAGCCGAGGTCGGCGAGCAGCAGAGTTTCCTCAACTTCGTCCCAGACGTCCTGGTCGATGCGGTCGCGGGAGAGCAGAGCCAGCAGGCCCTTGCCGAGCATGTTGTTGGAGCGTGCCAGGCGGGCGCGCAGGCGCACCAGGCGACCCGCGGACGGGTCAGGCATATCAAGTTCAATAGCGCGAGGTGCCGAGCTTTTGGGTTCTTCCGCCGATCCGCCGGAGGCCTTAGCCGCCTCCTGGCGCAAAGACTGCAGGTCCGCGGTCTTCTTGGGTCGGCGCAGAACGGCGAAAAGTACACCGGCGATAACCAGTACACCCAGCACGATTGCGCAGATTATCATCATCGTTTCGTTCACACTACTAGCTTACCGGTTTGGACGGTTTGGCTGGTCGAGGTTACGCGCATGCCCGGCTGTCGGCGGAGTAGACTAGACACTGTTAAGTTTTTTAGCCGAACACATGGTTGGCGGTTGCGGGTGGGGCCTGCGGCTGCCGCACAGCACCGCACGATTTCGAGGATGAACATGAGGAACCCTGCCAAAACACCGCCTGTTTTTGACCCGCGCACGATTGATCCGAACCGTGTGCCGACCGGTTTGAAGGTTCTGATTGCTGCGTCGTTCATGATTGCGGTAGGTTTTGGTTTGGTGGCACCGGTGCTGCCGAACTATGCGCAGAATTTTAATGCGACGGTCACGATGGCGACGATGGTGGTTTCTGCGTTGGCGATTACGCGCCTGATTTTTGCGCCGTCGGCGGGTCAGCTGATTACCCGCTGGGGTGAGCGTCCGGTGTACACGATTGGCATGCTGATTGTGTCGGTGACGTCGTTTATGATTGCGTTCGCTTGGGATTATTGGGTTCTGCTGGGTTCGCGTGCGGTGGCGGGTATCGGCTCGGTCATGTTCACCGTCTCTGCGATGGGTCTGCTGGTGCGCCTGTCCCCGGCGCATATGCGTGGACGTATTTCGGGCTATTATGCGACGGCGTTCCTGCTGGGTAATCTGCTGGGCCCGGTGATTGCGAGCGCGCTGGCGCCGTTTGGTATGCGTGCGCCGTTCATTGTGTATGGTTTTTCGCTGGCGGCGGCGGGCCTGATTGTGTGGTTCTTGATGCCGTCGCAGGCGGCGCTGGAGGCGGAGCGCGACGCGATTATGGAGGCGGCGCTGCTGGCTGAGGGTAAGGGTACCGGGGTGTTGCCGTCGGCGGCGCCTTCCCCTGCTGGCGCATCCGGTAAGGGCGCTAAGCCTGCTGCATCCGGCGGCGCTGCGGGTAAGAGCGACCTGCCTGCGATGACGGTTCGTGACGCGTTGAAGTTCTCGAATTACCGTTCTGCGTTGGTTTCGAATTGGGCGATTGGCTGGTCGGTGTTTGGTGTGCAGTCGTCGATTATTCCGTTGGCGGCGGCGTATTTGGCGACTGGTGGCGATATGTCGAATTCGGTGGCGGCTACCCTGTTGGCGTCTTTGGCGATGGCGACAAACTCGTTTGGTAATGCGTTGACGCAGACGTTCTCGGGTCGTTTTTCGGATCGTTTTGGTCGCCGTGTGATGGCGTTTTCGGGTCTGCTGTTGGCGGGTTCTGCGGTGACGTTTATGGGTTTTGCGCCGGTGGCGTGGGTGTTTGTGTCGTTGACGGCGTGTCTGGGTATTGGTGCGGCGTTTATGGGTCCGTCGATTCAGGCTGCGGTGTCTGATGTGATTGGTACTCGCCGCAGTGGTGGCCAGGTGTTGGCGGTGTATCAGATGTGTAGCGATTTCGGTATGATTTTGGGTCCGCTGGTAGCTGGTTTGATTGCGGATGCGTGGGGCTTTGTGCCGGCGTTCATTATCAGTGGTTTGTTGCTGGTGGCGGCGGCGTTTACGTGGGCGCCGTTCCGTAAGGCGCGCTGGCCGAAGGATATTGCGGACGCGGACTATACGGGCCGTTAAAAGCTCTCTAATAAGTGAAAAGCCGGTGCCCGGTTCCTGTGAGGTGGCAGGAACCGGGCACCGGCTTTATGTGTACGAAAGGTGAGCTGGCAGAGCAAGCCAACAACATGGAACCCCAGATGCAGGCAAGCTAACCGGAGAAGGTACCCACCTGCCAACCCCTTATATCCTTCCCCGAGGGATAGGCGACCTAGAGAGCGTACCGGACACACGAAGCGGGGGCTCCGTCCTCAAGGCGCCCCCGCGCCGCAGAGGGGGCACTCCCCCGCGAGCGGCATCCGGTACGCCCTCTCAAACAACTAGCCCACGGAAGCCTCACTCCCCCGCGAGCGGCATCCGATACGCCATCTCAAACAACTAACCCTTCTAGGGCAGCAGCCAGACGGGACCAATCACGTCCGGGCCGCCCCAGAGTAGACGCATCCACAGGGCGGAGCCGAGCAGGCCCATCAGCACCAGCAGGAGGCGGTACATGCGGCTCTTCGGCAGGTACGCGGCGACCAGCAGCGACAGGGGGAACAGCGGCAGCAGAATACGTACGGTGGACGAGGTCGGGAGCCAGAAGATGAACAGGTATCCGGCGTAGCAGGCGGTCCACAGCCACAGGGCGGGGTGCAGTAGGGTGCGGGTGAATTTCTGCGACATCCACCAGTAGAAGCTCAGGATGAGGAGCACCAGGGCGGCCCACATGATGATGGCGGGTACGGAGCCCGCGTAGTAAAGGTTGAATTGGTGGACCCACTGGGCGAAGTACTGGTGACCGTCTTCGACCTTGCGGAAGCTCCAGCCGAGTTCCGTGGCGAGGTACGCGTCCATACGTCCGGTGCGCAGAGCCGCGTGCAGGGGGTGCACGAAGGCGAAGCTACAGACCAGTAGGGCACCGAGGAGCTGGGCGAAGCGTCCACGAAACGCAGCCCACGCATCCGACAGTGCGGATTGTGAGGGTTCTTCGCTGCGGCGGGCGAGGTAGTCAGAGACCGTGCACCACAGCCACCACAGGCCCACAAATGCGCCGAGCGGCACACCCAGCGGGCGAGACAGCGCCGCCAGAAGCGCCACGGGCAGTAACAGAATGTAGCGGCCACGCATCACACACCACACACTCAAGGCAAGGAGCAGAGTGGAAAGAGCCTCAGCGTAACCGGTGACGAAGATGGGGCTTGCCGGGCTGAACGCATACACCGCGAGCGCCCACAGCGCCAGGCGATTACGGGACTCATCCCCCACCTGCGGGCGGGTATCAAAGATACCTCGGGCACGCCAGTTCAGGCTACCGATGAAGAGGCGGTAGAGCACAACGGCCAGGGCGAGGCCGGCGGCGAGGCTGACTCCGACTGCGGCAAGGCGGTACTCGATACCGAAAATATCAGCGACTTTACCGCTAACCATTGAGTGGAGGGGCATGAATGCCCAGGAGTTGAAGGATACGGACCCGTCGGCGCGCAGGGGCAGTTCGGTGGGGTACCACTCTTTGTAGATGCCCTGGTACCAGCCGGCGTCCCATATGTTGAGGTAGGAGAGGAAGCCGTTATGGTTTTTGTTTTCGTTGCTGAGGGGGTTTCGCTGGTCTTCGGCAAGCGAGTAGGCGAAGGTGACGAAGTGGGTTGCGCAGGCTAACACCCAGATGAGGAGGGCGGGCATCCAGGTGCGCCAAGCAGCCAGCTTCTGGGGGTTGGCGGCGGGTTCGGTATTACGCATCTTAGTTTTCGTGGAGGGGCGCTGCGCTTCGAGGGTGGGTACGGAACCGGACGAGAGGTCGCGTTCGATGAAGGACGTAGATTTTCCTGGAGATTGAGCCATAAGTATTCTCGCGAGTGTAGTGTGGACGCATGATGGATATTCCGGCGCTGCACCTGTTGGACCGTGTCTATTAGATGTGGCGGGTGCTAGCCAGCCAAGATGGGTGGTGCAGTTTGGTGAAATATCCATGTGTAGACTATCAACGAACTGACGGCGTCTCAATGCGAACGCGCTATTCCTGCTGATTATGACGAAAGAGACGCATAAAGCCGGCGCCTGCTGAATAGCAGACACCGGCTTCACATGTACGAGAGGCAAGTTGTCAGAACAAACCAATAACTTGGAGCCCAAGAATCAGGTGAGCTAACAGCAACACCCAACCCCGGACCAAGCCACCTATAATCCCCACCCCAAAGGATTGGCGTGCTACCTCTGAAACCCAACCTCAAACCATCCTCATATACCCCAGACTGAGGCGAGCTAGCCCGAGAAAGAAACCCCGTACCAAGCATCTATATCAACCAACCCGAGGGATAGGCGACCTAGAGGGCATACCGGACACGCGAAGCGGGGGCTCCGTCCTCAAGGCGCCCCAGCGCCGCAGAGGGGGCACTCCCCCGCAAGCGTTGTCCGGTACGACCTCTCAAACAACTAAGCCACGGAAGCCGCACTCCCCCGCGAGCGTTGTCCGGTATGCCATCTCAAACAACTAACCCACGGAAGCCGTACTCCCCCGCGAGCGGCGTCTGGCACGCCCTCTCTTAGCAACCCTTATCGGGTCACAGGCACCTTGGAGAATTCGCGCACTGTACCTTCGGGGTCGCCGGAGCGTACCAGTGCTTCACCGATGAGGACCGCATCGGCGCCGGCGCCGGCGTAGGCGCGCACATCTTCGATACCGGCAACGCCGGATTCGGCGACCTTGATGACCGAGTTGGGCAGGTGCGCGGCGAGGGATGCGTAGTGCTCGTTGTTGACTTCGAGGGTCTTGAGGTTGCGCACGTTGATGCCCACAATCTTGGCGCCGATGCGCTGGGCGACCTCGATTTCTTCGGGGGTGTGGGTTTCGACGAGGGCGTTCATGCCGAGTGATTCGGTGAGTTCGAGGAACTCGCGGAGGGTCTGTTCGTCGAGTGCCGCGACGATGAGCAGGACCAGGTCGGCGCCGTGTGCGCGTGCCTCCCAAATCTGGTATTCGTCGACGGTGAAGTCCTTGCGCAGCACGGGGATGTTCACGGCGGCGCGTACTGCGTCCAGGTCGGCGAGGGAGCCGTTGAAGCGGCGCTGTTCGGTGAGCACGGAGATTGCTGCTGCACCACCTGCCTCGTAGTGTGCGGCAAGCGCGGCGGGGTCCGGAATCTCGCCGAGGGCACCCTTGGAGGGCGAGGAGCGCTTCACCTCGGAGATAATGCGTGCGGTTGCGCCGTTGCCGCCGCCGGGCACTTCACCGCGCAGGGAGGCGAGCGCATCGCGGGCGGGTGCGGCTACGAGGGCGCGCTTCTTCATTTCTTCGAGGGGAACCTGCTGTACGCGGGCGGCGAGGTCTTCGCGGACGCCGACAATAATCTCGTCGAGAACGGTGCTCATGGTGTCTCCTTGGGTTACTTGGTGGCGTTGGCGGCTGCGTCTGCGTCGAGGGGTGCCAGGCCGGAGGCGGTCAGCACGGCGCGCAGCGGGGCGGCGGACTTGTTGACGGTTTCGAGGGTTTCGGAGTCCGGGTTGGAGTCCATGACGAGGCCCGCGCCTGCCTGTACGTAGGCGGTGCCTTCCTTGAGTACGGCGGTGCGGATGGCGATTGCCATGTCCATGTTGCCGGCGAAGTCGAAGTAGCCGCATACGCCGCCGTAGACGCCGCGGCGGGTGGGTTCGTATTCGTCGATGAGCTGCATGGCGCGGGGCTTGGGTGCACCGGAGAGGGTGCCTGCCGGGAAGGCGACGCGCAGCACGTCGTAGGCGCTGAACTGCGGGTCGAGTTCGGCGCTGACGGCGGAGGAAATGTGCATGATGTGGCTGAAACGCTCAATGATCATGAACTGGTCAACGGACACGGTGCCGGGCTTGGCGATACGCGAGAGGTCGTTGCGTGCCAGGTCGACGAGCATGAGGTGCTCGGAGCGTTCCTTCTGGTCGGCGAGCAGCTCCTCGGCGAGTGCGAGGTCCTCTTCGCGGGTTGCGCCGCGCGGGCGGGAACCGGCGATGGGGTGGGTGCTGGCAATACCGTCCTTGAGGGTGACGAGCGCCTCCGGGGAGGAGCCGACAATGTGGAAGGGGGTGCCGTTGCTGTCTTCGAAGTTGAAGAGGTACATGTACGGCGAGGGGTTGGACTGGCGCAGCACGCGGTACACGTCGAGTGCCTTGGCGTTGGTTTCGGCTTCGAATCGGCGTGAGAGCACGATCTGGAAGACGTCGCCGTCGATGATGTTCTTCTTGGAGCGGTCGATGGCGTCCTTGAAGCCCTGTTCGCTCCAGGTGAGGGTGACGTCTTCGCGGACCTTACGGTCTACGTCTGCCACGCCGGAGAGAATGGAGGTGGTTGCTGCGGCGCCGCGCTGCAGGCGGCGGAGCATGCTGTGCAGGCGCGCGACGGCGTCCTCGTAGGCGCCGTCTACGTTTTCGCTGGTGCCGTTGAAGTTGATGGCGTTGGCGACGAGCAGGACGGTGCCGTCCTTGTTGTCGTGGATTGCCATGTCGGAGACCATGTTGAGCGCGAATTCGGGCAGGTTCACGTCATCGGCGGGCGGGTACGGCAGGTGCTCCCAGTGGCGCACGACGTCCCAGCCGAGGTAGCCGACCAGTCCGGAGGTGAGCGGCGGCAGGGTCGGGTCGGGTTCGGTGTAGAGCATCTGCAGGGTCTTGGCGATGGCTTCTACGGGGTCGCCGTCGACGGGTGCGCCGGCGGGGGTGCGTCCCTGCCAGTGGACTGCGCCGTCAACGGTGGTGAGGGTGGAGCGGGAGGACGCGCCGATGAAGGAGTAGCGGTCCCAGGCTGCGGATTCGCCTTCTGCGGAGATTTTTGCGGATTCGAGCAGGAAGGTACCGTGGGCTGCTTCGACGGGTTCGCCCTGGTCGTTTTGGAGTACGAGGGATCGGTAGATGCCGATGGGGGTGAGTGAGTCGGCGAGGATTTTGATGTGTACGGGAATGACGCGGGTGCCGGCGGCGCGGGCGCGGAATTCTTCGAGGCTGGGGGTGATGGTGCCCAAATCCTGCATTGCTGTACTCCTTGGTGTTGGGTTGGGGAGCGCGTCGGCGCGCTGTAACTCGATGTGGCTCTAGTGCCGCGCGTTGTTTCAGTTTAACCGGTGCTGCGGCCCAGTTCCACGGTGAAGATCCATGAGTTCTCTTCGTGAAACTGAGCCGCGTACCGTTCAGCCGTGTTAGTTGCTGAACTGCTTGAGGGTTGCTGCGGTCTGCAGTGCCGCCGCGGTCGCCTCGTAGCCCTTGTCTTCGTTGGAGCCTTCCAGGCCTGCACGGTCGAGTGCCTGCTGCTCGTTGTCGCAGGTGAGCACGCCGAAGCCGATGGGGCGGCCGGTCAGCACGGACACGTCGGTCAGGCCGTTGGTTGCGCCCTGGCAGACGTAGTCGAAGTGGGGGGTGCCGCCGCGGATGACCACGCCGAGTGCGACGATTGCGTCGAACTTCTCAGCGAGGCGGGTTGCTGCGACGGGCAGCTCGAAGGTGCCGGGTACGCGCACGAGGGTCGGCTCGATGCCTGCGTCGCGTGCTGCGCGCTGTGCACCGTCGATGAGGCCGTCCATGACCTGGGTGTGCCAGCTTGCCGCTACGATTGCGAGCTTGAAGCCCTTGTAGTCTTCGGGGTTGAGGGTGGTGTCTGCTGCGCCTACGCCGCTCATAGTGTTCTCCTTGTGGGTTTTGGGTTTTGAAAAGTTTAGTGTGCCGGGGTTGTTTGCCGGGGTGCCGCTACGCGCTTTTGAGCACGTGGCGCATACGCTCACGCTTGGTTTGCAGGTAGTGGGCGTTCTCAACTCGGGCGGGAATTTCGTCCGGGATGAGTTCGGTGACCTGCAGGCCGAGGCTTTCGAGCGCCTCCTGCTTGGCGGGGTTATTGGTGACGAGCCTCAGCTCGTGCACGCCGAGTTCCTGCAGGATCAGTGCCGCCTGCGAGTAGTCGCGCATGTCGCCGTCCAGACCGAGCGCCAGGTTCGCGTCGAGGGTGTCGAGCCCGGCATCCTGCAGCGCGTAGGCGCGGAGCTTGTTGACCAGGCCGATGCCGCGTCCTTCGTGGTTGCGCACGTAGATGAGGTACCCGCCGGTGCGGCTGAGGATGCGCAGACCGTTCTCCAGCTGGGGCCCGCAATCGCATCGGAAGGAACCGAAAATGTCGCCGGTGGCGCATTCGGAGTGGATGCGTACCGCGGGCGCTCCCCCGTCCTCGGTGGGTACGGGGGTGCCGTCACGGTCGAGGGCGCGGGCGCTGATGTGCTCGGCACCGTCTGCGAATCGCCAGGCACGCAGGCCGAACACGCCCTGCGGGGTGGGTACGGCGACCTCTTCGGTGCTTTCGACCAGCAGCGGGCTGGGGTTGGGCACCATGTCGAGGGGGCTGACTCGGTAGCCTTCAGCGAGCTCGGAGGCGATGCGCAGGGATTCGGCGCTGAGCTCTTCAGCCTGCGCTTCAACCGGCTCTGCGGGGGTGTTAGGGGTTTCGCTCATGCGTTCTCCTATGCCGCCTCGGCTACGTACTTGATGAGGTCTTCGATAGAGATCATAGGCAGGTTGTGCTCGGTTGCGAAGGCGCGCAGGGCATCAAAACGCATCATGGAGCCGTCATCGTGCACGACCTCGGCGATAACGCCCACGCCGGACAGGCCCGCCGCGCGGGAGAGTTCCACTGCGGCTTCGGTGTGGCCGGGGCGTTCCGCCACGCCGCCATCAACGGCGCGCAACGGGAAGATGTGGCCGGGGCGGGTAATATCCGCCGGAGTGGAGGCAGCGTCCGCGAGGATCTGCACGGTGCGTGCGCGGTCCGCCGCGGAAATGCCGGTGCTCACGCTGGATGCCGCATCGCAAGAGACGGTGTAGGCGGTGCCCTTGGGGTCCTCGTTGTTGGTGACCATGGGCGGCAGGTTCATCTCGTCTGCGCGCTTATTGGGCATGGGTGCGCACACTACGCCGGAGGTGTAGCGAATCATGAAGCCCATCAGCTCGGCGGTTGCGTGCTCGGCGGCGAAGATGATGTCGCCTTCGTTCTCGCGGTCTTCATCGTCAACGACGACCACGGCGCGACCTGCGGCGATAGCGTCCACTGCGGTCTGCACGCTGTCGAGCACGGTTGCGGCGTCGGCGCGGCGGGGTGCAACCTGCTCAGAAGCAGTCTGCGGCACGCCAGCGAACGCGGTCAGGCGCTGCACGTACTTAGCGAGCGCATCGGTCTCAAGGTTCACGCTATCGCCGACCTTGAGCGCACCGAGGTTGGTTGCCTTCAGGGTTTCGGGAATCAGGCCGACCTCGAACCAGGCGGGGGTTTCGCCGGGCTCAGAAACCGCGGTGACGGTCAGGGACACGCCAGACACAGCGATGGAGCCCTTCTCCGCGAGCAGGGGTGCCAGCTCGGCGGGCAGGTTGAAACGCAGGGTGCTCCACGCCTCGTGCGCGGTGATGGACGCGAGGGTACCCACCGCATCCACATGGCCCTGCACGACGTGACCGTCGAGGCGACCACCGGCGGGCAGGCAACGCTCCAGGTTGACGGTGTCGCCGGGGTTCAGGTTGCCGAGGTTGGTGCGGCGCAGGGTCTCGCCCATGGCGTAGGCGCGGAACTGGCCGGGCTGCAGCTGGTCGAGGTCGATAGCGGTGAGGCATACACCGTTGACGGCGAGGGAGCCGCCGTGTTCGAGGTCGGCGACGATGTCTCCGGCGTTGAGGGTCAGGTAGGCTGCGTCGCTACCTTCGATGGGGGTGATGGATTCTACGGTGCCGAGGGCGCCAATGATTCCGGTAAACATGTGTGCTTTCCTTTTCTCGCCGTGTCCGCCGGGTCGTCGTCGTTGAGGGCGACGGGCGGCGATGGTTTGTTCGTCGGTATAACTATACGTATTTTTCGAATATTCCCCGTGACGGGGCGTTTTTGTGCCAGCATGCGAACCCGGTAGCGTTCAGTGAAGCTACCGAGCCCGCATCGCGGCGTGACAGATTCTGGGTCTAATCCAGTCGCGGTTCCGGCGCGTGGCAGGCGTCCAGCTTCGGCAGGGTGCGCCGTTCGCCCGGCTCCTGCACCGTTCCGCGAGGTGCCGGCACCAGGTGCGTTGAGGTGTCCTGACCGAGCACGCGCACCGCCGGGAACATGCCCAGGTCATCCAGTTGCAGGCGCGGTGCCTGCGCGAGGGTGTCCACGAGCAGACGGTACACGGCGCTCTTGCCTCGACCCATAATCATGGGAGCGCGGTACCAGACCATCTCGTCGATGAGGTCTTCACCGGCGAAGAGGCCGACCATGCCGGGGCCGCCCTCAATCATAAGGTGCCGCACCCCGCGGGCATACAGCTCGTCGAGCAGTTCGCGCGGGTCGTGGGTGAAAATCTGCAGGAAGTTCTGCGGGTCCGCCTCCACACCTTCGGGCGGGTTCAGGCCGCGAATCCGGTAGTTTTCGGTAATCTCGGTCTTGCCCATGACCACGCGCAGCGGCTGCTTCTCGAAGCGTTCACCGTTGGCGTCGCGCGCATCCAGGGTCGGGTCGTCCATGAGGGTGGTTCGGGTGCCAATCATGACGGCGTCGGCGCGGTGACGAATCAGGTGCCCGTCAATGCGCGCGGCGGGGCCGGTAATCCACTTGCTCGTGCCGTCAGCAGCCGCAATGAACCCGTCCAGGGTGGATGCGCTCTTTGCGGTGATGAAGGGGCGACGTTCGGCGGCGGCAATGAACCAGCGCTCGTTCAGCTGGTAGGAGGCGTTCGCGAACTCCTCCATGGCGTGCACGGTGACGCCCTGCGAGCGCAGGTATGCGGCGCCTCCTGCAGCGTTTTCGGTGTCGTCACTGTAGGCGTAGTAGAGTTCGCTGATGCCCGCCTCGGCGACGGCGTGGGAGCAGGGACCGGTGCGTCCGGTGTGGTTGCAGGGCTCGAGGCTCACGTACATGCGGGCGCCGGTAAGGTCGGTTCCCGCGGCACGGGCGGCGGCGAGTGCGTCGGCTTCGGCGTGCGGGGTGCCTGCGCCTCGGTGGTAGCCCACGTGCAGCAGGTGCCCGTCACGGTCGGTGATGACGGCGCCGACAAGCGGGTTCGCACCGCGGATACCCTGGCGTGCTGCCTGCAGTGCCAGGCTCATCGCCTCGTCGTGGCTGAGGATCTGCTCGGGGTCGGGCAGCTGGAGGGTGCGTGCGGTGGGCAGCCCAGCGAGGTGCCCGTACTCCGCGGCGGAGTAATCCAGGTCGTTGTGCGGCAGGTGCGTGCTGGGGGTAAGGGTTGCGGGCAGGTGCGCGCCCGCCAGCACCTCCTGAGAGGGATTCTGCGGCATCTTATGCACGACCCTTCTTCACGTCAGTTACTTCAACGGTCACGTCGGGGAACTGGGTCTGCACCTGGGTCTTCTGCGCCTCCAGGTTGCGGGTGCGCCACCAGACGAAGAAGCCGACCAGAGTGAAGCATCCATAGAACACGTACATGAGGGAGGTCGCGTAGTAGCCTGCGCTCCACAGCAGCGGCACGCCGACCAGGTCGACGGCAACCCAGATGAGCCAGAATTCAACCCAGCCGCGCGCCATGCCGTAGGTGGCGAGCAGCGAGCCGGTGAAGATCCAGGCGTCGGACCAGACCGGTTCGTAGGAGCCGAGGGCACGGAAGATGGGGGTGAGCAGCAGGGTGCCTGCAACCATGGCAACAACCAGGCCTGCGCGTTCGGTGTTGGTGGCCCACTTGGGGATCACCGCGGCACCTTCGGAGGCGTTACCACCGGCGGCTCGGGTTGCGCGCCAGCGGTGCCAGCCCCAAATGGACACGGCAATAAACATAATTTGGCGGCCTGCCTGGCCGAGCATGGTCACGGGGTGCGGGCTACCGACGAGGGCGCCCAGGAAGACGGTGAGGAGTAGCAGGTTGCCTAGAATGCCGACGGGCCACGCCCATACTTTGCGTCGCATGCCGCCCAGCGCCGATGCTAGGCCGAATGCGTTTCCGAGAACTTCGCGCACGAGGAGGGACTGGTCCCCCACGTGAATTTGTGCGTCGAAGAGCCACCGCAGGATGTCCATTGTTTCTTTCCTCTCTGAGTTGGACCGTGTTTCGGATGCGCGGGGTGCGCATCTGCGGCGGCTCCGGGGAGAGGAACAGAAAGGGCGGCTACCGTGGGCACCTTAGGGGTGCCCGGTATCCATGGTGAGGCGGGAGTGGCGAATCAGCCAACCGTAGCTGAGAACCGCAGTTGAAAACCGCAGCTGAAACCAGCCGACTGCGACCGAGGGGATTAACGTACCGGCACCTACGAAAGGTGCCTCTCCCCTGCTACATCGAAAGCTGATGCTCTGCCAAGAAACCGTTCCCTAAGCAACGGCTCTCTCAACGAACCGCACTCTAAGCAACAGTTTTCTGAAGCAGCAACTCTCTGAAGCAACTGCGTCGGTGCACCCTGCACGCTATCCCGAGGGGCCTCGGGAGATTCGGCGGAGTACGCTCCTGCCTTTTTCTGCTCGTGCTACCTTCCATCCAGACTGTACTGTCGGCACCGGATTTTCACCGGTTCGGCCTCTCTTGCGGGCGGGCGTCTCTAGCGGAGTCTTGGCGTCCTGTGCGGATGCGAAGATTCGTACGATTTTTTGCCTGCCTGCGAGAGCGGTTCGCGGGCTGTGACCGCCGGTTCGGAATTTCACCGACCCCGGAGCACGATGTTGATACTGATTATGCCACAGCGCACGCCGGGGGTTTAATTTGTTTTCTCTGGGATAACTTCCGTGACAAGATGACGTTTTGTGACTGCGTTCTGAGCGCGTCTTCAAGCCCCACTACGCAACTCCTCTCTGCAACCACTCACTGGGCCGCTTCGGAACCTGATTCTTCATTTTTCGGGAGCGATTTATCACGGTTTCATAACGGTGGAGAGCGCCAAACAGACCAAAGAGTTATGAGGGCCTCCAGGGGGTTACTCAGAGCATATTGAACACTCGTCAATACCTTTATGACAAGGAATTATAACAATAAGGTTAAATTATTGGTTTAAGGTTTACTCCAGGGGTGATTTAAGGTTATTCTTATCTACAGGAGCTCCCATCACCGATAAACCGGTTCCGTTGAGAGCAACATGATTCGGACCATCCGAGCACTCACATCAAACCCTTAAGCTTCTGCCATTTGAAGCTGGAAAACTGGCCCGCGGACTGCATTCCTGAGGATGGTTTTCACGCAACATCTGCGCGTACTGGATTGCGCAGTATTGCGGCACACGATGTTGATGTGCTTCACCATCGGGAGGCAACCACACCGAATTGTTTTCTCAACGGAACCGGCGTGGGAGCTCTTCCGAATAAACTTCCGGAAGATCGCATGGCGTGCGCCTTTGTATATCTGTACGAGGGGGCGTTGTGTGTGTCAAACGGTCATAAGCTCCCGTTCTTCTGTCGTCGCCTACCGTGGTGCGCGATGGAGGTTACGGGAACCTTGCGGGATGGTTGATCCCGCGCGCTCTGCATTGTCTTGTGGAGTGTGGTGTGTTTGGGTGGCGTATTCGCAGTGCCGGAGCGGATACGCCACCCGTTTTTAACGTCTAAAACGGGGGCACCCCAAACTCGGGCGAGCCTAGAAGGCGTACCGGGCACGCGAAGCGGGGGCTCCGTCCTCAAGGCGCCCCAGCGCCGCAGAGGGGGCACTCCCCCGCAAGCGTTGTCCGGTACGGCCTCCCCCACAAACGCATCCAAAACATAACGCTCCCCCAGCTACACGCGGTAGTTGAGGGAGCGTTATGTCTTTATGAGGCTAGAAGCCCTGAGGTTTTAGTCCTCTACGGAGCGGAATGCCACAACAGCGTTGTGACCGCCGAAACCGAAGGAGTTCGACAGCGCCACAATCTCACCGGCGGGCAGCTCGCGTGCGTCGGTCACCACGTCCAGGTCAATCTGGGGGTCCTTGTTGTCCAGGTTGATGGTGCAGGGTGCGGTGCGGTGGTGCAGCGCCAGTACGGTCAGCACTGCCTCGAGGGCACCCGCGCCGCCGAGCAGGTGGCCGGTCATGGACTTGGTTGCGGAGACGGCGATGTTCTTGGTGTGGTCGCCGAAGGTTTCGTGCATTGCGGTTGCTTCGGGCAGGTCACCGGCGGGGGTGCTGGTGGCGTGCGCGTTGATGTGCACGACGGTCTTCGGGTCGATGTTGCCGTCTTCGAGGGCTTCGCGCAGTGCGCGGGTTGCACCGAGTGCTGCGGGGTCGGGTGCGGTGATGTGGTAGGAGTCGGCGGAGACGCCGGTGCCTGCCAGTTCCACGTAGACGCGTGCGCCGCGTGCCTTGGCGTGCTCTTCGGATTCGAGGATGAGCGCTGCTGCGCCTTCACCCATGACGAAGCCGTCGCGGTCGACGTCGTAGGGGCGGGATGCCTTTTCGGGTTCGTCGTTGCGGGAGGAGAGTGCCTGCATCTTGGCGAATGCTGCCATGGGAAGCGGGTGGATTGCTGCTTCAGCACCGCCGACGATAACGACGTCTGCCTTGCCACTGCGGATCATTTCAGCACCGAGCTGCATGGCTTCGGTGGAGGATGCGCATGCGGAGACGACGGTCTGTGCTGCGGCGCGTGCCTTGAGGTTCATGGAGACGGCTGCTGCGTTGCCGTTGGGCATGAGCATGGGAACGGTCATGGGGAGGACGCGGCGGGGGCCCTTTTCGCGGAGGGTGTCCCATGCGTCGAGAAGGGTCCACACGCCGCCGATACCGGTGCCGAAGGCTACGCCGGTGCGTTCGGGGTCGACTTCTTCTGCGGATTCGGCGTCGGGGCCGGAGAATCCTGCGTCTTCCCATGCTTCGCGTGCGGCGATGAGGGCGAGCTGGCCCGAGGGATCCAGGCGCTTTGCTTCTACCTTGGTGAGGCGGCCGGATTCGAGGGCGGGCACGGCGAGCTGGCCTGCAATGTATACGGGCAGGTCGTATTCCTTGACCCAGGGGTAGTCGAGGGTGGATACACCAGATACGCCCTTGGTTGCGTTTTCCCAGGTGGTGGGGACGTCGCCGCCAATGGGGGTGGTCGCGCCGAGGCCGGTCACCAGCACTTTTCGAGACATTGTGGCACTTTCTCTTCGGTGGTCGATTTGGTGGTTTATCCGGTGGTGTGTGGATAAAAACCTGTAGGGCCCGGGGGTAAGCGGTGCACGTTTTCACGCGGTGAGGGCGCTGTCGTTGCACCCTGTCTGTTCCGCGCGGTATGTTCCGCGGGGGTTCCGCTTTGTGTTCCCGGGGTGTGTTGGATTGAAAGCTGAGTGAATAGCGATGCGGCGCGGGCCGGTGAGAGCCCGCGCCGCCTCGTTATTGGTTATAGCTTAGGCAGCGTTCGCGATGAACTCGACTGCGTCGCCAACGGTCTTGAGGTTCTTGACCTCTTCGTCCGGGATGGTCACCTCGAACTTCTCCTCAGCGTTCACGACGATGGTCATCATCGAGATGGAGTCGATGTCCAGGTCCTCGGTGAAGGACTTGTCCAGCTGAACGTCCTCAACCTCAACGCCGGTCTCTTCGTTAACGATTTCTGCCAGACCTGCGAGGATCTCTTCCTTGTTAGCCATTCAGGGGCTCCTTTGTTGTTTCGATGGTCATCGCACCCGCCGGGTGGGGGTACGCGTGCATTACCGAGTTTATCGTGTCTGCGTGGTGTACGCATGCGTCAACTCGGAGTTTGTGGGGATGCTTTCCCGCTTTATTTTCTTTCTCGCGCACCGGCGCTGTGCCGGTCGTGAGGGGCGGGGAGCATCGGGCTCCGGTGGTTTTCCTTAGGGAAGGACGACTACCTGAGCTGCGAATGCCAGGCCGGCACCGAAACCGATCTGCAGGGCGAACTTGCCGGAGAGTTCCGGGTTCTCCTTGAGCAGGCGGTGCGCGGCGAGGGGGACCGATGCGGCGGAGGTGTTACCGGCATCGACGATGTCGCGTGCCACTGCCACCGTGTCGGGAAGCTTGAGGGTCTTGACCATCTGGTCAATGATGCGGGCGTTTGCCTGGTGCGGGATGAGCGCGCCGAGCTCGTCGGGGGTGATACCGGCGGTTTCGAGTGCCTGCTTGGCGACCTTCGCCATTTCCCATACTGCCCAGCGGAAGACGGAGGGGCCGTCCTGACGCAGGGTGGGCCAGATCTTTTCGCCTTCTTCGACGGGGTTTGCGGCGAAGTCGCGGTTGCGGATATCCAGCAGGGAGTGGGTCATGCCGACGGTGCCCCAGCGGGAGCCGTCCGAACCCCATACCGTGGGGGCGATGCCAGGTTCGTCGGATACGCCTACGACTGCTGCGCCTGCGCCGTCACCGAGCAGGAAGGAGATGGTGCGTTCGGTGTTGTCGATGAAGTCGGAGAGCTTCTCAACGCCGATGACCAGCACGTGCTTTGCGGTGCCCGCGCGGACGAGGGCGTCTGCCTGGGCGATGCCGTAGCAGAAACCTGCGCACGCTGCGGAGATGTCGTATGCGGGGCACTTGGAGCCGATTGCGTCGGCGACCAGGGTTGCCAGGGAGGGGGTTGCGTAGGGGTGCGAGATGGTCGAGATGATGACCGCCTCAATGTCCTCACCGGCTACACCGGATGCTTCGAGGGCGTCCTTGGCGGCACCGATGGCAAGGTCGGTTACCGACTGGTTTCCGCTGGCGCGGTGGCGAGTTGCGATGCCGGTGCGCTGCTTGATCCACTCGTCGGAGGAGTCGATTGCCTCAACGATGTCGTCGTTGGGGACGATGACCTCACCGCGGGCTGCGCCGTAACCGAGGATGCGGGAGTAGCGGTTGATTTCGTACTGCTTGAGGGTAGTCACGTATTCAATCCTTAGTGCTGATGCTCGCAAGACACTGTGTGCCTCGCAGGTCTAAAGTGCATGTCTAGTGTGAAGGGTTCCCAGTGCGGGGAGGGCGGGGTGCTCTCCCCCGGCGTTTAGCCCTTCAGCGAGGCGAGGTCCTCGGGAGTGTTGATGGAGGTGCCGGGCACGCCGCGCATCGCACGCTTTGCCAGGCCGACCAGGGTGCCTGCGGGGGCGACCTCGATAATGCCGGCGACCTCACGTTCAAGCAGGGTTGCCATGCACAGATCCCAGCGGACGGGGCTGGTGACCTGGGAGACGAGGGTCTTGACGAACTCTTCACCGGATGCCACGGCGGAACCGTCGCGGTTGGTCAGCAGTGCGGAGGTCGGGTCGGAGACCTGCAGGGATGCGGCGAACTCTTCCAGGGCGGGCACGGCGGGTGCCATTGCCTCGGTGTGGAATGCGCCAGCGACCTTTAGGGGGATGACGCGAGCGCGTGCGGGCGGGTTCGCGGCGAATGCCTCGATGGCGGGGATGGGGCCTGCGGCTACGATCTGGCCGCCGCCGTTGGAGTTTGCTGCGACGAGGCCTGCTGCGTCGATGGCTTCGCGGACGTTTTCTTCAACGCCGCCGAGTACTGCAGCCATACCGGTCGGGGAGGCGGCTGCCGCCTCCGCCATGCCGTTGGCGCGCACGCGCACGAAACGCATTGCGTCTTCGTCACTGAGTACGCCCGCGAGGGCTGCTGCGGTGATTTCGCCGACGGAGTGGCCCGCGAAGATGAGTTCTTCACCGTCGAGTTCGCGCAGTGCGAGTCGACCGGTGACGATGCCTGCAGCCACGATGAGGGGCTGGGCGATTGCGGTGTCCTTGATGGTTTCTTCTTCGGCTTCGGTGCCGTAGTGAATCAGGTCGATGCCTGCCGCTTCAGAGAGTCGTTCCAGGTGCTCACGCACACCTTCAATCTCGAGCCAGGGGCTCAGGAAGCCCTTCTTCTGGGAGCCCTGTCCAGGGCAAACGAGTGCGCGCATGCGGTGCGACCTTTCTGGTTTTTAGTACTCGTACGCGGTGCCATTATAGAGACGGAGACCACGGTTAGTCTGTTACCTATGCTACCTTGTTCAGCCGCCCTGTATAAACATCACTGTGCAGAAACTTTGGGCTGCGCTGGGAGCCTAGACAGAGGTTGAACAGTGTATAGCTTAGAACGATTTCCTCCATTCGTACAGTTCAGCCGCACAAGGTTCAAATAGAGAGACATTAAACGGCGGCGTTCAGAGCACCCTTCAAAGCGCTGCCCAGAGCTCTATTCAAGGCACAGTCCAGCGCACTCCCCCGCACCTGTGCATAAACCCCTAGACACACGAACGTCCTACGCTCGCGGATGCGCCCGCGCGTACGTCTCCGCCAGACGCTTCATCGACACGTGCGTGTAAATCTGCGTGGTCGCCAACGACGAATGTCCCAGCAGCTCCTGCACCGAACGAATATCGGCACCACCATCCACCAGGTGAGTCGCCGCCGAATGACGCAAAACGTGCGCACCCGACGCCTGAGTGTTCTCCACCGTGCGCAACAGGCGGGTCAGATCCTCACGAATCTGACGGGCATTCGCACGCCCACCGCGAGGACCAATAAACAGCGCCGTCACGCCCTGCGCACCTTCCGGAATCCACTGCGGACGACCATAGGACACCCAACGATTCAACGCCTTGAGCGCCGGGGTACCCAGCGGCACCACGCGCTCCTTATTGCCCTTACCCAGCACGCGCACCGTCTTATTCGCCCGGTCCACGCTCTGCAAATCCAGGCCGGTCAACTCAGAAATACGCATACCCGAGGCGTACAGCACCTCAACCACCGCCTCCAGGCGCAGCAGACGCGCATCACGAGGATCCTGCGCCCGACGCTCCTGCAGAGTGGTCAGCAACTGGTTCATCTGCTCGCGGCTCAACACCGGCGGCAGGTGATTCTCCCGCTTGGGGGTGCGCATACCGCGGGTCGGGTTGGCGTGCACCAGCTCTTCCTCCTGAGCCCAGGTGAAGAACGTGCGCAGGGTCGAACCGCGGCGCGCCACCGTAGAACGAGCCGCCTGCCGCAGATGCAACGAACCCAACCACTCACGAATCAGGGACGCATCAATGCTGTCCAGGTGCCGCACACCGCGGCGCGCCATATAGCCGAAGAAACCCTCCAAATCGGAAATATAGGAGCGGATCGTCTCTTCGGAACGGTGCTTCTCATAGCGCAGAAAACGCTCAAAACGGTCCAGAACGGGGCGGAACACCTCGCCGGAAACACCCAGCGCAGAATCAGGTAGAACAGAGCCGGGTAGGGCGGAGCTCTCTACATACTCCGGCGCAAGCGTGCGGGTGTAGGTCACCGGCAGGGTCGTGGAGGGAGCCTCGTCCCGGTATTCCTCCCGGTTCTCGTTCCGGTTCTCCGCCTGGTTTTCAGCTCGGTTTTCGGGCTGGCGGGCGGGGGTCATGCGTCCCTCCTTTCGTGTATTCTCGATGCGCCTATCGACGATGCGGCGGCGGGGTAGGCTCTGGGCCAGTGCGCGCAGGCCTACCCCAATTGTAGAGAGGTTCCGAGCTCTCCACGTGCCGCCCCGTCATCAGGAAGAACCCTACGCCGCGACAGCCGGGCGGACCTTCCTCCAGCTCGTTCCGCTGCTCTCCGCCAGACCGCAGCGACCCAGGTGGAACAGGTCAGCCATCACGTCGCGAGCGCTCAACCCGAGGGCTGCGGCAATCTCGTCCACGCCGCGGTAGGAGCGTGGGCTCAAATCATCCCAGACCCTGCCCTGTCGTTCGGTCAGCTCATCCAGCGCGCTGGAGGAGGCAGCCTGATCCCACTCGCTCTCGTGCTCGGTGCCCAGCTCGAACCCCGCGGCAGCATCGTACTCGAGGATGTCGGCGGCCTCGGTGAGTGTTTGCGCTAGTCCATCGCGTAGCAGACGGTTCGTGCCCACCGAGTTCGGCGAATTAATCTGCCCCGGAACCGCCCAGAGGGTACGCCCAATCTCCATCGCGTGACGAGCCGTATTCAGGGCACCGGAACGCCAGCGCGCCTCCACCACAATAGTGTGCCGCGCCAACGCCGCAATCAAACGGTTACGCTCCAGAAAACGCCAACGCGTGGGGGTGTTACCCACGCTCACCTCGCTCATGATGAGCCCGCGGTCAACAATCATGTTCAACGCGTCCGAGTTCTGCGCCGGGTACAGCCGGTCCAGCCCACCCGCCATGAAGGCGATGGTTGGCAGGTCGCTACCCTGCTGAGTCAACGCCGCCCGATGCGCCGCAATATCAATGCCCATCGCACCGCCAGAAATCACCGTGTACCCGCGGCGCGCCAGCTCGGCGGCGAGGTGGGTCGTCGCCTCCGTACCGTAGATGCTCGGGTCGCGCGAACCGACCAGCGCCACGCTCGGGGCAGACGCCACATCCAGCAGGTGCCGCGAATCGCCTCGACACCACAGCCCGTACGGGCGGGCGGGCCCCAAATCGTTCAGCTGCGGCGGCCACAGCGGATCGGCGGGAGTGACCAGCCACGCCCCGCAGGTTGCCGCCATGTGCGCCTCCGCGTTCAGGGTACGTTCCATGCGGCGGTTCCAGCGCAGGCGGCGGGTCGCGAGCGCCTTGCCAAACTTATCGCGGCTCATCTGATGCTCACCCGGCGTGTAGTAGCCATTCGCGGTGGAAAACAGGGCGGACTCCCCCTCGGTGGGAGCACCCACCGAGTGCAGAAATTCGCTCAGCTGCTCGTCCGGTTCGCCGTGCTCCCAGGTGTGCTCATCGGGGATGTGCCCAATCATCAGGTAGTGCAGGGTCAGCGGCGCGCCCAAGGTGGTGAGGGATTCGACCACGAGCTCATCGGCGGGCTCAGCGTAGCGCATCAGCTGGGCGGTGCAGCAGCGGATGTACTCGCGGCACGCCGCCTCAAGCTCCTCCGCACTGAGGGAGGGGTTGAACAGGGGCGCGGGCTCAGAGCTGGTGGAGGCTGTGCCCGCCGCGGGTTCGGGGCGCTCGCCCTGCTCCTCCCCCGGCTGTTCCTGCTGGTTCATCTCTTCCAGATACACCGGGTTCAGGCAGGAAGCGAGGAACCCCGGCAGGCGCGCCGCGTTATACGGGCTCGGCGAAGGCTCCTGCCCCAGCGACAGAATATGCGCCACCCTCTCACGCACCAGGGCGTGCGCATCCAGGGTACGGCCTGGCAGGCGGATCTGCAGTTCCTCCTGCACAAAATCCTCCGCCGTGCTTTCTTCTGGCACAGCGTTTCTCAGCTCGGCATCTCTGACTTGTTTCCGCTTTTTCTTCTCACTCATGACATTCTTCTCCTTTCGTCAGTGATTCATTCCCATCAAAGTTCCGGCACGCTATTTCAACTGCCCCTGCTGCCTCAAAAAGAGCGCCACGTCCAGGTGCTCCCGGCTCGGGTAGGCGGCACCCTCCAAATCGGCGAGAGTCCAGGCGATACGCAGCACCCGGTCGTAGCCGCGAGCCGTCAGCGTTCCGCGATCCACGGCGGCGTTCAGCTCGCCGGTGAGCTTCGCATCCAGACGCAACGGACCGCGAAGAATCTTGCCGTTCATCTCCGCGTTCGTCTTCAACCCGTACGGTTCCAGACGCTCGCGCTGGGCACCGCGCGCCGCCATGACGCGCTCGCGAATCTGCGCCGAACTCTCGTTTACCTGACCGCCCGCAAGCTCCGTGGACGACACCTTCGGAACCGTCACATTCACATCAATACGGTCCACCAGCGGACCGGACAGCCGCCCAAAATAGGCGCGACGCTCACGCGGGGCACACGTGCACTCCGTACCGGTGCCCACGTTCATACCGCAGGGGCACGGGTTCGCCGCCAGAATCAGCTGAAAACGCGCAGGATACGTCGCCGATGCGCTCGAACGGTCCAGGGTCACGGTCCCCGACTCCAGGGGCTGGCGGAGTGAATCAAGCACAGTGCGTTTGAACTCCGGCGCCTCGTCGAGAAAAAGCACGCCGCGGTGCGCTTTCGAGACACAGCCCGGGCGGGGAATGCCGCTGCCGCCACCCAGAATCGCCGGCGCGGAGGCGCTATGATGCGGCGCCTCAAACGGCGGCTGACGCACCAGCTCGCTCAGGTGCTCCCCCGCCGAGCAGAGGGACCGAATCGCGGTCACCTCCATCGCGGCATCATTGTCGAGGGTCGGAAGGATGCTCGGCAGGCGCTCCGCCAGCATGGTTTTACCCGAACCGGGCGGGCCGGTCAGCAACATGTGGTGGCCGCCCGCAGCGGCAATTTCCAGGGCGAAACGCCCCTGCGACTGGCCGGCAACATCGCTCATATCCGAGGGAATTTCAGCCGGTTTCACCGTCGGTGCGCTCACCTCCGTCTGCGGGACGGGCGGGTAGGTCAGCTTCTGGCTCTCCGCGCCGAGAGCGGCAAAAACCTCCGCCAAGCAGCGGAAACCGCTCACCTGCGCGCCGGGGATGAGTGCCGCCTCCTCAGCATTTTCGGCGGGCACAATCACGCGGTGGTGACCGGCGTCCACGGCGGCTTTGACCGCGGGCAGGATGCCCGGCACGGGGCGTAGGGTTCCGTCCAGGCCCAGCTCGCCCAGGAAGACGCTATCGCCGCTGGGGTGCAGTTTCTTCTCCGCTTGCAGCGCCGCCACAACGATGGCAAGGTCAAACGCCGAGCCGCGTTTGGGCAGGGTCGCCGGGGTCAGGTTGACGGTGAGCCGGTGCTGGGTGAGGGTGATGCCGGTGTTCTTCGCCGCGGAGCGCACACGTTCTTTGGACTCGTTGAGCGCGGTATCGGGCAGACCCAGCAGCACGAAGCCGGGCAGGCCCTGCGAAATATCCGCCTCAACATCAACAATGTGCCCGCGCAGGCCAACCAGCGCCACGGAATAGGTGCGTGCGAATCCCATTACGCCACCGCCTTCAGGTGCTCGAAGGTGAAGGTTTCGCAGGTTCCGGTCACCGCTATTGCGTCAATGCGAAAGCGCGGAAAATCCAGGTTCTCGCGCAGGCGGCACCAGAGAATCGCCAGAGAGCGGGTACGGCGCGCCTTATCGCGGTCAATGGAGGCGAACGGGTGCCCGAAGTCTTCACTGCTGCGGGTCTTGACCTCAACGAACACCAGCTCGTCCTCGGGGTCAATGGCGATTAGGTCGAGCTCCCCGCGAATCTGTTCGTGTTCCAGTCCGGCGGGCGGTCGCCAGTTCCTCTCCAAGATTCGGTAGCCGTTCGCCTCAAGGATGCGGGCGGTCAGCTCCTCACCCCACCGCCCGACGCTGTGGGCGCGGGGCTGGGTTCGCTGAGACCTGGTTCCCTGGAGCTGGGTTCTGTTGGGTGCGCTTCGGGTTGCGGCGCGGGCTGTTATTCGGGCTGGTGTCATGGGTCTCTCCCCTAAGTAGATAGCGGTTGTGCTTCTACTGTGCCCGCCGCGCGCGTGCCCGGATGCGGTTAACGAAAAACTGTGGATAACCTCGGCTCCCGGAGAGAATTAGAGGTTATCCACAGTCGTTTATTTGAAATTTTTGGGCATATTTTTCAAAAACGCCGCCCGTGCGCCGATTCGGCGCGTCATATTCGTGCGAGTTCATCACTCAGTTTCATCACGCGGTTCCAACACCTGATTCTGCCACCCAGCAGCTCGGCAGCCCCGTGCTTACCCCCGGCAAAGGCGGTAAATCGGGCGTGCGCTAGGCGTTGAAGTCCGGCATTTCCGGCACGGTGAACTCCTGGTTGGGCAGGCGCTCCTCCACGTTCACATCGCGCACCGAGTAGGCGTGCACCTTCTTCACAAAGCGGTTGGAGCGGAACACGTCCCACACCCATACATCGCTCATGCTCACCTCAAAGTAGAGGGTGCCCTCCTGCACGTGCGGGGTGACGTCCACCTGGTTAGCCAGGTAGAAGCGTCGGTCGGTTTCTACCGCGTAGCTAAAGAGCGACATGACGTCTTTGTATTCGCGGTAGAGCGCCATTTGGGCGTCGGTCTCGTAGTTTTCGAGGTCTTCTGCGCTCACTACTCTTCCTTTCCTGGGCTTTCTTAGTACTGATTCAGCGGTGGCATGGGGGGCTCCCGACGGTGCCGCCTCCTGCATCCTAGCCGCGCTGTGCCGCGGCAGCCTCAATCTGCTCGGCGGTCGCCGGAAGCGACCATGACAGTCGATGCTGCGGGCTGGGACCCTGCACGCTAATCGCCTCGCGGTGAGCGGCGGATCCGTAACCCTTGTTCTTTGCCCAGCCGTACCCCGGGTAGCGGGCATCCAGCTGGACCATCAGCTCGTCACGTTCGACCTTCGCAACCACCGAGGCGGCGGCGATGGAGGCACACTTGTAGTCACCCTTGATAACCATGGTCACCGGCATCTGCGCGGGCTCACCTGCACCGCCCTCGCCCACGCCGTCCCACGCCTGTGCGAGCAGAGCGTTGTAGTGTGCCTGCGCCGGGTCCGGTGCCAGCGCACTGAACAGGTCCTCCTGCGGAGGCGTGAACCAGTCGTGCTTACCGTCCAGCAGGGCGGCGTCGGCACGGTATCCGCGGCGCGCCAGTTCGGCGAGCGCACGCTGGGCGGCAAGCCTCAGCGAGAGGGTCATGCCGAGCCGGTCAATATCCGCCGATTCCACGTGCCCGACCGCCACGGCGCACCACTGGCGAATTTCGGGAACCATGGATTCGCGGCGTGCCGGTGAGAGCGCCTTGGAGTCAATCAGCCCACCCACCTCGAGGGTGGCGTCCGGGGTGAGGATTACGACGCCCACGGTGACCGGGCCCGCCATGGAGCCGCGGCCCACCTCGTCGATTCCGGCAACCGTGCGGGCACCAGAGGCAAAGAGCTGCTGCTCGTATTCGAGGTCGGCTGCGGGCGGGGTTGCCTTCGCAGGCTTAGTCTTCGCGGGTTTCGTTGCGCTCTTCTGGGCGCTCGCCATCATACTCGGGCTCGCTTACTCGGACGGGGTGGAGGTCGGCGCAGGAACCGAGGAGAATACGGAGCTCTCGTCAGTCAGCAGGCCGAAGTGGTTCAGCGGCCACGCCACGACGAACACGTTACCCTGCACGTCATCCTTGGAAATGAACGCGGTGCCGTCACTAATGTGGTAGCGGGAGTCTGCAGAGTTGCTGCGGTGGTCACCCATCACGAAGTACTTACCGGCGGGCACGGTCACCTTGAACGCCAGCTCAGAGGGCGGGTTGCCCGGGTACAGGTAGGGTTCGTTAATCTCTACGCCGTTGACCTTGATCTTGCCGTTGCCGTCGCTTTCGACCACGTCACCGGGGGTGCCGATAACGCGCTTGACTAGGAAGTTCGAGGAAGTATCCGGCAGAATACCGGCGAAGGACAGGGCGTCCTTGAGCGGGCTACTGGTCTTCTGGGTGGAGGGAATCCAGCCCTGAGAGTCCTTGAAGACGATGACGTCGCCGCGCTTGGGCTCGCTAAAGTAGGAGCCCGCCACGTTGATGAACACGCGGTCGTTGACCTGCAGGGTCTGCTCCATGGAGCCGGAAGGAATGTAGAAGCCGCGCAGCAGGAAGGTCTTCACCAGGAACGCGATGACCAGCGCGTAGAGGATGACGGTGCCACCCTCGCGTGCCTGCACCCAGAACCATTCGCCGAGGCGGCCTTCTTCCTGCGCCTGGGAGTAGGTCAGCTCCGCCTGTTCGGCGCGCTTTGCCTTGCGACGTTCCCTGGGAGTCATTTCGGAGAAGTCCTTGGTGGGTTCCACGTCTGCGGTAGTCTCCTCGTCGGTGGCTTCTTCGCGCTTAGTATTCTTCTTCGCGTCCTTCGCGGCGGCACCTGCGGAGGCGGCGCTCGCCTCGGCGCTGGCGACCACCTCGTGGTCGCGCTCGGAGGCGCCCTTGGCGTCACTTTCGGTGGAAGAGGTAGCACTCCAGGGGGTCGCCTTCTCGGTCGCGACTTTTTCAGCGCCATCATTCTCTGCGGCAGCCTTCTCAGCTGCTGCCTTTTCGGCGGCGAGGCGCGCAAAGTATTCTTCCATTTCGCGGCGTTCGCGGCGGCTTTGAGGCTGGTATCCCTCAGGGAAGGGGCTGGTGTTCGCAGTGTTCTTGTCGTCTGCCATGCTGGAGTGAGCCTTTCGTTTGAGAGATACCTAGCTCGAGTGAAACGGTACCTAGCTATTGTATCGAGAGTGTTTGCGCTCTTGGGCTTTTGTTTCCTGAGAGCGGCAAGGTTCTCAGAATATGCAAAAACCGCTCCTCTCCCGCGGAATGCGGTTGGGGAGCGGTTTGCAACAGAATTCTGTATCTATAAAGATTAGAACTCGCGCTTCTCGCGGATACGAGCAGCCTTACCGTGGCGGTCGCGCATGTAGTACAGCTTTGCACGACGGACGTCACCGCGGGTCACAACCTCGATCTTCTCGATGGAGGGAGAGTGAACGGGGAAGGTACGCTCAACACCAACGCCGAAGGAAACCTTGCGGACGGTGAAGGTCTCGCGAACGCCTGCACCCTGGCGGCCAACGACGAAGCCCTTGAAGACCTGGATACGATGGTTCTTACCTTCAACGATCTTAACGTGAACGTTCAGGGTGTCACCGGGGCCGAATGCGGGGACGTCGTCACGGAGGGACTTCTTGTCGAGGAAGTCAAGAGTCTGCATAGTTGTAGATCTCCAGAGCCATCTGCCGCAGGTCAAATAGACTCAGATTGCTCTGCCCCACTGCGGGACAGAAAACTTGATGCTTCGGACAGGATTGGTGCCCGAAGGCTGACACCGTTGGTCGCTCTCCCCCCTGCGGCAGGGGCGTGCCCGATGTCAACACAATGTCCCATTATCCCAATGCACCCGCGTTTATGCAAGCATCCGGGGAGTACTTTTAGAAGGGGGGTTCGTCACTCTGTGCTCCCCCGTTCTGCGGTGCATCCTGCTGCACCGAGTTCTGCGGCGCCAGGTTCTGCGGTGCGTCCTGCTGCACCGAGTTCTGAGGCAGCGAGGTCTGCAACGGCGTGCCCTGCATGGCTCCCTCGTTGACCGTTCGCTTCTCCACGGTGCGGGCGAAGGTGCTCGTGCCGTAGTTCAGGTCGTGACCGATGCCGAGGGCATCCACCTCTACGGTAGTGCCCTGCGTGCCGTCTTCACGGTTCCAGCGGCTAATGCGCTGGCGACCGCTCACGACCAGCGGCTGCCCCTTCTCAATGGAGGTGGCGATGTTCTGCGCGAGGCGGCGGTAGGCTTTCACGGTGTACCAGTTGGTGGTGCCTTCTTTCCAGGTGCCGGTGGCATCCTGCCAGCGCGGGGTGCTGGCGAGGCGAAAGTTCACGACCGGCACCCCGTTGGGCAGGGTGCTCAGTGCCGGGTCGGAGGCGGTGAATCCGCGGATCAGGATGGTGTCGCTCATGGTTTCTCCTTAGAAACTAGTGGATGGGTCCCTTCACCCTGCCAGCTGTGGCATACATCTGCACCCGGCGGTTACCGGTTCTGTGGATAACCTCGCGTTTTGCGGTTTTGAGTGCCGCCTGTGGATAGAGTTTTTGAACTTTTCACCCCGTTTTTTCAAAAATCGCCCGCAAGTAGCGCGCTCCCCACAGAAATATGACGACCGCTCCCCCACGGCTAAGACCCCCATCCCCACTCACCAATACCTCCGCAACCCCTACCCCACCCGGCATGGTGACAGGTATCTCAGCGTCGGGGCGGCTATTTTTGCCCTCCAGTTCACTATTTCAGCCCCGCGCCCTCTATCCTTGATGATGCGGTGCACTCAGCCGCGTCCCGTCTACCCGTCTTGGAGAACCCGTGAGCAAAAAGCCCGCGAACAACAACCTGCCTTCCCTGCAGGAACTTCAGCAGCTGCAGCGCAACCTGCCCAAGCTGCCCGATTCGATGGACCCGCAGAAGAAGCGCCTCATTTACGGTCTGCTCGCCCTGTTTGCCGTGATCGTGTTGATTATTGGTCTGGTCTACGTGAGCAAGAACGGCGTGGATGGGCTGCTCGGCACCGATAAGAGCACCTCCTCCACCGCAGATGACGAAGAAGCGAACGTCGCAACCGAAACCCTCGCCGAGGTCAAGAACCCCTACAAGGCGGTTGACCCCGCGACCGCGCTCGCACCGGATCTGGCGACCGCGAAGAGCGAGCTGGCGTCCCTGCAGGTGAAGGATCGCGCGTCGAAGAACGGTTACTCTCGTGATCAGTTCGGTCCCGCCTGGGATGACGTTGACGGCAACAAGTGCAACACCCGCGACGACATTCTGCGCCGCGACCTGACCAATGTTCGTTTCAAGGTCAGGACCCACGCATGCACCGTCATTACCGGCACTCTGGATGACCCGTACACCGGCAAGACTATCGAGTTCAAGCGCGGTAAGAAGACCTCCTCGGCTGTGCAGATTGACCACGTGGTGGCACTATCGAACGCATGGCAGACCGGCGCTCAGGATTTGACCGCCGAGCAGCGCCGCCAGCTGGCAAACGACCCGGAGAACCTGCTCGCCGCGGACGGCCCGGCGAACCAGCAGAAGTCCGATGCGGACGCCTCCGAGTGGCTGCCGAGCAACACCGCCTACCGCTGCACCTACGTGGCTCGTCAGGTGCACGTGAAGGCGAAGTACAAGCTGTGGGTGACCGCGGACGAGAAGAAGGTTATGGAGCGCGTCCTTAACTCCTGCAAGGACACGAACCCCACTAAGAAGTAGCCCCGACCAAGAAGTAGTCTCCCGGCACCGCCTCCTTGCGGCGGCGCAAAACGTAAATGCATACAGAAAACCGCCCCGCACCCTGAGTTTAGGGTGCGGGGCGGTTTTTGTTTGTGGCGCCCCAGGAGGGAATCGAACCCCCGACCAAGAGATTAGAAGGCTCCTGCTCTATCCTCTGAGCTACTGAGGCCTTCCTCTAGGGTACATGAGATTTTGAGCCTCTCATGCACCGCGCCTCTACGGGTGGAGGCTGTTCCGCTAGGTTGCACCATCGGGCTACCCAACCAGGCGGGCACGTTAGGAGTTCGCGCTAGGAACCTACCTTGGCGGCTTCGCGTTCTGCCTTCTTCACCTCGCGGCGGCGTGCACGGCGGCTGGATGCGCCGGGGAATAGCTGCCACCACAGGCGAATCGAGGTGCGGCGAATCTGCGTGGGGTGCAGGCTCACGTACACCAGGCGGCGGGTTGCCGGGTCGAGGGCGACCAGGTAGATGATGTAGCCCAGGCAGATGACGGTCGCGATGAGTCGACCCATGTCCTGGTTGAAGTCACGCAGGTAGGGCGAAACGTTCAGCTGGTCGCTCACGCCGTACGCCATGAAGAACAGCGTGGTGATGAAGTACCACATGAGCTGGAAGTGTGAGCGCAGGCCGGTTGCGGCGAGCATCGGAATTGCCCAGAGCAGGTACCAGGGCTGAATCATGGGGCTGCACAGGAGCATGAACAGGATGGCGAGGCCGGCGTGGCGTACGATGTTGCGGTCGCGTCCGACGAATGCCATGGCTACCGCGCCGAGCATACCGATGCCCTTGCCGACGGTCTCGATGAGCTTGCGGATGACCTCGAAGGCGTCTCCCTGAACGAACAGGGAAGCGGCGCCGATGACCAGGCCGAAGGGGGTGTACCAGATGTACTGGCCGCCGGTGGTGGACAGTGCCTTGATCCAGCCGAATTCCAGTCCGGTTGCCCAGCCCATGAGCGCCATTTCGGCGAGCAGCAGCACGCCGGAGAGCGCCCAGAAGATGAACTTGCGCGGCCAGGAGGCGTTCTTACCCGCCCAGAGCAGACCCACGAAGGGCAGTACCACGAGGGCGAGCGGCTTGACGGCAACGCCGAGGGCTACGAAGGTCACGCCGAGCGGGCCGCCCCATCGGGTGTCGCGGTAGCGCTTGGCGTAGTAGAGGCCGCCGAGCATGAACATGGTCATGAGCGAGTCGTTGTGGCCGCTGGCAATGAACGATGCGATGAACAGCGGGTTCGGGCCAATCTGCCAGAGAGCGCGGACCTGGTTGAAGCCGTGCGCCTGGGCGAGTTTTGCCACGTAGAAGAGGATACCGATGACCGCGAGCACGGAGAGTAGGCGGAAGTAGAAGAGGGAGAGGTCGATGTTCTCCCCCGCCAGGCGCACAATCCACTCTTCAAACTTGAGGGAGACCGGTCCGTACGGGGGCGGGGATTCCGCCCACATGGGGTCCGCACCGTTCTGCATGAAGTTCGAGATTTCGGAGACACCGTGCTTGTACGGGTTGAGGCCGTGCGCCATGACCATGCCCTGACCGTAGTAGGAGAACATGTCGCGGCTGTAGATGGTGAACGCGAAGACCTGTGGCAGGGACCAGCTGACGGTGACGGCAATCATCCACCGCATGGTGTTGGGTTCGTTCCAGTCGCCCATTTTCTGGTAGATGCGCAGCCATTCGCGGCACATGATCATGGCGCCTAGGGCGAGCATGATAATGCCGGTGATGACCCATGCGGCTTCGAATCGGATGGCGCGAATAATTTCGTAACGCCAGAAGTTGGAGCTGTCGGCGAGCCAGCCGACGGCGTAGGAGCCGAGGGTGACCATGATGGAGCCGATGGTGCCGATAATCAGCGTGCGCAGACGGTGATTATTGACGTAGTCCAAGAGTTTGGGTGAGAGAGGTGCGTCGTGTGCGCCGGGGGTGGTGAGCCGGTGTGCTAGCTCCTTTGGTGCGCGCATAACTCCCTTTCTGTCTGCATCGTCGTTCTGGTTTTTATCATACCCGAGCGGCTCTGAGCACCCGGCGGATTCACTGTTGCGGTAGAACTGACGGACAGGCGGCGAGCGCATCGGTGGGTACATCGGTGGGCGTATCCGTTCCCTTATTTCTGGTCGACTGAGCATACTGCGTGTGCTTTTATGACAGGCGGGGAGGCTGGTCGGCGGCGTTTGGGGGTAGAGTGGGAGGGTGAGTATTTCTAGTGAACGTATTGTATGGATTGACTGCGAGATGACCGGCCTGGACGTGGAGAATGACGCTCTCGTCGAGGTGGGTGTTCTGGTCACGGATGCCGATTTGAACATTCTGGGTTCTGGCGTTGAGTTCGTCATTAAGCCCGGTGATGAGTCTCCTGCGGGTGCCCTGGAGAACATGAATGACTTTGTCCGTTCGATGCATGAGGCGTCGGGTCTGCTGCCCGATATTGATCACGGCGTATCGATGGATTACGCGCAGGAGCAGGTGCTTCGCTACATCAAGAAGTATGTTCCGGTGGCGGGCAAGGCGCAGCTGGGCGGCAACTCGGTGGGCATGGATAAGCGTTTCTTGGAGCGTTACATGCCCGAGGTCATGGCGCACCTTCACTACCGTGTGATTGATGTGTCGACCATTAAGGAGCTGGCGGCGCGCTGGTACCCGGCGGCTCGTCACAGTGCCCCGGCGAAGACCGGTAACCACCGTGCACTGGGCGATATCAAGGACTCGATTGATGAGTTGAAGTATTACCGCCGCGCCATTTTTGTGCCGCAGGGCCCGGATGCGATTGCTTCGGCGCAGATTGCGCGTGAGGTGGAGGCGGAGCGTGCCGCACGCGAGGCGGCTGAGCGTGAGGCTGAGTCGTCCGCTTCTGAGGCGACTGAGGCATCCAAGGCGTAAGCACAGCATGTAACGAGCATCACGGCTTTTCAACTTGGCAGGTTTCTGAATCTCCTGTACAGTAGTATCCGTTGCATATCGCAAGGGAAACCAAGCGAAGCACATGGTGGTCGTAGCTCAGTTGGCAGAGCGCCTGGTTGTGGTCCAGGAGGTCGCGGGTTCAACCCCCGTCGATCACCCCGATGGAAAGGGTCGTTATGGTTATCCGTAACGGCCCTTTCGCTTACCCTCGATTCGGTTACCTCATACGAGGTTTACCGGATCAGAGCTTTTACACCCGCACTTTAACCAGCGAGCGGGAACAGGGCGCACCGCATCTTCACGAGGTACATCTTCACGGGTATATCTTCACGAGGCAGGCGCATCCGGTAAGTTCCCGTTCAACACAAGCAAAGGATAATTCCGTGGCTATTCGCCCCATCGTTATTCACGGCAACCCCGTTCTGCACCGCCCCGCGGCACCCGTCACCGAGTTTAATGATGAGCTCAAGGAACTCGTGGCTGACATGTACGAGACCATGGACGCATCCAACGGTGTGGGCCTGGCGGCACCGCAGATTGGTGTGGGCCTGCGCATCTTCACCTACAAGATGGAGAACGAGGACGGCGTGCCCCCGCGCGGCTGCATCATCAACCCGGTGCTGACCCTGGGCAAGATTTCTACCGCTGACCCGGACCCGTACGAGGAGGAAGAGGGCTGCCTGTCTTTCCCCGGTTACGGCTTCCCCCTCAAGCGCGCCGAGTGGGTCACCGTGAACGGTCTTGATGAGCACGGCAACCCCGTCCACTTTGAGGCGACCGGCTGGTTCGCACGCTGCATGCAGCACGAAACCGACCACCTGGACGGCAAGCTGTACGTGAACCGTCTGAACAAGAAGTGGACCAGCAAGATGAAGAAGGTCGTGAAGAAGGAAGGCTGGACCGTCGACGGTAACTTGTGGATGCCCGGCGTGGATCCGGATCCGTTCGGCCACTAATCATGAGCTCTTCTGAAGGTCGGACCGACCTCCCGAGAACTTAAAACGAAGACCGCGAATGCACTCTCGAGCGCATTCGCGGTCTTCGTTTTCCCATCAGCCAATGATGTTTTCCATCAGCCAACGGTAGCGTGAAACGGGTCATCCTATGAGCCGGGTTCTGTCTAAAACGCCGCCCGAAAGGGCGTTTCGAGGCAATCATCTATCTAGAACGTACGTTGCCGCACGTCTCAAGCAGCCTACCCGAATACGCACCCCGATAAAGCGGGGATCGGGCGCACTACCCTACCATGGCGTATTCTGTTTGACCTTGCTCCGAATGGGGTTTACCTAGCCGGGCACGTCACCGCGCCCGCTGGTGGTCTCTTACACCACCCTTTCACCCTTACCGCGGCGAACCGCGGCGGTTTACTTTCTGTGGCACTGGCCTGCGGGTTACCCCGAGTGGATGTTATCCACCATCCTGTGCTGTGGAGCCCGGACTTTCCTCGAAGCATGTGTGCCTCGCGATTGCCCGGACGGCCCGTTTCACCTCACCCATTATACGCATACCCCTGGCGGTGGCTATTTCGCGGGTTCGTCTCGCGGGCATGCCGGGGCCTCGTAGCTACGCTGCGTCTCGCGGATGTCCTAGCGGCCTCGCGGGTACACTGGAGAGATGCTGATTCTTCTTCCCCCTTCCGAAGGTAAGACCCCCGCCCCGGCTGGCAATGCGCCGGTTTCTTTCGCTGACCTCTCGTTCCCTGAGCTCACTTCCGAGCGTGAGAGCGTCCTGGAGGAGCTGACCGCGGTCAGCTCGGGACCCGACGCCCTGGCAGAGCTCAAGGTGGGCGCATCCCTCGAAGCAGAGGTGGAACGCAACACGCGCCTGCTCACCGAACCTGCACAGCCGGCAATCCGCACCTACACGGGTGTTCTCTTTGAGGCGCTGGATTATGCAAGCTTCTCCCCCGCCGAACGCGACGCCGCACACTGGTCGCTACTGATTTCTTCGGCACTGTGGGGCGTGCTTCGCCCCGAGGACGCAATCCCCGCCTACCGCCTGTCCATGGGCGTGAAGCTGGGGTCGATTGGTGCGCTCGCCTCCTTCTGGAAGGGTGCGCTGGGCACCGCCCTGGAGGCAACTGCGAAGGACCAGCTGATTCTGGATTGCCGTTCCGCTGCCTACGCGAAGTCGTGGGTGACTCCCCCGTCGCAGACTCTGGCGGTTCGGGTGGAGCGTGTGGCGGCTGATGGTTCGCGTAAGGTCGTCTCGCACATGGCGAAGCATTACCGCGGCCTGTTTGCACGCTACCTGATTCAGTCGGGCTTGGCGGCTCGTCCTATTGACGGTTCCACGGCTGGTATTGCCGAATTTTTGGAGGCGGTCAGCGAGGACTGGTCGGTGGAGTGCACCCTGCCGACGGCTCGTAAGGCGGGTGTTTTGACCCTACTGGTGCATGAGCAGTAGCGGCTGTTTCTTGGTATTTCTGCCTATTTTTTATGTGTCAGAGTGAAGATTTTTTAACTATTTTTTCGGGGATTTTTAATGTATTTCCCCCTGTAAAACCACTTTTTCCCACATTTTTTGGGCTAGTTTTAACGCATCAAGAAGGCGGATGGTGTCTATCTATCCGCCTTCTTTTTATGCACAGAAGTGCTTATAGTATTTAATGACTCGCCACTGGTGGCGGGCGATTCACTCACTACCATTCACACTTGCAACTCAACACACATGGAACACGAAACACCACATACGTAAAGCAGATAGTCAGCGGTTCACTCCCCTGGCTATAGGTTTGCTAGCGTAAAAATAACCACTCAGAAACACATCGATGGGACAACGTTATGTCTACTTTTTCCTCTCGTCGCGCCCTTTTTAAGGGTGCAGCAGCACTAACAGTCGCTGGCGCTTTGGGCGCATACCACGCCAGCGAGCAGAACGCCCAGGCTGCCACCTTGGACGTTAAGACCACCCCGCTGACGTTCAAGATTACCGAGGCGTCGTTTGATATTAGCGGCTTCAACCTCAGCTACGAGATTACCGGCCTGCAGGCTGTGCTTGATACTGGCCTGTACACCCCGTACATTGAGGCTGGCTACTACACCAAGGAGAAGGGCTTCAAGCAGTTCTATTTCTTCTCTCTTGAGCCGAAGAAGCGCATTGAAAATGACGTCTACGTGAGGCACCACGTTGTTTCTCGCGAGGTCACCGGCGGCCCGAATGCGGACTACGGGATTCGCCTGTCTCTTCGTCCGCGCCGTCAGCAGTACACCATCCTGCGTACTATTGAGGTTCGCCCGACGATTAACACTGAGTTCGCGTGGGCACCGTTCATTGTGGACATTGATCTGGATGGCGAGTACGCCCCCGATATCTACAGGGCATGCCGCGCAAAGATTCTGCTGATTGATAAGGACCGTTGTTTCCACCCCCAGCGTGCGGTGACCCGTGGCGATCTGATGGATGCAATCTACCGAGGCGCCCACTCGCCGAAGGTTAAGCTTCCGGCACGTTCCCCGTTCCCGGATCTGTCCCCGAAGGATGAGCGTTACGCGGCGTACATTTGGGCGTACCAGAATGGTCTGACTTCGGGCTGGTCTGACGGTAAGATGCACCCGGAGGCGGTGGCTAGCCGCGCTACGATGGCTGCGTTCTTCTACCGTTACTTTATGCTGACCCCCGGCCGCCGTCCTTCGTGGTTCAATCTCACTATCCCGCAGGATATGAAGCCGGGTGCCCCGTTCTACACCGAGTCGGTGTGGCTGCACTCGTCGGTGAATGTTGATGTGAGCTTTATCTATAAGAGCAAGGATTTCCGCCCGACCAAGACTGCTACCCGCGAGGAGCTGGCTCGTGTCCTGTCGATGCTGGGCATGACTGACATCAGCCGTAGTCCTTATCTCGATGATTAAGATTCGGCTGGTGCCGTGAACCGGGCGGTTGAGCCCGATATTGCGAGGGTTAGCCGCTGAGAATAACAGCTGAAGATAGCGACCTGCGGAAGGGGCGGTGAGAGTTTTTCTTACCGCCCCTTTTTCTGTGCCCGGATATATCTTTTATCCTTTGCGATGTGTTCTGTCGACTGAATTCTGTGGGCAGATTTTGGGGAGTATATTTTTTACACGCATTTTCCGTGGTGGAGTGTTTTTAGTTTTAGGGTTTTCCCCTGTTTTATGTCTCTCTTTGGCATGTTTTTCTCGTGTTTTCATTGAATGTTTAAGGTACGGGTTGGTAGGCTGAGATTGCACTTCAGCATGCTGCCGCTACAGGTCCTCTACGATGTGGATTCGGTGTAGGCTCAGCGCGGTGGACTGTCACTCATTAATCCTCTCAACTTCTTTTCTCACTCACCCTTATTCATGCAGAAAAATCAGATTGGATAATGATGTCCTCGTTCTTTAAGCCGCCTCGCGGTGCGCACCGAAAAGCTGTTGGTGCTTCCCTGGTTTTGGGTTTGTCTCCGCTGCTGGCTTTGACGCCGGTGGCGGCTCAGCCGGCGCCCGCCTCCCCTGTGAACACGCAGCAGGCAACTACTCAAGAAACACCGGCCCGTCAGATGCCTCAAGTGCAGGGTGGCGGTCCTGCCTCTGAGCTGGAGAACATTGATTTGAAGGTCACGACAGGCCCCCTCAACATTTCTCAGGGCGGTATTGTGTCGGTGACAACCTCTCCGTTGAGCGCCGAGTTTAGGCAGAAGTACACGTTCCACGAGCTCGCGTTGGTGGAACGTGGTTCCACGTACGTCCATGTCGGGCATCATAATTATGTTCCCCTCACTCAGTACGGTGGGATGGTTGAGGACCTCAAGCAGCAGGGTAATGTGCGAGAGAACCCGGATGGTAGCCTCACTTTCACGCTCGTTGTTCCCGCCCATATTGTTGAGGCTAAAGAGGGGACTCTCTTCGATACGGTACTGACGTATTACCCGTCGAATGAGTATGCGCCGGATCCGTTGACGTGGTCGAATCGCCGGGTAGTCCGCACTCCTACCGATGTGGTGCAGGACGCTAAACCTACGAAGACCACCTACCTTTTCAGTTCATCTTCTATCGAGCATCCGGAAGAGGATACAACCCTGACGGTTGAGGGTTTCCATATCCTCTCGAAAAGCACCTTTTGGGGTCCAGAAGGCCCGGCGGTCCTGACCCTCTATGAGGTTGATCCGGTGACCGGGCAGGGTATTGGTTCGCCTGTGTTTACTCAGAATCTGAATTACACCAGGTGCGATCAGTACTGTGATAGTTTCTTGAACGACCATTTCAGTACGGCTATCACGATTCCCGGGGGTACTCTCAAAGCGGGCAGGCTGTACAGGATTGGTTTCTACGGCGGTGGTTATCCTGGCCCGGGTTCCGAGGAATACCCCGGTGCATGGATGACCGATGTGGCAGATTTCATCCCGGTAGGTACCCCGGAGCAAGATGCAGCTCCCACCAGCATCTACGTCTCGGGAGATAAGATGAGCCCTTATCGCGAGAATAATACTTTGAAGGTGACTGTTTTGGGTCTGCCGCCGCTGACCAAGGGCTACTACCGTTTCTCCTTGCAGCCGATTGATGATCATGGCCGTCCGACCGGGCAGAAGTCTTGGGAGAAAGTGATTCCTGCCGAGAGCATTCAGAAGGGTCGTACGGCGCAGACGCTTTCTCTTCCCGGCTATGCCCTGAATTTTGAGGTGGCCTATAGGCTCTTTGTGGAGAAGGTAACCCCAAATCAGGGTGACGCTGTCGATTCGGTTGAGCAGGTTGCTTCCAAAGATCTGGACTTGGATATCAGCCAGGAACGGGAAATGGAGGCTGCCAGGAAATGGATTGTGAACCGTCAAATTCTGCCGGGCTACCCCACTGATCGCGATTGGGAATCAGTGAACCGCCGTTCTGTGACGGTGGCACTGTACCGGTTAGCGGGTGCGCCGCAGGTTGAGCTTCCGGCAGTCAGCCCTTACACGGATATTACGCCGGATGACCCTGACTATACCGCGATTATTTGGGCTCGTCAGCGGGGTATTACGTTCGGCTGGGTTGATGGTCGCTTCCACCCGAATGAGCCGCTTTCGGACCGTTCCACGGCTGCGTTCCTCTACAGGTATCAACGATCCCAGGGGGAGGTGTCGCCAAGCTTGCCGACGTCTCCTTCGCTACCGGACTCTACCCCGAAGAAACAGACGCATTTCCCGTATAGCTCTCATTGGCGGCTCTGGATCAGCCCGGAGACTGCTTTTTCACGTGAGTCTCGTTGGGCTATTGAGCGACGTATCTGGGGTTACATGCCTGATCAAGGTTACTTCTATGAGAGCTTTGAGGGCTTCAAGATGTCGTACCGTCAGGTGGCTGTGATGCTATACCGTATGGAGCACGGCGGCAGCCACCTCAGGTAACGCCCAATCGTGGTGAGGGGTGACCGGTGGGCTGGAATGCTCGGACTAGTTCGGCTTTCAGCCCGCCGGTGCAGCCTCTGTTCCTCCCCTCACCAGCGATCTCTCTTGCCTGACACCAGGCTTTATGGGGCTTCTTCTCCCCTAGCCTGGCTTTTCAGACTATATCCGCTCAACTTCTTCACTCACTTCATCTACTCACTCACTTCAATCACCGTATAAATTTTGTAGATGGGATTATGATGTCTTCATTTTTCGCCCCACGAGGTGCCCCGCACCATTCTGATACCCCGCGCCACCCGGCGAGCGCCCGCGCACTCAGCCTGTCACTGCTGCTGGGCTTGAGCCCGCTTGCGGGTATCACCCCGGCGGCACTGGCGGCGCCCGCCTCCCCCGCCCAGCAGGCAGGTACACAACAGGCAGGAAACCAGCAGCCGGCACCTCAAGAAACGACCGCACAGAATGTGCCCGCGCAGCAGGCACCCGCCCAGAACGTAGCTCAGGGTGATCAGCAGGATGCATCCCTGCCGACCCTGCGCGTGACCAGCGGAACCCTCGACATTCTTCACGGCGGTACCGTCCACGTGGAGGGTACCGGGTTGACCCCCGAGTTCTTGGCGCATCACGAGCTACGTAGCCTCACGGTCGCGCCGAAGGGCTCTTCGACCTACGCTAACCCCTACCAGAAGATCGATCACCGCGGCCTCGTCTTTGATGCCCCAAAACCGGCTGCTGACGGCAGTTTCAGCGCTGACCTGACGGTCCCGGCGAATAGCCTGCCGGCAAATCTGGAGTATGAGGTCATTCTGACCTACCGCCCCGTAGACGATGCGCACCCCTATGCGTGGAACACTGAGGATCGCGTCCGTGTGGCGTTGCCGGTGGAGCATAACCTTCCGGAGGCGGTGCTCCCCTCCATCACCTATGATGTTTCGGCTATTTCTGAGGAGCAAATTGCCTCCGGTCAGCCGGTTGAGGTGACGCTGACGGGTACCGGTTTTCAGGATGTCAGCTCCGTGGACTTCACCCTATCCGAGCATGATGAGCAGGGAAAGGTCACGAACTCTGATGTGGCTTCGCTTGGTGAGCTGAAGGCACCGGATACGGAGGAGAATCAGCGCATTTTCAAGGGTCTGATTCCTAACGGCTATTTCCAGAAGAAGGTTACTATCCCTGCGGGAGTCCTGAAGTCCGGTAAGGGGTATTCCCTGGATGTTTCCGGTGTAGAAACCCACGGGGGGAACGGGTGGAAGAAGCTGTCGCGTAAGTTCCCCTTCGTTCCTGTGGGCAATAACCCTGCGCGCATGGCATATCAGGATAATTCGTTCAGGAATACCCTGCCGAAGGTATCTGTTGCTGCGCAGGATTTTGATCCCGGTCAGGACCGCGTCTATAAGGTGACTATTTCTAATATTTCCCCCGAGGTGGACCTGGGGTACTACCTTGAGTCTGTGGCGATTTATAACGCTACCTCTGGTGAGAAGGCACCTTTTGCGGTGAATAATGTAGCGGAGCAATACTATAAGCGTGACGAGCTGGTAACCCGCAATGCTGACGGTACTCTGACCGTGGAGGTTGAGTATAAGGTTGACGGTTATTCCAGCTATAGGCCGACTTCTCGCGGTTCAGTGGCTGAAGTGCGTGTGGTGTTCTCGGACTATGAGTATTTGTACGATCACCATAAGTTCACGGTGAGCACCCAGCTTCCGATGGCGCCTCTTGCCGCTGATGCTTTTGATTGGGTGAACCCGGCAAATGTTCAGTTGAAGGTCGATTCGGGAACCCTCAATATTTCTCAGGGTGGCACGGTATCGGTGACGACTTCTCCGTTGAGCGCTGAATTCCGTAAGAAGTACACTTTCTACGAGCTGGTTCTGGTGCAGCGCGGATCGTTGTACGCGTATGCGGAGCACAATAGTTATGCGCCTCTCGACGAGTACGGCGGGTTTCTCAAGGATTTGAAGCATCAGGTGCGTGAGAACCCGGACGGTAGCCTCACCTACACGTTTGAGGTTCCTCCGCAGTACATTGAGGCTGCCGACGGTGAGCTCTTCGACGTTGTGATGACGTACTACCAGTCGGATATAACTGAGCCGGAGCCTTGGAGTCTGGCGGACCGTTTGTATGCCCGCGCCCATATTGATGTGGTTAAGGATGCGCAGCCGACCCGTGGAACCTACACCTTCAGTCAATCAGCTATCAATGACCCGTGGAAGGATACGACGCTGCGGGTTGAGGGACGCCATGTCCTCGTGCAGGCCAGGGAACTGATTTCTAATGATTCTCCGGTCATCGCTATCTATGAGGCTGACCCTGCAACGGGAAAGATGGTGGGTGAGCCTGTGTTCACTCAGCGGGTGGACTACACGTACTACGGGGTTAACTCCAGGTGGTTCCGCAATAACTATTTCAGCACGGAGATGAAGATTCCTGCGGGTACGTTGAAGCCGGGCAAGCTCTACTTTATTGGCATGTATGGGGACGGGCTGCCTTACCCCGGCATGGAAGATTCTCCGGGTTCTATGCTGAATGATGTTGCTGAGTTCCTTCCGGTGCATTCTCCCGAGCACGAGTCCACGGGGCCCGCACTGCACCTTGGGTCGGTGGGCCTGAGCCCGTACGCGAAGACGAACTCGTTTACGGCACGCGCTACCGGGCTCTCTGCGCCGGGTGAAGGATCGTACCGTCTCTCGGTGCAACATGTTGATGAGCAGGGACGTTTGACCGGTCAGACGGTACTCCAGCAGGCGATTCCCGCCGATCGCATCCAGAATGGCAGGGTGGAGATGGACCTGACGATCGCTCAGCAGCTGAGCTATTCGGGTGCTTATCGTCTGGTCTTGGAGAAGGTCACCCCCGGTAAGGACGGTGCCGGCGAGTCGGTGGAGCAGCTTGCTGTCGAGGATATTCCTCTGAAGCTGACGCGTGAGGGTGAGTTGCAGGCTGCTGAACGCTGGTTTGCTGATCGTGAGATTCTGCCTGGTCCTTCGCCGATGTCCTGGAATAGCAATCTGACGCGCCGCGATGTGACGGTGGCGCTGTACCGATTGGCTGGTTCCCCAAAGGTTGAGCTACCTGCTTTTAGCCCGTATGCGGATGTGGCAACGAGCGACCCGGACTACGCCGCGTTCATTTGGGCTCGTCAGAAGGGTATTACGTTCGGTTGGGCGGACGGCAAGTTCCACCCGGATGCGCCCCTTTCGACCCCGTCGACGGTGGCTTTCCTGTACAGGTATCAGAAGGCGGTGGGTCAGGTCACGCCGAAGGCGCCGACCTCTTCTTCGCTGCCGGGTAACCAGGATGCGCCCCAGAGTTCCGGCGGCTGGCAGCATAAGGTTCGTCAGGGTAGCGCTTTCTGGCGTGAGGCCCAGTGGGCTGTTGATTACCGCATGTGGGGTTACAGCGTTGACGGGGAATACGCCTATGAGGGCTTTGATAATTCTTCCATTTCCTCTGGTGATTTTGCGTTGATGCTGTACCGCTTGGAGCACGGCGGTAGCCACCTCAGGTAGCGCCCGATCGTGGTGAGGAGGTAACCGGTGGGCTGGGATGCTCGACGCAGTTCGGCTTTTCAGCCCGCCGGTGCAGCCTCTGTTCCTCCCCTCCTCAGCGGCTTCTCTTGCCTGATACCAGACTTTACGGGGCTTCTTCTCCCCTAGCCTGGCTTTTCAGACTATATCCGCTCAACTTCTTCGCTCGCTTCATATACTCGCTCGCTTCATTCACCGCACAGTTTTTTGTAGAAGGGATAATGATGTCTTCATTCTTCACACCACGAGGCGCCCGGCGCTGTTCCACGTCTCCGCGCCACCCGGCGAGCGCCCGTGTGCTCAGCCTGTCGCTACTGTTGGGTTTGAGCCCGCTTGCCGGTATCACCCCGGCGGCACTGGCTGCGCCCGAAAACCCGGTGCAACCGGCACAGGTTGCGCCTGCTCAGGCAGACCCGGAACAGGCGACCCCCGCCTCCCCCGCCGCAGCTTTAGTTCAGAAGCAAGCAGACAACCAGCAAAATCCTGCGGCTCAGGGCGAGCAGACCAGTTCGCTACCGACTCTGCGCGTCACTAGCGGAGCACTAAGAATTTATGCCGGAGGCACGGTGCATGTTGAGGGTACCGGCTTCACTCCCGAATTCTTGGCGCATCACGAGCTACGTAGCCTCGTTATTGCCCCCAAGGGTTCCTCTACCTACGTGGGCCCTCACCAGGAGCCCACATACCAGGGGCCGCGCTTTGACGTTCCGGCGCCTGCCGCAGACGGGACTTTCAGCGCCGACTTGGAAGTATCCTCCAACGGCATCCCTGCGGGCATGGAGTACGAAGTTATTTTGACCTACCGCCCGCTGGATGATGCACACCCCTATCAGTGGAATACTGAGGATCATATTCGTACGGTGCTCCCTGTGACGAATGATTTTCCGGCATCTGTTCTGCCTTCTATTACCTATGATGTGGATTCTATTTCTGAGGAACAGATTAATTCCGGAAAACCAATTGAAATCAATATGACGGGTTCGGGTTTTGACGGGATGAATAAGCTAAGTTTTACTCTCGTTGAATACGACCCGACTGCAAATGTTACCCATAAATATCTCAAGGAGCTGGAGCCTTTTGACCCTTCAGATTCTCCGTACTTTAAGCGTGTTTTTCATGGCCTAATTCCTAACGGTCATTTTCAGCATAAAATTACGATTCCTGCCGGTCTTTTGAAATCAGGCAAGGGTTATTATCTGTCGGTACAGGGAGACTCTCCTTCAGGCCCGATTGCTATGAGGCGTGCCTTCCCCTTCGTTCCTGTGGGCAAGAACCCCATGAAAATGCCTTACCAGAGTAATACGTACCGCAATACCCTTCCGAAGGTTTCACTGTCTCCTCAGACGGTTGACCCGTACCATGCAGGGAAATATATAGTTACTATTTCTAACATTTCCCCGGAAGTTGATTTGGGGTACTACATTGGGTCAATCAGTGTTTATAGTAAAACCGCTCAAAAAACTATTGCCAACCTCAGCATTAATAGTGAACATTACTATGAACGTGACAAAATTGTGGTCCGTAACCCCGACGGCACTCAAACCGTAGAACTTGAAATTAATGCTGAGGATATTAAAGAGCTACAGGGCGTGTATTTGGGTTCCGATGCGGAACTGAGGGTCTATTTCTCAGATAGTCCTTACTACGGTTCAGAGATTCATAATTTTACGGTTACTGCACCAGTTCGGCTGGCGGATTCCCCTACCCCGTTGACCCCTCCCACCCCTGCTGAGGATAAGAAACCTGACAACCCGGTTGGCATGAGGCTCACCTCGGGCACCCTCAATATTTCTGAGGGCGGTACTGTCTCTGTGACCACCGCGCCGCTGAGTGCCGAGTTCCGTGCGAAGTACACGCTGTATGAGTTCGGCATTGTGGAGCGCGGTGAGAATTACCTTCAGTCACATTACGGCAATCCCCTTCCTGAGGCGCAGTACGGCAGCAAGGTTGCCGACCTCCGCGCTGAGGGTAAGGCCCACGATAATCCCGATGGGAGCGTCACGTTCACTCTTGATATTCCGAAGCAGTGGATGATGGTTCCGGAGGGTACGCTCTTCGATGTGGTGCTGACCTACTACCCGTCCGATAAGCCTGACCCGCACGACTATCCGTATGAAGATTACCGTCTTACGGCACGAATTCCTTTGCCCACGGTGCGCGACCCTGAGCCTGACCAGCCGACGTACCGCTACAGTCTTTCGGCGATTGATAAGCCGTGGCAGGATACGACTCTGACGGTTGAGGGCTACCATATTCTTCCCCCGAATATCGTAGGTGGATACGACAGCCAGGCGTACGTCACTCTATACGAGGCAGACCCGGCTACCGGAAAGATTATGGGACGCCCTGTTTTCTCCCATGTTGTTCCGTTGACGGGCAACTGCCTGCATCACTGTACGGGTTTCCGCAATAACTATTTCGGCACGAAGATGACGATTCCGGCAGGTACGTTGAAGCCGGGTAGGCTCTACATGATTGGTATCTACGGTTCTAATCTGCCTCACCCGGGTGAGGAGGATTATAGCGGTAGTCTGCTGACCAGTGTTGCGCAGTTCCTTCCGGTGCGGTCGGGGCAGCCGAGCGATAACCAGCCGAACCCTGATCAGCCTGTAGCGCGTCCGGATTTGTACATTCCGTATAAGCGCGTCAACCCGTATCAGGAGATGAATACTCTCACCGCGCGTGTCTCGAATCTTCCGAAGCTTACCGAGGGCTATTACCGTTTCTCGGTTCAGGCAACGGATATTTTCGGCGAGCTGACCGGCGAGAAGGCTCTGGAGCAGGTTATTCCCGCTGAGCGCATCCACGATGGTGCCGCTGAGGAGACGCTGAACGTCCCCGGTAGCGCGCTGAATTATGAGGGATCGTACAGGGTTGTTCTGGAGAAGGTAACCCCCGGCAAGAACGGTACCGCGGATGCAGTCGAGCCGGTAGCTTCTGAGGATCTTGACCTCTTGGCGAATACTACCGAGGAGCAGAAGGCTGCTGTCGAGTGGGTTAAGCAGCAGGCTCTTCTGGATGAGAGTAAGACCGTTTTGAGTCGCCGTGATGTGACGGTGGCACTGTACCGTCTGGCGGGCGCACCTCATGTTGAGCTGCCTGCAACCAGTCCTTATGCGGATGTGGCACCGAGCGACCCGGACTACGCCGCGTACATTTGGGCTCGTCAGAAGGGTATTACCTTCGGCTGGGCGGACGGTAAGTTCCACCCGGAGGCGGCCCTTTCGACGCGTTCTGCGGTGGCGTTCCTGTATAGGTACCAGCGGATGGTTGCCCCGGCTCCTGCGCCGGAGTCGAGCAGTGTGCCGTCTTCGTCTGTGCCCAAGAACAGTAGCGTGCCAGGTGATTCTCAGATTCGGGTTTCTCGTTCGCATTGGTCCGATTATGAGCGTACGGATACTGCATTCTGGCGGGAGTCGCTGTGGGCTACTCGGCAGTTCATCTGGGGTTATACGGATCATGATCACCGCTACGCCGAGGGTTTCAGTTCGGATGCTGTTTCTTCTTCGGAGTTCTCGGTCATGCTGTACCGCATGGCGCACGGCGGTAGTCGTCTTGGTTAGTTTCGGTGCGTGAGGGGGCTAGCGGGCTGTGTTTTTCGAGTTGTTGTGCCCGTAGGCTCAACAGCTGGACCTGTCCCGCCCCTAGCATCCTTTACAGGCACCGGTGTGGGGAATTGGGAGCGTTACCTGATGGGAGTCTTCCCACGAGTAGCGCCCCGGTTTCCCGGCCCTTGATTTGCTCAACCTTTTCGCTCGCTTCGCTTATTCACGCTTCACCTGTTCATTCGCTTCGCTCACCGTACAGTTTTTTGTAGATGGGATAATGATGTCTTCATTCTTCACACCACGAGGCGCCCCGCGCCACCCCGCGAGCGCCCGCGCACTCAGCCTATCGTTGCTGCTGGGTTTGAGCCCGCTTGCCGGTATCACCCCGGCGGCGCTGGCGGCTCCTGAACACCCGGCGCAACCGGCACAGGCGACCCTCGCATCCCCTGTTGCGGCGCAAGAGGATGTTAACGAGTCTGAGCAGACGCTTCCGCACGTGCGAGAAGAGCCCCGCAACCCTGAAATGGACGGGTTTAAAGTCTCTCCCGGGACTCTCAACATTTCTCGAGGCGGCACCGTAACGCTGACGACGCCTCCGCTCAGCGCTGAGTTCCGTCAGAATTACGAATTCTACGAATTTTCTCTGGTCGAACGCGGTTCTTCTTACTTCCATCTTGGGCATAACTACTTCCGCACGCCGGGTACCCAGTACGGCTACGTCTTTGACCGTGAGCCCAACCCGAAGCAGATGGTAGAAAACCCGGACGGGAGCTATACCTTCTTCCTTAATGTTCAGCCGCTCATTATTGAGGCTGAAGAAGGCACTCTTTTCGACGTCATTCTGACGTACTACCAGAAGGGCTACCATCCGGGGCCTTGGCAGTCTGATCTCCGTCTCGTGGCACGTGCACCTATTAATGTTGTGCAGGACCCTAAGCCTACCGAGACAAAGTACATTTTCGGAGCCTCCGCGATTGATGACCCGTGGAAGGATACGACTCTGACGCTTGAGGGGTTCCACATTACTGCGCGCGGTAGTCGTGAGGGTCCGGGTGATCCGGCGCTTCTGGCTCTTTATGAAGTCGACCCGAAGACCGGAAAGATTGTAGGCGAACCGGCATTCACCGATTGGATTCGGTACACGGATTGCGGTGAGTTCTGTAGCGGCTTCCTGAATGAGCATTTTAAGACGTCTATTACGATTCCTGGGGGCACGCTTAAGCCGGGTAAGGTCTATAAGATTGGTTTCTACGGTTATGACCGTCCGGATGATGAGAAGTACCCCGGTGAGTTGCTGAAGGATGTTGCAGATTTCATTCCGGTACGTTCACCGAATAAGGAATCGGCTAGCTCTGAGATGTATCTGAAGGCTACGACGGTGAGCCCTTATGATGGGGAAAATATTCTGCCGGTACGTGCTGTGGGTCTGAAGAAGCAGCCTGGGGTCTCTTACCGTTTCTCGGTGCAGCATGTTGATGAGCAGGGACGCCTGACCGGTCAGAAGGCACTGGAACAGGAGATTGCTACTGAGAACATCCATGACGGCACGGTGGATGAGAAGCTGAACGTCCTCGGTGAGGCGCTGAATTATGACGGCTCATATAGGCTCGTCTTGGAGAAGGTGACTGCCGGTAAGGACGGTGCGGTTGAGTCGGTTGAGCAGCTTACTTCGAAGGACCTGCAGCTGGAGGTGACGAAGGATAAGGAAGGCGATGTTGCCTGGGAGTGGTTTAGGCATCGTCAGATTCTTCCTGAGTTTTCTGAGTCAGGTAGGAACAGCTATATGACGCGCCGCGATGTGACGGTGGCGTTGTACCGTCTGGCAGGTTCCCCGAAGGTGGAGCTTCCGGCGACGAGTCCTTATGGAGATATCACCCCGGATGACCCGGATTATGCGGCATATATTTGGGCTCGTCAGCAGGGTGTGACCTTTGGCTGGGTTGACGGGAATTTCCACCCGTATGTGCAGCTTTCTCCTCGCTCTATTGTTGCGTTCCTGTACAGGTATCAGCGTTCGCGCGGTAAGGTGTCCCCCAGCTTGCCGGCTGCCGCACCTCAGCCTAGTAATGGTAGCCTGCCGGGATTGAAGGATTCTGAGCTGAGCACTAAGAATTGGGCTACGGAGTTGGAGGATGGTAGCGCTTTTTGGCGTGAATCTCGGTGGGCTGTACAGCAACGCATTTGGGGCTACGCCAAGGATGGGCGACACGAGTACTTTACGTGGGAGCAAACGCCCACTGATGACTTAGCGGTCATGCTCTACCGCATGGAACACGGCGGCAGCCGCCTCAAGTAGTCGCCTCAAGTAGTCACCGTGAAGTAGCTATTTAAGAGTCGCCTCCTGCGGCAACACAGCATGTTGTTGTGTTGCTTTACAATCGGTGATGGCGGGCTGAAATTTTCGGGCTGATTCGCCCGGTTTTTCAGCCCGCCAGCACTTTCGCTAAGGCGCCTGGTGCTTCCCCTTTTCTACTCAACTTCTCGTTCATTTTCACCGTTCATTTCTCCCCTTCCACTCAACGTTTTCCCTCACTCACTTCAATCACCGTACAGAAAGCCACTGTGCAAAAAACCACCGTGCAAAGCCCCGGTATAGAAAGCACAGTGCAGAACATTAGATGGGATAACCGTGTCTTCTTTCTTCCGACCAACCACAGCTCAGGGCACTAAGAGGCCTGCCCAGAAAAACCGCCTCCAAAATACCCGGGGTAAAAAGGCAATCAGCCTCTCCCTACTGCTGGGTATGACCCCGGCTCTGGCGGTCACCCCTGCTGTGCATGCTGATGCGGCACAGGCGAAACCCGCACAGGTGGAGCCTGCTCAAGCGGATCCGGCGAGCCCCGTCTCCCCTGCCGCATCGTTGCAGGCAACCCCCGTAGCTGCTGCCCCCGCCGCCTCAGGCACAGGTGCCGCAGCCGCTGGCGTCAGCGATGCTGACAAGATTGATTTGAAGGTCACCACCGGCACCCTCAACATTTCTCAGGGCGGCACGGTGTCTGTGACGACCTCCCCGTTGAGCCCCGAGTTCCGTAAGAAGTACAAGCTCTTCCAGTTCGGCCTCGTGAACCGTGGTACTGATTACGGATGGTCCCGTACCGGTGAGGCAACCCAAAATCCCCTGTACCGCGGCAAGGTCGATCATCTTCGAGAAGACGGTATCGTCCACGACAACCCGGACGGAAGCCTCACCTTCACCTTCGAGGTCAAGAAGCAGACCATCCGGGCCACCCCTTCGCCTGCCCTTGACGTGGTGTTGACCTACTATCCGGCGGGCGAACCTGAGCCGAGCGCTGAGGAGTATGAGGATCCCCGTCTTACTGCCCGCACTCCACTCAGCCTGACGCAGGACCCTGAGCCGGGTCAGACTACTTACGTGTACAGCATGCCGGCGATTGATAACCCCTGGGTTGATACGCAGCTGAAGATTGAGGGCTACCATATTCTCTCTAAGCAGCTTGTTGAGCCGGGGAGTGCCCCGGCGTATCTGATGCTGTATGAGGTTGACCCTGCCACGGGTTTGATGGTGGGCAAGCCTGTTTTCACGCATGCGGTTCGTTATACGGATTGCGGTGAATACTATTGCTGGAGCTTCCTGAACAACTATTTCTCTGCGGATGTGACAATTCCTGCAGGCACTCTGCAACCGGGTAAGTCGTACATGATTGGCGTCTACAGTGGCCTCTTCCCGAATCCGGATGAGGAGAAGGTCCCCGGTAGCCTCTTGACGGATGTTGCCCCGTTTATTCCGGTGCGCTCGCCCAACTCGAACACCGAGGTGAAGGATACCGCCCCGGTTCTGCGTGTTGAGCCGCAGCAGAGGGACCAATATCGTTCTGATTCACCGCAGGTGAGCCCCTATTGGGAGAAGAACACGTTGCAGGTGCGTGCCGTGAATCTGCCGAAGCTCGCTGAGGGCCATTACCGTTTCTCGCTGCAGGCTACGGATGCTTCTGGCAATCTGACCGGTCAGAAGGCGCTGGAGCAGGATATTGCGGCTGACCGTATCCAGAGCGGTTACACGGAGGCGACGCTCACTGTTCCCGGTGAGGCACTGAATTATCAGGGCGGTTACAAGCTGGTGGTGGAGAAGGTTCTTCCCGGTCAGGGTGGTGCCGCGGATTCTGTGGAGCAGGTTGTTTCTACTGACATTGATTTGGTGGTGAACGCGTTTGAGGAGAGTGAGGCTGCGAAGAGGTGGTACAAGGCTCAACAGCTTCCCAAGTCAGAGTCCTATTCTTCTGAGAATATGACGCGCCGTGATCTAACGGTGGCTCTTTATATGTTGGCGGGTTCGCCGAAGGTTGAGCTTCCGGAGGCCAGCCCGTATCCGGATGTTCAGCCTAACGACCCGGACTATGCCGCATATATTTGGGCTCGTCAGCAGAGCATTACGTTCGGTTGGATTGATGGCAATTTCCACCCGGAGGCGAGGGTTTACAATTCTTCGGCAGTGGCGTTCCTGTATAGGTATCAGAGGGCGCAGGGTAAGGTTCCTGCGGCGAAGCCTCGTCCTGTTTCTTCGGCGTCAAAGAAGAGTAGCCTGCCGGGTGGTTCTTCTGAACGTGGGTGGAATACTGTTCTTGGCTGGCATTACTCGTTCCGTAAGGAGTCCCAGTGGGCGATTGATCAGCACATTTGGGGTTATGTCAGCGAACAGTCTACCTATGAGGCGTATGTGCCGTCGTTTATTGGGCACACGGAACTCGCTACGATGCTGTACCGCATGGAGCACGGCGGCAGCCGTCTCACATAGTGTCCCGTTCTCGATGTTAGCTATTTTGGGCAGCTTTCGTCAAATAGGCGACTTTACGGCTCTGTTTATGTGCCATTTTTATTGTGGGTGACTTTTATGTTGCCTTGCCCACCGCATTGTGAATATTCTCAACCTGCAGAGGTTGCATAGGTGTGAATTTTTCGAATGCGGTGGGTTTTTTGTGCTTTCTTTTTTGTACAGTGACCAGCGTTTGTGCTTATCAGCACACTATTTAGGTATATTTTCCACATCATGCAGATACTTTTTAAAGCTATACTTCACCTTAAGATATGCAACAAAACACACAGACATTTTCGCGCTGATGACCTTTCAGGTTCCAGCACGTCTTAACTATTTGCTACGGTGTTTATGCGCACCACACTCGATGCGTGACACCGATAAAAACTGATTGGATTACAATGTCCTCACTTCCCAACCACATGCGCTTTGCGCTACCCAAAAACATGGCCAAGAGCGGCTGCGCCATCACTCTGGCTGGCGCCATGCTCTTGCCCCTCTCCCCCGCGTTTGCCGCACCTGCTACTCCGGTAGCACCCCAGGCTGTTGCGCAGGGCGAGGTTCAGGGTGCGCAGCGTCTGCAGGTTACCTCCGGCACTTTTGATATTCTCAAGGGCGGCAACGTGACGGTTAGCGGCTCCGGTTTCTCTAAGGACTTCGTCAAGGGCAAGTCGTTCCGCCTGTACGTTGTTCCGAAGGGTGAAAGCGTTGCTTTCCCGCCGCACCACCCGCGTGATTACCCCTTCTACGTTCAGGATGTTCCCGCATCCGCTTTTGCGGCTGACGGCACCGTGAACCTGACCGCTTCTATCGGCGCTAACTATCTGGAGGCCAATGGCTCGTCCTTCGATGTTGTGCTCGGTTACCGTGATGACGCTGAAGACGGTTGGATTCCCGCTGGCGAGGTTCGTACTGAGCTGAAGGTTGCGGATGTTCCCACCGTTTCTTCCCCGACTCTGTCGTACGACGCTTCGTCGGTGAATGCTTCTGAGAACACTAAGGTCACCGTGAACGGTGCCGGTTTCCAGAACATTTCGTACAACGGTAGCGAGTCGCTAATTGTGGCGGTTCGTGCGGTTGATCCTGCAACCGGCAAGGCGACCGGCCCGGCACTGGCTCAGTCGGAGGCTAAGTTCACCTCCTACTCTGCGTTCTTCGGCCAGTACATGGGTTACACCAACGGCCGCTTCTCGACTGTTCTGGACATCCCGGCGGGCACCCTGAAGTCCGGCAGCTCCTACGTTGTGCAAACTTTCGAGTTCAACGTTCCGGAAGATAACGATGAGGCGAACAGCCAGGCGCTGAGCACTCAGGCGTTTGTTCCGGTGAACGGCGAGAACGTTAAGACTGCTTATCCTTCGGTGTCTTTGAGCACTGACAAGGTTGATTTGAGCTCTTCGACCACTATCCGTGTGAAGGGTAAGGACTTCAAGGTTCCGGCTGGCGCTACCGTGAACGTTCTGTTCTCTGAGGCTGAGGCTGACGGCAACCCGACCGGCGATGCTCTGGATAGCATCACTCTGAACGCTGACCGTGCGGCAACCGGCGCGTTTGAGACCACCGTTAATGTTGACGGCACCAAGCTGGATGAGGATAGCCACTACGCTATTTTCGTGACCATTAACTATGCAGATGGTCAGCGTGAGCGCATCGCAGCTGATTACCTGACTCTGACTGGTGAGTCTGCGAATAAGAAGGCTCGTGAGCGTTTCGCTGATGTTCCGGATGCTCACGCGAACCACAAGGCTGTTCTGTGGGCTGCTGATCAGAAGCTGATTGATCCTCGTGAGAAGGATTGGTTCGGCGTTAATGATGATGCAACCCGCGGTGAGCTGACTGTTGCACTGTACCGCATGGCTGGTTCCCCGAAGGTTGATCTGCCGGCGACTAGCCCGTACCCGGATGTGAAGACTGATGACCCGAACTACGCTGCGTACATTTGGGCTCGTCAGAAGGGTATTACTTTCGGCTGGTCTGATGGTAAGTTCCACGCGAATGCGTCTGTGTCTAACGCTACTGTTGCGGCGTTCCTGTACCGTTTTGATGGTAAGAAGTCGGTTGCTGCGACTGAGGCGCCGTACACCGATGTAAAGGTCGGCTCTGCGTTCTACCGTGAGATTACTTGGGCTAAGCAGCAGAAGCTGCAGGTTTTCCCGGGCTCTGAGTACCACCCGTCTGCGCTGGTGAGCCGTGGTGAGCTGGCTGGTTTCTTGATGAACTACAAGGTCCGCTAGGGTTTTGCTAGTTCACTGGGTTTAGCTTCTAGGTTCTAGAGATTATGCCGGGCTGGCGGCGATGAAACGTTGGTTTTATCCCGCCGACCCGGCTTTCTGTGTCTCCTGCAGGGCGTTTATGAGGTGCCTGCAAGGTATCTGTAGGGGCGCGTGCGGGACTGTCGCCCGGTGCTGTTCCGCGGTTTTTCGAGGTATTTTTGCCGGCTAACACGCTAATGTGGGCTGTACCGCATGTGGGGCGCGCCTCATGCGGTACCCGCTATTGGGCGGATTTTTGGGGTGCTCTACTCCCCTTTTTTAAGAATGTTCTGTGAAGTGTAAATTAATATTTTTCAAGCTGTGGTTTATGCTTAGGACTGTTGCGCCCCCTTGGTGCGCGCCCTTATCCGGCTGGGTGCGTAGAACTAGAGGGAGCCCATCACACACCGACACATCAACCACATTGAGGATTTATGTCCCAGGATTTTAAGCAGTCGACTGATACTGCCCATAATTCTTCTGCACCTCTGCTGGCACCGGAGGGCACCCCCGAGGCTTCTTCTCAGGCTGATTCTAAGAAGCGTAAGCGCCGCCGTATTGAGCTGGCTGTTGGCGCTGTGGCGCTGGCGGGTGTTTTGTATCTGCCGTTCTCCCCTCTGTTCTCTTTCTATGATTCGTCGGAGGCGCGTCTTTCTTCGGCAGATACTGCTGTGCCGGCGACTGTCTCGGTTGCTTCTGCTTCTCCTCTGGCGTCGAGCTCTTCGGGTCAGGGCCCGAAGATTCTGCGTCCGTCTGTGACCGCGCCGGATGCGAACACTATTTTTGATGATGCCCCCGAGGATTCTGCGTACTATGCGGGTATTCGTTGGGCTGTTCGCACTCAGACGATGGAGCCGGTTTTTGAGGGCCATTTTGGTGCTGAGGATCCGGTGACTCGTGGCGAGCTGATCACCATGTTCTATAAGTTGGCGGGTTCGCCGTCGGTGACTCGTCCGGAGCATTCGCCGTATGCGGATGTTGATGAGTCTGACCCGAACTATGATGCGTACCTGTGGGCGCGTCAGGAGCGTATTACCTCCGGTTGGGTTGATGGTGAGTTCCACGCTGACGCGCGCCTGTCGAATGCTTCTGCTGCGGCTCTGCTGTACCGTGCTGATGGTGCGCAGAAGATTCAGATGTCGGGTACTTCCCCGTTTAGCGATGTTTCGTCTGCGACTCCGTTCTACCGTCAGATTGTGTGGGCGTCTCGCCGTGGCGTGTCGACGGTGTCTGAGGGTAATGCTTTCGAGCCGACGGCTCAGACGTCTCGCGGTCGTGTTGCGATGATGATGTACCTGTACTTCCGCACTTCGTAGTTTTTACACTGCGTAGTTTTCGCGCTTCGTTTTAGCGCTTGGTTAGTGTGTGTTTGGTGGCCCCGTACTCCTTGTTGGGAGTGCGGGGCCTCTTGTGTTTTGAGGAGTGTGCGCGGGACTGTCTGGGGTTGGAATTGCCGGGGGTTTGGGGCTTTCTGTGCGCGGCATCATGCACGCAGTGAAATATTTCGGCAGGTTCAAGTTTTTCTTGAGCAACGCACTGATTTCTACTTGAAGGTTTGTTAGGGTGAGAGTGTTTCCTGAACCGATGGGGACACTCAACCACTTCTCATTGGGTTGGCGCAGATTCGACGGAGATTTCTCATTCCTATTTAGAACCTGCATCGGCGCAATGGACATGACCGATAAGGAATATTTATGTCCGCTCTTCCGAACTCTAAGTCTTCACTCCTGTATGCAACCCGCAGTTGCAGTGCACTGGCACTAGCGGGTGCGATTATTCTGCCGCTGTCTCCTGCTATTGCTCAGAACGCTACTGCAGATACTCCTGTAGCGGCCGGTTCTCAGTCGGATGATCGTGTCCGTGAGAATCCTGTTGCTACTTCTGATGAGTTCTATCCTCATTTGGGCTACCACTCGTTGAAGAATACTGATGAGGATCAGGTTCTGGAATTCTCGGGATGGGGTTTCGGCGGCGAAATTAACTCCCCGAAGGGTATCCAGATTGTTGTGCGAGAGGTGGGTTTGAACTCCCCGGTTCTGGTGGTTAGCGACATCATTGAATATAACCACGAGAATCTGGCTTTCGCTTACCAGGATGGCTACATCCACGGTACGGTGAAGATTCCGGCAAACACCCTGGATAAGTCAAAGGATTATGTTGTCGAGGTGTGGGGTAACAACGGATACGAGGGCGACGAGTTTATTACCCCCGTCGTGGGTCAGGCACCCGAGAGTCGCGGTACCCTGCTGGCTACCCAGGAGCTGGACTTCGATGGTTCTGACGGCACGACAGCTGCGGATATTCCGGGTAAGACTCCTCAGAAGGCTACGTTCAAGTTTTCGTACGACAACAAGGAACAGCTGGTGTATACCTCCGAGGGCGGCACCATCCACGTGAAGGGTTGGGGCTACACCAAGGAGTGGCGTGAGAAGCACGGCAAGGTAGTGGTTTACATTGTTGCTTCTCAGGGTGTTCCTGACGGCGCTGATGTTCTGCCCGCCAATGATGTTCTGCTCCGTTTTGAAGAGGGTAAGGACTTCACCATTGCTGAAAACGGCACCCTGAATGCTCAGTTGACGGTCAAGCCCGGTGCGTTGCAGAGCTACTACAAGCCTCGCGCTCCTTTCCTCGGCATTCCGCGTTACGAGAAGCGTTACGAGGTGAGTTACGAGATTGGCATGTTTACCGAGAAGCAGGGTGAGCCCCAGCTGACTGTGGAGGACCTGTCGGCTGGTAAGAACGTGCTGTATCGTACCGTGCTGGACACTCAAGCGTTCCGCTCCAGCGCGTTTGCCCCCAAGGTGGAGTACAAGGCTCTGGGTGACACCGCCGCTGATCAGAGCATTTACTTTTTGGGTACCGGCTTCTACGGCAAGTTTGCCTCTGCCGGGGGTGTTCAGTATGTGATTCGTGAGAAGGGTTCGAACACCCCGGTTCTGGCGACGAGTGACATCTTTTGGTATAACCGCTATCACCATTTTTCTGAGTTCGAGAACGGCGAGGTACGCGGCGTCGTGAAGGTGCCGGCGAATACTCTGGACCCGGCGAAGAAGTACGTCGTGGAGGTTTGGAGTAACGACGGCTATAAGAACGGCGAGTTTGCCGGCCCTGTGGTGGGCAAGGCACCCGAGGGTCGCAGTACTCTGCTGGCCTCCCAGGACCTGAACTTCAAGGGTTCTGACGCTACTGAAGGTAAGCAGCCCAGCCTGACCGATGAGCAGCGCAAGGAACGCGCTACCCGCGGTGAGCTGACGGCAGCGCTGTACGCTCAGGCGGGTAGCCCCAAGGTGGACCTCCCGGCAGTCTCCCCCTGGCCGGATGTGAAGACTACCGACCCGAATTACGCCGCCTACGTGTGGGCTCGTCAGAAGGGCATCACCTTCGGTTGGTCGGACGGCAAGTTCCACGCGGATGCAGGCATTTCGAACGCTACCGTCGCGGCTTTCACCTACCGTGCGGCTGGGTCCCCCACCGTGCAGTACTGGTCCCCGTACACCGATGTGGCCCCGGGTTCTGCATTCTTCCGTGAGATTGCGTGGGCTGGGCAGAACAAGGTTGCGCTGAGCACGAGCGGCACGTTCAACCCCAAGCATATGGTGACTCGCGGCGAGCTGGAAGTTCTGATGATGGCTTTCTAGGCTCGCTAAGCATAGCCAGCTGAATAACCCCGTGTTCCCGGGCAGGTTCTCTGTTCGGGAACACGGGGTTCTGTTTGCGGGGTTCAGTTCTTAGTGTCTGGTCAACCTGTGAAAACCCTCAGAACGTTCAAGCTTCTCTTGAGTGTTTCCTGACATCTGTTTGACGCTTTGATAGGGTGAAAATGTCCCCGAAGCCGACGGGGGCATTCGACCACTTCTCATTGGGTTGGCGCAGATTCGACGAAGATTTCTTACACCCCTTTTAGAAACTGCATCGGCGCAATGGGTTCAACCGATAAGGAATGATTATGTCCGCTCTTCCGAATTTCAAGGATTCTTCCTTCTTCCGTGCAGCACGGGGTTGCGGTGCATTGGCGCTGGCTGGCGCGATGGTTTTGCCGATGACTCCGGCACTCGCCCAGGATGCGGCACCTGTTGCTAATGCACCGGCGGCAAATGCTGTGACCCCCAAGCCGGCTGTTCAGGACGCAGCGGCACAGCCGACGTACTCCGCTGATTATGACGGTATTCTGTACACCGGCGAGGGCGGCACCGTGACTCTGAAGGGTACCGGTTTCACTAAGCAGTGGCGTGAGCAGCACGGCACCGTTGTCTTCTACATTGCTGCTACGAAGGACCGCCCCGGTAACGCTGAGCCTTCCACGTCGATGCTCCGTTTTGAAGAAGGTAAGGACTTCACCATTGCCGATGATGGCACTTTTGAGGCAAAGCTGACCATCAAGGCCAAGGCTCTGGAGAGTTTCTACACTCCCATCGATTATTTCCCGGGTATCACCCTGGACGAGGTGCGTTACGAGACGGGTATTTTGACCGAGGCTAAGGGTCAGCCCCAGTCGAGCATTGAGGATATTTGGGCTCGCAAGAACGTTATCGCCCACCACCCGATGTACACCCGCGCTTACCATCCTGAAGTCATGGCACCTAAGTGGAAGTACGATGCTCTGAAGGACACCACGAAGGATCAGGAGTTGCTGGTCAAGGGTGAGGGTTTCGTTGGTGAGGAGCTGCCCGGTCGTGAGGGTGCCATGTACGTGATTCGTGAGAAGGGCACCGGCACCCCCGTCCTGGCGATGAGCGATATGAAGTCCTACTATGAAGGCCCCGATGGCGTAACCCGCCTGGAGGGAGGCACTCTTTACCGCACCATCAAGATCCCCGCAAACACCCTGGATCCGTCTAAGCAGTACGTCATTGAGGCGTGGAGCGACTACGACTACGACCTCACCAAGAAGGACAGGCCCCTCATCACCCCGATTGTGGGTTTGGCGCCGGAGCACCGCGGTGTTCTTATGGGCCGTCAGGATCTGAAGTTTGAGGGTGTTCAGGACTTCGCGGATGCTACTGCACCTAAGGGAGAGTACAAGAGCCTGATTTCGAAGCTCACCTACCAGGAGCAGCAGCAGCGTGCTACTCGCGGTGAGCTGACGGCTGCGCTGTACGCTCAGGCTGGTAGCCCCAAGGTGAATCTCCCGGCAGTCTCCCCCTGGCCGGATGTGAAGACCACCGACCCGAACTATGCCGCCTACGTGTGGGCTCGTCAGAAGGGCATTACCTTCGGCTGGTCGGATGGTAAGTTCCACGCGGATGCAGGCATTTCGAACGCTACGGTTGCGGCATTCACCTACCGTGCAGCGGGCTCTCCGGCTGTTTCTGGTGTTTCTTCGTTCACGGATGTTAATCCGAGTTCCGCCTTCTACCGTGAGATTCTGTGGTCCACTCAGCAGTATGTCATTAATCCGGATTTCGGCGCTTTTAATGCGACGGACCTGGTGAATCGTGGTCAGCTGGAGCAGATGCTGTTCAACTTCCAGAATCGAGCTAAGTAGAACCAAGCCAAGTAAGGCGGACTATTTCTAAGCTGAATACCCCGTGTTCCAGAATGGTTTTTCTATTCGGGAACACGGGGTTTTCTATGCCCGTTTTCTCTGCTTTTTTCTGCATCTATTTTTGGGTGCTCGCGGAATCATTGCGGCACAAAAATTCAAAACTTTCAACTATTCCTTGAGATTTCTTGCGACTTCTCATTAAGGGTTTGATATGCTGAGGCTACCCCCAAAACCGATGGGGATAATCAACGATTTTCTTATTGGATTAGCGCAACTTCGACGGTGAAGATTCGGCCGGAAATCATCCTGCAGGAATTGCAAACATCCAATGGGACGTACCATAAGGATGCTTTATGTCCTCACTTCCGAGTTCTAAGTCTTCATTCCGCCGTGCAACGCAGGGTTGTTGCGCTCTCATGTTGGCTGGCGCTATGGTTCTGCCGATGACTCCGGCGCTGGCTCAGGATACAGCACCGGTCACTAACATTTCTGTCCCTAACGCACCGGTTGCCGATACCGCCTCCCCGGTTTCTCAGGACGTCACGGATGGCCCGTCTTTCACCATTGATTATGGGGAGGGTGCGGCTTTGTACACCGATAAGTACAACGAAATTACGGTGAGGGGCACCGGCCTCACCAAGGAATGGCGTGAGCAGCACGGCAAGGCAGTCCTTTACATTGCCGCTACAGAGTATCATCCCGATAACGTTGAGCCTTCAAGGTCGGTGCGTTTCTTTGAAGAAGGTTGGCGTTTCCCTATTGCCGATGACGGCACTTTTGAGGCAGAGCTGACGATCAGATATGGCGACCTGGAGAGTTTCTACACCCCCGCTTATGGGGTCCCGTATTTCCGCGGGGAGGATGTGCACTATGAGATTGGCATCCTCACCGTGGGCGAGGATCAGCCGTGGCCGACCATTGAGGATATTTGGGCTCGTAAGAACGTGGCTATTCACAAGCCAATATATACCCGTCGCCATCCTGAAATTATCGGGGCCCACTGGAGGTACGATCCACTGAAGGACACCACGAAAGATCAAGAGCTGATGATTAAGGGTGAGGGTTTCAGCGCGTATGAGCTCCCCGGTCGTGAGGGTGTCATGTACACGATTCGAGAGAAGGGCACCGGCACCCCCGTCCTGCTCATGAGCGAGATGGAGCGCTACTACGAACGTAGCGATGGCGTAATGGCGCTGTGGGGAAACGCTGTTTACCGCACCATCAAAATTCCCGCGAACACTCTGGATCCGTCTAAGCAGTATGTCCTTGAAGCATGGAGCGACTATGGCTATGTCAACCAGACGGATAAGACTCTCATCACCCCGATTGTGGGTTTGGCGCCGGAGCACCGCGGTGTCCTTATGGGCCGTCAGGACTTGAAGTTTGAAGGTCTTGAGGAATTCACGAATGTATCTCTACCCAAGCCCAAGTATAAGCATCTCTTCTCAAAGCTTAGCGATGAGGAACAGCAGCAGCGTGCTACTCGCGGTGAGCTAGCTGCGGCGCTGTACCTTCAAGCTGGCGCCCCCAGGGTTGACCTGCCAGCTGTCTCCCCGTGGCCGGATGTAAAGACAGACGACCCGAACTACGCTGCGTACATTTGGGTTCGTGAGAAGGGCATCAGCTTCGGCTGGTCTGATGGTAAGTTCCATGCGGATGCAGGTATTTCACGCGCTACTGTTGCGGCGTTCACCTACCGTGCAGCAGGTTCCCCAGCTGTTTCCGGTGTTTCTTCGTTTACGGATGTGAATCCGAGTTCCGCCTTCTACCGTGAGATTTTGTGGTCTGCTCAGCATGGTGTCATTAACCCGCAGAGGGGTATTTTTGAGGCGACCACGATGGTAAATCGTGGTGAGCTGGAGCAGATGATGTTCATTTTTCAGAACCGCACTGACTATGGTGGGTTGCTTCTAGTCTGAGTCATAACCCCGTGCACCCTGAGAGTCTTCTTCTCACCGGGTGCGCGGGGTTCGGTTTTTATCGGCTGATCAACCTGTGAAATACCTCAGAACCTTCAAGTCTCTCTTGAGTGTTCCCTGACATCATTTCGAAGGTTTGATAGGGTGAAGATGTCCCCGAAACCGACGGGGCTTCCACCCACTTTTCTCATAGGGCGCAGCAGATTCAACGGCGAATTCCCTACCCGCCGGTGAACTCGCAGGGCCCTGCGAGAAACAACTTTTAAGGATGTGTTATGTCCTCGCTTCCGAGCTCTAAGTCTTCATTCCTCCGCGCAGCTCAGGGTTGCGGCGCGCTGGCGTTGGCTGGCGCCATGGTTCTGCCGATGGCCCCGGCGCTGGCTCAGAATGCCGCTCCTGCCGCTGATGCAGCCGTTGCTGCCGCCACCCCGCAGGCAGGTAACCAGGACGCTGCGGATACCCCGACCCTGGATGTATCCATCCCTGACGGTTACAAGTACGACGGCGTGAACCCCTCCCTCGTCACGACTGAGGGCGGTACCGTCCACGTGAAGGGCGCAGGCTACACCAAGGAGTGGCGCGCTCAGCACGGTACCGTGGCGCTGTACATTGCCCCCGCGAACTACGCACCGTCCGGCTACGAGATTCCGACTTCGAAGATGCTGCGCTTCGTGGAGGGTCAGGACTTCACCATTGCCGATGACGGCACTTTTGAGGCTGACCTGAAGGTTGAGGCGTACAAGCTTGCCGCCTACTACTTCGTTGATGATGACAACTTCCACGATCCGACCGGCGGCACCAAGTACGATGTCCGCTACGAGATTCACGTGGTTGCTGAGCAGAAGGGCCAGAAGCCTCTGACCGCTCAGGAGCTGTGGACCAGCAAGAACGTGGTGAGCACCCAGGTGCTGAGCACTCTGGGTGAGAAGCCGGCACCGTTCGCACCGCGCCTGGGCTACAACGGTGTGGCTGATCCCGCGAAGTCGCAGGATCTGAACGTTGGTGGCCAGGGGTTCAACGGCGATATCCACTCCGTTAAGGGTGTTCAGTTTGTGGTTCGTGAGAAGGGTTCGAACACCCCGGTTCTGGCAACCAGTGACATCATCGAGTTTGATCACCCCACTGAGTCGTCGGCGTACCGTGACGGCAACCTGTACGGTAACGTGCATCTTCCGGCAAACACTCTGGATGCTTCGAAGAAATACGTGATTGAGGTGTGGGCTAATGACGGTTACAGCGAGACGGGCGAGCTGCTCGCACCGGTTGTGGGCAAGTCCACTGAGGGTCGCGGCACCCTGCTCGCATGGCAGGACCTGGATCTGAACGGCACGAACGGTTACAAGGATGCGAACCTGCCCAACGCTCAGGACCCCAAGAAGGACGACAGCCAGAAGCCTGATCCTTCCGATGAGAAGCTGAAGACCCCCGCAACCCGCGGTGAGCTCGCGGCCGCCCTGTACATTCAGGCGGGCACCCCCGAGGTGAAGCTGCCCAAGACTTCTCCCTGGCCGGATGTGAAGACTGACGACCCGAACTTCCCCGCCTACGTGTGGGCGCGTCAGAAGGGTATTACTTTCGGCTGGTCGGACGGCAAGTTCCATGCTGATGCCGGAATTTCGAATGCTACTGTTGCGGCGTTCACCTACCGTGCGGCTGGTTCGCCCGCAGTTAAGGGCAACTCCCCCTACAGCGATGTAGCTCCCGGTTCGGCGTTCTACCGTGAGATTCTGTGGGCTCAGCAGAACAAGGTGGTGCTGAACGCTAGCGGCGCTTTTGATGCTCAGCACATGGTGACTCATGGTGAGTTGGAGACTCTGATTGAGGCGTTCCAGGCTCGCGCTAAGTAAGGTCGCTTAGACCGCCTGCGTCTCCCTCGAGTTTTACCTTGAGGGAGAGTGCGGCGCATCGGATAGTTCTCTGAATCCCCCGTGTTCCCGAATGGTTTTCTGTTCGGGAGCACGGGGATCAGCTTTTAACGGCTACGCACTGTGTGAGATTTCCAAGAACCTTCAAGTACCCCTTGAGTGTTTCCTGACAATCGTTCAACGCTTTGATAGGGTGAGGATATCCCCGAAACCGAGGGGGATTTTCAACCACTTTTCTCATCGGGCGTGCGCAGATTCTGCGGCCGATTCCCAACCTGCCGGTAAGCTCGCGCAGCCCCGGAGAAATGACCCTAAGGATGTCTTATGTCCTCACTTCCGAACTCTAAGTCTTCATTCTTCCACGCGGCTCGGAACTGTAGCGCGCTCGTACTGGCGAGCGCGATGGTCCTGCCGATGACCCCGGTGCTGGCCCAGGACGCAGCCCCCACCGCAAACGCGCCCGTTGCTAACGCACCGACTGCCAATACCCCCGCCCCTGCAACTCAGGATGTCGCGGATGAGCCGTCTTTCACCGTTGTCTATGAGGATTACTACTACCAGGACGGCCGTGACGTCTTCAAGCAAGAGGGCGACGGCCTGTACACCGGTGAGGACAGTAAAATTACGGTTCTGGGCACCGGCTTCACCAAGGAGTGGCGCAAGCAGCACGGCAAGGTAGTCATCTACATCGCGCCCGAGGAGAACGTCCCCTACAACGCCCATCAGGTGACCGATACCCTCTTGCGGTTTGAAGAGGGCAAGGACTTCACCATTGACGATGACGGCACCTTTGTCGCCCCGCTGAAGGTTGAAGCTAATACTTTGCCGAGTTACTACACTCTCACGGAGTATTTCCCGGATATGACTCTGGACAAGGTGCGTTACGAGGTTGGCATCCTTGCCGAGCCCGAGGGCCAGCCGCAGTCAACCGTTCAGGATATCTGGGCTCGCAAGAACGTTGTGACGCATCACGGTCTGAGCACCAATGATTATCACTTCGATACCTTCGCACCTAAGTTGAAATACGACGCTTTGAAGGACCCCACGAAGGATCAGGAGCTGCTGATTCAGGGTCAGGGCTTCGTAGGGACTGACATCCCCGGCGTTGAGGGCATGATGTACGTCATTCGCGAGAAGGGCACGGGTTCCCCCGTCCTGGTTATGAGCGAGATGAAGCGTTACGTCCACGGTGATGATGAATACGAGACGGGCCTGGAGGGAGGCTTCGCTTTCGTCAATCTCAAGATTCCCGCGAACACGCTGGATCCGTCCAAGCAGTACGTCATTGAGGCGTGGAGCGACTACGGTTACCCCAGCAAGACGGATAAGACTCTCATCACGCCGATGGTGGGTTTTGCCCCGGAGCACCGCGGCGTTCTTTTGGCGCACCAGGATTTGAAGTTTGAGGGTGTCCAGCGGTTCACGAATGCTTACGTACCCGTAGAGGAACGTATGTACTTTTCGACATCGCTGAACGACGAGGAACAGAAGCAGCCTGCCACCCGCGGTGAGCTGGCTTCCGCCCTTTATGAGATGAAGGGCAGCCCCAAGGTGGACCTTCCTGAAGTCTCTCCGTGGCCGGATGTGAAGACGGACAATCCGAACTACGCCGCCTACATTTGGGCTCGTGAAAAGGGCGTTACTTTCGGCGGACCTGACGGAAAGTTCCACGCGGAGGACGGTCTCACGAATGCAACCGTTGCCGCAATGATTTACCGTGCGTCTGGTTCACCGGAAGTATCGGGTGTTTCGTCCTTCCCGGATGTTACGCCGGATTCCGCGTTCTACCGTGAGATTCTGTGGGCTACCCAGCAGAATGTTATTACTCCCGAGACCGGCATGTTTGAACCGAATCATGCTGTGACCCGCATTGAATTGGACTGGATGTTGTTTTATTACCGGCATCGTGTGCTGAACCCTATCACTACCGGCCTGTATCGCATTGCTAACTAAGTAGGCCAGGTAACTAAGCAGGCCGGGCCGGTTCTAGCCCGGGTACCTCGTCACAACGGACGGGGTGCCCGGGCTCTTACGCGCTGAGGGAATCCGCGCGGATTCTTCTAGAGTTCTCGCCCCTAGAATTCTCGCCCTATAGTTCCCACGCGGGGGCTGCGGCGGTGCTTGCCGAGCGCGCATCCTGACCGGTTGCCACGCCGGTGGAGACGGTGAAGTCCCACGGGTCGCTGTTGAGTGCAGACAGCTTCGTTTCGATGGTGAAACCGCGCTCAGCGAGCAGGGCGCGCAGGCGGTTTGCCGCCGACTGCAGCCAGAGGGATTCGCTGGCGGCGTGGGAGCAATCAATCAGGGCGATGTTACTGCCGTCAACTCGTGCGGTTTCGCGGAATTCGCTAGCGGGGTGGTGGCGCAGGTCGGCGGTAATGTACACCTGCGCGTCAGTGGCGCGCACAGCGTCGAAGAGGGAGTCACCGGCACCACCGCAGAGGGCGACGCGGCGGATCGGCTGGTCGGCGCGTCCGGCGATGCGCAGGCCACCGGCGGTTGCGGGCAGTGCCGCTGCGAGGCGTTCTGCGAGCTCCTTGAGGGTGATTTCTTCGGGCAGGGTGCCGAGGCGGCCGGTGCCTACCGAGTGTTCCTGTTCGTCGAGTACCTGGGTTTGTGCTTCGGTGAGCGGTTCGCGGTCAATCAGGCCGATAGCGTCGCAGAGTGCTTCGTTCACGCCTTCAACGGCGGCATCGGCGTTGGTGTGCGCGCCGAGCAGGCCGCATCCGCCTTCGATAAGGGTGTGCAGTACATTGCCCTTGTAGTCGCTGTCGGGGATGAACTTTGCGCCGCGTAGCAGTAACGGGTGGTGGGTGATGAGTAGCTGCGCGCCTTCGGCTACGGCTTCTTCAGCGGTGGCGGTGAGGGCGTCTACTGCGAAGAGGACGGTGCTCACTTTAGCGGCGCCACGTCCGGCGACGAGGCCGGATGCGTCCCATCCGGCGGCGAGCTGCGGCGGGAAGAGCGTGTGGAAGGCGTCGACGACTTCTGCGAGGGTGGGGGTTTCTAGTTTTTCAGTCATACCTCTATTGTGGCAGGTGGCGCGGCGGCAGCTCAGGAATATTATGCGGCTCGGCGGTGTTCTTCAGGTAGTGTGGTTTTATAGTTCAAGGAGGAATCATGACTGATGTTGTTCTTGCCGGCGGCTGTTTCTGGTGCCTGGATGCGGTGTACCGCCAGTTCCGCGGGGTTGAGGAGAGCGTCTGCGGCTACACGGGCGGCGATACTCCCGACCCCGATTATCGTTCGGTATGTTCGGGTACGACCGGGCACCAGGAGGCGCTGAAGCTCAGCTTTGACCCGCAGGTCATTGACCTGGATACGGTGCTGGATATTTTCTTCACGAGCCACGATCCGACCAGCTGGGATCGTCAGGGTGCGGATACCGGTTCGCAGTACCGTTCGGTGCTTTTCTACGCGGATGAGCAGCAGCGTGAGGCGTTTGAGCGTGCGGTGGCGCGTGCTCAGCAGCTGTACCCCTCCCCCATTGTTACGGAGATTAAGCCCCTGGGCGTGTTCTATGAGGCTGAGGATTATCACCAGAACTATTACGCGTTGAATCCGGCGCAGGGTTATTGTGCGTTTGTGGTAAGCCCGAAGGTGGCTCAGGCACGCCGTAATTTTGCGCATCTGCTCCGTTAGTCGGTGCGTCCGGTTCAGTCGAGGCGTATTACGTTGTTCACCCCGTAGCTGTCTTTTGTTGTGTGGCAGCTACGGGGTGTCTTCGTATGCGCCCGGCTATTTGTTGTTCTCCTGTGCTTTACGGTTGCTATAAGGTGCGCCCGGTATGATGGGGGTGTCGACTCACTCCCCCTTGTCCGTTGACCTCACCGAAAGACTGCTGATGACTAGCTCTTCTTCTAAGCCCGTCGCCTTGAGCCGCCGCGCCGTGTTGGGTGCGGGCGGTGTTGGTCTTGCCGCTGTGTTGTCTGCGTGTGCGCGTACGGTGCATCCGCCGGTTGATACTGCCGCCTCTGAGTCAGCGAGCGCGAGCGCCTCTGCTTCGCCGACGTTGCCGTCTGCGAATAAGTCGTATAAGGGTAAGGTCACGTTCGATAACTTTGAGAAGAACGGCGAGTACGTTCCTGCCACGGCTGAGAAGAAGGCGCAGAACGTGCCCAAACCGATCATGCCGGAGAAGGTGCAGGAGCTGAGTATTGACGGTATCTATGCGCTGATTGGCTATTGGATTTCTAGCTTTAATTATTTGGCGTTGACGGGTGATATTGAGCCGATGAAGAAGACGGATCTTAGCACTGACTACACCAAGGAGCTTGAGCCGATGATTAAGCTCTATGAGACGGGGCGCGGCTGGATTTATGACACGAGTGAGCCGATGTCTGTGTACCTGCTGACGGATACCCCCACGCAGATTGAGGGTGACCGTATTCTTTATTTCTGGCGTGCTCGTTCTCTGGTTGATCAGAATGCGAAGAGGCATCTGACGGAGGGCGATAACCGCGATAAGGCCCTTACGGGGGCTGAAGATTCTCAGGGTCAGGCGATGAGGATTGTTGTGGAGTATAAGGAGGGTGCTTGGTTTATGAGCACTCAGAAAGATAAGGATGGTGATAAGAGCACGGAATCTGCGAGCCCCTCGGCATCCTAGTCCACTAATTGCAGCTTTTTAGACCTTTCTTCACAAAAGGATGCAAGTGGAAACGTTTGATATCTATTTGCATACTTTAGGGTATGATGGGGTTGTCAACTCACTCTATTTCCTTTGTTGACTTCCTTTGAAAGGCTGATTATGACGAGCCCTTCCCCCATATCTACCCGTGTGAACCGCCGCGTGGCGCTGGGTGCGACCGCCGCTGGTGCACTTGCCGCGTTGACCGCTTGTGCCAGCGATATTCGTCCACTGGCTGATGGCTCGGCGTCTAACTCTACTTCCGGTTCTGCTAGTGCATCCGCGAGCGCTTCAGCTAGTGCCTCACCCAGTGCCTCGGCTAGCGCTTCGCCTTCTGCTTCTTCCGGCAAGCATTATAAGGGCCTCGTGAAGTTCGATAACTTCGAGAAGAACGGCGAGTACGTTCCGGCGACCGCCACTCATAAGGCGCAGAATGTGCCGAAGCCTCTCGTTCCGGCGAACATGAACGAGCAGAACGTTGACGGTATTTACGCGTTCGTTAGTTATTGGTTGGCGAGTTCCAACTATCTGCTAATGACCGGCGATACTGAGCCGCTGCAGAAGATTGAATCTGCGGATGCGCTGGAGAATTACCGGAATTTGACGGTTGCCTATGAAAATAATGCGGGCTGGCTCTACGGTGCGGATACTCCTATTATTCTTGAGTTGCTTTCTGATTCACCGCAGAAAATTTCCGGTAGCCGAATTCGCTATGACTGGTTGGGATACATGAGTTACAGCGCGGACATGAAGATTCACGCTGAAGGTCAGGGCCCTGATGAACCCTTTATGGAGGATAGCTCGCGGGAACTGACGAAGGTTGGTGTGGAGTACAAGGACGGTAAGTGGATTATGCTCACCGGCGATGAGAGCTCTTCTTCGGCGGCTTCCGATTCTTCTTCGAGTTCTTCTTCTGTCTAAGCACCTATCCTATGGGTAAGGTCTAACGGCTTAAGATAGGCTTCTCTCTCCCCCCCCCCCCCGGTAATGCACCGTGGGCGGGGGTTTCTTTATGCCGGAACTCGGTGATGCTTTGCTGCGGCATTTAGATTGCTTTGCAGCGGTATTAGGTTGCTTTGTCATCGGCACTCGATGACGGCTACTGCCGGGTATCTGTGTGTTTGCCGGTATGATGGAGGTGTCAATTCACTCAATTTCCTTTGCTGACTTCTTTTGAAAGGCTGATAATGATGAGCCCTTCCCCCGTCTCTGCTGGTGTGAGCCGTCGCGTGGCGTTGGGTGCTACCAGTGCCGGCGTACTGGCGGCATTGACTGCGTGCGCTAGCGATATCCGTCCGCTGGCTGATAGTTCCCCCTCCGGTGAGGCCTCGGCGAGTGCGTCCGAAAGCGCATCCGCGAGCGCTTCGGCATCGGCTTCGTCTTCCTCTTCTGATAAGTCCTATAAGGGCCTTGTGAAGTTCGATAACTTCGAGAAGAAGGGTGAGTACGTTCCTGCCACGGCTGAGAAGAAGGCACAGAATGTGCCCAAACCTCTCGTTCCGGCGAACATGAACGAGCAGAACGTTGATGGCATGTATGCGTTCATTGGCTACTGGCTGGCGAGCTTCAACTATGTGCTGATGACCGGTGATGCTGAGCCGATGAAGAAGGCTGACCCTGCAGATGTGTATGCGAAGAGCCTGCAGGAATTTACGTTGATGTACGAGAGTAATCTGGGCTGGATGTACGGTACGGACACCCCGGTTACTATGGAGTTGATTAGTAGTGCACCGCAGAAGCCTTCCGGTAGCGGCACCCGTTACTACTGGCCGGGCTACATGAACTACAGTGCAGATGCGAAGATTCATCGTGAGGGTAAGTCTGACCTACCTTTTAAGACGTCTTCTAGCCCGAATGGCAAGCTGATGAAGGCTGCTGTGGAGTATAAGGACGGTAAGTGGTTTATGCTTACCGGCAATGAGGGCTCTTCTTCGGCGGCTTCCGGTTCTTCTTCTAACTCTTCTTCTGTCTAGACCTCACCTTAACGGTTCAGGCCTAACGGTTTAAGATAGGCTTCTCCCCCGCCTGCGGTCATGCACCGTGGGTGGGGGTTTCTTTTGCCAAAAACCCAGGGAACACTCAGGGGAAACCCTGCGGGTGTTCGGGGTCGGCTGAGAGTGCCTCGGGTACGCTTAACGTATATACATTGACGTACTACATATGGTCTTTACCTGCAGGTTTGAGCCTCGTGCTGACGGCTTTGTGGGTGAAGGATCTGACGAAGGACTTCCGATGATTACTTTCTTCACTCGACGTACCGCTCTGGGTGTTGCTGTTGCGGGTGCACTTTCTGCGTTGACTGCGTGCGCTAGCGATATTCGCCCGCTGGCTGGCAGTACCGGCTCGGCTTCTCCGTCGGAGGCGGCGACCACCTCCGAATCTGCGTCTGCATCGGCGTCTCCTTCTGCTTCGGCGCCTGCGAGTGCTTCTGTAGCCTCGGGTCTTCCGTCTTCGGGTAAGTCCTATAAGGGTCCAATGAAGTTTGATAGCTATGAGAAGACCGGTGAGTACGTTCCGGCGAGCGCTACGCAGATGGCGCAGAATATGCCGAAGCCTGTTCCTCCGGCGAATATGAAGGAGCACAGCGTTGATGGTGCGTATGCTTTCTTGAGTTTCTGGCTGGCGAGCTTGAATTACCTCATGATGACGGGTAACCCTGGTCCGATTGAGATCGTTTACCATGATGGTTACGGCTGGGAGAAGTATCCCAGCACGATTAAGCTGTATGCGTCGGGTTTGGGTTGGGTGTACGGTACGGAAACTCCGTATATTGTTGAGCTGCTGACGGATGCGCCCCGTGAGGTGCCGGGTAGCAATAATACTCGCTTTATTTGGGAGGGCTATTCCTATATGGATCCCAAAATGATGCGGCATTACAATGGTCAGCCGGAGAAGGCGACGAGCGCTGATGAGTCGAAGAAGAAGGTGGCGAGGTTCCGACTGGATTACAAGGACGGCAAGTGGGAGTTGTCTAGCGCCGCATAGTTGCCGTATTACTGAAGGTTCCCTCGCATGCTGACTTCTCATGATGGAAGACCCCGCACCTGGTAAAACGCTGGGTGTGGGGTCTTAATTTTCTGAACATTCGAAGTGGTCACGGGGCTATTTGGTGGCTCTCGGGTAACCTTAAAGGTGTATACATTGACGTACTGATAGGTCTTTACAGGGCGTCTACGCCTGCTCTGGCGCACGGTGTTTTTATCTGTTCTGTATTGGTTCCAACGAAGGGCTTCCGATGACTACCTTCTTCACTCGACGTACTCTCCTGGGCGTGGGTGCGACCGGTATTCTTGCAGCGCTGACTGCGTGCACTACTGATATTCGTCCGCTGTCGCAGGGCTCGGGTGGTTCCTCTGGTTCAGCTTCTAATGCTGCTTCTGGCGCTACTTCTGGCGCGGCTTCCTCTTCTGTGAGCGCCTCGGCGTCACCTTCTCCTACCGATGATCACACGCCCGGCTCATACGTGGGTCCGATTAAGTTCAATAACTACGAGCGGAGCGGCACCTACATTCCGGCGAGTGCGGAGGCGCCGGCGCAGAACGTGCCGAAGCCTCTTATCCCGGAGAAGATGAAGGAGAACAGCCCCGAGGGTGCTTACGCTCTGATGGGTTATTGGCTTGCTTCCCAGAATTATCTGATTCTGACCGGCGATGTTGAGCCGCTGATGAAGGCGGATCCTGCGAAGGCTTTTTTGAGGAACTCTAGGACCATGATTAAGCTCTACGAGTCGGGTCTGGGTTGGATTTACGGTTCGGATCAGCCGTACAAGATTGAGATTGCGGAGAATGAGCTTCAGCCGGTTGCTAATAAGCAGGACCGTTATGAATGGCTTGTGACTGTTGCTTATGATCCTGCCGCTAAGTACCACATTGAGGGTGAGCCTGATGCGACTATCGTTGAGGAGGAAAAGACGATTCCTCGCACGACGAAGTTCATCATGGAGTACAAAGAGGGCATGTGGCGCATGCTCTTGGACAATAACAGTTAAATTCCGCTCCTTCTGATACTCACTACTTAAGGATTTCTGATGACGACTTTCCTTTCTCGGCGTGCAGTCCTACTAGCTGCCGGTGCGGGCGCTATTACGATGCTGAGTGCCTGCTCCAGCGATATTCGTCCGTTGGCTGATAGCTCCCCGTCTGCTTCTGGAGAGGCTTCCTCTTCAGCAAGTTCTAGCGCCTCTGCTAGCCCCTCCGCTTCTGCTAGCTCATCCTCTGCGGATGGTTCTTCTGAGAAGTCTTATCTGGGGCCGGTAAAGTTCGATAACTATGAGAAGAAGGGTGAGTACGTCCCCGCGGATGAGACGCACAAGGCGCAGAATGTGCCCAAGCCCCTCCCTCCGGCGAATATGCATGAGAAAACCATTGATGGCGCATACTCTGCCTTTAGTTTTTGGCTTGCCAGCGTCAACTATCTGGTGCTCACCGGTGACGATGAGCCGTTGAAGCAGGCTGACCCCTCCGGCAGGGATGTGAAGTCTTTCCATGATTATGTGACTTTTTATGAGTCCAATGAGGGGTGGTTTTACGGTTCGGAGCATGCGCTTCAGGCTGAGATTATGACCCCGCAACCTGAGAAGGTATCGGGTAGCGACTCCCTCTACTACTGGCGTATCACGCTGTCCAAAGATTCTAAGGCGATGATGCATGTTGAGGGTAAGGGAAACAGGCCTATGTACCAGAACACTTCCATGGAGCCTGAGCTTTCCGACCTGAAATTGTCGTATCAGGACGGCAAGTGGTTCACTTACCCCACCAAGGTACATGGACAAGGCTCTGCAAGCCCGAGCACCAAAACATCCGATGAGGCTAACGCTAAGAATGCCTAGAGCATCTTTGCTGAGTCCGTCTTAGGGGCGGGGATTCACCTCGCTTACAGGCGCATAAGATTTAGGGCTTAGGCCCATGACCCTACGCACTACTTAAGGATTTTTCATGGCAACTTTTCTTTCTCGACGTGCCGCACTAGCGGCTGCTACCGGTGCCGGTGCGGCTGTAGCGCTGACTGCCTGCGCTAGCGATATCCGCCCGCTGGCTGATAGCTCTTCTTCTCCTTCCGGTGAGGCTTCACCTTCGGCAAGTGCTTCTGAATCTGCGAGCGCATCCGCTTCAGCGTCTGCCGCTGATTCCGGCAAGAAGTCGTATAAGGGCACGGTGAAGCTCGACAAGTACGAGAAGAACGGCGAGTACGTTCCTGCCACGGCTGAAAAGAAGGCACAGAACGTGCCGAAGCCTGTTGTTCCGGAGAAGATGAACGAGGCAACCGTTGAAGGCATGTACCAGTTCCTCAGCTACTGGCTGGCGAGCTTTAATTACATGTTTATGACGGGCGATTACGAGCCGCTCAAGAAGGCTGACCCGTACTCCCACTATGCGAACGAGGGCAGCAATGCTGTTATCATCTACTCTTCCGGCAGGGGCTGGGTATACGACACGGATGCGCCGGTTACCGTTCAGCTTCTGACCGACGCCCCGAAGAAGGTCGCGGGCGGACCCAACCGCTACGATTGGCTCGGACGCATCATCTATGACCCCAACGCGAAGATCCACATTGAGGGTCAGGACCCCGCTCCCCTAGTCGATGGATCCACTAAGAGCGAGGCAACCAACTTCGCGACGGACTACAAGGACGGTGCGTGGTACATGCTCAGTGATGAGGATGCTGATGCATCCTCTTCCGAGAAGAGCAGCGCTAGCGCCTAAAACCCGCCTCTAAGCGGCTGGTTCTAAAAGTGAGGGAAGCTCCCGTATGCAGTTGAGATTGCATGCGGGGGCTTCCTCTTTACCTACGTGCGGTGGCGATGTTCCCTTATGCGTTCATGAGCGGACTTTGAACATGCGTCAGTTCCTTCGGGTACGCTTAAAAGTACACTGACAAACCGTTTAGGGGTTCTCATGCCTACTTTCGTTACTCGCCGCACCGCCCTGGGCGTTGCTACCGCTGCCGCGCTCGCCTCCCTGACTGCCTGCGCAAGTGATATTCGCCCATTGGAGGACCCGAGCGTAGTTGACCCGATGCGCCCCTACAAGGGTGACTTGAAATTCAATAGCTACAAGTCCACCGGAACCTACCGCCCCGCAAGCACCACGAAGAAGGCGGAGAACCCGCCCATGCCCGTTCCTCCCGAGAACATAAAGTCGAAAACAATCTCGGGCATGTATGCGGCGCTGGGCTACTGGCTCGCAGCCCTGAACTATCTGACGGTTACCGGCGACGCTACCCTGTTCAAGGACGTGGACCTAGACGGTATCTACGTACAGAAGATGAAGATATACGTAGACTTGTACGCGAAGGATGAGGGGTGGATGTACGGCACCGATACGCCGCTCTTGGCTGAACTGATCGAAGAGACTCCACAGAAGGTTGACGATGAGCAGTACCGTTGGAAGGGTATTGGCCGTAACCATAAGGCCGCCGTTCTCCATTACGTACCGGAGGACAGGGATATTCACATTGCAGATACGAGCGGCAGCTCTGCTAATGATGAGGTCACTTTTGTGTTGAATTATCGGAACAATACGTGGATGGTCACCATTGAGACGAAAAGCTCTTCGACAGCTGCCCCCGACTCCTCGGGCAGAAGCAATTCTGGCCTCAACGTTTAGGATGCAGTGGCATAGACACCGACACCACGTACGCCTAACAAACAGCACTTTTCGTTAGCTAACGCAGTTTTTGTAGTATTTTCCCAGGTTTGATACCCAAGAAATCATAAACATATCCAAATACACTAAGGTACTCTGAAATAGATACACCGATAATCTATTGAAGGGTACCTTATGTCCACCTTCGTGACCCGACGCGCCGCCCTTGGCATCGCCGCCACCGCCGCGCTCGCCTCCTTGACTGCCTGCGCCAGTGATATTCGCCCGCTCAGCGACCAGAGCACGCCCGATACACAGCGCTCCTACAAGGGCGAGCTGAAGTTCAACGGCTACGAATCACTCGGCACCTACATTCCCGCAACCAGCTCGAAAAAGGCGGAGAATCCACCCAAGCCTATTCCTCCCGCAAAGATGCGGGCCAAGACCACCGAGGGTATGTACGCCGCATTAGGATTCTGGGTGGCATCTTTCAATTACTTGCTACTCTCCGGCGATATTGACCCATTTATGGCCGTGGATACAAACCGAAACGATATCTACAAGGCAGAAGCCTTCGTTGAGCTTTACAAGAACAACACTGGCTGGATGTACGGCACCGATGCACCAATCTCAGCGGAGCTGACCGAGGACGCCCCGGAGAAGGTTAGCGAGCAGCAATATCGCTGGAGGGTCAGCAGCCGCTACCACAAGGGAGCAACAATCCACTACACAGACGGCAGGGAGCTAACCATGGCTTCGTTGACTGGCAACTCTGGTGATTATGATTTCTACCTTGCCTTGGAATATCAGGGCGGCGCGTGGACGGTCAGAAATGAACGAGTCAAGCTGGCCCCAATCTCACCCAGCTCAAGCAGCAGCACCTCCGACACCTCCGTTTAGAGCCCCGGTCATGTCGTAGCTGTGCGAGAGCCTCGGGCCCCGTGTTTTTCGCCATCTACCGCTGCTGTTACGGTCATGGAGGCACACACAACATTGGGCTGGCCGCTCCCCTGCGATATTCTGGAATTAGTTCAATACCGGCACATACCTTACTCACCTCAGAAAGAGCCCCATGTCTACCATGTATACCCGCCGCACCGCCCTGACCGCACTGGGTCTGGGTACCGCCGCGCTTCTTGCCGCATGTTCCTCGAACTCCTCCGAGTCTTCGGCAACCGCGAGCGCATCCGCTACCGAGTCTTCGACCGCAAGCGCTACCCCGTCTGCATCCCCCACTGCGGAGGCAACCACCACTGTTGAGCCTGGCCCCAGCATGAAGGGTGAGGTCGTTCTTGCTGACTATTCCTCCACCGGCACTTTTGAACCCGGCACCAAGGAGCACAAGGCAGCGAACGTCGCAATCCCCGTGGAGCCGGCGAAGCTGCGTGAGAACAGTGTTGAGGGTCTGCACGCGTTCATTGCGTACTGGCAGGCTACCCTGAACTACCTGCTGCTGACCGGTGACGGCACCCGCTTCACGAACATTGACCACACCGGCGACTACTCGACTGTGGCTGAGTTCTTCCAGAGCATGTACGCTTCGGAGACCGGCTGGGTTATCGGTTCGGAGCGTCCGATGGTTCTGTCGCTAACCGCTGACCGCCCGACTAAGGACACCCGCACCGGCTACTACACTTGGGCAACCGAGATGGTGATTGATGGTGCTGAGGGTGCTGGCGTGTACAGCAAGACCAACGATCGTGTGCAGCCGCTGACCGAGGTATTCAAGTACCCCGGCAAGCCGGTGGCTGGTCAGATTGTGGCACACTACCAGGACGGCACTTGGCGTATGGTGCGCCGTGCTCCGGGTACTGCGTCCGCTTCGCCGGCTCCGTCGCTGAGCCCAAGTGCTTCTGCTGAGGCGACTATTGCAGGTTCGGCGGAGGCGACTACTGCTTCTGCGGAGGCGTCGGCACAGTAGACCCAGAAGGCACTGTAGACTCCGGAGGGTAGTTTTCTGCTCCCCCTATACTGCCGAGAAGCTACATGTGTTTGAAACACATGTAGCTTCTCGCTTTTATTCTTTAATCAGATAAACAAAAAAGCCTGGCTTCCGAAGAAACCAGGCTTTTTCCTAGTGTGACCCCAACCGGATTTGAACCGGTGTTGCCGCCGTGAGAGGGCGGAGTACTAGGCCGCTATACGATGGGGCCGTGAGATTTACATCTCTTTTACCAGGTCTCCCTGGCAACACATATAACTATACAGAGGTTCCCAGAAACAACCAAATCGAAAAGCGGTGAATTGAATCACATATTTTACACTTAGTGCAATGCCCCAGCATGAGCTCCTGCTCAGCCACGAACAAGCACACGCACAAGCACATAGGCAAGCGCTCCCCCGGCGATATTTCAGCACCCGCCCCCCTGCTCCCCGACAGAAGCACCGGGACACAAAAACCCGGGCACAAAAATGCGCCCCGCGCAGTGTACGGGGCGCATCCGCTCAAACTAGAGCAAGAAACTATGCCTTACGGCGGCGAAGCACCATCACAGCGGCACCAGCAATCAGTGCAAACGCACCGACAGCAGCCAGGCTCAGAACGTTCTGGGCACCGGTCTTAGCCAGCGAGCCCTTGCTCTGAGGCGCAGACTTGGTCGCCGAAGCGCTCACCTGAGAATCAAAACCGGAGCTCTTAGGCTGAGACTCAGACTGTGCAGAAGAAGAGGTCTTCTTCGGAGTGGTCTTCGCGGTGGTTCCCAGCTGATTGTTAGCTTCCTCAGCCTTCGGCTGCTCACCCTTGGGCTGGTCAGCCGCCGGCTTCTCCGCTACTGCAGCAGGTGCGGAAGGCGATGCCGAGGCGTTGGTCGGGAATGCCGGCTCGTCAGCCTCATCGCGGTTATCTGCGTTACCAGCGTCCTTAGCGTCGTTGACGATTAGCGAAACAGCCGAATCGTAATTGCGGTTGGTAGCCACGTCAGAACCAGCGGTGACGGTACCGAGCATGTAGCCCTGGCTGTACTGCATGGTGTTCGCGGGAACACGCAGGGTTGCGTCGAAGGAGTACTTGCCGGTGCGTGCGTTGTAGACGAACGCGCTCGCCGGAACAATGGTGGACACCTTCTGGATGCTTGCCAGTTCGCTATCGGTCAGCTTGTCGAAGCCCATCGACCATTCGCCTTCCTTGACGAGGAACAGGCGAATACCTTCTGCCGGGGGCTTCTCAAAGTCGTAGCCGGACACGTGGAAGGTGTAGGGGCGGGTGATGTCGACGGTGCCCTCAGCGAAGTTCAGAGTGGGGTCAATCAGCACTGCGGTAGCCTGCTTCGGGTAGCCCTGGAAGGGAACCTTAGCGGGGTTAATGGTCGCGGTGGAGGTGAACTCACCCTCGGAAACCTCGGCGTAGAACTTCACGATGGAGTTCGGAACCAGCTTCTGCTGCGAGGAAGGAACAGCCTTGCCATTACGGTCCACGGTCGCCTTGGAGGTGTAGGTGTCGGTCATGGAGCCGTCACCGGTCTTCGAGTTCAGCACGTAAGGTACCGCTGCGGTGGTGTTAGCAATGTCCTGCTTGTCCACTGCGATGACGGAGCCGTCCGCGGTGATGGTCAGGTCGTTAGCCTTACCGCCGTTCATCTCAACCTCGCCAATCACGCGGTCAGTCTTAGCGTCGAAGATGGCGATCTTGCCGGTACCGAAATCGGTCACGTACACCAGGTCGCGGTCCTCGTCGTTCTCCATGGACAGCGCCTGGGTGCCGAACTTAACAAACTTCTTGAACGCACCAGTGGTCAGGTCGTAGACGGAGATACCGGAGTTAACGCCATCCACGCCCTGCGAGGAGACGTAAATTTCGTTCTCGGAGTGGTCAATGGTGACATCAGAGGGACGAACCTCAACGGAGGAGTTCTCGCCGCGAGTCTGAATAACCTGCTCAGTCTTGAAGGTCTTGGTGTTGATGACGAAGACCTTACCGCCGGTGCGCTCAGGCACGTACAGCTTGTCGCCATCAATGGTCATGTTCATGCCGACGTAGCGGGTACCGCCGTTGGGGGCGCCCTCCAGCTGCAGCTTGGTAACCTCGAAGGTCTTCATGTCGATTGCAGACACGTAGTAGCGGCCGGTCACGAACACCTTGCCGGAGTTGTGATCCACCAGCACGGAGCGGGGGTGCTCAATCCAGTTCGGGTCGCTCTCGGCGATACCGTGGTTAGTCCAAATCTGCTCCATGGTGTTCTGGTCGAACACGGACAGGGAGTTGTCGGTGGTGTTAGTAACCCACACGGTGCCGGACACGTCATCAACAGTGATGCCGTACGCGGAAATGTAGCCAAATTCGCCGTTCTTATCCAGCTCAAAGGGAAGCGCTGCTACTTCTTCAATCTGAAGAGTGTCTGCGTTGACACGAGCAATGGTGGAGGCGAGGTCGCCGCGTGCACCCACGCCGACCATCCAGATCTTGTTGGTCGCCTTAGAGTAGGCAACCTGGTACTGACCGGGCAGGCCCTGGGTAATCTGCGCGACGGATGCAGAAGTGTCAACAACGCGGCTCAGCGATGCGGTGGAAGGAACCGAGGCGCTGGTGGTCGCGGTCTGGTTTGCGGTGTTCGGTGCTGCGAAGGAGGCAGGAATCATGGCTGCGCCGGAGATTGCGAGCGCGAGGGAGCCGACAGCGAGCCCCTTCAGTGCTTTACCCGAGGAGGGAGTGAGGTTCAATGTGTGTCCTTCAAATGTGTAACGGAAGTGCTCACATGCCGCATGCGAATGCTAACGAGACACCCGTGAATACGCGGTGACATATTCGACGGCACGAAAAGCAGAAATGCAGGTAACGCATAAATTTACCTACCTTCTAATCCTCAGTGTTTTCTCAGGAAAATACAAGCAGCAACGTGGGTGTGTTTTGTGTTTTTGTAAGTGATCCCCTAATTCGCCTTCAGTATCACGTGAAGGTTGAGACGCTTCCCAGGTTTTTCCTTGCTCTTGCGGGCAAAAACCCAGGTCACGAGGGGTATTGTGATGCTTTTATATTTACACATTAATGTAAAAGTTTAGGCGAGGCGCGCCAGCGAGATTCACCACGGGTCAAACATTTTCTCGACATTCAAAACCTATATTTTTACAGGCAAGTGCACATATATAAATATGTCCTAAAACCACCTACCCAGCATTAGCCCAAGCGGGCACACAAAAGGCGGGTACCCCTCCCCCAGATTCGAAGAATCCGAAAGAGAAAATACCCGCCTTTTCACGCGTTATATCGAGCGATTACACCCGAAAACTAAACGCTACGCTTTATGCCTTGCGGCGGCGCATCACCAGGGCAGCACCAGCAATCAGAGCCACAGAAGCGAAAGCAACCAGCGGCATTACAGCGTTAGCACCGGTGTTCGCCAGAGCGCTACGCGAAGAACCAGCCTGCGAGGAACCTGCGTCGCTCTTAGCTACCGAAGAGCCACCGCCCAAATTATCGGAGCCACCTGCGGAGGAACCACCGTTCTTCACAGCCGAACCGGACTTATCAGCCTTCACAGCATCCGGAGCAGACTTGGAGTCCTGTGCACCGGTCTTAGCGTCAGACTTCTTATCCTCAGACTTAACGTCCTCAGACTTCTTGTCCTCTACCTTCGGATCTGCAGGCTTCGGGTCAGCAGGCTTCGGGTCAGCAGGCTTCGGGTCAGCAGGCTTCGGATCTGCAGGCTTCGGGTCAGCAGGCTTCGGGTCAGCCGGCTTCGGCTCCTCAGCCTTCACACCGGTCACCGTCGGGTAACCAGCGAACTGCAGCGAAGTCGGGGTGATACCCACCGGAGCTGCGCTCGCGTCGGTGTCCTTCAGGGCAACCTTGAACTTCAGAATGGAGTTAGCCTTCAGCTGCTGAACCGATGCGGGAACATCGTTACCCTGGCGGTCCTTGCCGGGCAGGGTGGTGTACTCGCTGGCGGTGGTGATCTCGCCGGTGGTGCCGTTGAGCACGTAGGGCAGGGTCACCTTCTCGTCGCGGTCCTTCTTGTCGAGGACCAGTACGGAGCCGTCCTTGAGCAGGGTCACGTCGTTCGCGGCTGCGCCGTTCATCTCGACCTCGCCGATCACCTCGTCGGCGCGGCCGTCAAAGACCGCAACCTTGCCGGTACCGAAGTCGGTCACGTACACCAGGTCGCGGTCCTCATCGTGCTCCAGGGCGAGTGCCTGGGTGCCGAACTTGACGAACTTCTTGAACTCGCCGGTCTGCAGGTCGTACACGGAGATACCGGAGTTGACGCCCTTCACACCCTGGGAAGAGACGTAAATCTCATTCAGCGAGTGGTCCACAGCAACGTCGGAGGGGCGAACCTCAACGTTGGAGTCTTCACCCTGAGTCTGGATGGTCTTCTCAACCTTGAAGGTCTTGGTATCCACGACGAAGAGCTTACCGCCGGTGCGCTCGGGCACGTACAGCTTGCCACCGTCCAGGAACAGGTTCATGCTGATGTAGCGGGTGCCGCCGTCGGGGGCGCCCTCGAGCTGAATCTTCTCAACCTGCTTGGTCTTCAGGTCAATTGCGGAGACGAAGAAGCGGCCGGTCACAAACGCCTTGCCGGACTCGTGGTCAACCAGAACGGAGCGGGGGTGCTCGATCCAGTTCGGGTCGTCTTCCTTCACGCCCTCGTTGGTCCAGATGAGCTTGAGGGTCTGCTGGTCGTACACTGCCACGGAGTTGTCGGTGGTGTTGGTGACCCAGACGGTGCCGTCCACGTCATCAACGGTCACACCGTATGCGGAGGTGTAGCCGTACTGGCCCTTGTCGTTCTTCTTCACGGGTAGCTCGGCGAATGCCTCGGTCTGCAGGGTGTCTGCATCCACGCGTGCCAGGGAGGAGGCGAGGCCGCCGCGCGCACCCACGGTGGGTACGAACAGCTTGTGGTTCTTCTTGGAGTAGCCAACCTGGAACTGGCCGGGCAGACCCTGAATGATGTTCGCAACGCTAGCGTTTGCGTCCACGGTGCGGTGTGCCTCGGTGGAGGGGGTGGTGGCGGTGTCAGCCTTGGTCTTGGTGGCGGTTGCCGGGTAGCCCTGGAACTCGCGAGTTTCGGGGGTGACCTGCTTGACCTCGGAGTTGTCGCCTGCGGTTGCGGTGACCTTGAACTTCAGGATGGAGTTCGCCTGAATCTCGGAGGTCTTGGCGGGAACCTCGTTGCCCTGCTTGTCCTTAGAAGGCTTGCTGGTGACCTGGCTGGAGGTGCTGACGGTGCCGGTGGTGCCGTCGAGGACGTAGGGCACGGTTGCGGTTGCGCCAGCCTGCTTGTCGACAGCAACTACGGAGCCGTTGGGCAGTACGACCAGGTCGTTTGCCTTGCCGCCGTTCATGGCGACCTCGGCAATCAGCTTGTCCGCTGCGCCGCCGTCAATCACGCCCACCTTGCCGGTGCCGAAGTCAGAGACGTACACCAGGTCGTTGGCCTCATCGTTATCGAGCGAGAGCGCCTGGGTGCCGAAGGGAATGAACTTCTTGAACTCGTAGGTGGTCGCATCGTACACGGATACACCGGAGTTCTCGCCCTTCACGCCCTGGGAGGAGACGTAAATTTCGTTCTGCGAGTGGTCAATAGCCACGTCGGAGGGGCGAACCTCGCCGTCCTTATCGCCCTTCACAGAGATGGTCTTCTCGACCTTGAAGGTCTTGGTGTCGATCACGAAGAGTTTGCCGCCGGTGCGTTCGGGCACGTACAGCTTGCCGCCGTCCACCAGAATGTTCATGCTGATGTAGCGGGTACCGCCATCGGGTGCACCCTCAAGCTGAATCTTCTCGACCTTCTTGGTCTTCAGATCGATAGCCGAGACAAAGAAGCGACCGGTCACGAAAGCCTTACCCGACTCGTGATCGACACGCACCTCGCGGGGGTGCTCAATCCAGTTCGGGTCGTCCTTGCTCAGACCCGCATTGGTCCACAGCTGCTTCATGGTCGCCTGATCATACACGGCAACGGAGTTATCGCGGGTGCTGGTCACCCACACGGTACCTTCCTCGTCATCGACGGTGATACCGTACGCACCCTCGTAGGAGTAGCCCTTGTCGTTCTTGACGATGGGCAACTCGGCGACAGCCTCAATCTTCAGGGAGTTCGCGTCAATACGAGCAATAGTGGAAACGTGCTCGTCGCGGTCAGCGGTGCCCGCAACCCAAATCTTGTTGGTCTTCTTGGAATATGCGACCTGGAACTGGCCGGGCAGGCCCTGAGTGATCTTAGCCATCGCCTTATCGGTGATGGTGCGAGCGTCAGTGCTCTGGCTTGCCGCCGGGATGGAGTCTGCCGCGAACGATGCGGGGATGGTGGCAACACCTGAAATTGCCAGTGCCAGCGATCCAACAGCGAGGCCCTTGAATGCCTTGCTCGAAGCGAGGTTCATATGTATGTCCTTTTTCGTGGGTGGTGTGTGGAGGTGCGTCTCTCCCCCGCCTACGGGGGGGGGCGGTGAGGCGCGGTGTTTTTCTGCCTTTGCGGCGGGTGTTTCGTGCACCCACAAGGAGTGAACTAGCCTTCACACAGTATTAAGTAAGGCAACCATTAATTTACCTTCTAGGTAATACTTACTTAGCTTCCAGGTTTTTGCAAGATTTCAGGTATATATGACGCAAAATTTCATATGACAGGCACAGCCTGTCACTAAAACTCCCCGAGAAGCGGCAATACGGGGCATAGCGAAACCCCCGCCTCCGGCAAAAGCCAGAAGACGGGGGTTTCATGCTACCCAGCGCGCAACGCCGGGGGTAGCTAAAAATTAGGAGCCGTACGAGATTTAGGAAACGTACGAGAAGTCAGTGAACAGCAGGTTCTGCAGCTTGTAGCGGCGAATGAAACGAGCCAGCTCCGCGCGAGTAGTCGGCGCGGTCGGCTTGAACATACCCGAAGCGTCGAGCACGATGTCGTTCGCGCCAGCCCACGCAACGTAACGGTGCAGAGTGCCCGCACCGAGCACGTCGCGGAAACGAGAACCGGCAGGCTCGTTCATTTCGGTCAGCTGAACCTCCGCGTTGTACTGGAACAGTACAGCCGCCAGCTCCTCGTGAGAAACCGGTGCGGTCGGGTCAATCTTGTCGCCACCGGTGAGCGGCTCGGTGATCTTGCGGTCACGAGCCCAGTGCAGGGCGTTCGCGGTCGGGCGACCTGCCGCATCCGCGAAGGGAGCAACCTCAGAGTTTTCACTCACGCCAGCGTGGCCGGCAGCGTGGTTCAGCAGAGCAATAAGCTCCTCACGGGTCACGGGGCGGTCCGGCTCGAACGCGCCAGTCTGCGGGTTCGGCATCAGCCACTTCTTCTGGTTCGCCATGCGAATATCCTCAGCGAACGGGTGGTTATCCGGAACGTCCTCGAAAGAAGTCTTCAGAATCTTGGTCTCGGCCACAGGGATGCGTGCAGCAATCTGGTGGGTAATCTCCTGGCCCCACGGGTCGGAGCAAATATCCAACTGCAGGGCGTGATCGACACCCTCCCCCTGCATCAGCTCGATGGGGAACTGGTCGCTACCGCTGAAGCTGTCAGCGTCACCGTCAAATTCGGGGGTGAGCATCCAGGAGCGCAGAGTTTCGAAAGAGTCGTTACGAACGTAGCCGTGGCGTACGGTCAGGGTGGTGCCTTCGGTGAGGAATTCGCGCAGACCGTGTGCAGTGTAGTTGACGGTCATACCGGTTTCGGTGATGGTGGCGCGCTGAATGACGAGGCGCGGGCCTTTGGTTTCCTCGGTTGCCGGGGCAAGGTTTGCGGGTGCTTCGTCTGCCTGAGCGGCCTGTGCCTGCAGGGTCAGTGCGCCTGCAGCGGCGGCGGCGGAAGCACCCTTTACAAAGAATCGTCGTGAGAGTCGATGGTTAATCAAGGGCATGATTGTCCTATTCAGTTCTTGTTTGAGTTGAGTGAGTTACGGGTGGCAGGACGCGCGGACAGCGGCGTAAACGGTGAGTGAGGCCGATACGTTGGGCTCCCTCCCCCCTCTGGCGTGCGTGAGTGAAGCGCAGCATGCGGGGTGCGGGTGTCTGTCGGGCGGATGCGCGGTGAGTGAGACCGGCATGATTCCTGGACCCAGTCATCTAGCCTACCTTAAGGTTTCCGTTAAAGCGAAGATGAAACGGCGGTGATTTTACGCCCATTTTCGGTGTTCGACGAAGTAGGGGCCATATCTGGCAACGTTTGCCGGAAGTTGGTATGGGTTTTTGATGGGGTAACTTTGGGTTGTTCTGCACCGAGGCGTTCCGGAATGTGGAATACGTGGGATTCTGCGGTTTTATGTGTGACACGCCGTTGCGAACCCTTTTCAAAGAGTTATAGTTATTGGTACCCTATCACTGTTTCTATATTCTCAACAAAGGAGTTACCCATGGAGGCCAAGGAATTCTCTGAGAAGGCCCTCCTCTTTTTCGCCAAGTCCAAGTACGCCGACCTCTTCGGCGTGGCACTGGTTATCGCCATCGCAGTCGCATCAGGATACCTGAGCACCAACCTCGCCAAATACGTTGACTGGGGCCCGATCACGCCCTTCATCCCCCTCGGCGTGATCTCCGTGATTAACGTGGGTATTTCAATGATGTCTACCCGCCTGACCGGCCGCCTCTCAAACATCGGCAACGTGCTCGGCATTATTAACACGGCGCTGTCTGGCGCGATTGACTACATTCTGGGCAACAAGGCAGCAATCATCACCTACCCGGTCACGTTCATCGTGTACACCTTCGCGATTCGTAGGTGGCAGAACTCCGAGCGCGGCAAGGCAATGGAACCGCCGACCGGCGCGAAGGGTCAGCTGATTATCGGCGGTATTGTGGCGGGCTCGTTCGCGTTCTCCCTGGTCACGAACTACATTGGCTACGGCGGCAAGACCTCGTTCCTGTTCTGGATTACGACCGTGGTGTTTGGTCTCTCCCTGTCAGCAAACATTCTGAACGCGCTCAAGCTCACGATGCAGTGGCAGTTCTGGTTCCTGTACAACACCGTGCAGTGCATGAAGGCGCTGACCCAGGGCAACTTCGCGAACGTCGGCAAGTACATCTTCTACATCATCAACAGCGTGGCAGCGCTCCTGCTGTGGACCCGAAGCGGCACCGCAGCCAAGGGCACCGTGGCGGTGGCGTAAGGGGTGGTTCCTTAGCTTTCTAGTGCTGACCTTTCTACCAGCTAACGCTAACGCATGAGGAGGCCCCTCGACCTGCAGCTTACTGCTGCGGGCCGAGGGGCCTTACCCATGCCCCGCGAGTGTGGGGAGTACACCCGCAAGGGCTTTGCCGAGACCACGCAGACGGGCTCATCCCCGCTCGCGCGGGGAACATTGCTTGGAGTGACGGACCTTGAGGCCGAAGCACGGCTCATCCCCGCTCGCGCGGGGAACATTCCCACTTCGGGGGTGTTATCGGCGGGCCAGCCGGCTCATCCCCGCTCGCGCGGGGAACATAGGCCCTTAATCACCTCAAAAATGGTGGTGGTCGGCTCATCCCCGCTCGCGCGGGGAACATGGCCTCGATACGCGCGGCATCTGCTACAGTGAAGGCTCATCCCCGCTCGCGCGGGGAACATTCCCGCATGATTACCCTGCACGCCCTCGCCACCGGCTCATCCCCGCTCGCGCGGGGAACATCGATATGCGCTACCCCATTGGGCGCGGTCAGACGGCTCATCCCCGCTCGCGCGGGGAACATTGTCGGTCGCCGTTATCTTTAACCGGAGCAGGCGGCTCATCCCCGCTCGCGCGGGGAACATGAAGAAGTGAACCTTACCGCCGCGCAACCATTCGGCTCATCCCCGCTCGCGCGGGGAACATGCGTTAGCGGCTTCCACTAGCTCTAACGCGTCCGGCTCATCCCCGCTCGCGCGGGGAACATGAAGATCAAGGCAAAGAAGGGTTAGAATATGTCGGCTCATCCCCGCTCGCGCGGGGAACATTTATGGAACTTGTCGCGGCCGCCTGCGCCGCCCGGCTCATCCCCGCTCGCGCGGGGAACATATCCTCTTCCTCCACCACCTCATAGCTCCACACGGCTCATCCCCGCTCGCGCGGGGAACATCGTGACCCAGGATGCGCCAGGCCGCCGGTGGGCGGCTCATCCCCGCTCGCGCGGGGAACATCCAATAATAGTGTGTTCAAGAGATTCAGTGAGCGGCTCATCCCCGCTCGCGCGGGGAACATCGAAGAGCCGAAGAAATAGCGTCGATAGCGTCCGGCTCATCCCCGCTCGCGCGGGGAACATCCGTCCACCTTCGCGCGCGGGTGCTCCAGCGGCGGCTCATCCCCGCTCGCGCGGGGAACATTACCGCATCATGCACGCCGACAAAACCGTGGGCGGCTCATCCCCGCTCGCGCGGGGAAAATCACCCGGCTGGTAGCCTATCCGCCGGTGAGCCAGGCTCATCCCCGCTCGCGCGGGGAACACGTAGCACCGGCAGGCCTGGACATCACCCGCGTAGGCTCATCCCCGCTTGCGCGGGGAACATGTTGCCGCTCTATTTTTGTGCCCTCAGCCAGGCGGCTCATCCCCGCTCGCGCGGGGAACATCACCCCGCTAAATGTTGTGGTTGGTGGGCAGACGGCTCATCCCCGCTCGCGCGGGGAACATAAGTTGGTCCCGTAGGTGCCTTCGAGACCGCTCGGCTCATCCCCGCTCGCGCGGGGAACATCACATCCCCTGCCCTGTCGATTGCGGCGTCACCGGCTCATCCCCGCTTGCGCGGGGAACATGCCTCACGCCTGAATGAATCGGGGGTGAGGTTCGGCTCATCCCCGCTCGCGCGGGGAACATACCTCAGGCGGATTCTCCGTCATGTCGCCGCGCGGCTCATCCCCGCTCGCGCGGGGAACATCCCTGAGAAGCACACAGGGCAGGGCTCCCTCCCGGCTCATCCCCGCTCGCGCGGGGAACATCAACCGCCCTTGAACCTCGCTCCTTCGTCCCGCGGCTCATCCCCGCTCGCGCGGGGAACATTTATTGTTATTGTCGCCCGGGCGGGGGCGGGGCGGCTCATCCCCGCTCGCGCGGGGAACATGCTGACCAGCTGGTTTGCCTTAGCGAGCGCAGCGGCTCATCCCCGCTCGCGCGGGGAACATTGATTCTGAGATTGCGCCTGATTCGCCGGTGTAGGCTCATCCCCGCTCGCGCGGGGAACATTCCCAATTGATGAACTGGACATTGTCGGCATTCGGCTCATCCCCGCTCGCGCGGGGAACATCCTAACGCTGGCTTCCAGATGGTCGGTACGCCCGGCTCATCCCCGCTCGCGCGGGGAACATTTCCGCCAGATTGGTGTTTTCACCGGCGAGGGCGGCTCATCCCCGCTCGCGCGGGGAACATCAGCGCGTTAAGCGTCTCCGGTCGCGGCACTCCGGCTCATCCCCGCTCGCGCGGGGAACATCTTGGTTTTTTTGAGGACGGCTGCGCCGTGTTCGGCTCATCCCCGCTCGCGCGGGGAACATGTCTACAGATTCGGATTCGGTGCTCATTTTTTCGGCTCATCCCCGCTCGCGCGGGGAACATTCGAAAAGGTAGCCCACCAGCGTAACCTCCCGCGGCTCATCCCCGCTCGCGCGGGGAACATTATTGGCTTGTCGCAGAGGTGGCAGTGGAGTCCGGCTCATCCCCGCTCGCGCGGGGAACATTCCGCCTCGACACCGTCGATGACGTAGAGAAGCGGCTCATCCCCGCTCGCGCGGGGAACATCTCTGCACCCCCTCCCGCCGGGAAAATGATGGCGGCTCATCCCCGCTCGCGCGGGGAACATTCGACCGCAGAGGCGAAGAAACAGGTCATGGACGGCTCATCCCCGCTCGCGCGGGGAACATGGTTTCACTGCCGGCACGTCCCAGCGCGGCCGCGGCTCATCCCCGCTCGCGCGGGGAACATCAAAAAGCTGACTGACCTGCGCGGCGGGAAAACGGCTCATCCCCGCTCGCGCGGGGAACATCTGGTGCCTCTGGCATGGTCGGTCTGATTCTGCGGCTCATCCCCGCTCGCGCGGGGAACATCTAAAACATGCTAGACTGGTAACATACACCCCCGGCTCATCCCCGCTCGCGCGGGGAACATCCTACCTCTAGGAGAGCACCCATGACCACCGGCGGCTCATCCCCGCTCGCGCGGGGAACATTTGCTAATTCGGAACTTCGAAAACTTGCCGTACGGCTCATCCCCGCTCGCGCGGGGAACATTCGCCTTCGGCGATCACGACAGCCCAGGCATCCGGCTCATCCCCGCTCGCGCGGGGAACATATCTGAGTCATCGCTGCGGCTTCCATCACCGGCGGCTCATCCCCGCTCGCGCGGGGAACATTGTTCGCGTTACGAATGTTGAGACGGGCGAATCGGCTCATCCCCGCTCGCGCGGGGAACATACGACACGCTCACGCTCCCTAAGTGGCTTACCCGGCTCATCCCCGCTCGCGCGGGGAACATACGGGGATAGTGCCGTAGTTCTCCAGGTCCTGCGGCTCATCCCCGCTCGCGCGGGGAACATACCGTGAGTACGGCGGTCTTGCCGGTCTCGTCCGGCTCATCCCCGCTCGCGCGGGGAACATCTACGCAGATTACGGACGGTCTGCAGGCTGAGCGGCTCATCCCCGCTCGCGCGGGGAACATCGATACACCCCGAGCGGCATCCCCGTGCTGAACGGCTCATCCCCGCTCGCGCGGGGAACATCAGGTGCAGGTACCTACTCATTTCCCCCCCCTCGGCTCATCCCCGCTCGCGCGGGGAACATTACGCGGATGACGATAGGTTAACTTATAGGTACGGCTCATCCCCGCTCGCGCGGGGAACATACTTGCTGACATGGGGGTTTATCCCCTACATCAGCAAAATAGAATCACTTTGGAGCCAGAGCCTGCATCCAGGATACACGATAAACAGCAGCTCCTAACCACGACGAGCACGGCGATACCTACTCGCCTTACTCCACCCAGATTTCGGTACCGTTTTACGAACCACCGGACGATAAATCAGCTTCACACCCTCAAAATCGACAGGCTCCCAATCCGCATTATTCACCCGAAACTCAAGCCGCTGCTCATTATCCGCCGGAAATACCATCGTCGCCCGACCAGTACCACCCGACTCCAGCACACGCGCCCACAACTTCTCACGAATCCTGGCACTCACACGACCCACAAACACCCCAGGATTAATCTCCAAAAGCCACTTCGTCAAATCACCACGAAGACTTACCGGACAAGCAGACAGCACAATCACAATCATGACTCATCCCCAGAAAAGTTCGCACGCGCCGCAGTACCTCCCGTGTACTCATCCCACAAAAGCATCTCAGTACTATCAAGCATCTCCTCGGGAACCTCCTCAGACAGCAAAAGCCGCTGAATATCCCGCACGACCCGTTCCATCACCTTCTCAGAACGAATACGGTCACGCACCGCCCTACGCGTCACAGACCCAATATCCATGCCCTCCGTATAGCCAGCAACCACCTCAAACGCAGCAGGAATCGTAACCTCAGCCTTATACAAATCAGCAACGTCATACACAAAAGAAGAAGCATGACCCGTATGCACAAAGCCCAGCCCAGGTGCACACCCCAAAGACACAATCGCCGCATGAACAATCCCATACAACGCAGCATGAGCAGCTGACAACGCTTGATTAATCGGCGACCCATCACCAAAATTATTCGGATCATACTCGCGGCGCTCCCACGGAACACCAGTCCGCTCAGACCACTGCCTATACACAGAACGCACCCTAGCGCCCTCCCTACCACGCAGCTGCTGCATCGTCAGCTCGCTCGTGTCCTCACCAGGAAAACGCCACTGATACATCATGCGTGCCACAGCCAAACGGCTCCGCGTATTCGATACCAACTTCGCCTGAGCAATCAACAGACGCGAAGAACGCGCCACAGACTTACCGCTCGCATAATAACGAACACCCTGCTCACCAACCCACACCACCGTAGTACCACACTCCCCCAACAAAGCCATCGCCTGATGAGTAATACGAGTACCCGGCCCCAACAACAAAGCGCTCAAGCTCGCAGCAGGGCAATGAACCACGCCCTCTTCCTTCACAAACGTCACCGCACTATCCGCACGGGAAATCGTCGCATGCTCCACATACACAAAACTCAAACGGTCAGAACTACGAAACAGCTCAGACGAGCTCGGAGGAACAGCCCCCTGCATGATCTTCTCCTATGAACATCAACGTGCCACCATCGGCACAAAATATGAGTGAATAAAGAAAGGGCGGGGCACCATCACGCAGGACAGTCCCCCGCCCTTCACCCGCGTTACCTAGCGGGACAGGGGCGCCAAGGTCAGAAGGCCCATACCGTACGCCTTGCCCCTACCCATACCGGAGAGCAGAGACTTACGGAACAGCTCAACATCAGTGATGCGAAGAGCACCATCAAACTGAGCCTTACGGTGAGTCACCTTACCGACCTTACCCTCAGCATTACGACGAGCAAACGCAAGGTCCTGACGAGAAGAAACCATCGGGCACTCCTCAACATCCTGACCTTCAACCGCGGGAATTACTTCAAACCCCCACTGCGGAGCACGCTCACGGATCCACGCTTGCTGCTGCTCAGCCGTCACATGCGGGAACACCTCTCGCTTACCCGTTTGCTTATTTGTGTGACGCTTCACCGGGTTCGCGGCGAGACGGAAAGCCCATTCCTGACCGTTCTCCAGCTTCGCCAGCAGGCGACCATAATGAGCGCTCTCACCAGGGCGAGTCTGCCAACCAGCCTGCTCCACAAGAGCCGAAAAATCAGGCTTCTCAGGGCTCAACATATACAAAGTCGGCGCATGCTGAGACTCATCCAAACGCCACAGAATACGGCTCTCAGAATAGTCTGTATCCGGCGGCAAAGTCGCCATCACAGCGGCATGCATCGCCTGCGGGCTACGCAGCAGTTTCCACGCACCACGACGCTGCGGATTAATCATGAAACGAGAAAAATACGTCATGCTTCCATCACCGCCTTCATGTAATCAGGCTCAGTATCCTGGGTGGAAGAATTCTTATCTTCCTTGATATTTACGAGGACAGGCTCAACCGGCACAACCTCACGCGAAGCATACTGCCGATGCTCCGAGCTGAAGCTCACCGGAATATCCCGCACCAAATCGCCACGCTCACCAGGCAACGCATCACGCAGGATACGCAACGCAACCGGGCTCGGAAAGTCCTTGCGACGGTACTCAGGCACCTGCCACTCCAAGGAACGCAGAGTCTCCTCAGCAGACTCATCACGAATACCCATGACAAGGTCGTAACCAGCCGGGCATGCGCGCCGCCCAAGATACAGAGGATATACGGGCTTCTTCAGCGCAGACTCGATAGTCTCCAACTGTTCACGTTCACCTTCCAGAGCCACCACAAAAACAGCATCCGAAAGGTACATACGGGTCGAAAGAGAAGCCGCACCATTCGGGTTCTTAGCCCAATTCTTAGCGGTCTGATAGTCACGAATCAGGGTACCCTGGGCATCCGTACGCACCGCGAACTTCAACGCAACCAGGTCATCAACCGGCTCGTTACGCGAGCGCCCCAGGGCTGCAGCGACCATTCCAATCACGCCAGACTTGCTCGGCTCATGCCCAGCATCACGGCGACGGAAACGGCTCTGAGTGCCCCATGACTGCAACGGCCCGCTCATCTTCAAGAGCAGGGTAGGCATTAGGACTCCTGAGAGGTGAGAGCAGTCAGCTGAGATTCCAGGGACTCCAACAGACCCTTCAGAGAAACAGACTCGCCAAGACCAGCCAGTTCTTCCTTGAGGTCACCCAAAGCCAGAACATACGAAGCGACCGGCTCGTAACCGTATGCTTCTTCAATGTTCTTAGCCTCAGATGCGAGCGCACGAGCAGCAGCCACGCGGCGGCCCTCAACCTCGGTGATAGCCTTCTCGAAGGCGTTCACGTAGGAGATGGGGCGGTCGTTACGAACGGTCACGATAACCGCGTCAGGCAGGGTGCGTGCAGCGAAAGAATTCTGCTTACCGGTAGGCATGGAATTGATGAAGGAACGGACAAACGCCAGAGTTGCCTCAACACTTGCAGAAACATCGCCCAGATTAGCGTTCAGTGCATCCAGGTTGATGTTGGCGTAGCGGTAGAAGGTGCTTGCCGCCATCTCAACGGTGCCAATCATGCCCGCACCGGTAGCGTCATCCGAAGAACGAACGACGTCATCCACGGCGGTGTAGTAGTCGAAATCAGGCTCAGAGCCGTGAACACTCAGGGCGTGTGCTACCTGGCATGCTGCGTCAACGTTGAAGTCGGCAGCTTCTGCCAGCATGCGACCGAAGAGGGCGATGTCAACGCTGTGGTTGGTGTCGAGGATTTCCTTAACATCCTTCGCAACGAGCTTCTCACCATTAGCATCAATAATTGCCTGTGCCAGCTTGTCAATCTGCTGGTTGCTCAGCAGAATCAGGTAGCCAGAAACAGCGCGGCCTGCTTCTTCGTCTTCCTTTTTCTTCGGCTTCTCCAGCTTAATCTTTGCCGCCTTGAACGCCTCAACGACAGCCTTTTCAGCCAGGTCAGCATCGAACTCAGGCGCAAGGTCCAGGATACGTGCCACTACCTTGTCAGCAACCAGGCGGGTACGTACACCCAGCTTCGAGCGGTCAAGGTGCGATTCAAAATCGCGGCGAATAACGGACTTCCAAGCCTGGCTGGAAACGCGCTGACGCTGAACGCCGCCAAAGAAGGCGGACTTGGGGCTGCCGGTGTCGTCACGGTTAATGTTCGACGGAGGCAGGGTCTGCAGGGCGTGGATGTCGACGAAAGTAGTCATAATTTTTTCCTTCTTTCAGGAGTGATAGTTACTTAGTGGTTTTGTTCGCAGCAGCGCGGACAGGGATGAGTCCGTAGGAGAAGTCGCGGTTCCAGCGGTACAGCACCTTCTGACGCCTCGTAGGGTTCAGAAGATGCATGTAATCCACCGCAAATCGACCGTAGTCAAAGGCAATACCTTCGGAACGGAGCAGAGTAATCAGGCTACGCAGGTAATGCTGGCGAGCGTTCTCCGTCTGAGCGGTCAGCAGAGAATCAAAACGCTTCTTCATCGAAGAAGTAGTCTGACTGACCAAACGACCGACTGCCTGACCGAAAGAAATACCCGCAACATGCATGGGCTGGTTCTGCGCCTGCTGGTGCAGCGCAAAAAGAGTCAAAGCAGTGTATGCAGCATTCTCCGCGTTACTCGGCTGGTCGCCCTTGCCTCGGTACTCTTCGGGGATACCTTCAGTACCGTCTTCCTTCTCCAAGACGAATCCCCAAAGCTCAGGATGAGCCAAGGGCGGTTCACCCGTTCCCCGGCGAAGCTTCGCCAGCTGTGCAGTAGCAGACGAAACACCGCTACTCTTCTGGTGGTAAAGGCGCATCACCTTTGCAGCAATAAACTGTTGCAGGTCATTCTGCGCAGTACGGTCACTCATTCGTATCCTCCTGAGGTGAGTGAGAGGTAGAGGCTTGATAAGCCAAAGGGATGATCTTACGCAGACGCGCATGGAGCTGCCGTTCTGCGTGAGCAACGCTGTAAAGAACTTCGTTCCCGGAAAGATCCTTACCAAAGAAGCCAAGCATAGCCTTGGGTCCTGCACTATCAATAAGGATGTTCGATTCGTGCTGGATAGCGTTACGCACCAGACGCTGCCATTCTTCCTTCTTGACAGAGATGTCTTCTGTAGCCCCCTGATTTGCAAGCCAGAGGCGGAAAGATTCTTCCATACGGTTAAGCACGGCTTCGGTAGCATCTGCACGGAATTCATATTCCCGACCTGCGGCACGCAACAAATTACCCGCAAACTGCCCCAGAGCAATTGCCGCATCCATGGTTGCCTGAATATTTTCACGCACCATCTGGGAGGCACTCACACCTTCATCAGTCAGCAGAGAAAGCTCAAGGGTCATAGAATCAGAAATAATATTCTCAATCACGGCGCTCTGGTTGCCATACTCAACACCTACCAGCTGAACCTGTACCTCCGCATCGGTCGGGAAGTACCTTCCCGAACCCAACTGACGAATCACAGGAGCAGGCTTATTCTGCTTCTCCGATTCCGGGGTAAGACGAGTCAGCAGAGCATCAGCACCACGCCACAAGGTACGTTCAGCCGAATGAGCCTGAGGCATCCACACCTGTTCAGTCTTCGACGACTGATTCTTGCTGTACCGATACCCGGTCAGAGGGTCAGTATAGGTATTACGGTCAAACCACTTGTCGCCATTAGCAACAAGGACCGAAGTTACGCGCTCGCCGTCATGATGCAGGCGGATACGACGCGACTGCCAGGTCAGAATCTCACACATACCACTCGCGGGCACCGGCTGATCCTTGTATTGAGCCGCGGGACCACCAGTGTACGCACGGGGTGCTGCGGTATCAGGCTCAACACGCTCCCATACCGGGAGGTCGAGCGTAAACGACTCATCATCAGTCAGCTGCGCGTAGTCGAGGCTGTACAGCAGGGTCTCCATCATGTTGGCGCCGTGAACAATCACCTTGCCAGTGGTGCCGTACCAGCCAACACCCAGAGGATAGCCCTTACCGCCCTTAACGCGGGGGTCGCCTACCGCACCAGATTTAATGCCCGAGTAGTCCCAAGCTTGAATCGTCAGCAGGTAGCGCGCCGCTTCAGCAAAGCTCAGAGACTCCAGGGTCTTTTCAGCACGAACCGAGAAGTACTCACTCTCCGAGTCCAAAAGCAAGCGGCTAACGGGTTTGGTGTCTCCCTTAGCCGTGTGCAAATCATGCACCTGCATAAAGGGGCGGTCACCGCCTACCAGCCAGAAACGGTCCTTGAAAATTTCAAGGTATCCCAGAACAGCAGTCAGGTTATTAGCGTCGGGCTCGCGCATCTGGCGAATCCAGGGAGCCGCGCCGCCACAGCTCTTAACACCTTCGCTAAGAAAAGTGGCGCGCGCAAAGATAACGAGTGCAACGCCCAAGATTGCAACATCGGTTAGCGGATTATCCGTTTGAATTCGGTCAATCTCATACAACCGCTTGAAGAAATCATGGAGTGACAGCTCAGCAACCTCGCCCGTTTTCAGTCGAACCGGGATCCATGCTTCATCAACAAGGTTGAAGCGGGGTTCTTCCAAGCTAGCCATTCTCACTCCTTTCATCATCGAAATCAGCTCACTGTCGCGTGACGAATGAGCAGTCATAAAAATTGTTTCTGGTCCACAATAGGAGGAGACCAGCGGTTTAGCCTTGTCAGGAGGCTCTTGGTGAGCCTCTGTCGGCTTGATAGTTCCACTATAGGAGCACCAAGAAGGTTAAGTCAAGGCAATCTACCAATATTTATTAATACCTTTAATATTTTTAAGGTGTAGAGTGGTAGAGGAAGCAATAGAAGCAGAATCCCCGCTCACGCAGGGACCACATCAACCAATTTTATAAATACTGGCTCATCCCCGTCTGCTTCGGGGAACATACGCCTCGCACCGTAGCGAGGCACGCACTAGTCTACCGTCTAAGGAGAATCATGGCACCCGCCCCTGAGCATCTTTCAACACCTGAAACGGCATCATTCTGGGCAAAAACAGGAGATAAGGACTCCCCCACCCGCGGACTCTCCCTCGTTCAGCACATGTTCGACGCCGGCGCTGTCGCCGCCCGACTCTGGGATACGTGGCTCGCCCCCGGCCTGCAAAAGCGATTCAGTGAGCATCTCCATCTCTCCATGGAAGATACGCGCGCACTCGTATGCTGGCTCGCCGCCACCCACGACATGGGCAAGGCAACCCCCGAATTCTCCGGGCAACTCGATGCACGACGCGACGAAAACCTCGCTGTGTACCGTCAGCGTATCGAACAGCAGGACTTTGAGTTCCCCGAAGACCTTGTCACTCCTACTAGCGGCTTGCGATGCCCACACAGCAAGTACAGCCAGAGTATTCTCATCCGTCTACTCACCAGCAACGTTGAGGGCATGCAGCGCGAAGTTGCTGAAACTCTCGCGAGTATCTCCGGTGCACACCACGGCACACCCGCAGACTACATGCCTACATCCACTGAACTGAGCAACGTTATTTTGGAGCGCCTCTCCCCCAGGTGGCATGCCACCTGGCAGGAGCTCTACAACATTACCCTGAAACGTTTTGGCGCATCCTCAGCGTTGCAACAGCTAGCACAGCACGGACAGGTTCTCCCCGTTTCCGTGCAGTTCTGCATTACCGGTTTCGTCATCATGTCAGACTGGATTGCTTCAAACCCTGATTTCTTCCCCATGGGAACCTTCGGTTCAGCCGAGCAGGAGCAGCGAGCGCGCATCGGCTGGCAGACGCTCGGGCTCGAACAGCGTTGGATTGCCGCGCTGGACACTAACCCCGACACACCCGTAGCTGATCTTTACGCATCCCGTTTTGGGTGGAGCAACCCGACCCTACGCCCCATGCAGGAAGTCGTAGTCGAAGCGGCACGCTCCATGCAAAGCGGCGGCATGATGTGCATCGAAGCGCCGATGGGTCAGGGTAAGACTGAAGCCGGCCTCATCGCGGCCGAGTTCCTTGCGCAGGCAACCGGTCGCACCGGAGTGGCCTTCGCGGCACCGACTCAGGCGACCTCCAACGCTCTCTTTGACCGTGTTATCGAATGGGTGAAATACCAGACAAACAACGTGGCACAAGAACAGGGCGGACCTATTGAGCCGCACTCCATGTTCCTGGGCCATTCCAAGAACCGCTTCAACAAGTCCTACGAGGCACTCTCCAAGGCAGATATTTTCGACGAATCATCTACCCCCGGGCGAGAAAACAACCGAAAAACGTTACGCCCCGGAACGTCTCTCGCCCGCCACAGTTGGCTCAGCGGCACCAAGAAGGGACTCCTCTCCAGCTTCGTTGTGTGTACCATCGACCAGGTACTCATGACCGCCCTACAAACACGGCATGTGATGCTCCGGCACCTCGGTCTTGCTTCCAAAGTCATCATCATTGATGAGGTGCACGCCTACGACGCATACATGAGCAAGTATCTTTCCGCTGCGCTCTACTGGCTGGGCCAGATGAATGCGCCCGTCATTCTCATGTCGGCAACCCTGCCGTCAGCCACTCGCAATGATCTCATGGAGAACTATGCAAAGGGCCTGAGGATTGGAGCAGAACTGAACAAGGCAGCTGCTTCTGTTTCTGCGCCACAGAATAATGACAAGCTAGCTCGTATGATGGCTAATCTTGCGAAAAATCAAGTACCTTCAGCACCTGCTGTGACTGATAATTCTCCTCTTGATTTGGATTACCCCGTCATTCACACGCTCGCTGCCGAAGACAATGGAACTCCCAAGAAATGGAAGGTTGAACAGCCTGTAGAGCAAACCGAAATCGAGCTGAAGCTCATTGACGACAGCCCCAAAAGCGTCCTGAATGTACTCGAACCGCTCGCTAACGACCACGGATGTGCCGCAGTCATCTGCAATACCGTTGGACGAGCCCAGGAAATGCACGCATTTCTGAGTGAACGGTTCGGTGAAGAGCACGTTATCCTCACGCACTCTCGCTTTACCGCCACGCACCGCGCCGAGCAAGAAGAACTCCTCGTATCGAAGCTCGGCAAGAAGGCGCACTACAGCGAAGCTGACGGGGAGGATTCTTCGCGCCCGCACCGCCTCATTGTGGTGGGTACGCAGGTCATCGAGCAGTCGCTTGACCTGGACTTTGACGTGATGATTACCGACTTCGCGCCGGTCGACCTGGTGCTTCAGCGCATGGGACGTCTACACCGCCATGAGAACCGTGACAGTTCAGAGCGAGCCCCCGCGTACCGCAAGCCGGTGTGTTACGTGCGTGGAGTTGAGGTTGTGGGTTCGCACAACGAGGCGCCAGATTTTCCGAGCGGATCCAAAGCTGTCTATGAACCGATGATCTTGCTCAGCAGTTACGCGCAGCTACTCCCCCACTTTGACGGTACGCCCATTCGTATTCCGGCTGATATTAGTCCGCTCGTGCAAAAGACCTACCGTAAGAGTGCTTCTGCCGATATCCCGGAAGCATGGTCTGAGCGCTATGAAAGCGCCGAGAAGGAATGCAAGAAGAGTCAGAAACAAGCTGAGACCCGCGCTGAAGGCTATCTGCTCTGCGCACCCAAGCGCGAACAGTACACCATGGCGGACTGTATGAATCGTCTCCTTAAGCCTGACGACTTGCGATTCTCCGACGACCAAGTTGGTGAGGCCAAGGTTCGCGATACCGACTCGTCTTTGGAGGTTATCGCAATCGTGGTGGAGCGAAACGACCCGGGTAACCCCAAGAGCGCGATTGTAAGCTACCGACTCTTGCCTTCCATCAACGGTACTGACGAGGCTGACTCTCTCTGCTTTGACGCTTCAGCCGATGACCCGCCGAGCTACTGGCAAAGCATGCAACTTGCGGCTTCATCGATTCGACTCCCCTACCAATACTCAGATGCGCCCAAGAACCGCATCAAAGGCAGGAAGCTCCGCTTCGACGCCGCACTCGACCAGCTGGAAAAGGAACGCATCGAAAACTGGCAGAAATCATTCGTCCTCGAAGGGCAGCTCATCCTGCCCTTCGAAGAGGTCGAAGCAGGCGTGTACTCGTACAGGCTCTGCGATTACGAGCTGGTATACACCACCAAGCTAGGGCTGCAGAGCTTCAAGCTTGATAACGAAGACTAGCCAAGATAAACAAAGCCCCCGCCGGATCCTCTCGTGGAGCATCCGGCGGGGGTCTTTACTATATAAACTTTTCGGCGCAGTTCACGCTGCAGGATTTACCCTGCAGGGTTTCACAGCGTCAGGCGGCGGCTACTCAGATTCGCCGAGCATGCCCTCACGAGCCAACGCAGTCAAACGAGACACCGCACGGAAATACTTCTTCTGATAACCACCAGCCAGCATCTCCTCAGTAAACACCTTGTCAAAAGGCACACCCGAAGAAACAATCGGCAGGTCCTTGTCATACAGGCGGTCAGCCAACACCACAAAACGCAACGCCACCGACTGCTCAGTAATCGGGTGAACATCACGCCACGCAATACCATCCAGACCATCAATCAGCTGACGGTAACGCGACGGGTGCACCTTCGCCAGATGCTCCACCAAGTCAGCGAAGTTATCAACACCAACAGTCTGGCCGCCGAACACTTCCTCAACCTTCGCATCAAACGCATCATCAGCAACAGGCTCCGGCGCAGCAGGCAAGCCACGGTGACGGAAATCCTCACCATCCACACGGTGCACCTCAAACTGCGAAGCAAGCACCTGAATCTCACGCTTAAAATCCTCAGCCGCGAAACGGCCCTCACCCAGCGCACCAGGCAGCGTGTTCGACGTCGCCACAAGCTTCACGCCAGCATCCGCCAGCTCACGCATCAGACGAGACATGAGCACAGTATCACCCGGATCATCCAGCTCAAACTCGTCAATACACACCAGCTTGTAGCTGCTCAACGCCTCAACCGTCTTACGGAACGTCAACGCACCCACCAGGTTCGTGTACTCCACAAACGTGCCAAACGCCTTCGGACCATCCACATAATGCCACAGCGACGCCAACAGGTGCGTCTTGCCCACGCCAAAACCGCCGTCAAGATACAGGCCAGCCTTCGTCGAATCCTTCTTCTTGCCACCAAACAGGCGACCAAAGAAACCGGCACCAGCGCCGCCACCATTAATCTTGTCGCCAAAATCCTTCAGCTTCTGCACAGCCTCAGCCTGCGACGGCTGATTCGGATCAGGAATGTAGCTATCAAAAGACACTTCACCAAAACGCTCAGAGGGGCGGAAACCCGCCAGCAACTCATCAGCAGAAACGCGAGGGATGCGGTCGGTCAAGTGTACGGTCGTGGTGGGCACAAAAACTCTTTTCTTCAGTGACGGCGATGTGACTTCCGCTTTAAGTGTAGTACTGTCTAACACCCCGCGTGAGCCGCATGAGTTGCCCGCCACATTACGGGCATGAGGAGGGAGTGGGCGGGGTGCGGGGCCACTCTGTTTTGCTTGGGCCGCTCAGTGCCAGTGGAGGTGCTGCTCCGCGCCGGTGGAGGTTCGGTCATGACCTAGCAATTTCAGTCATGACTTAGCGTCTTTGGAGGTGGTTAAAACCCCACCCTAAAGTCATTAACCCATTACCGAAAAAACTAAGTCATTACCGACTCCCGCCCACATATCCGACGCAGACCCAAATTCGGTAATGGGTTACGGATTCGTGCCATAGGTTAGCGTCTTTGGTCGTAGTTAAAAGCCACGGTCGAAGACACTAAACCATGGCACAAATTCTGCAGGGTCGGCGCCTCCGCGAGTGTAGATTTATTTGATGCATAAAGCATTGATGTGTCCGAATAATGACGTTCAGATACTATTGCACTCAAAACAACGCAAATAGACACAAAGATGCGGTAGGGTGGTAACTGTAGTGTTCTACGGCGCATTGATGCGCTTGTTAGGCGCACTACGGGGCTGTTTTCCTTCCGGAGGTCAGATACGACCCACAAAAGCAGCCCGACACTAGTAACTAAACAACACACCATCACCGACGATAGGAGCGCATCTTCTATGGATTCGACCATCTTCAACCGCCGTACCCTGCTGGGCGGCGGCGCACTTGTGGGCATTGGTGCCCTGCTTGCGGCGTGCGGCCAGCAGGCAAATAACGAGGCGGCAGCCACCGCCTCCGCCGCGCCGAGCGAATCAGCTTCGGCGTCTACCGCGGCATCTGATACTGCTTCTGCATCAGCTACTCCGAGCCCGGTCATTACTCGTGGCTACTCCGGCGGCTCGAAAGCACCTGACGGCGAATACCGTGAAGCTGATGAATACGGTATGGCTCAGAACGTCCCTCTCCCCAAGGCTAAGCCGCAACAGTACCCCGAAACCTTCGCCGGTCTGCGTGAGATGATGACCGATTGGGTCAGAGCCCGTAACTACGGCATTCAGACCGGTGATATGCAGTATGTATGGCCCTATATGCTGGATACCTACGAGAAGGATATTAAGTTCCTCAAGGATATCGAGGGTCTTTATCAGCGTGGCGGCTGGGTTATTGCGGGAACCTCAGATTTTCAAGCAGAGAGCACCCTCAATTACGACGATAAAGCAAAAGAGTATTGGGTTCTTACTCGGCGCCTTTGGACCTATGCCATCTATGTCAATCCTGATGGAAGCAGGACGGAGCATTCCAATACCAAGCATGATAATAACGAAGTTTTCATGATGCGTTATCGCTATAAGGATGGTTATTGGTATCTGTCTGGTTATGTTTCTAATAAGCAGCTCCGCGAACAAGGAGTTATTAAATAATGCACAAAAAACAACTATCCCTATTCTGTGCGACATGTATAATAGGTTTTATTGGCCCTGCTTCACATCTAATTTACGCTTTAGAGGACACCTCAGATAACAACAATCATAGTATTTCCGACGTAAAAGCACCGTATAGCGTTCCCTCTTCATATGATGATGTAGATGATATAGCTCAAACAAATGCTTATCCTAATCATGAGTCTGCCCAAGATGATCTTAGGACTGCAAAACAACAGCAACAGCAAAAATTTGAGGAGACGCATTATCTTGCAAATGATGGCATGGGCGGTCAATATTACGCTTCAACCACCGATAAAGACTCCTGCGTCACCGCTGATCATCAGCCAGGACAGTACTTCCGCACCTGGATGCAGCCTGACGACGGCAACGACTACACCGGTTACTACAATACCTCCGGCATCGGAACCTACTGCACCCCAGTAGAATCCCGCACCCTAACCGCCAATAACCCCGGAGAACCTCGCAAGCCAAACCCTGCTGAAATGCTTCAAGAAATTGAAGACAAATTCGCCAACACCGATATCCGACCCCCTATCCTGAAGCAGTCCTATAACTCCGGTAACGGCACCGGCAGAGCTAAAGGTGACCCGAATATCTACAAGGGCGACAACGTCAATTTCTACGCTGAAGCTCCCACCGCTTATTGGGAAGGTGAGCTTTCGGCCGGTCACGTTGAAATCGAGTCTTATCCGGTGCAGATGACCGTCCAGTACGGCAACGGTGACGAGGGCACGTCTTACACCATCGGCGAGCCCATCTACCCGAAGTCAGGCTCGAAAGCACGACCGACTGCGACCAGCTATGCATATAAGCGTTCGGGTAACTTCCACGCCTACGCAACGGTCTCTTATGCTGGCCGGTACCGCGTCAATGGTGGCCCATGGCAGGCGATGCGTACTGTCATCAAGAAGGACACTGCTGAACCGCTACTGATTCGTGTGTGGTGGGTTGATGTGGGCCGTGTCGGCGGCACCTGCGATGAAGACGATACTCGTTGGGGCTGCAAGAACGACCCCACCATGGGTAAGAAGGATAACCCGAACCCGCGCCTACGCAAGGCCGATATCCGCACCGGCCAGCGCTGGCATCTGAACGACAATGGTGACGGGGACACAGAGTATTCACTGCACCGCGACTGGCCCGACATGTAAAGCCCCCCCCGTGGGTCTTACGCTGAGAAGCCACATGTTCGCCGAGAAGCCACGATAATGGTGGCTTCTCGAAACACATGTGGCTTCTCATCTATCGGGGTTCTTCCCTTCGGCTGGATAGTCTTCCGGTTTCTAGCCAGCCACCTATTCACACTTCACACCGATATGAGGAGTTTCCTCTATGACTTCCACTCTTTTGACCCGCCGCTCAATGCTGAGCAGCGGCGTGTTTGTGGGCCTGGGGGCCCTGCTTGCGGCGTGTGGCCAGCAGGCAAATAACGAGGGGGCAGCCACCGCCTCTGCCGCGCCGAGCGAGACCGCTTCGGCGTCTGCAGTGGCATCTGAGTCTGCATCTGCTTCGGTCTCAACCGCCCCGAAGCCTGTTGTGACTCGTGGATATTCGGGCAATTCCAAAGCCCCGGATGGCAAGTATCGCAAAGCTGATGGTTACGGCCCTGCGCAGAACGTCCAGGAACCCCGCAAAGAGCCCGCACAGTACCCTGAGACCGAACAAGGCCTCTACCGCATGATGAAGGACTGGCTTGTCTCCCATAACTACGCCATCCAGACCGGTGACTGCTCCTACGCGTTCAAGTACATCACGAAAGACGCTGAAGAATACGAGTTCTACCAGTACATCGAGAGTCTTTACCAGCGCGGCGGATGGACCGTTGACGGGCTGGACAGCTACCAACCTCAAGGCCCGCTCATCTACGATGAGGCGAAGAAAAAGTACCGCATGTTGCATCGCCGGTTCTGGAGCACCGTTATGTATGTAGAACCCGACGGTACATTGAATATGGAAGCTAACACTGACACCAGTGACGATACTTTCTACTTCCTCTTCACCTATTCTGATGGTTATTGGAAGATTGTTGGAAGTAAATCAGACGAAGAATTGCAAAACGATAAATAGCCTTTTCTTTTGATTCACATACCACGCCGATACGAGGAATACACTTCCATGACTTCCACCATTTTTACCCGCCGCGCAATGTTGAGCGGCGGCGCACTCATAGGCCTCAGTACCATTCTTGCAGCCTGCGGTCAGCAAGCTAACAATGAGGCGGCAGCCGCCTCGGCATCATCGACCACTGCTCCGAGCGAGACCGCTTCGGCGTCTGCAGTGGCATCTGAGTCTGCATCTGCTTCGGTCTCAACCACCCCGAAGCCTGTTGTGACTCGTGGATATTCTGGCGGCTCGAAAGCACCCGACGGCGAATACCGTGAAGCTGATGAATACGGTATAGCTCAGAACGTCCCTCTCCCCAAGGCTAAGCCGCAACAGTACCCTGAAACCTTTGCTGGTCTTCGTGAGATGATGACCGATTGGGTCAGAGCCCGTAACTACGGTATTCAGACCGGTGACATGCAGTATGTATGGCCCTATATGCTGGATACCTACGAGAAGGATATTAAGTTCCTCAAGGATATCGAAGGCCTTTATCAGCGCGGAGGCTGAGGTGGTACGCTCCCCGGGCTGGGTCTGTATTCCTACTTTCTATTTTATCAAATAAGATTATAATAAGGAGTGTTTATTTTCGGAGGTTTTTATGTCATTTCTATCAAAAAATTGGGCAGGACTGTCAGTCTGCCTGATCATTTCTATCATCTCTTGGGTTTTAGGAGGATTTCTGCCTGTTGTGGGAGCACCTGTTTTCGCCATTTTTATCGGAATGATTCTCCATCCCTTTCTCACTTCCTATACACAACTGGATGCCGGTTTGACTTATAGCTCCAAAAAACTGCTTCAGTATGCTGTTATTTTGCTTGGGTTTGGACTCAGTATCTCACAAGTTTTCGCAGTTGGAACATCTTCCCTTCCTGTTATCCTTTCAACTATTTCAATTGCATTGATTATAGCTTTCTTTTTCCAACGCTTTTTTAACCTTGATACAAAGCTAGCTACCTTGATTGGAGTTGGATCTTCTATCTGTGGCGGTTCTGCCATTGCAGCGACTGCTCCTGTTATTCACGCCA
>NZ_CAUUDY010000007.1:0-114963 GCF_963544205.1 uncultured Rothia sp.
GGAAGCTGTGTAAGGGTTACTATTTATAGCGTCCAAGTTTCGGGGCGCAGTTCACGATGAGGGAGGCGGGGCTTCGTTATATATACAGTCTGTGCGGGTTAGCGGGAGCAGTAGCTTTAGCGGGAGCCGGCAGCCTCAAGAGCCTGCTCAAAACTAAAGTTGCCCACATACAGCGCCTTACCAAGCACCACGCCCTCCAAGCCATAAGGCACCATGGAACGCAGCTTCTCAAGATCAGTCAGCGACGCCACACCACCGGACGCCACCACCCGGCAAGCAGTCTGGGCCAACACCTCATCCAGCAGCTCCGCACCGGGACCCCCCAGAGAACCGTCCTTGCTCACATCCGTAACGATATAGCGGCGCACGCCCGCACCCTCCAGCCAAGCCAATGCCTCCGCCAGGTCAGGGCCCGACCACTCGGTACCGCGAGCCACCGTCACCCAGCCCCGCTCGGGGTTGTAGCGGGCGTCCAGGCCAAGAGCCAAAAGATCAGAATCCACGTAGCGAGCCAGGGTACTTTCAAGCCAGAAAGAATCTGCCAGAGCCGCACTGGTCACGTTCACGCGGTCCGGGTTCAGACTCAGGGCGCGCTCCAGGCTCTCAGCATTACGAACGCCGCCGCTGACCTGAATACGAACCGGAGCGGAGCCCGTTCGGGTGTTCTCGGCACGGACTGCGGCAACCACCTCAGCCAGAACCTCGGTATTCGTGCCGCGACCAAACGCCAAATCAAGGTCAACCAGGTGAATCCAGCGGGCACCCGCCTTCACCCAGGTCAGAGCTGCCTCCACCGGGTCGAGGCGCTGCTCACCACCGGACAGGGTGCCACCCACCGGGCGCACCGCATAGCCTTCAGAAATATCAACAGCGGGCAGAAGTTCAAGAACGGGCGCAGACATTAGTTACCTCCCGCAACAGTAGCGGAGTCCCCAGAAGACAGGCGACCGGTTACCGCCAGGGATGCAACCCAGCGGCGCATAAACTCCGCACCCAGCTCACCAGAACCCACCGGGCAGAACTGCACCGCAGTCAGCGGGCCGTTCTCCACCGCCGCAATATAGGCGGGTTCGGTTGCCGTCCAGGTCACCGCCGGAGGGGCAATATATTCAATGCTCTGGTCAAAAGCCCACTCAAAAACACCGTGCTCAGACTTGAAGTGAGCCTCGCCCTCAAGGTCCTTGAGTAGCGTGCTATCGGCGGACGGGTTCAGAGCGGAAGTTCCGGGCACCAGGTCGCGGGTAGCAAGCTCCACGCCCTCACCGGGCCACTCCCCCATGCACTGCACCTGAACCTGACCCATCTGCGGGTGCTCCACCGTAACGGAGTCAAAGAGGCAGCTCAACGCTGCACCGGCAACCAGCACCGGACGACCACCGGCAACACGGCGACCAATCACACGCTCAGCATCCTTAGCTTTCAGATCTTCGTACGCATCGAGAGAGCTCGCACCGCCGGCAACCACCATGCCGTCCGCCTCACGCAGCTGATCGGGCGCGGTAGTGACGATAACGTCCGCTCCAGCATCTTGGAGGAGCTTTACCAGGGCGCCACGAGTTCCGGGTTCACCCAAGACGGCAACCACAGGACGAGGAGCATGCGCTTTCTTCGCGGGCTCAGGTTCGAGGGGTGTGGATTCAACGGGGACAGGCATCGGTGCGCTCCTATTTCAGAGGGTCAAGAATTCATATAGTTCAGGCACTACAGTTTGAGCCAGATAGCGGGTTCAGAATCTGCAGACTCAGCTCTGCTACCCCAGGAGCGGGCATGAGCCGCGGCCTTGAGCTTTAGCGCTGAGTCTGAGGAATTTCCAGACGCTGACCGGCATCAACAGAGGTGCTGGTCAACGAGTTCAACTCCATAATACGAACCACAGTATCACGGGTGTCACCCTGCGGATCCACCGCCTGAGCAATATCCCACAGAGTCTCGCCGTGCTTGACCACAACGACGGTTCGAGTCACCGAAGCGTTCTCCACGGAAGCAGAAGCTGCCGGGCCGAAGAAGCTAATAGCACCGAGCACAATCAGCGCTGCCAGGGTCAGCAGAGGCAGGCCCTTCAGGAAACCGCGCGGAGTGCCAAGACGACGAATCGAAGCGGGAACCGCGCGCAGAAGTTCGCCACCCTTAGCTAGAAGAGCACTCTTCACGCTAGGCGCCTGTGCATCAGAAACAGCCTGCGCCTCAGAAGCTGCGGAGCGAACCGGAGCAGGTGCCTTGGCAGAAATAGCAGGTGCAGAAACAGCGGGAGCGTGGGTAGGCTGGGCCACCTGCGCGGGGCGGGGTGCATGAGCCGCACGAGAAGAGCGAACAGACTGCGGAGACGCAAGCACACGAGAACGCCCCTGCACGGTGCGGGCAGACACGGTGCGGACGGACGCGGTGCGGGCGGGGTGAAGTACCACCAAACCTGCCGGAAGGTGTGCAGAAGTGCCTTGAGAAGCAATAGGTGCTGCAGTAGTCATTGTGGTTCCTTTCTCTCAGCTCGCCCCGGGGTTGCCCCGCGGGTCTAGCAATGCCGAGCGATACCCGCTCGGAGGTCCTAGTTGAGTGATAACTATGGAGTGGTGATTGTTAGGCGATAACTATTGGGTAGCTATTCTCTAGTTAGGTCAGAGCGTCGGGTGCACCGGGCTGCGCTGGGTCGCCCCAGCACCCCATCCCCTGCGCTCTCTCTTCGCCAGATGCTCGCTAGAGCATCCGAGGTAGATTATTCGAAGAGAGAGGCAGAGGATTCGAATACATTCGAACACTCATTCACTCTCCTCTCCCGGAATACTCAGGGTCGAATCTTCGAATATTTTTCGAACATCCACCCGTAAATCCTGAATTTCAGGAGAGATTCAAGAGTATATACGAACTCTTGTTCTAAAGTCTAGCAGAGATGTACTAAAAATTTCTTCGAGTTTCGAAGAAAAAATCTAGAATATTTGTTTGAGTTTTTCGGTGTAGTGTTCTACACTGGTGTCAAGAGACGTTCCACACGCTCCTGATGAGTCCTACTCACAGCAGGTTTCTGTATTCGTTACAGCTTGGTTCTGTATCGACCGCAGGTGCTGCTGGCTGAGTATTGCTATGTAGGGCGGAGGCGCATACTCGTTGCCTGTGTATCGCTCCGGTATCGCTTCGGCACGGATAGAATTCCTCCACCCCCTGACGAGATAAGACCCATTTCGGCAGAACCAAAAAATTTTTAGGACACCACCAGAAAACGTGTGAAGCACCCATCCGTGCCCCGACCGGAAATACAAAGGCCGGAGTACAGACCGAAGGAAAAGAAATGGCAACAGCACCCCGTCCGGCGCTGACCGCGCGCCAGCAGAAGATTCTTGACGCGATCCGCACCGAGATTGAACAGAAGGGTTACCCGCCGTCCATGCGCCAGATTGGTGACATGGTGGGTCTTGCGTCCCTGTCCTCGGTCACCCACCAGCTCGGTCGTCTCGAGACCATGGGCTACATTCGCCGCGACCCCAAGCTCCCCCGCGCCATTGAGGTGCTGGATGAGAACGGCGTCGGCATGCACGGTAGCTCCTCCTCGTCCCTGCCCGAGCTGCCGAACTTCGAAGTCGGCGACGAAGACCTCGTACCCGTTCCCCTGGTTGGACGTATTGCAGCGGGCGGTCCCATCACCGCCGAGCAGTCCGTGGAGGATGTGCTCGCTCTGCCCCGCCAGCTGGTCGGTAGCGGCAAGCTCTTCATGCTCAAGGTCAAGGGCGATTCCATGATTGACGCCGCGATTTGCGACGGCGACTGGGTGGTTGTCCGCGAGCAGCACACCGCCGACAACGGCGATATCGTTGCTGCGCTGCTCGACGATGAGGCAACCGTGAAGGTGTTCCGTCAGGTCGACGGCCACACCTGGCTCATGCCGCGCAACGCCAACTACGAGCCGATTATGGGCGACCGCGCAACCGTCATGGGTAAGGTCGTCTCCGTGCTGCGCAGCCTCTAGAGACATAACGCTAAGCTCTTAGCTCTATATAAAAAATCACCCTGGTGATACGTGAATGTTCACGTATCACCGGGGTGATTTTTATATTTCAAAAGCAGATATCTCCAAAGCGGAGGGGGCGGCGCCGCCAGGACTGGAGCCCACCCGAGCTAACGATCAATACTCGCCGAAAGACGAGCCAGCGCACCGGTCACCGCCGCCTTATTCTGCGTCGACCACATCGGCGGCATCGCCTTCATCAAGAAACCACCGTAACGCTTGGTTGCCACGCGAGAATCCAGCACAGCCACCACGCCACGGTCAGACACCGAACGGATCAGGCGGCCTGCGCCCTGCGCCATACGAATCGCCGCATGGTGAGCAGAAACCGCCATAAAGCCATTACCGCGGTGACGGTTCACAGCCTCCGTACGAGCCTGCGCAATCGGATCATCCGGGCGCGGGAACGGAATACGGTCCATCACCACCAGACGGCACGAGTCGCCCGGAACGTCCACGCCCTGCCACAGGCTCATCGTGCCGAACAGGCACGAGTCGACGTCCTCGCTGAACTCCTCCACCAGAGCCTTGAGCGAAGACTCGCCCTGCAGAAGGATGTTCAGGTCGCTATGCTCGCGCATGTACTCGGCAGCACGCTCGGCGGCACGTTTCGAGGAGAACAGTCCCAGGGCGCCGCCCTCGGACGCCTCGCACAGCTCACGCAGGCGCTCCAATTGGCCCTCATGCACGCCAAATCCCGGAGGCTTCAAATCCCCGGCAACGTACATGATGCCCTGCTTGCGGTAGTCGAACGGCGAACCCACATCGATGCTCGTCCAGCGAGGCGCGCCCTCGCCCTGCAGACCCAGGGCGGCGGCGGCAACGTCAAAAGAGTCGCCCACCGTCAGGGTCGCGCTCGTCAAAATCACGGTGCGGTCAGCAAAGAGTCCGTCACGCAGCTGCAGGCCAACACTCAGCGGCGCAATGTTCAGGGTCGCAGGGTCGGTATCGGAGGCGGCAACGTAGCGGCCGTTCTCCCAGCCGCCCTGACGAGAAATCCACAGCACATCCTGCTCAGCAGAAGCTTCCAGAATGCGGCTACTCATATCGTGCACCTCAGAGACACGCGAGCGCGCCATCTGCAGGCCAGCGTCAACGTCCTGACCGTCCGGCTTCGTATCGGACAGGGCGGTTCGGGCGGCATCATTGACCGCAGAAATCGCGGTCAGGAGGCGACCGTCCAGGCCCTTCAGCAGGCCCTCGGCAAGACCCTCGAAAGCGGCCTCCAGGGTGCCTGCCGCCATTTCCAGGGCACCGGAATCAGCCTTTGAATGCTTCTTCACGCTACGCGCCGCACGGCGAACCATCGCAACCGTCAAAGAACCGGACACCGCACCGGTCACGCGGTCCACCAGCTCATGGGCCTCATCAATAATGACCGTCTCGTGCTCGGGCAGAACCTTCATGCCCTCAAAAGCGTTAATCGCCAGCAGGGCGTGGTTCGTGATGACAATGTCGGCCTCGGCGGCACGGCTGCGCGCCATCTCGCTAAAGCACTCCTCCACCAGCGGGCAGCGGCGACCCAAACACTCGGCGGCGCTCACCGACACCTGAGCCCAGGCGTGATCAGAGACGCCGGGCTTCAGCTCGTCACGGTCACCGGTCTCAGTGCGGTCAGCCCACTCGCGCAGACGCACCACTTCCTCACCCACGCGGGAGGTCGAAGAAGGCATGTCAAAGAGAGCATCCGGCTCGTCTTCCGGGTAGCCGCCCTCCAGCTTGTGCAGGCAGAGGTAGTTATTACGGCCCTTGAGCAGAGCCACCTGCGCCTGCGACTCCGGGCGCGGCTCCAGCGCTTGTAGAAGACGCGGAATATCGCGGTTCACGATCTGCGCCTGCAGGGCAAGAGTCGCCGTCGCAACCACAATCGGCTGGTCCGACTCCCCCACCCGCGCCAGGGCAGGCACCAGGTAGCCCAGGGACTTACCGGTACCGGTACCCGCCTGGACCAGCAGGTGACGCTGCAGTTCAAGAGCCTGCGCCACATGCGCCACCATGGTGCGCTGACCGGCACGATTCTGACCGCCAGTGGCGGCAACCGCCTCATCCAGCAGGGTCAGGGCATCCTTCGAACCGGGCAGGGTCTCAAGCTCCTGCCCGGTGAATCGGGTGCCGTCGGTCGCCGGTCCGGGTGCAGTTCCCGAGGTGTTTTTGGGCGCGTTGATGCTCTCGGTCACGCTCATCCGCCCTTAGAGAGCCTCGGAGGTAGAAGACTGCTCGGAAACAGAAGCGGTCGCTTCAGCCAGGGCGTGCGCCTCCGCAAGTTCCTCTTCCAGAACCTCCAGCAGGTCGCCCTCCAGCACATACTCGGACAGTTCGGAGGCGACATCCTCACGGACCAGAGCCACCACGAATGTGCCGTCCGATACGAAATCGGTGCTCTTAATTTCGGCGTCCCACTCGTGCAGGCGCGAAATAATCTCACCGTGCGAGTACGGAATCAGCAGCTTCACCTCAATGGAGGGGCGCGGAATGGTGTCCGCGATCTTCTGCTTCAGCTCCTCAATACCCTCACCAGTACGCGCCGAAACGATCACGTGCTCCGGCTCGCGCTGGCGCATACGCTCCAGCACGAACGGGTCGGCGGCATCCGCCTTATTCAGCACAATAATCTCGGGGATATGGCGGGCGTCAACCTCCGCGATGACCTCGCGGACAGCACGAATCTGCCCCTCCGGGTCCGGGTGCGAAGCATCGACCACGTGCAGGATGACGTCAGCGTCGGCAACCTCTTCCAGGGTGGAGCGGAACGCCTCGACCAGCTGGGTCGGTAGCGAACGCACGAAACCCACCGTGTCAGAGAGGGTGTAGCCGATACCGTCCGGGGTCTGAGCCTTACGGACGGTCGGGTCCAGGGTCGCAAACAGGGCGTTCTCAACGAGCACGCCAGCGTCGGTCAGACGGTTCAACAGGGAGGACTTACCCGCGTTCGTGTACCCGGCGATAGCCACCGAGGGCACACGGTTACGGCGGCGGTTCAGGCGCTTCGTCTCACGCGCCGGTGCCATCGCGGCAATCTCACGCTTCAGCTTCGCCATGCGAGCGCGCAGGCGGCGGCGGTCCATCTCAATCTTGGTTTCGCCGGGACCACGCGAACCGATACCCTCACCGGCTGCGGCACGGCCACCCGCCTGGCGGGACAGGGACGCACCCCAACCACGCAGACGCGGCAGCATGTACTCCAGCTGAGCCAGCTCAACCTGTGCCTTACCCTCGCGGGACTTAGCGTGCTGAGCGAAAATATCGAGAATCAGGGCGGTGCGGTCAATGACCTTGACCTTCACAATGTCCTCAAGAGCACGACGTTGAGAGGGCGCCAGCTCGGAATCGACAATCACGGTGTCGGCGCCGGTCGCCTCCACAATGTCCTTGAGTTCCAGTGCCTTACCGGAGCCGAGGAAGGTGCCGGGGTCCGGCTTGAGGCGGCGCTGAACCAGGCCGTCCAGAACCTCAGAACCTGCGGTTTCAGCCAGTGCCGCGAGCTCACGCAGGGAGTTCTCGGCGTCCTCTACGGTGCCCTCGGTCCACAGGCCGGCAAGCACCACGCGCTCCAGACGCAGCTGGCGGTACTCAACCTCGGTGACGTCTTCAAGCTCGGTGGAGAGGTTCGCGATACGGCGCAGTGCGCGGCGCTCGGCGAGGTCTTCCTGGTCACCATCAAATTCAGAGTGCTCGCGCTGAACATCAGAAATTTCACGTGCGCGAGTATCCAGCACACGGCGGCTATTGTTGCCGTGCATGCTGGAGGAGTTATCGCTGTGGTGCGCGGTACCGGCGGCGTCATACGTCGTGACGGAGGCGGCGGCCTGGGAGCGCCCCAGAACGCGGTCTACGGTGCGGCGCAGCTGCTCATCGCTGGGCAGCTTTTCGGTATCAGATACGGGGGTGTTCTTAGAATTCATACGACTCTAATTCTACCGCCGTTGCCCGCATCGGGTAGGGGGTTCGGTCACCTGTGCGCTCAGGGCGTGCAACCTGCTGACCCACCCCGCGCATACTCTGCCCGTGTGCGGCGGGATCTTGCCCTACCGGTACACTGGATAGCATGAGCGAGCAGCATTATTTCTCTGAAACCCCCGAGACCGAGTTCAAGCCCCGCCCCGTGCAGGTGGAACTTGCCGGCCGCAAGGTCACCGTCACTACTGCTAACGGCATTTTCAGCCCCTCCGGCATTGATAAGGGCACCGCTATTTTGCTGCAGGAAGCACCCGACCCGCAGGGCGAACGCATGCTCGACATCGGTTGCGGTTGGGGCCCCATCACCCTGACTCTGGCGATGCTCGCCCCGCAGGCGCAGGTGCACGCGGTGGACGTGAACTCCCGCTCCATCAGCCTGACCGAACGCAACGCCGCCGCTCTCGGCCTGTCCAACGTGACCGTGGGAACCCCCGACTCCGTCGACCCCGAACTGCGTTTTGACACCATCTGGTCGAACCCGCCGATTCGCGTGGGCAAGGAGGTTCTGCACGAGATTCTGCTGACCTGGCTGCCGCGCCTGGCGCCCGGCGGTGACGCCTACCTGGTGGTTCAGAAGAACCTCGGCTCCGATTCTTTGCAGAAGTGGATGGATGCGCAGCTTGAGGAGCTGCACCCCGGCGAGTTTGAGGTCTCGCGCTATGCGACTTCGAAGGGCTTCCGTATTCTGCAGGTGCACCGTTACGAGAATTAAAACCTCTGGCGCTGATTTCTAGGGGACGTAAAAGCGGCGGGTGTTTTCTGATTTTAGTTTCAGAAAACACCCGCCGCTTTTGTATATCAAAGTCTCTATCGAGGACTGCTCGCTATCGCAACGCTCTATCGCAGTACGACGGTCGAAACCATCTGCGCCGGACCAGCCAGAACAACATGCTCCAGGTCATCCGGACCCAGCACGAAAGTCACCGCGAGGGTACCGCCGGGCACGTGCACGAGCCACTCATCCGGAGCTTCCTCGCCACCCCAGAAACGGGTCGCCGCAGCCGCCGCACACGCACCGGTACCGCAGGAGAGGGTCTCACCCACACCGCGTTCGTGCACGCGCATACGGATAGCGCCCACCTGAGTGCCGCTCTCAGTATCCACATCGACCGGCACCACAAATTCAACGTTCGTGCCGTTGACCGGGGCGGGGTTCACCTGCGGCAGGCTGTGCAGGTCTAGGCCGTCCAGCTTACCGTCGGAACCGAGCATCACCACGGTGTGCGGGTTACCCATCGAAATGGACAGGCCAGCACGCGGAGTCTTCAGGCCGCGCGCAGACACCAGGCAGTCCTCGCCACCCTCGCGGGCGGCGTCACCGTGAATGAAGCTCCACGGACCCATATCAATCGCGTAACCCTCTTCGGTGCGCGCCACAGTCTTCACGCCGGCACGGGTACCAATCTTGACGGTCTCGCCCACCTCAAGCTCAATCAGGTCCTCAGTGCGCAGGTACTCCACGAACGCACGCACACCGTTGCCGCACATCTCTGCGATAGAGCCGTCACCATTGCGGTAGTCCATGAACCAGACAGCGTCCGGGTGCTCCTCGAGCAGCTTCTGACCCGCGCGGGAGGCGGTGCTGCGGGCAGCACGAATGAAGCCGTCTGCGCCGATGCCGAAGTGGCGGTCGCAGGCGCGGGCTACCAGCTCGGGGGTGAGGGCGATTTCTGCGTTCTCGTCCGTCAGAAAAATAAAGTCGTTACCGGTGCCGTGACCCTTGGTGAGGGTCAGGCCTGCCAGCTCGCCCCAGATGGAAGGGTTCTCGCTCATATGCTGTCCTTAAGGTTGGTGACCTGTCCGTTTATGATTTTACCGCGCTGACCGACTCGAGGAGGTATCTGTTCGGTTGCGGCTCGTTATGGTGGCTTATCGGGTGCTTTCGCGGATAATGGCTTCCGCCTCATCTGCAAGGGTGGGTGAGAGCGCATCCAGCCAGTGCACGCGCGGGTCCGCGCGGAACCAGGTCAGCTGGCGGCGCGCAAACTGGCGGGTGGCAATCGTCGTGTCCTCAATCGCCTGCTCCACGCTATAGTCTTCATCTTCAAGTACGCGAGCAAACTGCGCGTAACCAATCGCGCGGGAGGCGGTCTTACCCTCCTGCAAACCCTGCTCGTTCAGGGCGCGCACCTCATCCAGCAGACCGCGCTCGTGCATCAGCTCCACGCGGCGGTGCAGACGCTCGTGCAGCAGGGCACGATCCATATCCAAACCAATCTGCACGCTCTCGGTCACGTACTCGCGCACCGGCATGAACGCCGAGAACGGGCGGCCCGTCACCTCGAATACCTCCAGGGCTCGAATAATGCGGCGCTCATCCTTCACCCGCGCAGCCGACTCCGGGTCGACCTCCGCCAGGCGGGCGTGCAGAACACCAATACCCTCGGTACGCGCCTGCGCCTCCAGACGCTCACGCACCCGCGCATCCGTGCCGGGGAACTCCAACTTATCCAGGGCGGCACGCACATACAGGCCGGAACCACCCACCAGAATCGGGTAGCGGCCACGGCCGCGGATCTGCTCAATCAGCTCACGGCTACGCTCCTGGAATTCCGCCACGGACGCCTCATCCCGCACATCCATAATGTCCAGCAGGTGGTGCGGAACGCCGCGCATCTCCTCCGCGGTGACCTTCGCGGTACCAATATCCATACCCCGGTAGAACTGCATAGAATCAGCGTTAATGCACTCGCCGTTCAGGCGCAGAGCCAGCTCAATGGCGAGCGCGCTCTTACCGGTGCCGGTCGGGCCCACAATAGCGATAACGGGCAGAGTTTCGGAGATAGTCATGCGCCCCATTCTACCGGTTCCCTCGCCCCCACTTGCGTGGCGGCAAGAGCCCGAAGAACAGGGCGCATGAATCGTTATAGGTTTTAGGGGCGCAGACCGATGGTCGGCATGCCCAGACCCACCGGCGCACCGGGCACCTGGGTGGTGCCGGTACCACAGGAATCCGCCTGGGAGCGGTCCCACGCGTCACCGGCGCGGGTGCGGCGCAGCTGGTACTGCTCGGCGGTCGGGTCAGAAATCAGGTGGAAGGAGCCGGCCTCGGTAATCGGCACGGTCACCATGTCGCCGGGGCGCGGAGTCTCGCAGCCCTCGGGCACGGAGAAGTGCACGAGGCGCTGGTCCGGGCCGCGGCCCGAGAGGCGGTGAGTCTGATCAGCCTTACGACCGGCCTCCGCAACGACCATCAGCTCAACGGTCTTACCGAGCTGCTTGCGGTTCTCCTCACCGGCGATGCGGTCCTGCAGGGCAATCAGACGCTCATAGCGCTCCTGCACGACCTCCTTCGGGATCTGGTTCTCCATGGTCGCTGCCGGGGTGCCGGGGCGAATCGAGTACTGGAAGGTGAACGCGGAGGAGAAACGAGCCTGTTCCACAACCTTCAGGGTCTCCTGGAAGTCCTCTTCGGTCTCGCCGGGGAAGCCCACAATAATGTCGGTGGTAATCACGGCGTTCGGGATGCGCTCGCGTACCTTGTCCAGAATGTTCAGGAACTTCTTGGACCGGTAGGAGCGGCGCATGTCCTTGAGCACCTTGTCTGAGCCGGACTGCAGCGGCATGTGCAGCACGGGCATGACGTTCGGGGTTTCGGCCATCGCGTCAATCACGTCGTCGGTGAACATTGCCGGGTGCGGGGAGGTGAAGCGCACGCGCTCCAGGCCCTCAATCTCACCGCAGGCACGCAACAGCTTGGAGAACGCCTGGCGGTCGCCGAACTCCACGCCGTAGGAGTTCACGTTCTGACCGAGCAGGGTCACCTCAATAGCGCCGTCATCGACCAGCGCCTGAACCTCAGCGAGAATGTCGCCGGGGCGGCGGTCCTTCTCCTTACCGCGCAGAGACGGCACGATGCAGAAGGTGCAGGTGTTGTTACAGCCAACCGAGATGGACACCCAGCCGGAGTACACGTGGTCGCGCTTAGTCGGCAGGGTGGAGGGGAAAACTTCGAGGGATTCGAGCAGTTCTGCCTGCGCCTCGTGGTTGTGGCGGGCACGCTCCAGCAGGGTGGGGAGGGCACCAATGTTGTGGGTACCGAACACGACGTCCACCCAGGGTGCCTTCTCAATGATGGCGTCCTGGTCCTTCTGCGCCAGGCAGCCGCCCACAGCGATCTGCATGCCCTTGTGGGCGCGCTTGACCGGTGCCAGCTGACCGAGGTTGCCGTACAGGCGGTTGGAAGCGTTTTCGCGGACCGCGCAGGTGTTGAAAACCACCAGGTCGGGCTGGGTGCCTTCCTCAGCGCGAACGTAGCCGTTAGCCTCCAGCAGGCCGGACATTCGTTCGGAGTCGTGCACGTTCATCTGGCAGCCGAAAGTGCGCACTTCGTAGGTGCGGGGGCTGGTTTCGGGGGTCTGGGCGGAATCGCTGAGGGTCGAAGTCATGCCCTATAGGGTATCCGATAGGGGATAATGGCTCTATGCAGGTTTCCCTTAGTAGTAACTTTCCGGCTCTGTCACCGAACGATTCTTCCGCCCCCGCCCCTGACGGGGAGCTTCTAAACACCCTCATCGAGGAGGCGATTGCCGCCTACTCCCCCGTGCCGCCTCAAGCGAGCGCTGATTCTGCCTCGATGCGTCAGACCCTGATGCAGCTGCTCAGCTGGGCGCATTCTTTGGAGCAGGTGGCTGCCCGCACGGTTGAGCGCGTGCAGATTCTGGGCACCGGCATGCGTTCCGTTGTGGTGCGTGTCGTGTATGAGCCTGCCGCCGAGTCTGCACAGTCTTTCGAGTCTACACAGTCTTTGCCGACCTCGATTATTGTGAAGCGTTACCGCCGTAAGGATTCGACGGTGAACGCCGGCGGTTTCGGGTACCTGCGTGAGCGCTACGGTTTGGAGGCGCTGAACCGGCAGGTTCCGGGTCTGTTCCCGCAGCTCTACGGCGCGGATCCTGAGCTGCGCGTGCTGGCGCTGGAAGATGTGAGCGCCGGAACCGTTGAGGGCGAGCAGTATTCGGTCGCCCACGCCCTACTGGAGGGCACCGAACAGCAGGCGCTGGACGCGCTGAACTACTACATTGAGGCGTATCGTTCCCTTGCCGCCAGCGGCATTATGGGCGAGGCGGTGGAGGATTACCGCCTGAACCTGGCGCGTGCTGACCGCAAGGCACAGTTCCCGGGCGCTATTGCCTCGCCGGGTTTGGCCGAGCGCGGTTTGAAGAAGCTGTACGGTGTGGCTGACGAGGTGCGCACCCCCGAGCACGATGCTGACAGCCCGGCTTCCAGCTCTGCCGCGCATGAGGACGCGCCCGTTCTTCCCGCCGCGGTTGAGGAGCTGTCTTTCCGTTTCCGCCGCGTTCTGCAACCTTTCTTTACCAAACGCCCGCCGGTACCCGAGCAGTTCAAGCTCAACCGCGGCAGGGTGTATATGCTCTCGTCGGGCGATTTTTCGCCGCAGAACGTGCTGATCGGTTCGGCGGACGGCGCGCAGGTGCGCATGGTCGATGCGGAGGGCACCTGCCTGCACCACCGCGGCTTCCCCTTCGTTGAGGCGATGCTGGGCTTCCCCTCCTCGCCGGAGTACCCGCGCTACCGGGTGGACCGCAAGAAGGCGCTACCGGCGCTGTACTCTGCCCTCTTTGAGGACGCCCCGCTGGATGAGCACCTGGCAGAGGATTTGGCGGTGTGCACAGCGGTGACCGTGTGCGCCCTGTTGGAGCTGTACTCTTCTTCGGCGCGTTCCGATCTGTTGCCTCGTATTCGCCGTGAGGGTGCGCAACTGATGCGCCTGCTGCTTGAGATTGCCGGTTCTCAGGACGCAACCCTCGCTGAGTTCGCGAACCGTCTGGGAACCGCTGAATAAGCAGCAGAGTAAACAGCGGATATAGCCTTCGACAAGGCTTTTTACAAAACTCAAAAGTGTAAAGGGTGAGCCCGCCACAGAGTGTGTCTGTAGCGGGCTCACCCTTTATTGTGCCTATTTTTACGGTCACCCCAGCATGGGTCTATCCGTGCGTGCGGACCGTCTTTATTCACCCTCTACCAGAGCTCGTCCTCCGCACCGTAGGCGGCGAGTTCCTCACGAATCACCGACATCGACATCGAGGAGGGGTACCCGCGGCGAGCCAGCATCCCCAGCAGTCGGCGGGTCACCCTGTCCTTTTCGGCGCGGTCACTCAGGTCCATGCCGGGGCGCAGCTTCTTACGCACCAGCTCGGCGGCGTCCTCACGTTCCTGCTCGTCGGTGCGCTGAGCCAGTGCATTCTCCGCCTCTTCACCGCGCACCCCGCGTTCAGAGAGCTCACGGCGCAGCGCGGCGCGGGAGAGCTTCTTGGTGCGGCTCTTCTGCGCCACGAACGTTTGGGCGTATTCGGCGTCGTCAATGAGTTTTGCCGCCTCGAACTTATCGAGCAGCGGCTCAATGAGCTCCGTGTCAAAGCCTTCTGCCTGCAGCTTCTTACGCAGCTGACCTCGGGTTTTTGCCGAGTACGCCAGTTGGTTGTACACGATGGTTTTAGCGCGCGTGTAGGGGTCGGTTTCTTCCGCCGCTCGGGCGGCACGCACCTTCTGCTTCCAGGAAGGCACGTTGCTTTCCGACGGTAAGGAAGCATGTCCCATCTGAGAGCCGCCCGGTTGGGAGCCGCGTGCTCGAGAACTGCCCTTCGGGGATCCAGCCGAAGCGGCACGGTGCTTTCCGGTACCGACGCCCTGTGCCTCCTCCTCGGCAATACCGCGAATGAGTGCTTCTTCGGCGGGGGTGAGTTCTTCGTTCAAGCTACTTCCCTCCCTAAATAGGTTGCTCCCCGAGCCGCGGCCTGCAGGACTCTTGCGGGTTTCCTCGTCGTCACTTCGAGCCCCGAAGGCGGGCGCGTAGGGCGAGCGGCTCCGCATTTTCTCTTCCTGCGCCGCGCTCATACGGCGGAACCCGCGCTTATAGTCGGTGTTCTTGGAGGCACGCGAAGACTTGCGTTTCTTCTGCTTATCCCGCTGAGCGGCTTGCCTCTCGATCTCTTCCTTCTCTTCGGCGGTGAGCCCCGATCCGATGGATGCGGCACCGGATCGACTCATGCGGCCAGCCGCCATGGGGCGCGGCTCGGCACCGCCGGGGGTGAAGGCACGAACGGGCGCTTCGTCAATGGAGACGGCGGGCAGGTTCGGGTCAACGAGCAGGCTGCGGCGCGGCGATTCGCCTTCTTCCCCAGAACTGCTATCTTCAAAGTTGGCGGGCACAGCCTGCAGGGGCAGCTCGGGTACGCGGAACTTGCCGGCGTAGTCGCCGCCGTTATCGCGGGCGATGCTTTCTTCAACAAAGCCATGCGCGGCGGGGTGCCAGTCCGGGAACTCCTCAGCGGCTACCGAATCCGCGGCCCTGTTCCACACCCACTTTTTGGGTGCGTTTTCTGTGGCCGCTGACTTCTTCTTATGCGCTGACTTCTTCTTATGCGCGGGCTTTTCAGCCTGCCGCGCTTTCGGCTTAAGTTTCTGTGGTGAGGGTTCTTGGCCCCCACGCTGCTCCGCTATCGCTTCTGCGGGTGCCACTTCGTCCGAGGGCACCCAATATTCCCCCGTGTACTCTGCTTCAGGGTACTCTGTTTCAGGGTACAAAGGCTCTGCCGGATACGCAGGTTCGTCCTCGTAGGGAGGCTCGTCAGGGTATGGGGGCTCATCAACAGCAGGAGGCGCCTCCCAGCTGAGGGTGGGCTCCGCCAGGGCGGCAGGTGCCTCAAAATTGAGTGCCTCGAAGCCGCCTACCTCAACCGGCGGGGCAACAGGCTCAAAGGAAACAGAGTTACCAAGCACTGAGGAACCGAAGTGCGGTTCGGTCGCATCCAGCGCCGCAAAACCGGCGTCGCCGTCACGCGCGCTGTTTTGCTCACGCTCTTCATGACCGTTCTGTTCCGTCATGTTCAGTTCCTCCTCTCCCCTGTGTTGGCACTCGCTTGATGGCCCGTGCGCCGGGCTATACGGCGCTCCCCCATTGTAACGAGGCGTTGTCTCCGAGCCCCCGATACTCCCCTTAATGCGCGCCCGTTAACGTGCTTCTTCCGTTAACGACAGATTGCCGTGCACCGTGCGGAATGCACAGCACACGGCAATCAGTCGTGGCGTTAGCAAGAAGCTACGCGGGCGGGTTTAAAACTCCTCAGCCAGCTCGTCCAGCGGGTCGTTACCCTCGGACTCAGCAGCTGCCTGCTCGTCAGCTTCTTCCTCAATGATGCCCAGCTTCACCAGAACCTTGTACTGCAGTTCCTCGGTGAGCTCGGGGTTGTCCTTGAGCAGCTTACGAACGTTCTCGCGGCCCTGGCCCAGCTGCTCACCGTCGTAGGTGAACCATGCGCCGGACTTCTTGACGATGTCGTTCTCCACCGCCAGGTCCAGGATGCCGCCCTCAACGGAGATGCCCTCACCGTAGAGGATGTCGAACTCAGCCTGCTTGAAGGGCGGAGCCATCTTGTTCTTCACGATCTTGGCGCGGGTGCGGTTACCAATCGGGTTAGCGCCGTCCTTGAGGGTCTCAATGCGGCGGATGTCGATACGGACCGAAGCATAGAACTTCAGCGCCTTACCACCGGTGGTGGTTTCGGGAGAGCCGAAGAAGACACCAATCTTCTCACGCAGCTGGTTGATGAAGATTGCGGTGGTGCCGGTTGCGGAGAGGCGGCCGGTAATCTTACGCAGAGCCTGGCTCATGAGGCGAGCCTGCAGACCCACGTGGGAGTCACCCATGTCGCCTTCAATTTCGGCGCGGGGTACCAGTGCTGCAACGGAGTCGACGACCACGATATCAACGGCGCCGGAACCAACCAGCATGTCCATGATTTCCAGCGCCTGCTCGCCGGTGTCGGGCTGAGAGACCAGCAGCTGGTCGATGTCCACGCCCAGCTTTGCCGCGTAGATCGGGTCCAGCGCGTGCTCGGCGTCGATGAATGCTGCCACGCCGCCTGCCTTCTGAACGTTCGCTACAGCGTGCAGTGCAACGGTGGTCTTACCGGAGGACTCGGGACCGTAAATCTCGATGACGCGGCCGCGGGGCAGACCGCCAATGCCCAGAGCGGCATCCAGGGCGATAGCGCCGGTGGAGATAACCTCGGTCTTGGTGGTTTCCTTATCACCCAGACGCATGACTGCGCCCTTGCCGTAGTTCTTGTCGATCTGTGCCATCACGGCTTCAAGTGCCTTGGCGCGACCCTCTTCGGGAACGCGAGCTACGCTCTGAGACTTGGTGTTCTTAGCCACGGTAGTACCTCGTTCTTTGTGTTGTCAGTGGTTGACGGGAGTAATGTTTCTTCGGAATCGGTGGGACTCGTAATCGAGACCTTGAAGGTTGTGGCCTACCGGTTCCTTCTGAGACTACTCTAGGGTCACAGCCTGACAGGATAAGGCCATTTTTTAAAATCTGTGGAAAACTTTGAAGATTTTTCCGAAAAATTCCTGATGTGGAAAAGTCTAGCACGAATCGAACAAAATTACGACACGGTTTCGAATGAATCGGATAGGATTTCGGCATATATTTTCGAAAAACCCCGGAATCCCGGCTGATTATTCGAAAATACCGCCCACGCGAGCGCTTGCACTCGAACACATAGGATACCCCGCCCCTACGGTAGGCAATGCCAGCCCCGCTACTTAGCGTAGCGGCTCCTTATCCGGACCCAGGCGGCGCTCCTGCGGAATCTCCTGCTCCTCACAGATCGCAAGCCACACATCCTTCGGGTTAACGCCCTGGTCCAGCGCCTCCGCAGCGGTCACATGACCCAACGAACCCAACACCAAGTCACGCGCCAGCACCGGCGCATACCCGGCACCGAACTCATACTCCATGCACGCCCAAAATTCGCTCAGCTTCACAAGCACTCCTCCACTTCACCGCTAGTTCGCTTCATAATTCGTCACATCACCCCAGAACTAGTCCAGAGTAAACCCAAGAATAAGCGATGCCGCACATCCACCTTACGGGGATGCACGGCATCGCTTCACGTTTAGCGCGGCATGTGCCGCCTCGCATTACTTCGAGAGAACGTAGTAATCGCTCTTGTACTGCTCAGACATCTCAGCCGGAACAGTATCCGGAATCTGAACGCCCTCGAGAACCGCCATACGGTCGGCAACCTCACGCAGCATCTGGGACATCGGAATATCCAGAGCCTGGCAAATCCACGCCAGCAATTCGGAGGAAGCTTCCTTCTGACCGCGCTCAACTTCGCTCAGGTAACCGAGGGAAACACGGGCACGCTGGGAAACCTCACGCAGGGTGCGGCCCTGACGCTGACGAACATCGCGAAGAACCTCACCGATTGCCTGTCGCAGGGGAACAACCTTAGCTTCCTCAACGATCGGGGCGACCTGACGGGGGGTCTCCTCGATTTCCTTCCACTTAGTAATGCCATTAATCGATACGCGCTGCTTAGCCATGAGCTTCTATATCACTTTCCTGAGTAGGTATTCCCGACCTGCGGGACTGTACAGAGTTAAGCCTAACTGATTTTTGAGGCGCGAGCTAGGAGCCTCGCCATTTTCGTCCTCTTCTTACGGCTTGTATCTATTCAAACAGGCGAACCTATGCCTTTATTCCTGCGGAGCTGAGAGAACCCTGTGAATATATTTGAACCGTAAAATTTTTCTCAGCCAGGTACCGCACAGCCCTGCACGCTACGCCAGCTCGTCCTTCAGAACCCCACCGGCACCGCCGCGCACCGCACGCGCCAGCAGGGCAATCGCATCCGCGCTCGCCGCCGCACGAATCTGTGCACGATCCCCCGAATAGTGACGCTCAAACACCTCAGAACCGCCCGGGGAACACACGCCAATATAGACCGTGCCCACCGGCTGCCCATCCGCGGGGTCGGGGCCGGCAACGCCCGTGGTCGACACCACGTAGTCAGCGCCGCACACCCTCGCCGCACCGACCGCCATCTGTACCGCTACCGCAGGATGCACGGCCCCCTCACGCGCCAGCAGCTGAGCATCCACGCCCAGCACCTGCGCCTTCACCTCGTAGGCGTAGGAAATCACGCCGCCACGATAATACGCGGATGCGCCCGGCACCGTACAGATTGCGCCGCCCACATCCCCGCCGGTCAACGACTCAGCCGTCGCCACCTGCACGGGGCCCTCCTGGGAGGCACGCTGCCGCACCGCATCACGCAGTAGCAGCGCCGCCGCCTCCGGGGTGCCGGAGAAAACCTCAGCGGTCGAAAGCTCAAGAGACAGAGCATCTTCAAGTACGAGGGGAACCATCAATCTCTCCTTTCAGCGGCGCACCGCCGCCCAAAACCTCACGCGGCATAAACGCACCGCAGGTACAGCGAAGGGGAGCAGCACACGCCACTCCCCTCGCCTCTAGTTACCGCCGTCCTGAGAGGCCTGAGCCTGCAACCAGTTACGACGCAAAATATACGCATCACGCACATACACCAGGCCGGTCCACACGGTAATCGCGGTGACCGCGCCCATCAGAACCCAACCAGGAATCAGCCAACCGATACCCAGCTGACCCAGCGGCAGAAGCATCAGCACCAGCGCCACCGTCTGCAGCACGGTCTTAATCTTGCCGCCCTTACTAGCAGCCATCACACCGTACTTGATGACGAACAGGCGCATGATCGTAATGCCCCACTCACGTAGCAGAATCACAATCGTGACCCACCACCACAGCTCGCCCAGCGCCGACAGCACAATAAACGCCGCGCCGGTGAGGAACTTATCGGCAATCGGGTCAGCAATCTTACCGAAGCTCGTAATCAGATTACGCGAGCGCGCCAGGTAGCCGTCCGCCCAGTCCGTGAGCATGGCAAGAATGAAAATAATCCACGCGAGCCAGCGGTGCGTCGGATCAGCGGCACCAAAAGTACCGCCCGCAACCAGGGCGACGATGAAGAAAGGAACCGCAATAATACGCAGAACCGTCAACACATTCGGCACGTTCCAGTTCGAAGGCTTCGCTGTGCTGACCGCACCGGCGGGTGCGGAATTGCGAGCTTCACTCATAACGGCTCCTTACGGGTAGATGGCTTTCGACGGTGAGAGACCGCGTACGCACCGACACCTAAACGTATCGGGGATACGCAAACACCCCGTACCGTCCATTATACGTGTGCCGTAGCAGACATCACGGGGACGATACGGGGTGCATGTCGCACGCTCACTCAGCCGGGTGGACTCAGCCGAGTGGACTCAGCCGGGTGGGCTGGGCGCTGAAGGGTTAGCGGCCGGTCAGCTGCCAGGCGTCCTCCGAGCCCTCATCATCGGGCTCATCGAAATAGTCGGTGACCGGTTCGCCAGGGTCAACCGCGTTCGCGTACGGGTCAGCCGCCGGAGGCTCCTCACCGCGAATACGCGCCAGGGTCGCCTGCAGGTCGTCGGGGCGGACCAGCACCTCACGTGCCTTCGAACCCTCCGAGGGGCCCACCACGCCCTGCGATTCCAGCAGGTCCATGATGCGGCCAGCCTTCGCGAAGCCCATACGCAGCTTACGCTGCAGCATCGAGGTCGAACCGAACTGGGTCGTAATCACAATCTCCGCCGCCTGCAGCAAATCATCGAGGTCATCGCCGATTTCCTCATCAATCTGCTTCTTCGCGGCAGACACCATCACATCCTCACGGTAGATGGTCGGCGCCTGCTTCTTCACGTGCTCAACCACGGCGTGAATCTCAGACTCAGACACCCACGCGCCCTGAACACGCATCGGCTTCGAAGCACCCATCGGCAGGAACAGTGCGTCACCCTGACCAATCAGCTTCTCAGCACCGGGCTGATCCAGCACCACGCGAGAGTCCGTGACCGAGGAGGTCGCAAACGCCATACGGGACGGAACGTTCGCCTTAATCAGACCGGTCACCACATCCACCGACGGACGCTGGGTCGCCAGCACCAGGTGAATACCCGCCGCACGCGCCAGCTGCGTAATACGAACAATCGCCTCTTCCACGTCACGCGGGGCGACCATCATCAGGTCGGCGAGCTCGTCAACAATCACCAGCAGGTACGGGTACTCGTGCACCGTGCGCTTGCTGCCGGGATCAGGCTGAACCTTACCCTCACGCACCGCCTTGTTGAAGTCGTCCACGTGCTTGTAGCCGTAGTGGGCGAGGTCATCGTAGCGGGCGTCCATCTCACGAACCACCCACTGAAGAGCCTCAGCAGCCTTCTTAGGGTTCGTAATGATGGGCGTAATCAGATGCGGAATACCCTCATAGGCGGTCAGCTCCACACGCTTCGGGTCAACCATCACCAGGCGCACCTGGTCCGGAGTCGAACGCATCAGAATCGAGGTGATCATCGAGTTCACGAACGAAGACTTACCGGCACCGGTCGCACCAGCGACCAGCATATGCGGCATCTTCGCGAGGTTCGCCAGCACGAAGCCACCCTCAACGTCCTTACCCACACCCATGACCATCGGGTGCTGGTTCGCGTGAGCCTGCGGGGAACGCAGCACATCACCCAGGGCAACGGTCTCACGGTCCGTATTCGGAATCTCAATACCAATCGCGGACTTACCCGGAATCGGGGACAGAATACGAACATCCGGGCTCGCCACAGCGTACGCAATGTTCTTGCTCAGCGCCGTCACACGCTCCACCTTCGTGGCGGGACCCAGCTCAATCTCGTAACGGGTCACGGTCGGGCCACGCGAGAAGCCGGTGACCTGCGCATCCACCTTGAACTGCTCCAGCACGTTCGTCAGAGCCTCAACCACGTGCTCGTTGACCTCGGAGGATTCCTTAGCGGGCGGGCCAGAAACCAGCATCTCCTCAGAAGGCAGCACGTACGCGCCGCGGGAGGATTGCACAACCTGCTCGCCGCGCGCCCGCTCGGTGGTTGCCACCTGAGTATTGTTCTGCAGCGGGCGGGATACGCCAGCCTCGGGCACTCGCGAAGCCGCGGGAGCCGCGTTCTTCGGGTGAGCACCGGGCGAGTGCATGCGGGTCGGAATCGGAGGCTGTGCCGCGGATGCTGCAGGAGCCTGGGATGCGGAAGCCGAGGTAGCAGACTGTGCAAGGTTCACCACCTGGTGCGGTTTCGTCTGCGGTGCAGCTTCCTCAGAAGCACCGAAGCCGTCATATGCCTCAACGTCAAAGAGAGGCTCCTCGCCAGGAATACGGTTCACGCGGCCGTTCGCCACGGCGGCGCGCTGCACCTGATCCAGGCGGGCTGCGGGCGCATCCGACGCCTCAACGTCAAAGAGGTCAGGGCTGCTCGAATACGCGCTGTTCTGCGCAGAAGCCCCCTGGGCGGACGTACCCTGCGCAGCCGGTGCCTGGTTGAGGCGACCGGGCAGACGAGACAGGCGGTTCGGCTTAGCCGCCGGGCGCGTCTGCTGAGCGGATCCCTGCGCAGAATCCTGTGCAGAGTCCGCCGGCTGTACGGGCATCTGCGTGGTCTCCGGGTGAGTCTCATCCACCACGGCGCTCACGAATGCCTCATCACCGGCGTACTCGTCCAGGGAAGAATCGGTCGACGCAGCGGGAGCAATGCCCAACCAACCGCGCAGACGCGAGAGCAGTCCACCAGACTTCTGAGCCGAGCGCGCCGGCTTCTCATCGTCACCGTACAGGTAGCTGCGGTCGTGCTCCTCGGCGTTCAGGTCCACGGTCTGAGTCTCATCCGACGAGCTATCCTTCACGGAGGTTCGGGTCGTACCGTTAGGCTTCTCACCTAGCACCAGGCCCACCAGATGCAGGGTCCGCGGCACCACCTGACGAATCGGAGTGTTCGTCAGAACCATCAGACCGGCAAGACCCAGCAGCAGGTGAATCAGAATCTCAACGAACGCAATACCGCCGCTCACCCGCACAATGGGGGTGCCCAGCAGCACGCCGACCACACCACCGCCAGCCCAGACGGCGTCAAAACCATCAGCGAACGTCGGGTGACCCACGTGGCGCGCAAAGAACAGGGAGGTCGCCACCAGCATGATGAATGAACCCAACCCCACGCGGTTATTACGTTTAATCAGGTCGGGTCCACGGAAAACACACCACGCCATGATGAGGCAGAACACCGGAATCAGCAGGGCACCCTGACCGAAAATACCGCCCAGCATGGTGTGCCAGGCGTCCAGGGGCGCTCGCAACAAACCGAGGGAAGTGTGCGCACGCCAGTTGTACCACTCCACTCCGGCGCTAATCAGGCCGAACAGCAGGATGGTGAGCGCTCCGCCGTCACGACGGTCTTCGGGCGCAAGGTCGGTGCGCACCGCGCCAATGGAGCGGAACAGCCCACCGATAGCGTGAGCAATGCTCAGCCAGACGGAGGAGATAGCGCCCGCTACAGGGTTCGCCGCGTTAGCACCGCGCTGGGCACTGCCTCGGGAGGTGGTGCGCTTGCGGGTGGTCTTCTTAGTGTTTGCTTTAGTAGAGGTCGTGTTACGACCCTTCGTGGTCCGTGGAGCCATACCTTTTAGGGTATCAACCTTCCCGTTAATGTACCGATTCTTTCGTTATCAGTGAGCTAAAAAGTGCGCCCCGTCCGGTGCCTATGAGGGCATTGATAGGGCGCTGATGAGGCGCTTCTCCCCTACTGCGTTCGCTTTCGCCTAGCTTTCGCGTAGCTTTCGCGTAGCTTTCACCCATACGTTCCGCAGATACACAGCAGGCGGGGCCGACACAACGTATCGACCCCGCCTTTTCGCTACGACAGGCAGTTAGCCTCGCGCAGAGTATTAGTTCTTCGCAGCCTTCGAGGTGTTCTCAACAACCACGGGAACAATCATGGGCTTGCGGCGCAGACGGCGAGAAATCCAGGCACCGATGGTGCGGCGCACAATCTGCTGCAGCTGCTGCACGGTGTGCACCTTCTCGGGTGCGCGGTGCAGAGCATCCTCCAGAGCGGCGGTAATCTTCGGAACAATCTCGTCGAAGACCGAGTCGTCCTCAGCGATACCGCGAGCGTGAATATCCGGGCCGGTCACCACACGCTTGGTTGCACGGTCCACCACGGTCACGATGGACACGAAGCCCTCTTCACCCAGGATGCGGCGATCCTTCAGGTCGCTCTCGGTGACCTCACCGACGGAGCGGCCGTCCACGTACAGGTACTCGCAGGGAACCTCGCCCACTACGGACGCCACACCATCGCGCAGATCCACAACGGTGCCGGACTCGCAGAGCAGCACATTCTTCTTCGGAACACCGGTCTCCATCGCCAGATCACCGCTAGCGATCAGGTGGCGAACCTCGCCGTGAACGGGCATAACGTTCTTCGGCTTGAGAATGTTGTAGCAGTACAGCAGCTCACCCGCGGCAGCGTGACCGGAAACGTGAACCTTCGCGTTGCCCTTGTGCACCACGTTAGCGCCCAGCTTCATGAGGGCGTTAATGATGCGGAACACGCTGGTCTCGTTACCGGGAATCAGCGAGGAGGCGAGCACCACGGTGTCGCCGGGCTCAATCTGAATCTTGTGGTCGCCGTTCGCCATACGGGACAGTGCCGCCATCGGCTCGCCCTGCGAACCGGTGCACATCATCACGATCTGGTCGGGGCGGTAGTCGTCAACCTTCTTCAGGTCCACTAGTACGTTGGCGGGAACCTTCAGGTAGCCCAGCTTCTCAGCGATGGTCATGTTACGGACCATGGAGCGGCCCACGAGCACGACCTTGCGGCCACGCTCAGCGGCTGCGTCCAGAACCTGCTGCACGCGGTGAACGTGGGAGGAGAAGGACGCCACAATGATGCGGCCGCGGGCGTCACGGAAGACGTTCGACAGCACCGGACCAATGTGCTTCTCGGTCGGAGTGAAGCCGGGAACCTCAGCGTTGGTGGAGTCCGGCAGGAACAGGTCCACGCCCTCCTCGCCCAGGCGGGAGAAGTGGCGCAGGTCGGTCAGGCGACCGTCCAGGGGCAGCTGGTCCATCTTGAAGTCACCGGTGTGCAGGACCTTACCCGCCTTGGTGCGGATGTAAACAGCCAGCGCGTCCGGAATCGAGTGGTTCACAGCAACGAACTCGCACTCGAACGGGCCGAAGCGCTCCACCTGGTGCTCCTTCACCGCGAGGGTGTAGGGCTTGATGCGGTGCTCGGCGAGCTTCGCCTCAACCAATGCCAGGGTCAGTTCGGAACCGACCAGGGGGATGTCGGGGCGGCGGCGCAGCAGGTAAGGAACCGCGCCGATGTGGTCCTCGTGGCCGTGGGTCAGCACCATGGCGACCACGTCGTCCAGACGGTCGACAATGTAGCTGAAGTCGGGCAGGATCAGGTCCACGCCGGGCTGGGACTCTTCGGGGAAGAGCACGCCGCAGTCAACAATCAGCAGCTTGCCGTTGATTTCGTACACGGTCATGTTACGACCGACTTCGCCCAGACCGCCCAGGGGCACCACGCGGAGGGTGTCCTTCTTCAGGCGGGGAGGCAGGGGAAGATTCGCTTCAAAGACGCTCATCGTGTGTCTCCTCTTTCTTCTATGTTTTCTTGTGATGTCTGTGATTCGTAAGCGACGCTTCGTACCGCAAGCACTCCAGCCGGCTTTCTTGTGCCGAGGCGGTGGTGCTGCCGGTGCGTCCAAATCACCGAAAGTATTCAAAAGTATGCGGGGCGTAGTGCTCGGGTGCCTCTGACTAAGTTGGGCCCCTGTCTGAGTGGGAGCCGAATAGTTGGGCGGTAAACCGCGACAATACGCCAGAGCGGACCCCTCACCTAGTGTTAGGTGTGGAGTCCGCATCCGTTGGCTACATCACTCGCCCCGAAAGCGGGGCGTAGGGTAGCCGAATTCCTCTATATATACGCTCCCGACGCTATTGCGTGCGCCGGGTATGCGTCAAAGTTTAGGAGTTCTTGAGGGTGTGAGCGATGCTCGAGGAGAGCAGGTCAGCTCGCATAGCCTGTGCCACCTCCGGCTCGGAGAGTACGTGCGGCAGGCGAACGACGGGCTCATCCAGCACACCCTGCCAGGAAAGAATTTCCTTGGCGGCAACGCAACCGGGCGCACGGCCCATAGTTGCGCGGACAATCGGAGTCAGTTCCAGGTGCAGACGCTGCGCCTCCACCAAATCCTGTGCAACAACAGCATCAATCAGGGCACGGAAAAGTGCGGGTGCCACATGTGCGGTCACCGAAACGAGGCCGACGGCGCCCATTGCCATCCAGGGAAGGGTCAGTCCGTCGTCGCCGCTGTAGTAGTGCAGGTCGGTGGTTGCCATGACTTCGGTTGCGGCACCGAAGTCTGCCTTGGCGTCTTTCACCGCTACAATACTATCAATTTCTGCAAGGCGACGGTAGGTTTCGGGTGCGATGGGGATGCCCGCACGACCCGGAATATCGTACAGCATGACGGGGGTCTCAGTTGCTTGAGCAACGGTCGCAAAATGGGCGTAGACACCCGGCTGAGTCGGTTTGTTGTAGTAGGGGGTCACGACCAGCAGGCCGTCCACACCAATCTTTTCGGCGCGATGCGCCAGCTCAATAGTGTGCGCGGTGTCATTCGAACCAACACCGGCAATAATCTTCGCGCGAGAGCCGACGGTGTCCTTCACGATCTGGAAGACGCGCTCGTTCTCATCATCGGTCATGGTGGAGTATTCACCGGTGGTACCGCAGACCACCAGGCCGTCGTGGCCGTTCTCCACAAGGTAGTTCGCCAGGTCCGCGACCTGCTTTTCGTTAACGGAACCGTCCTTGGCGAAGGGAGTCACCATTGCAGTCAGGAGGCGACCGAAGACAGGTTCAACAAAAGTACCGGGGTTCGAAAGGTTCTCAGACATATGTCCAGAGTACGCCCGAAATGCAGATTTTTGCTACAGGACGCATAAGTTTTCATACGTGTTCTACTATTCGGACTCTTTCAAACCCGCGGTACTTTCGCTGAGGTTCACCCCCAGAAGCTATGAACACAGTGGCTATGAAACCGGGCCCATATCCTCGGTACTATCCATCAACCCCACACCGAAAGTAAATGCGGCATTGAGGATGGATTGCATCGCTAGCGCCTAACGCATGCCCTTCGCCTGGCCGCCCGAACGCAATGACCATGCGTTACGCATCGCCGCACGGGCACGCTTGCGCTCGCCGCCGGCATCGTACATGCACGCCAGGTTGAACCAGGCCTTCCAGCTATTCGGGTCCTGCTCCACCGCCGCGGCGAAGCTCTCAAATTCCACCGCCGCAGCCTCACGATCCACACGACCCGCAGGGGTGCGCGGCAGGGTGTCCTCAGCCAGCTCGCCCGAAGCCGTCAGCTCCTGAGCCATACGCTGAATACGAGCACCAAAAAGCACCTCACGCACCAGCGCCCAGGCACCCAGAATCGGCAGCAGAATCATACCCGCGCCGAGCACAATGCCAGCCACCGAACCGGAGGTCAGCATCACAAAGCCCTGCTGCGCAATATGCACCAGGTACAGGGTCAACAGCGCGCAGGTCAGCGCCGCGAAGGTCTTGCCGAATCCGCCCGCATCCACCGTCACGAAGACGGCGCTAAAAATCAGCACGCCCAAAATAGAGGCACGCGCAGCAAGAGGCAGCGGCAGAATCAGCACGGTCAACACCATCAGCACACACGCGCAGACGGTCCACAGGCGCAGCGACGTCCACCAGGGGCTAGGAGCTTCGGAAGATACCTGCGAGTTCTCGGGTGAAGTCTGTTCAGACATAACGCTCCCCTACGACAAATCCATGTAGGCGTCCAAGCCCACGCTCAAACCGGGATGCGCCGCCACCTCGCGCACACCCAGCAGCACGCCGGGCATGAAGGAGGCACGGTCAAAGGAATCGTGACGAATCACCAGCTGCTGGCCGGGGTCACCCAGCAGAATCTCCTGGTGCGCCACCATGCCGCGCAGACGCACCGCGTGCACGTGAATATCGTCAATCACGGCGCCGCGCGAACCCAAAGGGTCGGAGGTGGTGGCGTCCGGGCTAGCACCCACGCCAGCCTCCGCGCGGGCGGCGGCAACCTTGCGGGCGGTGTGCACCGCGGTGCCGGAGGGGGCATCCACCTTGTTCGGGTGGTGAATCTCAATAATCTCTACCGACTCAAAGTAGCGTGCCGCCTTCGCCGCGAACTCGGTCGCCAGAATCGAACCAATCGCAAAGTTCGGGGCAATCAGCACGCCCACCTCGGGGTGCTCCGCCAGCAGCTCGCGCAGGGAGTCGAGACGCTCGGGGGTCCAGCCGGTAGTACCCACCACAGCGTGCATGCCGTGCTCCACCGCGAAGCGCACGTTCGCCTCGGTGGATTCGGGAACGGTCAGGTCAATAACGATTTCTGCACCGGCGTCAACCAGTTCCTGCAGGTCGTCGCCGCGGCCCAGCGCCGCCACCAGGTCCATGTCTGCGGAGGTGTTGACGGCGCGCACCGCCTCAGAACCCATACGGCCCGCGGCACCAAGTACCGCTACCTTCCAGATTTTTTCGTTACCCTCGTGGGCCATCTTCTCTCCTCCGTAACTTATGAGCACCCCGACGATGGGGCAGACGCTGTGACGTACAGCCTCTATTATCCCCCGTGTGGGCGCAGTTCACGCCATCACACACACGAGATGAGATACCCTGCAGAACCTCAGCAGTATAAAAACAAAATCTTATATGCGTCATATACGGGCATTTATCCGTCATCTAAAGATAGCAACCATATAATTAGGAAGTATTTCTATAATTTCCGTCCTACGGAGTACACAGACAGTATGAAGTCCCTCTTTACCACCTCCGTGCGTCCAGATGAGGCTAACCGGCGTTATATTCTGCCGGGTCTGGACGGCCTGCGAGCAATCGCTGTGCTCCTCGTGATGGTGTACCATTTCTGGCCCACCGTACTACCCGGCGGCATGATTGGCGTGGATATCTTCTTCGTCATCTCCGGCTTCCTGATTACCTCTCTGCTTCTGCGGGAGGGTGCGCTCACCGGCAAAATTGCCCTGGGCAGCTTCTGGATTCGCCGTGCCCGCCGACTGCTTCCCGCCATTACCCTGCTGATCCTGGTCATGGGACCGGTCAGCCTGCTCATTGGCGGCGATATTCAGGTGAACCTGGGCCGTCAGCTTGCCGGTGCGGCGACCTTCTCGTCCAACTGGATTTCCATTTTTGCCGGTAACGACTACTTCGCACAGACCTCCCCGGAGCTCTTCACGAACTTCTGGTCGCTGGCGGTGGAAGAACAGTTCTATGTGGTCTGGCCGCTGCTGATTGTTGCGGCTGGCCTGCTGCTGCGCCGCCACTGGCGTCGTTTTAGCGTGGTCATGGTGCTGGGCATTCTTGCGTCACTGAGCGTTGCTACCGCTCTTCTGATGTCCGGCGCACCCATCAGCCGCGTCTACTACGGCACCGACACCCACCTCTACGGCCTGCTCCTCGGTGCCCTGTTGGCGTTCGCGCGCCCCTGGTCGCTGTACCCGCCGCTGCAGCAGTCCGTGCTGTACCGCGTGGCTCAGCCCTTCGGCCTGGTCGCGTTCGCCCGCGTCATGATCAGCTGGCTGTCCCTGTTCGCGCTGATTCCCTACGCAATTCTGGTTCCCGAGTCGGCACCCGGTGCGATTCCCTGGGGCCTGTTCGGCGCCTCCCTGCTGGCACTGGGCGTGATTCAGGGCATGCTGCCTGACATGCTCGCTGGCGCCTCCGAGATGTTGCGCCGCCTGCTGAACTTCGCGCCCCTGCGCTGGGTGGGTGAACGCTCCTACGGCCTGTACCTGTGGCACTGGCCGCTCGCCGTGGTCATGCACTACCTGCTGGGTGCGGACCGTTCCCCGCTGGTGAACGTGGGTGTGCTGGTGGCTACCTTCGCAATTGCGGAGATGTCGTACCGCTGGGTTGAGACCCCGATTCGCCGCTACGGTTTCCGCGGTAGCGCTAACCGTGCGGTGGCGGCTTTCCAGTCCTCGCGCACCAAGTTCCTGCCGGTTTCGGTAGTCCTGGCTGTTGTTGTGGCGGCAGCGTCGACCGGTCTGGCGGTGCACACCGCTCCCGCTATGACCGCAGCCCAGCAGTCCGTTGAGGACGGCAAGCGTGCCGCCGCTGAGCGTCTGAAGGCACGCCAGGAGGCACAGGCGGCGAGCGCGTCAGCTAACCCGAGCGCGTCGGCTGCGGGCATGGACGCGAAGGCTTCGGCAAGCCCCTCCGCGTCGAAGGCTACAACCGGTTCGGTGAACTCTTCGCAGGTGACCATTGTGGGTGACTCCATCGTGGTGGCGGTATCCCCCGAGCTGTACGACAAGATGCCCGAAGCATCCATCGATGCGGCGGAGGCACGCACCATCGCCAAGGCTCTGCCGATTATTAAGTCCATGGGCGCCAACGGCCAGATCCGTAAGACCTTCGTGCTGTCGGTGACCGCGAACTCGACCATTCTGGACGGTCAGCTCGACGAGGTTCTGGCGGCTATGCCCGCCGATTCTAAGCTGGTGCTGGTCACCGGTTACGGCCCGCGCAACCTGACCTGGATTGACTACTCGAACGGTAAGATTCGCGAGTTTGCGGCTCAGCACTCTGACCGCGTGATCATTGCGGATTGGAACTCTACGATCCGCCAGGCTCTGCAGACTCAGAGCGGTCTGCTCTCCTCCGACGGTGTTCACCCGGAGGCCGCCGGTCAGGAGCTCTACGCACAGGTTCTGATGGAAGCTATCGCCAAGGCGCAAAAGTAGTACTGCTCAGAAGTAACGCGCTGGGGTAGCTCTCAGCGGTAGCTTTTCGGGTTCTGCCGCCTCATGCTGAGCGTCAAGAGCATCAGCGGCAGAGCGCCCGTAAGCGCTGCTTCAGACAAAGAAAATGCCCGTTCCCTCCCCCTCAGTTGGGGTGTGGGAACGGGCATTTTTGTGCTTCATGAGCGTTGAGAGTTAGCGCACGATGGTGGTAATCATCTGCTGCTCACCCAGGTACGCCGCCAGGTCGCGGACCTCTTCCAGGGAGACCGCGCGGATCTTCTCCAGCAGCTCGTCGGTGCTGGTGAACAGACCGGAATCCAGTTCGGCACGGCCCAGGCGGGACATGCGCGAACCCGAATCCTCGCTACCAAGCACGGTGGATCCAGCCAGCTGACCGCGGACCTTCGTCAGCTCCTCCTCGGTAATACCGGCGGTGGCGAGCTTATCGAACTCGTAGCCCATGACCTCGCGCACCTGCTCGGTCTTGGCGGGTAGGCAACCCGCGTACATGCCGAAGTAGCCGGCATCCGAGTACGCGCCAGAGAACGCGAACGTGCTGTAGGCGAGGCCGCGCTTCTCGCGAATCTCCTGGAATAGGCGCGAAGACATGCCCGCGCCGAACGCGCTGGTCAGCACGCTCATCGCGTAGCGGCGGTCGTCGCCGGCGATAATGCTCGGGCAGCCCATCACAATGTTGGTCTGCTCGAAGCCCTTCTCCACCTCGCGCAGCTCGCTCAGCGGCACAATGCCGCTGTCGGTACGCACGCGACGCGGAGCTGGTGCCACACCCTCCTGCAAGTTCCAGCCGTAGCGGGTCAGCGCCTCCAGCACGAGGCGGACCATGGTGCTGTGCTCCAGCGAACCGGCCGCAGAAATCACCAGGCGGTCCGGGGTGTAGTAGCGCTTGTAGTGCTCCCACACGGCGTCACGCGGCACCTCGGTAATCTCCTGCGGGGTACCGCCAATGGGGCGGCCCAGCGGGTTATCTCCCATGAGCTGCTCCACGAAGTTCTCGAAAGCCACGTCGGTCGGGTCGTCCTGGTCCATGGCGATCTCTTCGAGGATCACGCCGCGTTCCTGCTCCAGGTGAGCCGGGTCCAGCAGGGCGTTGGTGACCATGTCGGTGATGACGTCCACCGCCATGGGTGCGTCATCGTCGAGCACACGCGCGTAGTAGCAGGTGTGCTCCTTAGCGGTCAGGGCGTTAGATTCGCCGCCTACCGCGTCGAAGGAGGATGCAATGTCCAGGGCGGTGCGGGTGCCGGTGCCCTTGAACAGCAGGTGCTCCAGGAAGTGGGTGGAGCCGAGCATGCCGGGGGCCTCGTCGCGGGAGCCGACTCCCACCCAGAAGCCGATGGATACGCCGCGAGTACCGGGCATTTTTTCGGTAATCACGCGTACGCCACCGGGCAGGATGGAGCGGCGCACCTCGTTACCGCCTACACCCTCGTAGATGAGGCGGCCGTGCTCGTAGTTGAGCTCTTCGGCAATCGCCTCAAGCTCGACGGGCAGGGAAATAGACATAGAGAGAAGAACCTTTCAACAGGTACGTCTGAAGGTGAGCTCACCGTCCCGTTAGCAGTAGACAGTCCGGGAGTAGACAGTCCGGCTAATAGAGCGGGTGAGCGTCAGAAGATGCATACAAGCACAGCGAAGGGGCGCCCGGTGCATCCGGCGGGGAATGAACCGCACCGGGTGCGCCGAACGCCCCTCATCACTTAGCGGGGGTTACGACTACTCGTCGTCGCCGCCCTCAACGACCGGTGCGAGCGAGAGCTTGCCGCGGTCATCAATCTTGGTGATCTCCACCTGGACCTTCTGGCCCACGGAGACAACGTCCTCAGCGTCAACAACGCGCTTGCCGCCGTTGAGCTTACGCATCTCGGAGATGTGCAGCAGGCCGTCCTTACCGGGGGTCAGGGAGATGAACGCACCGAAGTCGGTCACCTTCACCACGGTACCCAGGTAGCGTTCGCCGACCTCGGGAACCTGCGGGTTAGCGATAGCGTTCACTGCCGAACGTGCAGCCTCGGCGGAGGGGCCGTCAGCTGCACCGATGTACACGGTGCCGTCGTCCTCAATGGAGATGTCTGCGCCGGTGTCTTCCTGAATCTGGTTGATCATCTTACCCTTGGGGCCGATGACCTCACCGATCTTGGCGACCGGGATCTTCACGGAAATAATGCGCGGTGCGAACTCGCTCATCTCGTCCGGTGCGTCAATCGCGCTGACGAGCACCTCGAGGATGTGCAGGCGAGCCTCACGTGCCTGGGTCAGTGCGCCAGCGAGCACGGATGCGGGGATGCCGTCGAGCTTGGTGTCCAGCTGGATAGCGGTCACGAACTCGGAAGTACCGGCAACCTTGAAGTCCATATCGCCCAGTGCGTCTTCCGCACCGAGGATGTCGGTCAGGGCTGCGTAGCGGGTCTCGCCGTCAACCTCGTCAGAGACCAGGCCCATTGCGATACCTGCAACGGGTGCGCGCAGCGGCACACCGGCGTTCAGCAGGGACAGGGTCGATGCACACACCGAACCCATGGAGGTCGAGCCGTTGGAGCCCAGAGCCTCGGAGACCTGACGGATTGCGTAGGGGAACTCTTCGCGGGAGGGCAACACCGGGGTGATTGCGCGCTCTGCGAGGGCACCGTGACCGATTTCGCGGCGCTTGGGCGAACCCACGCGGCCAGTCTCACCGGTGGAGTACGGCGGGAAGTTGTAGTGGTGGATGTAACGCTTGGACTTGACCGGGTGCAGGGAGTCCAGCTGCTGCTCCATCTTGAGCATGTTCAGGGTGGTGATACCCATGATCTGGGTTTCGCCGCGCTCGAAGAGAGCGGAACCGTGAACGCGGGGCAGGATTTCAACCTCAGCGGTGAGCTGGCGGATGTCGGTCAGGCCGCGGCCGTCGATACGGACCTGCTCGGTGAGGATGCGCTGGCGAACCACGTGCTTGGTCAGTGCAGCGAATGCTACGGAGACCTCGTTGGAGCGCTCTTCGAATTCCTTGCCTTCGCCGGTGAGAGCTTCCATGAGCTCTTCCTGCAGCTCGGCTGCCGCTGCTTCGCGTTCCTGCTTGCCAGCGATGGAGTACACCTCTGCCAGGCGGTCTGCTGCGAATGCTTCAACTGCTGCGTCGACGTCCTCGCCGTGGCCGCCGAAGAAGGGCAGGTCCAGGGCGGGCTTGCCTGCGCGAGCCACCAGGTCAGCCTGTGCCTTGCACAGTGCTGCGATGAAGGGCTTAGCAGCTTCCAGGCCCTCTGCAACGATCTCTTCGGTGGGAGCGGTCTGGCCGTCTTCCTTGATGAGCTTCCAGGAGTTGTCGGTTGCTTCAGCCTCAACCATCATGATGGCGACGTCTTCGGTACCGTCAGCCTTGGTGACGATACGACCTGCAACAGCCATGTCGAACACTGCGTTTTCCAGCTGGGAGTACTTGGGGAAGCAGACCCACTGGCCGTCAATCAGTGCCATGCGCACGCCACCGATGGGGCCGTTGAACGGCGCACCGGACAGCGAGGTCGATGCGGAGGCAGCGTTGATTGCGAAGGTGTTGTAAATTTCGTCCGGCTCGTAGGTCAGGACGGTGACAACGACCTGAACCTCGTTGCGGATGCCCTTGGTGAAGGCGGGGCGCAGCGGGCGGTCAATCAGGCGGGCTGCCAGGATTGCCTCGGTGCTGGGGCGGCCTTCGCGGCGGAAGTACGATGCGGGGATCTTGCCGCCTGCGTACATGCGCTCTTCCACGTCCACGGTCAGCGGGAAGAAGTCGAAGCCCTCGCGGGGAGACTTGCCGATTGCGGTTGCGGAGAGCAGGGTGGTCTCGTCATCGATGGTGACGAGGACGGAGCCAGCGGCCTGCTTTGCGAGGCGGCCGGTTTCAAAGCGCACGTGGCGCTTACCGTGAATGCCGTTGTCGATTTCGACTTCGGCAAACTTGATTTCGGGACCTTCCACGGTTCCTTCTTTCTTCTTGGTAGGCCGTACGGCGCACGAGTCGGCCTTCGATAGGAAACCACGGCACTGCTCCCCTACTTATGCCCGATTTTTATCGGCGAGGTTGTGGGGTGGTGTTGTTCCGTAATTCGCTACCGAGGACCGCGGCGTGTGTGCCGGTACGGCCCGTGTTCTTTCTTTCAGGCGGGGCGGCATCTTCTCACGTTGCCTAGCTTGGAATTCCAGTGTGGAATCTAGCCAGCGGAAGATGCGCCCCTCAACGCGGCAGTACGGACGCGCTGGCGCTACCCGCCTCCGGATTGGAGGGTTGGTAGTGCTGACAGCACGTCCGCACACACCGCCTAAAGGCGATTAATCACCACAAAAGCGTCAAGACGCTCCTGTTTTATCGGCGCAGGCCCAGGCGCTCGATCAGCGAACGGTAACGCTCGATGTCGACGCTCTTCAGGTAGCCGAGCATGTTGCGGCGACGACCAACGAGGATCATCAGGCCACGACGGGAGTGGTGATCGTGCTTGTGGAACTTCAGGTGCTCGGTCAGGTCGGCGATACGACGAGACAGAACTGCAATCTGAACCTCGGGCGAACCGGTGTCGCCCTCGTGGGTTGCGTATTCCTTGATGATTGCCTGCTTGACAGCGGGATCCAGTGCCACTTTTTAACTCCTAGAGTTAGTACCGCATACGTCCCGTACGGACGGTTGCCGCCGGGTGGTGGGCTTACGCCCTGTAATACACGTCGTCTACTGCGGACTGCAGACGCGTTCTTCCCATTCTACGCTACCGGGACGCTTTCGTGGAAGGGTGAGCAGAAGCCCGGCGGCAGGTAGCTCATCACACTACCGGTCGCCGGGCTTCACAGCCGGTTTCTTACACCGGTTTCTTACACCGGGCTCTCACACCAGCTCTACGTTTATTCGGTATTTATGCTTCAGCGCGAGCGCGCACCACCACGAGGCGGTAGTAGCCCAGCAGGAACAGGCACCAGATCGCGCCCATCACCAGCGCCAGCTGGGTGTCAGCGAAGAAGCCGAAGAGCACCACGATAAAAATCATGAACGCCAACGCCAGGTAGCTCAGCCACAGGGGCTGGCGTACCGGCTGTGGGTCAGTATCGGCGCCGCTACGCTTGAATGCGATGTGCGCCAGCAGAATCATGACCCACACGAATACGGTCGCGAAGGTTGCCAGGGAGGCGACCACCTCAAAGGCATTCTCGAAGAGGACATTCACGATCACGCCGACCGCCATAACCAGCACCATGATGAGGGTGGTCATCCAGGGTGCGCCGTTCTTCGTGACCTTCGCGAAGGATGCGGGGGCGAGGTTCTGCTTTGCCAGGCCGTACATCATGCGGCCGGCACCGTACACGTCCGCGTTCAGGGCCGAAATGGCGGCGGTAATGATGACCACGTTCAGAATCGAAGCAGCAGCCGGAATGCCCAGGCCCTCAAAAATCTGCACGAACGGCGAGTTCGCCTTGGTCACCGAGTACCAGGGGTACAGGGACATGATGACGGACAGGGTCAGAATGTAGAAGATGAGGATGCGGAACGGAACCGTGCGAATCGCCTTAGGGATTGAGGTGCGCGGGTCCTTCGCCTCACCGGCGGCAATACCGATGTTCTCGATACCACCGAAGGCAAACATCACCACGGTAAAGCAAGCGAGGAAGCCCGAGAAGCCATTCGCGAAGAAGCCGCCCTCAAGAGCCCAGAGGTTCGTGACCGAGGGCGCCACGGAGTCGTGCGCCTGCACGCCCACGAAGAGCAGGGCGATACCGCCAACAATCATGGCGATAATGGCGCTGACCTTCACGAGGGTGAACCAGAATTCGGTCTCACCAAACGCCTTGACCTTCGCCAGGTTAATGGCGAGCAGAATCAGCAGGACTGAAACAATCCAAATCCAGGATGGGCTGTTCGGGAACCAGAACTTCATGTACACGGCGAAAGCGGTGACGTCCGCGATGGCGACCAGCGCCATTTCCAGGGCGTAGGTCCAGCCGGTCACGAAGCCCGCCCAGCGTCCAAGGTAGCGGGTCGCGTATTCAGAGAACGCGCCGGAAACCGGGTGCGCCAGGGCGAGTTCGCCCATTGCGCGCATCACCATGAACACTGCCGCGCCGCCAATAACGTAGGCAAGCAGCACGGAGGGGCCCGCCAGCTGAATGGCGGATGCCGAGCCGTAGAACAGGCCCGTACCAATGGCGGAGCCGAGGGCGATGAACATAATGTGGCGCAGGGAGAGTCCACGCGCTAGCTGCGGGCTCTCAGAGGCAGCTGCCGCTACTCCCTGCTGTACCGGGGATGAGTCCGGGGTGATATTCATCTTCTTCTTTTCCTTTACCTCGTGGGGTGTACCCGCCGGTGGCGGGGAAACTTATCGGGTGGTGCCGCAGTTCAGCAGGTGGCTGAGAGCGGTACCGGTTGATTCACTCCCCATCGAGTGATGGGGCGTTACGCAGAAGGGGTTGCCTTCGCGCGTCGCCCCGGCGTACCCCCACCCGGCCGGTACGGCGGGAGGGAATACAAAAGACGGCGGGAAGGCAACGTTGCCTTTCCGCCGTCTTTGATGCAAAGACTACTTCTGTCGCTTACGTCCAATGACGATAGAGCACAGAGCGGTTGCAGCAGTCACGGTGTAGACTGCAGGCCACGCGCCAAGCTTCTTGGCGAGCGGATGAGCGGCGCCGAACGCGCCGAGGTATACAGCGGTGAGGAAGGTGGCACGGCCTGCGCCAGCCTTACGCTTCCAATTCTTGTAAGCCACGGCACCGCACAGTGCCAGGACAGCGCCACCGAGCGGGCGAACGCCAGTGCTGGTAGCAACCTTGTAGCCACCGAGCAGGCCGGTGACGGAGGCGAGAGTCGGACAGAACTTCACGACGTACTCCTCTGTGAGATCGGATAGTTTCCTCATTCATAGTACTCCACGACACACAGAATGTGTATTCACCGCGGTTAATATTTCTGCATTTCTCGCGGTTCAGGGGTATAACCGGGCGCAGAGACCGAGTGCAAAAGACCGGGGCGTGAACCCATCAGGTCCACGCCCCGGCACTTCCTCCGGCATTTCAAACAGCGGGTTCAAATTCGCATCCCGCCGCAGTCTTACCGCGTGTTCTAGAGGTTTAGAGAGCCAGATCCAGCGCCTCCAGCTGCGCCTCGGTCCACAGCTCAGCAGCCAGCTGCAGGGCGTAACGAGCCGAACGAGGAGCCACAACATCCATCGCCAGGTGGAAGTCCTGGTCAGCCTCCGGGCCGCACAAATCAGACACGCAACGCACACCGATAAACGGAATCTCGTAGTTGTGGCAGACCTGCGCAATAGCGGTGGTCTCCATGTCGGTGCTGATGGCGCCCTCGAACGCCTCGCGGGTGTCCTTCACGTTGTGTGCGGTCACGAAGGAGTTGCCCGCCAGCATCTGGCCGCGGCGTACCTCCCACGCGCTCTCAGCCTGCTCACGCACCGGCTCCAGCGCGGCGAGCGCATGCTCCAGAGCATCCTGCCACTCATCCGCCTGGCCGTCGTAGCTTTCGGGCATGCCCGGAACCTGTCCGCGCGCGTAACCGAATGCGGTCGCGTCGGCGTCAGTGTAGGTGTAGTTCTCGCCAATCAGCACGTCGCCCACGTTAATGCCGCGAGCCAAACCGCCGGCGGTGCCCGCGCTAATGGCGCCCAGGCAGTTCGAGGAGTAGCTAATCGCCTCGGTCACGGCGCTCGCCGCGTTCACCAGACCAATCTTCGAGCGGACCAGCAGCAGCGGAACCTGGTCCTCGCCCACCTGCAGGTAGCGCGGGTGGAACTGGGCGGTACCCTCGGTGAAGGAGGGCTGCAGCTCCTCGGTCACCTTCAGGAACGGTGCAAGCTCCTCGTCCATCGCCACCTGAATAATGATGGCGTTGGACATGCCGTCCATCAGCTCAAACATGCTGTTAAACGCCTCAGCCGGGTCAAAAGCGTTCGGGTCAAAGTCCACCGGGTTGAAGGCGGATGCGAAAGCGTCAGGAATCTGCGCGCTCATTACGCCATCACCTGCGCCCACTCATCGCGTGCCGCGAGGAACTCGCGAGCCGCAGCCTGCGCACCCTCGAGGGTGTGGTTAGCTCCCCAACCGCACTGCACCTCGTTCGCCGCCGGAACCTCGGTAGCGTTCAGGATATCGTTGAGGGTTGCCTCCAGAATCGGGAAGAACTCCTCGGGCTCCAAGCCCAGGGTCAGCGCGTAGAAACCGGTCTGGCAACCCATCGGGGAGAAATCAATCAAACGGTCGGTGTGGTTGCGCATGTGCTCGGCGCTCAGATGCTCGATGGAGTGCACGGTCGGCATTTCCAGGTGCGCGGTGTTCGGCTGGGTGAAGCGGATATCGTACTTGATGAGGGTGTCGCCACCGGGCAGAACCTTACGGTCCGCGATACGCACGTAGGGTGCTGCTACGGCGCGGTGGTCGAGGTTGAAGGATTCGACGTTCATTTTTTCCATGACTCTATCTTCTCTTAAAACCGGGGCGACTAAAACAGGGGTGCCGTACGGCAGGTAGCCGCTCCGGCGCATAGGGGCGGGTACGCAAAGGCCCCGGGGCAGATCCGAAAATCTACCGCCGGGGCTTCAAAGCCGTTAAAGGCAAAAGCTATGAGCGCAGGCTGTTGCTCTTAGAGGCCGGGCTGCTTCACTTCCGCCTGCACCGGGCACTCCGGCGGGCAGTAGTTCTTCGCATCCTCAGCCAGCACCTCGCGGGTCTGCACCACGTCATCGTTAATCTGCTCAATCAGCGCTTCAACGCCGGTGTACGCCACCATGGGGCGCAGACGCTTCACGAACTCAATCAGCACGCGCTGACCGTACAGGTTGAAATCCTCCACGCGCTCCTCGGGGCGGTCAATCACGTGCGCCTCAACCTGACGGTGCTCAATACCGTCAAAAGTCGGGTTCGTACCCACCGAAATAGCGGAAGGATGACGATTACCGGACTCGTCCACGAGCCAGCCGGCGTACACGCCGTCGGCGGGAATCAGGCCGCGCGCCTCAAGCTCAAGGTTCGCGGTCGGGAAGCCCAGCTCACGGCCACGCGCCAGACCGTGCACAACCTCGCCAGCCATCATGTGGTGGCGGCCCAGCAGCTCGGTTGCGGCGGACATATCGCCCTCCAGCAGCAGCTGGCGGATGCGGGTCGAGGAGCAGCGGGTGTTCTCATCCACCATCAGGTCCTCAACGACCACGACCTCGAAGCCGTACTTCTCCCCCAGCTCACGCATGGTGTTCAGGTCGCCGGAGTTGTTCTTGCCAAAGCGCACGTCGTCACCAATGACCACGAAACGCGCGTTCAGCGCATCCACGAAGGTGGTCTTCACGAACTCTTCGGGGGTCTGCGCAGCGAACTCCAGGTTGTAGTTCAGCAGCAGGTAGTCGTTCAGGCCCAGCAGGCACATGAAGTAGCGGCGCGAGCCCTGACCCATGATGTCGTGGTGGGTCACCTCGGGGCGGTGCACCTGCATCGGGTGCGGGTCAAAAGAGACCGCAATAGAGCTCAAACCGTGCTCTTCAGCAAGGGAGACCACGCGCGAAATCACGCGGGCATGTCCACGGTGCACGCCGTCAAAATTGCCGATGGTCACGACCGAGGGGCCGTAGCCGGCGGGGACCTCGCTCAAAGCGGTGTAGAGGGTCACGGGCTCTCCTGAAAAAGATAAATGTACCTATCCATCCTAGACCACAGGCGGCAGGATGCAGAATTCAAAACGGGAATCAACAGGGAATGGGACGGTGCCCCTCGCAGGCGATGCCCTCTCCCCTGCCGTCACGGAGTCTGGAGGCGCCTCCGGCACACGTCGAGGCACACGTCGAAAGAGCCGCACCGTGCGAACCCCGCCCATAAGAAAGCCCGGGCAGGCACCCCACCGTGCGGCAGGAACCTTCCCGGGCATTACGACTACTTACGAGCCTGGTTACGAGAAGCCTTCAGCATCTCCTCGCGAATCTTATTGGACTTGTTAATCCAGCCGTACCACACCAGCAGACACGGAGGAATCACAAGCTCAGTCACCATCAGCACGATCAGCGACCAGTGCGGGGTGCCGAAGAACGCCCACGACAGGATACGACCCACGCCACCCAGGAAAACCACCAGGCAGGAGAACGCGAGCATGTTCACCCACTTGAACTTCAGGGCAATGAACACGAAGGACAGGCCCACACCCACATAGGTTGCCGCGAAGAACACGTAGTTCGACTGCACCGAGGGGTTCGCAAAATCCTGAGGCGCATCCGGAATCACGCGGATACCGCCCAGAACCTGCCACACACCGTACGCAATCATGAACAGACCGTACAGCGCCACCGCCGCACGGAACGCCGCACGGTTCTGAGGCTTAGCCGCCTCCTCAATGCTCTTGGGGCGGGCAAACGCCTCGCGGGTTGCCTTCTTCTCAGCCTTCTTAGCCGCCTTCTGCGATGCCTTATCGCCGGCAGTCGGTGCGGTCACGCGGACACCCTCGGGTGCCTTCGCCGCAGAAATAGTGGACTCAGCAGGCTTAGCAGTACCCGCCTTCGCAGCAGCTTCAGTCTGTGCAGACTCTACGCGCGGTACCGGCGCGGTACGAGGCTCACTCGCCTTCTTAGCGGAGCTCTGGTTCTCGCTCATCTTCTCTCCTTCAGCAGGGCCGGAGCACCCGCACGAGTTGTCTTGTGTGTTCAGGGTTGTATCAGTTAGCGCGTTGAATGAGGGCGCACGTTCAATAGGGTGCTGAATCAATCAGGCTTGAGGAATCAGGCTTAGGCAGGTGCAAATACCGAACCCTCTTCGCCCATCATAATGCCTCAACGCCTAGTTGAAGGAACGATTCGCCTCAAAAACCAGCACCGGGGCGGCCTGCACCTTCCCGCGCTGCTTCTTGTTCTCCAGCAGAGCGACCAGGGTACCGTCCGGGGCGAAACCCGCCACAATACCCTCAACGCTGGCATGCTGCACCGCGCCGGACTCATCCGCGCTCGCGTGAGCGACACGCTTCACCACGGAACCGTCACCGCTGGGGCTAATACGGCGGCCATAGGAAATATCGCTCGCCTCCGCAGCCGTGAGCTCACGCGCACCAAAGATGCGGCGTGCCGCCTCCTCCAGGGGTAGCAGCGGCAAATCCTCCAGCGGAGCCTCCGACTCTTCACGGCGCTGCTTCAGCTCCGCCAAATCGGCGGCATCCTCCAGCACCACCGCACCCACGCGGGTACGACGAAGAGCCGTCAGGTGGCCACCAGTGCCCAGAATCTTGCCCAAATCACGCGCCAGGGCACGAATGTAAGTGCCCGAGGAGCACGAAACCGTCACCTCGCAGTCAATCACGGGAACCGAGGTTGCCGCGTGCTCGCCCTCATTCTCGGGATCCTCGATGACGTACTCGGCAAAGCCGGGGCTGACGGAATGCACCGTGAACTCGCTAATCGTCACCGGACGCGCCGCCAACTCAACCTGCTCACCGCTACGCACACGCGCATACGAGCGAACACCGTTGATCTTAATAGCGGACACCGCAGAAGGAACCTGCAGAATATCGCCGCTCAACTGCGCCACAGACTCCAGGATGCGCGCACGCATCTGCTCAGCGCCCAAACCGGTCAGCGCCTCAACGTCGTCCGGGTGGGCGGCAGTGTGCTCGCCCTCCGCGTCCTCGGTCAGCGTCTCAATGCCCAGGCGAATCGTCGCATCATAGGTCTTATCCTGACCGACCAGGTAGGTCAGCAGCTTCGTCGCCTTATTGATGCCCAAAATCAGCACGCCGGTCGCGGCAGGATCCAGCGTACCGGCGTGACCAACCCGCCGGGTGCCAGCAATACGACGCATCTGAGAGACTGCGTCGTGGCTGCTCATCCCGGCGGGCTTATCAATGACCATCAGGCCGGACGGGCCCTGAGGTTGCTTCTTCGCCACTTAGGCGTCCTCACCCTCGGCAGGCTCATCCTTCTTGTAGGGGTCAGCCTCACCAGCGTACTCGGCGCCCTCAGCTGCAGCTGCCAGGGCGGCGTCGCGCTCGCGAGTCTCACGCAGAAGCGCCTCAATGTGGAAGGCGTTCTCGGGAACCTCGTCAGCAACGAAAGTCAGGGTGGGGGTCAGGCGGGCAGTGATGTTCTTACCCACCTCGGCGCGCAGAATACCCTTAGCGGATTCCAGCGCCTTCTTGGTGTTTGCGGCGTCCTCCTCGGAACCGAACACGGTGTAGTAAAGGGTTGCGTGCTGCAGGTCGTTGGTCACGCGGGCGTCGGTAATGGTCACAAAACCGAGGCGGGGATCCTTAACACGACGCTCCAGCGCCTTCGCCACAATTACCTTGATGCGGTCGGCAAGTCGTGCCGCGCGGGCTGCATCAGCCATGTGTTTCTCCTTGAAATCTCGTGGTGCTTCCGCGAACACTCGGGGTGTTGCGGAGGCGGTCCAGGTAATGCGGAAGCGCCCGCCCCGCCAGCGTCCGCCCCGCCGGCTCTAGAATCTAGAAGCCTGCGGGTGCGGGAACACTAGCGGGTGACGGGCGCATCAGCGTGTGAGTCTTAGACACGCGGCTTTTCGCGCATCTCCCAAGTCTCGATAATGTCGCCTTCCTTGATGTCGTTGAAGGAGCCGAGGCCAATACCACACTCGAAACCTTCGCGAACCTCGGTAGCGTCGTCCTTGAAGCGACGCAGCGACTCGATGGTGAGGTTGTCTGCCACCACGGAACCGTCGCGCACCAGGCGTGCCTTGGCGTTGCGCTTGATGATGCCGTTCTTGACGATCGAACCTGCGATGTTGCCCCACTTGGAGGAGCGGAAGACCTCGCGGATCTCTGCGGAGCCGAGCTCCACTTCCTCGTACTCGGGCTTGAGCATACCCTTGACGGCCTGCTCAATTTCCTCAATCGCACGGTAGATGACCGAGTAGAACTTCATCTCGACGCCTTCGCGGTCTGCAAGTTCTGCAACGCGCTCTGCCGGGCGGACGTTGAAGCCGATGATCACCGCGTTGTCCACGGTTGCCAGGTTCACGTCGTTCTGGGTAATAGCACCCACACCGCGGTGGATGACGCGCAGCTGAACCTCGTCGCCACCGGCGTCGATCTTCATCAGGGACTCTTCCAGTGCTTCCACAGCACCGGAGACGTCACCCTTAATAATCAGGTTCAGGGTGTCCATCTTGCCCTCAGCCACAGCGGCGTCGAAGGACTCGAGGGTCACGCGCTTACGACGCTTAGCCAGCTGAGCGTTACGATCAGCAGCCTCACGCTTCTCAGCGATCTGACGAGCGGTACGCTCTTCCTCGGTGGAGAGGAAGGTGTCGCCTGCACGAGGAACGGTGGACAGACCCAGCACCTGAACGGGGCGGGACGGGCCAGCTTCCTTCACAGCCTGACCGTTCTCATCGAACATTGCACGAACACGGCCGTGAGCAACACCGGCAACGATAGCGTCACCGACGTGCAGGGTACCGGACTGAACCAGGACGGTGGAAACCGCACCGCGGCCCTTGTCCAGGTTTGCTTCAATAGCAACGCCGCGTGCTTCCTTGTTCGGGTTAGCGGTCAGTTCGAGCACATCAGCGGTCAGGGTGACAGCCTCAAGCAGCTCGTCGATGTTGGTGCCGTTGCGAGCGGAGACGTCCACGAACATGGTGTCGCCACCGTACTCTTCGGGGATCAGACCGTACTCGGTGAGCTGACCACGGATCTTGTCCGGGGACGCGCCTTCCTTATCAATCTTGTTCACAGCAACCACGATCGGCACGTTAGCTGCCTGTGCGTGGTTCAGTGCCTCAACGGTCTGGGGCATAACGCCGTCATCAGCTGCGACCACGAGGATCGCCACGTCGGTGACCTTCGCACCACGGGCACGCATAGCGGTGAACGCTTCGTGACCGGGGGTATCGATGAAGGTAATCGCGCGGTCTTCACCCTCAACGGTGGTGTGGACCTGGTATGCACCAATGTGCTGGGTAATGCCGCCGGCCTCACCCTCAATGACGTTGGTGTTACGGATAGCGTCCAGCAGGCGGGTCTTACCGTGGTCAACGTGACCCATGACGGTAACAACCGGGGGACGAACCTCCAGAACGTCCTCGCCCTCAGCTTCTGCTTCGGCTTCGAGGTTGATGTCGAAGGACTCGAGCAGCTCGCGCTCCTCATCCTCCGGGGAAACGATCTTGATGACGTAGCCCAGTTCAGCACCCAGCAGCTCGAAGGTCTCCTCGTCCAGGGACTGAGTCTGGGTAGCCATCTCACCCAGGTGGAAGAGAACCGTAATCAGCGATGCCGGGTTTGCGCCAATCTTCTCAGCGAAGTCCATGATGGACGCGCCGCGGCGCAGACGAATCTCGGTCGAGCCGTCGCCGCGAGGAACAACCACGCCACCGGGTGCCGGTGCGTTCAGCTGCTCCTGCTCATGGCGGCGAGCTGCCTTAGACTTGCGGCCCTTACGCTTGGAGCCGCCGCGACCGAATGCACCCTGTGCGTTGCCGCGACCGCCGGGGCCGGGACGACCCGGACCGCGGTTGAAGCCGCCGGAACCGCCGCCGCGACGTGCGCCGCCACCGTTACCGCCGCCGTTGTTGGAACCGGACGCGCCGCCACCAACGTTGGAAACCTTGGGCATCATCGAGGGGTTCGGGCGTGCGCCGCCACCACCAGCCGGACGGGGTGCACCGGGACGTGCGCCACCTGCGGGGCGAGGACCGCCGTTGCCGCCGGGGCGTGCGCCACCTGCGGGGCGGGGACCGCCATTACCGCCGGGGCGTGCGCCACCGTTGCCACCGGGACGACCGTTACGTGCCGGACGGGGACCGCCGGAACGCTGGGAGTCGCCGCCGCCGCGCTTCATACCCTGCTGGGATGCGAAGGGGTTGTTACCGGGGCGAGGACCGGGCTTGGGGCCGGGCTTCGGAGCGGCAGGCTTGGGTGCTGCCGGCTTCGGTGCAGCCTCGGGGCGTGCCATGCCCTGCTGGGATGCGAAGGGGTTGTTACCCGGGCGGGGGCCGCCGGGCTTGGGTGCTGCTGCTGCCGGCTTTGCGGCGGGCTTAGCGGCTGCAGGCTTGGGAGCTGCGCTCTCAGCTGCTGCGGGCTTAGCTGCAGGCTTGGGTGCCGGCTTAGCGGCAGGCTTTGCCGCTGCGGGCTTGGGGGCTGCCGCAGGCTTAGCGGCGGGCTTAGCCGCTGCAGGCTTGGGAGCCGGCTTAGCAGCCGACTCTGCGGGAGCTGCCTTTGCGGCAGGCTTAGCGGCTGCGGCGGGGAATTCCGCGCGCAGCTTCTTCAGAACCATGGGGTTCAGGGTGGAAGAGGAGCTCTTAACGAACTCGCCCATATCCTTGAGCTTGGCGATAACTTCCTTGGAAGGTACGCCTACTTCTTTAGCAAACTCGTGTACTCGAGGCTGAGCCAAATTTTCTCCATTCCCGGTCCGCACCGGGAATGGTGCGGACACTAATGTTTACGGGGTTCACGCCCGAAGGCGCGCCAATTCGTGAAATTGCCGGTGGGTGAGCACGAAAGGGTACTCATTTCGCGGCACTCATTAGATATCCATCAGTTTTCTGACTCGCTTTCAGATAAGAAGTCGTCAAACTCGTTGACTTACAGAGGGCATATGCCCGAAAAGCGTCTACGAGGGGGTCGAGTCCGCAATCACGGCTCGAATCTGCTCGCAGCACGCCTGCAGCTGGGCTGCAGGGACCGCTTTTTTGAAGGCGCGCGCCAGGCCGTTCTTCTTCTGCAGAGCGGCTACGCACTTTTCGCTCGGGTGGATCCAAGCGCCTCGTCCGGGCATAGTTCCCGCCGTATCGGGCTGATAGGGCGGGGTGTCCGCCTGCTCGGTAGCAGACGTGACGGGTGTGCGGGCGATGCGCAGCAGGTTGTACTGCTCATCGCGGGCACGGCATCCGATGCAGGTGCGGACCGGCCCTTCAAACGCTTCGGAGGTTGCGGTGAGGTCGTGATTGCTCATGGTCCTCTCCCCTCTCTAGCGTGTGTGCAGAACCGTGTTCGCAGTACATTCGTGATGCTCATTCCGGCGTGTGCGAGGGCGCGTTAAAGCGCCCGGTTACACACCGGCACATCTTAATAGTGTATCCCGTTTTTAAGAATCATGGGCAAAACTGTGACGCAGGCGCAAGAACACCGGGCACGTTACTGCCCGATCTCTTGCGCCTGCATCAAAAGGATATGCCGCGGGATACGCCCCTCACCGGGGCTAATGCTTATTCAGCGTCCTGTGCGGACTCTTCTGCTGCTTCTTCAATTGCCTTCTCAGCGGAAGCTTCTTCAGCCAGGCTACGAGCCACGCGAGCTGCAACCTCTTCCTCGGCACGAACCTGAGCGTACTTAGACTCGGAGAGAATATCGATACGCCAGCCGGTCAGCTTCGCTGCCAGACGTGCGTTCTGACCCTCACGGCCGATAGCCAGGGACAGCTGGTCATCCGGAACCACGGCACGAGCGGAGTACTCACGCGGGTTCGCGATAATGACCTCGGTGACCTTCGCCGGGGACAGTGCCGCAGCGATGAAGGTTGCCGGATCGGTCGAGTAGTCGACAATGTCAATCTTCTCGTCGTTCAGCTCGGCAGCAACCGCACGCACGCGGGCACCCATATCGCCGATGCACGCACCCTTAGCGTTAATGGTCGGGTTCTTCGCGGACACAGCAATCTTGGAGCGGTGGCCAGCTTCACGTGCGATGGAGTTAATGGAAACCAGGCCCTCAGAGATTTCGGGAACCTCGTGCTCGAACAGGCGCAGAACCAGGTTCGGGTGCGAACGAGAAACCACAATCGAGGGGCCCTTGGGGCCGCGGCGAGCCTCCACCAGGTAGGCGCGCAGGCGGGAGCCGTGCGGGTACTTCTCGCCCGGAACCTGCTCGTTGCTGGGCAGAACAGCTTCAACGGTGCCCAGGTCAACCTGAACCATACGCGGGTTGTTGCCCTGTTGAATCACGCCGGACACCAGGGTGCCCTCACGGTCCTTGAACTCGCCCAGAACGGATGCGTCCTCAGCGTCACGCAGACGCTGCGAGAGCACCTGACGGACGGTTGCGGCAGCGATACGGCCAAAGTTGTTCGGGGTATCGTCGAACTCGTCAATCTTCTGGTTATCCTCATCAAGCTCAGGAGCCAGAATAACGAACTCGCCGGTGGTGTGGTCGATGACGGCACGAGAACCCTTAATGGCGCCGGGCTGCTTCATGTACGCGAGCAGCAGGGCGTTCTCAACCAGGGTGAAGAGCTCCTCCATGACGAGAGAGCGCTGCTTCGCCAATGCGCGCAGTGCGCCCAGGTCAATAGTTTTAATATCCTCCACGCTTTTCAGCCTTTCCCAGTTAGCACGGCGCCGGGACGCTCAATGCGCCCCGGCTCCCGAACGGTATATACCTGGCACGGAACACCCCGTGCCTGAAGCTTTAATAACTCTATTCTACCGGCTCAACGGGCGAATTGAAGTCAATCTCGACGTGAGCAGAAGCAATATTTTCCCACGGAAGCAAAGACGGCTCGTGGTAGGACTCCTTCTGGCCCTTCTTCGTGTTCTTCTTACGAGCCAGCACCGGACCTTCATCCTGCACCTCGTGCAGACGCGCCAGGTACTCGGTGCCGTCGGGTGCGGTGACCGCAATCAGGCGGGTACGGGCACGTTCCCAGTGGCGGCGCTCGGTCAGGGCACGGGTAGCACCCGGCGAGGACACCTCCAGCTCGTAGGGGAAGAACTCGTCGTTCTCATCCGCACGGTCCAGGGCGCTCGAAATCGCACCGGAAATCTCCGCGAGGGAATCCAGCGACAGCGAATCGGTACGCTCAGCGGTGTAGTCCACCGTAATCTTCACTGTGCGGTTCGCCGCCGGGCCCGAAATCTTCAGGCCCTCCAGCACCAGCGAGAACTCGGAGATGACCGGGGCAATCGCCTCGGCAACCTCTTCCTCACGAATCGCGCGGGTACCCACGCGCACCGGTGCCTCCACCACGGGCTCACTCTCAACGCGAGTGCGGGGAGTGTTCACACCATTCGCCACGCGGGATGCGGCACGGCGAGCGCGCGCATTCGGGGCGCTCTTCTTAGAGCCAGAACGCTTCGGCTTGTATGCCATAGTTCTCTTCTTTCATTCTTCCGCCGCTACCCTGCCCCACCTCCTGGGAGGTAGGGCAGGTGGCGACGGTTTTACGTTTTTGCGGGCTAGTGGCGTGCCTTAGGCGCCGCGCACCTCAGCGATGACCTCAGCCACCGCGTTCTCGACGGACACCTCGCGAGCCTCACCGCTGCGGCGGTCCTTCAGCTCCAGCACGCCGTCCTTGAAGCCGCGACCAATCACCAGGATGGTGGGCACGCCCAGCAGCTCGGCGTCGCCGAACTTCACGCCGGGGCTGGTCTTCGGGCGGTCATCCAGCATGACCTGCAGGCCGGCGGATTCCAGGGATGCGCTGAGCTCTTCAGCGTACTCGTGGGATGCTGCGTCCTTGCCGGTGATGACGATGTGCACGTCTGCCGGTGCCAGGTTACGCGGCCAGATCAGGCCCTTCTCGTCGTGGTTGCCCTCGGCGATAGCAGCCAGTGCGCGGGTCACGCCCACGCCGTAGGAGCCCATGGTCACGGTCTGCAGCTTGCCGTTCTGGTCCAGGACCTTCAGGCCCAGTGCCTCAGCGTACTTGCGACCCAGGGCGAAGATGTGGCCCATCTCGATACCGCGGGCTGCCACCAGTTCGCCGGAGCCGTCCGGTGCCGGGTCGCCTTCGCGCACCTCGCACGCCTCGATGACGCCGTCGGCGGTGAAGTCGCGGCCGAAGACCAGGTTCGCCACGTGCTTGCCCTCTTCGTTTGCGCCGGTCACCCAGTGGGTACCGCGCACCACGCGGGGGTCAACGAAGAAGGGAATGCCGGTTGCGGAAGCTACCGCATCCTCGTCCTCGGTGTGCGCACCGAACAGGGGCGCGTCCAGGCTCAGGCCGGGTCCAATGTAGCCCTTGACCAGCTGCGGGTATGCCTTCAGGTCCTCTTCGCTGGCTGCCTCAACCTCAACCTCGCCGCCGATGCCCAGCAGGGCGCCGATGTTGACCTCAACGCGGCCCAGGTCCACGGCACGGTCGCCGGGAACGCCCACGGCGAAGACCTTACGCTCGCCGGAGGGGGTGATGACGGTGCCCAGGAAGCACTTGAGGGTCTGCGAAGCATCCAGGGTGCCGCCGGTCACCTCGGAGTGCAGCTCGTTCATGCGCTCCACCAGGGTCTCAATGGTGGCGGAGTCGGGGGTGTCCACAACGAGTGCCGCCGGGGTGTCCTCGGTGATTTCGATTTCCTCGGGAACCACGGTGGTGACGGCCTCAACGTTTGCCGCGTAGCCGCCCGCGGAACGTACGAAGGTGTCCTCACCGATAGGGGTCGGGTGCAGGAACTCTTCACTGCGGGAGCCACCCATCGCGCCGGACTGTGCGGTCACAATGACAATCTCCAGGCCCAGGCGCTCAAAGATGCGCTGGTAGGCGGCACGGTGAGCCATGTACGCCTCGTTCAGGCCCTCATCGTCAATGTTGAAGGAGTAGGAGTCCTTCATGACGAACTCGCGGCCGCGCAACAGGCCCGCGCGGGGGCGTGCCTCATCGCGGTACTTGGTCTGAATCTGGTACAGGTAAACCGGCAAATCCTTGTAGGAGGAGTACAGGTCCTTCACCAGCAGGGTAAACATTTCCTCGTGGGTGGGTGCCAGCAGCATGTCTGCACCCTTGCGGTCCTTGAGGCGGAAAAGGTTGTCGCCGTACTCGTCCCAGCGGTTAGTTGCCTCGTAGGGTTCGCGGGGCAGCAGTGCGGGGAAGTGAACTTCCTGCGCACCGATGGCGTCCATCTCTTCGCGGATGATGTTCTCGACCTTGCGCAGTACCTTCAGGCCAAGGGGCAGCCAGGTGTACACGCCGGGGGCTGCGCGGCGGATGTAACCGGCGCGGACCAGCAGCTTGTGGCTGGCGACCTCAGCGTCTACGGGGTCCTCGCGCAGAGTGCGCACGAAGAGGTTGGAAAGGCGAAGTACCACGATTCTCCTTGAAAGGTCGATAGGTTTAGGTAGGGTGCCCGAGGCTCACCGGGTGAGCCGCGAAAAAGGCACAGTCGTCTTTAATTTTATAGCGTTTTAGGGTTCGGCGTGTTTAGCGCTCAAAAATGATGGTCGAGAACTGCCCAATCTGCTCCCAACCGGTCCCCCGGTACATGGCAAGAGCACGGGCGTTGTAGTCGTTCACGTACAGGCTCAAATGCGGGTAGCGGCGCTGCAGAACCTGCGCGGCGGCGGCAAAGAACGGCTTAGCCAGACCGCAGCCGCGGTAGTCCGGATGTAGCCATACGCCCTGCACCTGTGCGGCGTCCAGGTTCACGATGCCCGCATCCGCCTTGAAGATAACCCGCCCGTTTACATCGGTGACAATGGCGCTACGCTGACCGGCAATGAGCGTGCGCAGGCGCGCCGCATAGCCGTCACCGTAGCGAGCAACCGGGTCGAAGCCGACCTCCTCGGTGAACATGGCGGCCGCGGCGGGCAGAAGCTCCCCCAGGTCCGCGGAGGTGGCGAGGCGCGCATACCCGGCAGCCTCACCGCTGAGTTGGACAGCACCGGCGGGACTCTCCCCCGGCTTGAGGGGCTCGGGTTTGAGAGGCGCGGGCAGGTGAGCCGGTAGCTCAGGAAGCTCCGCCTCGTAGAAGCGGGCGAGGTCCTTCTCCGGCGGCAGATACAGCAGTGGCTGATTGGGACGCTCCGACAGAACCCGCGCACGGTGATCGCAACCGTCACCCAGGCTCGGCTGCAACATCTGCAACAGCGGGCTCTTACCGCCGCGAGTCTGCTCACACAGCTCCTGCATGCGCGTCCACAGGGGCATCACGAAGGCGCTCTCACCGAACATGGAATCCAGACGAGAACCCACCTGTAGCAGCAACTGAGCCAGCGCGTCACGATGCGCGAGCGCCGTAGCATCCAGGGTGGTGGCATCAGAGGTTTCTACACGTTCGGCAACATCATGTTCGACCGCAGCACCGCACAACCGCACCGGCACCACATTCGAACCCAACAGCAGCACACAGCACAACTGCCCGTCACGCTCACAACCCACAAAACCCTGATAGTAATGCAACGGAATACGCGGGGACCTCACCGGAAGAGGGCACGCCAAATAATGCTCAATGGAGTACAGATTCGGGACCGGGTCACTGAACAGGACCTCCTCCAGCTCATCGCACCACCGAGCATCCAGAGCAAAAACGTGTTCCTTCACGCGATCAGGCATAGGGGAAGAATCCATCGACGAAACAGCAGCAGACGAAACAGCAGCACGCCGGGCACGATTAGCCTTACGGCGGCGAGAAAAAAGAGTGAACATGACCTGTTGAGTGATAGAGAATGAGCGACAAAAATTAAGTGAAAATACGGGGACACACCCCCGAAAAAGTAGCCGAATCAGGCGGCCACAACCGGCAGCGGCAAGCACCAAGCCTGCCACCACCATAACCGGACATAACCGGAAAAGCGCGGAGGCGCCCTCACCAGGGCGCCTCCGCGCACAAAAGCTAACTAGCTCACCGAAACAGCCGGGGACCCCTCGGGAACATACTCGCCCGAAGCCTCCATCTCAGCAGCAATACGGGTCGCCTCTTCAATCAGAGTCTCAACAATCTGATCCTCAGGCACAGTCTTAATGACCTCACCCTTCACGAAAATCTGGCCCTTACCGTTACCGGACGCCACACCCAGGTCAGCCTCACGAGCCTCACCCGGGCCGTTCACCACGCAACCCATCACGGCAACACGCAGCGGAACCTTCATGTGCTCCAGGCCCTTAGTCACGTTCTCAGCAAGCTCCCACACGTTCACCTGCGCACGACCACACGACGGGCAAGAAACAATATCCAGCTTACGGGGGCGAAGGTTCAGCGACTCCAGGATCTTGGTGCCCACCTTCACCTCCTCAACCGGAGGAGCAGACAGCGACACGCGAATAGTATCGCCAATACCCTGAGACAGCAGAGTACCGAACGCCACAGAGCTCTTAATAGTGCCCTGGAACGCCGGACCAGCCTCAGTCACACCCAAGTGCAGGGGCCAGTCACCGCGCTCAGCCAGCTGACGGTACGCCTCCACCATCACCACAGGGTCATTATGCTTCACAGAAATCTTGAAATCACGGAAACCATGCTCCTCAAAGAGCGAAGCCTCCCACACAGCAGACTCAACCAGAGCCTCCGGAGTAGCCTTACCGTACTTCTCCAACAGACGCTTATCCAGCGAACCAGCATTCACACCAATACGCAGAGAAACGCCGTGGTCCGAAGCCATCTGAGCGATTTCCTTCACCTGGTCATCGAACTTACGGATATTACCCGGGTTCACGCGCACAGCACCGCAACCAGCCTGAATAGCCGCATACACGTACTTCGGCTGGAAGTGAATATCAGCAATCACCGGAATACGGGACTGCTTCGCAATAATGGGCAGAGCCTCCGCATCCTTATCAGTCGGGCACGCCACACGCACAATATCGCAACCGGCAGCGGTCAACTCAGCAATCTGCTGCAGAGTCGCACCAATGTCGTGGGTCTTAGTGGTCGTCATCGACTGCACCGAAATCGGAGATTCAGAACCAACACCGACAGAACCCACCTTAAACTGGCGAGTCTTACGACGCGGGGACAGAACCGCGGGAGCGGGCTTCGGCATACCAAGGCTGACCGACAAGGTTTTCCTCCATACATGGGTTATGAAGGACGTACGACGCATCCTTCGTTCAACTTTTTATTGTGCCACTGACGCGAAAGAAAGCACTAATACGGGTACCCTTACCGCGCGTGACAACACACTAAAACAGGGTGATGGGCTTAACAATATCCGCCACAATTAGGATGACAGACATCACAATGAATGCGCCCGCAACCACATACGTCAACGGCAGCAACTTCACCGGATCAAACGGACCCGGATCCTTACGCCCAGTCAGACGTGCAAAGAAGCGACGCACACCCTCCCAGAGAGCACCCAACACGTGGCCACCATCCAGCGGCAACAGCGGAATCAGGTTGAACGCAAAAAGCATCAGATTCATATTCGCCACCAGCGAGACCAACATCGCAGCCTTCGCCTTCACATCAATACGGTCAGTAGCCGTCACCTCACCGGCAATACGGCTCACACCCACCACAGACACCGGCGACTCAGCACTACGCTCGCCACCGGTCACCAGGGTCACCGTCAACTCCCACACACGCTGCGGCAACGAAAGCATCGACGAACCCACACGCGAAAGCGTATCGCCCACCATCGCGGGCACCTCAGTAATAGAACCGGGTACCAACTCACTCGACGGGGAAATGCCCACAAAACCGCCGCGAGTCGTCGCAATCGAACCGTCCGCGGCACGCGCATACTGGCCCTTACCATCAGAAACCGGGCGGATCATCTCAACCGGAGTCACCGACAAATCCAGACGCTGACCATTACGCTCCACCGTCAAAGTGCTCGGATGAGAACCCGCCGCACGAATCGCCGAAGACACAGCCTCCCACGAACCAGTCTGGGTACCGTTCACCGCCACCACGCGGTCACCCACCTGCACGCCCGCTGCCTTCGCGGGCGACGGGGTGGACTTATCCGTACACTCGCCATAGCTAATCGAATCATGGGTCACGCTCACACTTGGCACGCACTCAGACACCGCTGACACCTTATTCGTCACCTGCGCCGTACCAAAACCACAAATCAGCACAGCAGTACACACCACACCAATCAGCAGGTTCATGGTTGGGCCGCCCAACATAATCACCATGCGCTTGAGCACCGGCAACTTATAGAACAGGCGGTCCTCGTCGCCGGGCTGCAGACGCTCAGCATCCGCTGCGCGCGCCTCCTCAGCCAGGGACGCAAACGGGCTGGTACTGCCCGAATGACCCTCCTCATGGTGCTCCTTCACCTCAGCAGGGCTCGGCGGGTACATGCCAATCATCGAAATGTAGCCGCCCAACGGGATCGCCTTGAAACCGTACTCAGTCTCGCCGCGGCGGAAAGAGAACACGGTCTTACCGAAGCCAATCATGTACTGCGGGACGCGCACATTGAACAGCTTCGCGGGCACCAGATGCCCCACCTCGTGCAGGGCAATCGAGACGGCAATAGCGATTGCCATGAGGATAATACCCACAACGTACAGCAGGATTTCCACGCTTTTTCTCGTTTCGGTTAGGGGATACGAAGCTTCTAGGATACTCGCTTAGCCTGTGAAGGCGCCCTCCCTCGCTTTCTGGAGGGGCTGGCTTGGGTGGGATTTGTCTGGGATATGACTTGAGGGGCGGTGTTCGTCCTCGTTCCTACAGGGAACCCGCCCTCGCTTCGCTTCGGGCACCCTGATGTCACTACGGACAACACCGCCCCTCCGCGCCTTCCTCAACGACTAACCTGCCGCCAGGGTCTGCGCCGGGTCAATACGCGATGCCTTCGCCGCCGGATACAGACCAGCCAACACACCAACCAGCGCGCCAGCGCCCAGGCCCAGCAGGATAGTGTCAGCACTAATAATCGGCGTCCAACGGTTCATCAAAGACACAATCGAAATGCCGTTAACCGCCAGCACAATACCAGCCACAGCACCCAGGATGCCGGTCAGTAGCGCCTCCGCCGAGAACTGCAGCAGAATACCCGAAGGGCGCATGCCAATAGCCAGACGCAAACCAACCTCACGGCGACGCTCCATCACCGCGACCAGGAACGTATTCATAATGCCCATCGCACCAATCACGAGGGTAATAACGCTCATGGCAAGAAGCATGGTGCGCTGCTGCTGGTCTACGGCTTCACGCAGGGTCTTCGGTTCCGGCGGAACACTCACGCTATACAGGGTGGGACGTTCCGGCGAGAGAGCGTACGGCGCTTCCTCCGCGATCTGGTTTGCGGCACCGGCAACAGTACTCACCACAATCTGAGTGGAACGCTTACCGGTCTGCGCTGCCGCGCCACCACCACCGGCGGCGGGCTGTGCTTCTTCAGCATCGGCACCAGGCTTCGCACCCAGTGGCAGGTAGACCGAACCGTACGACAGAGTCAGCGAGGGATTCTCCCGCACCACGCCGATAACGGTGTACGGCTCATCGTGAATATAAACCGTGACCCCGGGGCTATATGGCAGCGCGAGCTGGCGCATCACGCTTTCGCTGAGCACCACAACCTTATCGTTACGCTCCACGTGTCCCTCATCGAAGGTACGACCCCACACCAGCTCGTGACCCTGCACGCTAAAGATGCTGGGCGTTGCCGCCAGAACGGACGCCGTCACGTTAGCACCGCGCTCACCGAAGTTGTCTGGACCGCGCTGAATATCTGCGGATTCATACAGCTGATCCACTAGCGCGGTACCGGTCACTCCGTTCAGCTGGCTAACACGCCGGTAGTTCTCGCTTGCCGCTAGGTTCAAGAGTTCAGTACGGCTCATGGATTCGGTTCGGGTCGAGCTTATCGTCAGGTGCTTAGCCCTAAAAATGTCGAAGCTGTCAGCCAGCTGCCCAGAAATGGTGGCGGTCAGACCAACGGTCAGCACAAGCGAAGCGATACCCAGAACCACACCAAGCATGGTGAAGATATTGCGCCTTACCCGGTGAACGGTAGCGTCCCAGGCTTCTTTGAGGGACGCGAGCGCCCAAGGTGCACGACCACTGCCCTGTGGCTTAGATGCTTGTTCCTCAGCAAAGCCAGGCTGATGCAGAGACGCACGAACAGTCGTTTCTTCGTGTCGCGGTGCCTTCTGCTCGATGAGCTGCCCCTCGTGCATACGTAGCACCCGGTCGCAGTGCTCCGCCACGAGCGGGTCGTGGGTAATCACAATCGTGCTTTGCTGGTCACCCGTACATTCACGGAGCAGGTCAATCACTTCACGGGTGAGCTCTTCATCCAGCGAGCCGGTCGGCTCATCACAGAGCAGCAACGCCGGTTCCCCGATGAGCGCACGCGCAATAGCCACACGCTGCTTCTCGCCACCGGAGAGAGTGGTGATGGGCGCATCCGTCCGGTGGCTCAACCCCAGCAGGGCGAGAGTATCCGCAACACGTTGCGCTCGCTCCGCTTTGGGCACGCCACGGTAGATGAGCGGTAGCTCAACGTTGCGGTACACGTTCTTATGCTCGATGAGGTGGAACGCCTGGAAGACGAAACCGATGTTGTCTAGGCGCGCTTCAGCTCGCTGTGCCGCGGTGAAGGTTGCGGTGTCTGTACCGTCCAGCAGGTAGTTGCCGGAGGCGGGCGTGCTGAGCAGACCGAGGATATTCAGCAGGGTTGATTTGCCGCTGCCGGACGGTCCCAGGATTGCGACGACTTCTCCGTAGCGGACTTTCAGGTCAATATTTTTGAGCACGTCAATTCGAGTGTCACCCTGCATAAAGTGCTGGGACACTCCCTGAATATCGACGCTATAGGCTGGTGGGTGCGCGTGAGCGGCGCGGGAGTCAGTCATGTCTACTCCCTACTTTTTCTCGCGCATGATTTTGACGCTGTCGCCTTCGTGCAGGTCACCGGTGACGGCGTTCTTGCCGTTGGCGTTGCTGATGACGGTAACGGTTACCTCGCGTTCTTCACGTGCCTTCGATCCGTTGGAGCTTTCGGGGCCGAGCACGATGACTCGGGTCTGTCCATCACGGGTGTAGAGCGCCGATGAGGGTACGACCAGGTGCGCTTCGGGGGTTTCTTCGAGGGTGAGTTCCGCGTTGACGGCGCCTCGGAGGCTGTCCGCCTTATCTCCTACGTCGAGGGTGAGGATGCGTTCGCCTTCGGTGCCTCCTGCCGCACCGGCTGCGCCGTTGAGGTTGGAGCCAGCCGCGCCTTCTGCACCATTAGCCTGGCGACCGGCCTGGCTGTTACCTGCGGCACCTGCGGCTTCAGAAGTGTTCTTGTAGCCGAGGGTTGCGACGTACTCAGTATCACCAAGAGAGGGCACGGTTACCTTCTGGCCGCTACGAGCTTCGGGGGTGAGCCTGCCGGTGGTTCCGGTGCAGCTGAGGGTCTTGCTACCTTCTGCGATGGTGGCTACGGGGCCGTCCGCAATGGCGCCGGTTGCTCGGGGGTTGCCGGTGACGAGTCCAGCACGGTTGATGATGAGGAAGTAGCGGGCGGGAATGGGCTGGTCAGTCTTCACGTGCGCGTAGCCGAGGCTGTCAAGGAGGTTGTTGAGAGCCTCGTAGGTGTCTTCGGTGATGCGCGCGGGCTGCGGGCCCTGGCGCCCCATGGCGGTTAGTGCCTCGTTGAGGAGTGCGGCGTCGGGGCCGCTGTCGTCGAGTTTGAGGTCGCGGTAGAGTGCGAAACCGCCGGTGAGGGTGATGAGCGGTTCACCGTTGACTTCTGCGATGAGGGTGCCGTTGCCGACGGTATCACCGTGTTTGATGGTGATTGCGGTGTACTGCCCTTCGCCGCTGTAGCGCAGCGGGGTTGAGGTGGCGTAGTTCGCGGTGCAGGTCAGGGGCACGGTGGTGCGCAGTTTCTCGCGGGTGACCGTGGCGGTGATGGTGGAGGGGTCCGGGGGTGCTGCTTCCGCGTCTTTTTGGGCGGTGGTTTTGATGTTTTGGGCGCTGATGAGCGTGCCAACGGTGATGATGAGGAGCAGGGCGATAATACCGTAGAGCCAGTGGGTTTTCTTCTGGCGGGTGGGGGTGGCACTCATGGTGTCCCTTCTTTGGGTGCGCGTGTGGAAACGCTATTGTCTGTGCCGTTTGGGCTTAGGTGGCGGCGATGCCGTATGGAGTTAGTTTGTGCCCGGCACGGGGATACGTGCCGGGCACAATATGCTGTGGCGAGGTGCAGCTGTTACAGCGACTTTGTACGCCTGCTCTGGTTAGTCCGGTCTGATTAGTTTGCAGGATTAGCTCAGAATCTTCCGGGCGTTCTCTTCAGCAGTTTTCTTGGCGGTGGTCACCTGTTCGATGAGACCCTGTTCCTTTTCGAGGAAGGAACTCAGGTAAGCGATAGCCATCTTTCGCTGTTCTGCATCTAGCCCGGTTGCTTCGCGGCAGGTCGCATCGTTGATCGCCAGCTCGTGGGTGTCTTGGTTGTTCTGGCGGTACTGTTCGCGAGCCATATCCGGAGACGTGTAGTCGCCTCCGAAGCGTTCTTTCATGCACTGTGCCCACTTCTCGGTGGCAGGCTCAAGATCTTTGAAGATTGCGTCGTTGTTAAGGTAGTGAACCGCAGTGACGTTGACCTTTTTTATGATCGCACGGGATTCTTCTGAACCGAAGACTGCGCGGGTGGCTTCTTGCTGGCAACCGCCCTTTCCTTCAGTGCCGTGAAGAGCCTGCATTTCGGCGTCGCTCATAGTGCGGCTCTGCTCTTCCAGCTCAGCAGTTACCAAAGACCAGCGCTCTTTGTATCCACGAGTGCGGGCATCCGCGACGGTGAGAGGTTCGAAACCAGCGGTCTGTAGCAGCGGGGGTTCAGTTTCTCCGGCAGGAACCTTGTAGTTCGGGAATCCTCGTTCAGCCATGCACTGGCTCAGGGAGCGCTGGTAGGCACGGGCAACGTTGTCAGAAAGTGAGGCGAGGTTCTCTACTTTTTCGATAGCTTGACTATCGGGGCTCTTGGAGGCGCTATACGCCTTCTCAGTGTTAGCGGATGCCGAGGAGTCGGCGCTGGGCTGCCCGGACGCGCAGGAGCTAAGTAGCAGGGTTAGCGGGAGTAGAGCCCCGGCAAGGGTTCGTAGGGTGTTCGGTCGACGCATAGGGGCACTTCCTCGTGAAATATATGCTGCATCTTTGTTCACTCGTTCGAGGGGTCTTTGTTGTTTGCCCTAGAGAGAACATATTTTGAACACTAGCCTACTATGGGCCGGGGGGGGGAGGCAAGGGGGCGCGGAGGGGCGGTGTCGTCCGAAAGTGACATCAGGGTGCCCGAAGCGAAGCGAGGGCGGGTGCCCCTGTAGGAACGAGGACGAACACCTCCCCTCCAAGTCCATTCCAGGAGCATACCCCTCAGAACCGATTTAGCGTCCGGTCATACCCAGCAGCTCATTCGCACGAACGCGAGCCCAACGCTCCGCGTTCAGCACCGCCTCCAGCGTCAGGTCAGCGTCGGAGACAGCCTCGGCACTGCCGGTGTGCTCCTCCAGCACGCGCGCCACCGAATCGACAATGTCGGTAAAGCGAATCGCGCCCGCGTGGAATGCTGCCACGGCTTCCTCATTGGCGGCGTTGAACACTGCCGGGTGGGTGCCACCGACCTTACCGGCGTCCTTAATCATGCGCACGGCGGGGAATGCTTCCTCGTCCAGCGGCTCGAAAGTCCAGGATGCCGCTTTCGACCAGTCACAAGCGGGCACCGCGCCGGGGATGCGGTGCGGCCAGGTCAGACCCAGCGCGATGGGCAGAACCATGCTCGGCGGCGACGCCTGCGCGATAGTGGAGCCGTCTACGAACTGCACCATGGAGTGCACGACGGACTGCGGGTGAACCGCCACGTCGATACGGTCCAGGTCCACGCCGAACAGGTGGTGCGCCTCGAGCACTTCGAGCGCCTTATTGACCATGGTTGCGGAGTTGGTGGTGACGACCAGGCCCATGTCCCAGGTGGGGTGTGCGAGCGCCTGCGCGGGGGTCACGTCGTGCAGCTGTTCGCGTTTGTAGCCGCGGAACGGGCCGCCCGATGCGGTCAGAATCAGCCGGTCGATTTCGGCGTCGGTTCCGGAGGCGAGCGCCTGCGCGAGGGCGGAGTGTTCGGAGTCCACCGGCACCATGGGGGTGTCCAGGGGCGATGCGTCCACGGCGGCGCGTACGAGCGGGCCGCCTGCGATGAGGGATTCCTTGTTGGCGAGTGCCACGCGGTAGCCGCTGTTGAGGGCGGTGAGGGTCGGTTCCAGGCCGATGGAGCCGGTGATACCGTTCAGGACGGTGTCTGCCGGGTGCGCTGCCGCCTGTACGGAGGCTTCGGCGCCGTGGGCGATCTGCGGGGTGTAGCCGGTGGCTCCTGCTTCGGAGGCTGCCGCTTCGATGAGTTCGCGCAGGCGCTGTGCGTCTTCTGCGGTGCCGCTGGTGGCGACCAGTTCGGCGCGCACGTGCACTGCCTGGCGTGCGAGCAGTTCGAGGGATCGGGAGCCCGCCGAGAGGGCGACGACCTTCAGCGGTGCGTCGGCGGCGGAGGCGCTGGTGCCCTTGAGCGCGGCGAGGTGGTCGATGACTTCCATGGCTTGGGTGCCGATGGAGCCGGTTGAGCCGAGGAGGGTGACGCGCTGCGGTGCGCGGGTGAGTTCTGTGAGGGCGTCGGTGAGGCGGTCGCGGCTGCCGCCGACGCGTGCTGAGGATCCAAACTTCATGGTTCTAGTGTCTCATGAGCTCGCGGGTGCGTCCGGGTACTGGCGCCGCCCCCATCGTAGAGGCGCCTCAGCAGAGAAGACCTCAGCACAGAAAAATCCCCCACCCTGTCATCCGGGGCGGGGGATTCTACACATACGTTTTAGAGCAGATCCTGCAGCAGCTCAATGCAGCGGTCCAGGAATGCGTCCACCTGGGATTCCTCGTAGCTGACGGTGCCTGAGGCGGGGCGGAACTTTGCGTGGCGCACCACGGAGGGGTCCAGCGGCTCTTCGCTGTTGAGCTGGGCGTACACGCGGTCGCAGATGGCGTCCACATCACCGACGAAGTAGCCCATGTGGCGGCGCTTGCTGGGGCGGCGGAAACGCTCACCGGCGGGGCGCTCCAGGCGGCCAGCGAGCAGCTCGCCGGTCTCTACGAGGGAGCGTTCCCAGTTGTCCAGGCCGTACGCCTCAATGTAGCGGCTGCGTTCGAGCTTGGCGAAGCGTTCCTCAATCTTTTCGAGAGCGCGGTCGACCACGTCCAGCTGGTAGCCGCCGGGTTCTTCACGGAAGACGACCTGGCGGATTCGTCGGGAGGTGTAGAGGTCTTCGGGCAGTTCGGAGGCTCCGCTGAGCTTCTCGTAGTCCTCGGCGAGGCGGGTGAACAGGCGGTCTACTTCACTACGCTTGTAGCCGGGTTCGGTTTCTCCGGCACGGGCAAATCCGCCTCCGCGGGTGGTGCTTGCCAAAGTGGGCTCCTCTCGACGATTGAACTTTAAGAATACCAATGCGCAGGCTACCTGACGCAAGGTTGGCGGGCGGTGTCTTAGAGATAGTCCCTTGCTTTCCTGACTTCTACGCCCCTATTCAGCGGGTACAGCAAAGCCGGATACAGCAAACCGGGTACAGCAAAGGCGGAGCGCCCCTCCCCACCCGTGGGAAGAAACGCCCCGCCTCCGTAAGCAATAAAAGCTTGAAGCTTTAGAGCGGCATAATAAACCGGAAAATCAGGCAACCAGCCGCCGCAGCGAAAAGAATCGAGTCCAGGCGATCCATCATGCCGCCGTGACCGGGCAGGATATTCGACATGTCCTTCACACCCATACGGCGCTTGAACACGGACTCCACCAGGTCACCGGCAGTCGAAGCGACCACCATGACCGCAGCCAGCGGAATAGCCCAGTACCAGGGCGAACCCATGACCGCCAGGGCGATAGCACCAACAACCGCCGAGCCGACGAAGGAACCAGCCAGTCCCTCCCAGCTTTTCTTCGGGGAGATCTTCGGTGCCATCGGGTGCTTGCCCCAATTCACGCCGGCGATAAAGCCGAACGTATCATTGCAGATGGCCATCAGCAGAATCATGAGGACGCCGCGCTCGCCGTGGTCGGTCTGGAAGTAGACCATGGCGATGCCCAGCATCAGCGGCACCCACAGCAGGGCGAGGGCGCTGCCGCTCAAAGACTTACCCAGTGAGACCTGACGGTCAGCACGCACGAGAGCAGAAGAGAGCAGCAGCACCAGCAGGCTCACCGCCAAGGCAATGCCCAGACCGGTAAAACCGAACAGGTAAGACACCGCCACAATCGCGCCGGACAGGCCACCCAGCAGGTATTCCGGGATGCCGTAGCCGCGGCGGGTGTTGAGCACGTGCCCAATCTCCCAGGCGCCCAGGCCAGCCGCAGCAGCTGCAATCGCCACAAAAATCGGCTGGTAGATCAGACCGAGCACCAACAGCACGCCGAAACCAACGCCCACGCCAATGGCGGCGGGCAGGTTACGGCCTGCTTTGGCGCTGCGCGACTTCACGGGGGTTACCGCCGCCTGCGGGCTCTGCTGTGGAGCCGGCTGTGCGCCTCTCTCTTCTTTCGCTTCTTTGCGTGCACTCATTTGGGGTTTAGACCTCGAGCAGTTCAGCTTCCTTGTGCTTGTACAGTGCGTCGACCTGGTCGATGTGCTTCTTGGTCAGTGCGTCCAGTTCCTTCTCAGCGCGTGCGCCTTCGTCCTCACCGATTTCGCTGTCCTTGACGAGCTTGTCGATAGCGGTCTTAGCATGGCGGCGGACGTTACGGATGGAGACACGGGACTCTTCAGCCTTGTGATTGACGAGCTTGGTGTATTCCTTACGGCGCTCAGCGGTCATTTCGGGCATGACAACGCGGATAGCTGCACCGTCGTTGCTGGGGTTAACACCCAGGTCGGAGTCACGCAGAGCCTTCTCGATAGCTGCCAGTGCGGTCACGTCGAAGGGAACGATCTTGACGGTACGTGCGTCCTCAACGTTGAAGGACACCAGCTGCTGCAGCGGGGTCGGTGCACCGTAGTACTCTGCGGTCAGGCCACTGAAGATTGCGGGGTTCACACGACCGGTACGAACCTTAGCGAACTCAGTCTTGGTTGCTTCGATGGTCTTTTCCATCTTCTCGCCGGCTTCGGCAAGGATTTCTTCGATCACGAAAGGATCTCCTTTGTCGGAATTCTGGGGTGCCAGAATTGTCGGTGGGCGTTCGCTCAGCCCTCATGATTCCCCGTCGGTTCGCGGCGCATCCGAGGCAAAAACCTTAGGAATAACGCGAAGTCGGAGGGAAAGAGGCAGAACGTCGTATTTGATATAAGTCTAGACGGTACCGGCGGGCATAAGCGAGTTTTAGCGCTTACCCGCGCGGTACCGTCCAGAATAAGTCCGCGCTATCGAGCACGGTCACAATCAGAGGGGCATCAAACATGCCCCGGCCTAGAAAATTAGGCGTTAGCGAGTAACGAGGGTACCCATCTTCTCGCCCAGAATCGCGCGGGTCACGTTACCCTCACCCTGCATGCCGAACACGCGCATGGTCACGTTGTTGTCTCGGCACAGGGAGAACGCGGTCTGGTCCAGCACGCGGATGTTGCGCTGCATTGCCTCATCGTAGGTGAGGTTGTACAGGCGCTCAGCGTTGGGGTCCTTGTTCGGGTCAGCAGTGTAGATGCCGTCCACACCGTTCTTAGCGACCAGAACCTCGTCCGCGTGGATTTCCAGGGCGCGCTGAGCAGCCACAGTGTCGGTGGAGAAGTAGGGCAGACCCGCACCAGCACCGAAAATCACGACGCGGTCCTTCTGCATGTGGCGAATCGCGCGGCGAGGAATATAAGTCTCAGCAACCTGCGGCATGGTGATAGCCGACTGAACGCGGGTGTCAATACCCTCCTGCTCCAGGAAGTCCTGCAGAGCCAGGGAGTTCATCACGGTGCCGAGCATACCCATGTAATCTGCACGGGAACGATCCATACCCGCCTGAGAGAGTTCAGCGCCGCGGAAGAAGTTGCCACCACCAATCACGATGGAGGTCTCAACTTCGCCAACGGTTGCGGCGATCTGCTTAGCGATGCTGCGCACGACCTCGGTAGAAATACCGACTTCGCCGCCACCAAAAACCTCACCGGAAAGCTTGAGCAAAACGCGGCGGCGGCCGGTTTCGTCACGGTGCATCGGGCGGGGATTCGCTTCAGTCATGGTTCCTCCAGTGGCTTACCTAGGGATTGTTATAGGTGATCGGGGCGGACTCCTGCCGCCTAGTCCTTATCAAGGATACAGCAAAGCCGGGTAGCCACCAGTGGTGACTACCCGGCTTCAGGCTATAATCCCAACCTCATACGATTTCCCTTACCGGGAACCCGCAATACGGGAGGGCAGAACTGCAGCGAGTCCTTATGCGCCCACGCGGAAACGTGCGAATGCGGTAGCGGTTGCGCCAGCCTCGGACAGAACCTGTGCGACAGACTTCTTGGAGTCCTTCGCGAAGTCCTGATCGAGCAGGGTGTTCTCCTTGAAGAAGCCCTTCAGGCGACCCTCAACGATCTTGTCCAGAATCTTCTCGGGCTTGCCCTCAGCGATTGCGGTCTCGCGAGCAACGCGCTTCTCGGTCTCGATCTGGTCTGCGGGGATGGACTCGGAATCCAGGTACTTGGGGCTCATTGCAGCAATGTGAACTGCAACGTCGTGTGCGATCTCGTCGGTGTTCTCACCGGAGACAGCCAGCAGAACGCCAACCTGTGCCGGCAGGTCCTTGGAGGTCTTGTGCAGGTAAACTGCAACGTTCTCGCCCTCAACGCGTGCAACGCGGCGGACAACGATCTTCTCGCCGAGCAGTGCACCAGCGTCGGTGGTCAGCTCCTCAACGGTCTTGCCCTCGTAGGATGCAGCCTGCAGCTCTTCCAGGGTGGAAGCGTTAGCAGCAATAGCAGCCTCGAGCACGTTCTGGCCGAAAGCGATGAAGGGGTCGGACTTTGCCACGAAGTCGGTCTCAGAGTTGACCTCGATCATGTAGCCAACGCCGTTCTCAACGCGTGCAGCTACCAGGCCCTCAGCGGTTGCGCGACCCTCGCGCTTGGTGATGCCCTTCAGACCCTTAACGCGGATGATTTCAGCAGCCTTCTGCTGGTCGCCGTTAGCCTCGTCCAGAGCCTTCTTGACGTCGAGCATACCTGCGCCGGTCTTCTCGCGCAGTGCCTTGATGTCTGCTGCGGTGTAGTTCGCCATTGTGAACTCCTTGTGTTGCTGTAATAAATCGGGATGACATCCCGGTGGTACAAATGGCGGACGGCGCCGCGCCCAGGTCAGGGCGGGCGCCGTCCGAACGTGGTCCCCGCAGGCGGGGGCCACAAAGCATAAAGCTTAGTGGGCTAAGAAAGCTTACTTAGCAGCCTCTTCAGCCTGTGCAGCCTCGTGCTGCTCCAGGAGCTCGCGCTCCCAAGCTGCCATGGGCTCCTCAGCTGCTTCAGCCTTGCCGTTCTTCTTAGCGTTGCGCTCGATCAGGCCGGCTGCCACTGCGTCAGCAATCACGCGGGTGAGCAGGTTGACGGAGCGGATAGCGTCGTCGTTACCGGGGATCGGGAAAGCAACCTCGTCGGGGTCGCAGTTGGTGTCGAGGATAGCAACAACGGGGATGCCCAGCTTCTGAGCCTCGTTAACTGCCAGGTGCTCCTTCTTGGTGTCAACAACCCACAGGAGGGAGGGAACCTTGGACAGGTTACGGATACCGCCGAGGGTCTTCTCGAGCTTCTCGAACTCGCGACGCATGAGGAGCAGTTCCTTCTTGGTGTAGCGAGAACCTGCTACATCGTCGAAGTCAATCTGCTCGAGTTCCTTCATGCGCTCGATGCTCTTGGAGATGGTGCTGAAGTTGGTCAGCATACCACCGAGCCAGCGGTGGTTCACGTAGGGCATGTTCACGCGGGTTGCCTGCTCAGCGATAACTTCCTGAGCCTGCTTCTTGGTACCCACGAACAGGATGTTGCCACCGTGTGCGACGGTCGACTTAACAGCCTCGTATGCCTTGTCGATGAAGGCGAGGGACTGCTGCAGGTCGATAATGTAGATGCCGTTGCGCTCGGTCAGGATGAAACGCTTCATCTTGGGGTTCCAACGGCGGGTCTGGTGACCGAAGTGAACGCCGGAGTCCAGCATTTCACGCATAGTTACGACGGGCATGTCGTCTCCTTTTTGTGGTGCCGCGCGGACCTCCCATTCGGGCTAGCCCAACGCGCGCATAGTAGTTATCAGTTTTTCCTGGCGGCGGTTAGCGTTCACGGTTACCCGTTCAGCTCAGGCCCTAACCACCCCGTGTGGGTGGACCGAAGGTCCCTTATCGGCTCCCCCGATGAGGATGCCGCTCACGCCGCGCGTCGTCAGTGATGCTGTACGGACCCCCTCGAAGAGGGATAATACCCGCGCAGGCACACTGCAATACGACATTGTACCGTATATTCCGCGATTAATCCGCCGGGATGGGGTTAAAACCTGCGCAGGCGGTTCGGGTGTGTGCAGGGGCACTGTGGATAACGGATTTTAAGGCGGAAACGGCGCAGTTATCCACAATTTTTCGTGAGGCCCTGCGGGGCGGGGCGATTCGTGATGTGCTCAGAAGATGAAGCAAAACATGAAGACATTAGAAACAACGCTGCGGCGCGTAATGCTGGTGGCGTGCTGTCTGCTGGGCGTGCTCGTGTGTGCTGGTGGGCAGGGCTACGCGGGTGGGCAGGATAATTCGGGCGGCGTGGGTGCCTGGAACAATGCCTTCTCACGTGCCGAGGCTCCCAACACCGTTGAGCTCGCCGCGAGCCGACTACGCTACCGCTCCCCCACCGCCGCATCCAGACCGCGGGTAATCCATCCCTTTGAGAAGCCCGCCCAACGCTGGAGTGCCGGGCACCGCGGCGTAGACCTCGCCGTGCCCGAACACGACCGGCGCGTCTACGCACCGGCACCCGGCAAAGTGGTGTTCAGCGGCACGGTCGTCAACCGCAAAGTGCTGGTCCTTGCGCATCCGGATGGGCGGCGCAGCACCTTCGAACCCATGGACGAGGCGCTCACCGTCGGCACCACGGTTGCAGCCGGTGAGGTCATCGGCACCGTCGCAGTCACGGCGGGCGGCAACAGCGAGCGCCCCTACCGGCGGTGCTCCACCGCGTGCCTGTACTGGGGCGTACGCCAGGGAGGCGCCCGCGGAGACGGCAGCGGCAAGGACGCCGAGTACATCAACCCCATGAGCCTGCTGAGGTCGAAGGAACCGAGCATTCTGCTACCCGTGCCGGGCGGGTATTAGGAGCAGGCACTAACGGCGACAAGCCGCAGATACAGCTGTGGCCCGTCACCTCCCAAGAAGGAGGCAACGGGCCACAGAATCCAGCCTAGATTGCGTTCTCTAGCGGGGTGCTAGAGGCAGCTACTTACTGGAGGACGTCACCGTCATCAGCACCGAACTGGTTCGGCTGTACAGGCTGCTGAGCAGTCTGACCGGGCTGAACCGGCTGGGTGGGCTGTGCAGGCTGCGCAGCCTGCGCATCGTACGCAGGCATTGCCTTCGTCGGTTCATTCTCGCCGTAGTTCAGGCCGTGCTGCGGGGTGAACACCTGAGTCGGCGAATCGTCACCCGCGGCGTAGGCGGTGTTCTGCGCCGGGTAACCGGACTGAGCAGCATAACCATTCTGCGCAGCGTAGCCGCCCTGTGCCGGGTAGCCGTTCTGTGCGTCAGCCTGGGTTGCGCCGTAACCGGTCGCAACACCAGCCGCCGCGCCCAGCGCAGCAGCCGAAGCGGCACGACGCTCACGGCCCTTTGCACGAGCCGCCGCGATCTTCTTGCGGAACAGGAAGAGCAGAATCAGGATGAGCAGCAGCAGACCCACAATAACCGCGTCCACGATTACGTCGGTCATGCTCAAACCGGATGCCGGAACGGTCAGACCGGAGGTGCTACTGACACCGCGGTCAGTCTTGACGCTCAGCTCGCCGCCGTTGACAGTGAGCTGCACGTGCTGAGAGTTCTTCGCGAGGCTGTTCGCGGCATCTACCTTCTGCTGGTCCAGCGAGGAGAAGGTCGGAGCCTTGAAGGTGAACTCGAAGGGAGCCGAGTAGTAGTTACCCAGCTTCGAAGAGAGCTTGATTTCAGGGGTAACCGTGTAGTCGGAACCGAAGGGGTGGTAGCCACCGGGGCGGGTGACGGTTACCTTCGAATCGGGCATGTATTCGTTCAGTCGCTGGTTGAACTCGTTCTGGTCCTTACCGCGAACCTTCACGCTCACGATGGTGGAGTCGCCGTCCTGGCGGACCTCGGTCTCGTCATTGCTGCCGCCTGCGAAAACGTCCTTGAGCTTCTGCTCAGCGCCCGCAACATCCTCGGTCGGGAATGCGTAGAGGAAACGTGCTTCCATGGATCCGTCCAGACCCAGGGAGGTAGCGACCTTCATGCTCTTCATCTCGATCTGGCGCGAAGAAACGCGGTCAACCGCGATGAGAGTGCTGCTACCGCCAGAACGGGAGGAGCTAGCACGGCCTTCGGGGTCAACCATGTAGGACTTGTCGTTGCTGTCCACGATGGTCAGGGTCAAGCCATCACCGTTCGGGGAGCACAGCAGGGAGCAGTCCAGCAGACCCGAAATCTTCTTCTGAACGGTGAAGGTGTTATCCTTCGCCACTACCTCACGGCTGGCGGAGAAATCAGTGCTGCTTGCGCCAAACAGCTTCTTGAGACCGCTGCCCAGGTCCTCAATCGAAGAAGCGCTAAAGGTCAGGGTACGACCCACTTCTTCCTTCGCACTGGCGGTCGATGCGGAAGGAGCATATGCCTTCGCCTGCGAGGACTCCAGGCCCTTCTTCAGCTCGGAGCCCTCAGGCTTGACCTGGTTCAGGTAGGCGTCGACTGCCGAGGCAGTCTCGGTGTTCATGATTTCCTTCGCGACGAAGGAAACCATCACGGAGTAACCGCCGTCCTTCTCCTTCACGTCAAGAATGACGTTACGGAAACCGCGGTCCTGAACATCCTTCGCAGAAATCTTAGAACCACCGGAGTTCTTCACTTCCTTCTCGCCAAACTTCACAGTGGTTTCATCGCTACTGCTGAGAACACTGTTCTTATTGGATGCAGACACCACACCATCCACGACCAGCGCCTCGGGAAGCCAACCCAGCAGGTCACCCGAGCTGAAGTTTTCCTTCACCTGAATACCCTGCACCAGGCCCTGGTCAGAGTTGATGATGCTAATCTGCGGCTTGATGTCGGAGCCCGAAGCCTTCAGCAGAGAGGTCACCTTGGAGTGGTATTCGTCCACGGAGGAGAAGGACACCTTGAAGGTCGCACGAGCCTTCTCGCCCTCGGACTGAATACCTTCGTACTCCATGCCCTCGGGCAGGTGCTTACGAACGGACGCATCCAGCGCCTGGGTGCCGCCCTTAACCTTGTCCTGGTTATCCTTCATGTTGAAGGAAACCAGAATCGTACGAGTACCCTTCTCGGCGCTCTCAAGACCCAACTGGGTCTCAATCTTCGCGCTGCAGGCACTCAGAATCAGCGCTGCAATGGTCAGCAGAACCGCCAGGAACATCCAACGCTGACGAGCCGGTGCAGCCGGGGTGTAAGTCATCGCGTGCATTCTAGGCTCCCATCAGGCGGATAGCCACGTAGTAAACAACCATGGATGCCAGAACCCACGCGGTGCTCAGCGCCGCGTGCATGATAATCGGGGACTTCGCGAAGCGGCCCAGACGGTTCAAGCCCAGGTAGGTCAGAGCCTCACCCGAGAACACCGCGAAAGCAAGCACCAGAACCATAAGCATGGTCAGGAAGAACGCACCGCCACCGCTACGGGTGAGGGTCAAGAAGAACACGAGCAGGTTCAGCACCAGGAACGAAGGAATCAACGCCAGAGAAGACACCGACACGGCGTGCATACTCGCGGTGAAGGACGCCGGAGCCTTGCCAATACGCGCGGTCAGCTGCAGCTGCACACCGCGCAGAACCTGCACACCGAAGATTGCAAGAGCCATCAGCACGTACGCCAGAATCATGCGTCCGGTCGGTACGGTCTGTGCGGCGTAGGCACCACCGTATGCGGCACCGCCTCGACCGCCAAACATGTAGCCCAACATGGACATCATGACAACGGCAGCCAGAATAACCAGCTGGCTGAAGAAGAATGCACCCACCAGCGCCTGCAGAGTCGTGGGAACAATCCAACCCCACGCACCGGCGGAAGAAATGCGGGCGTGCGCGGTCGCCGGGTTGCTGGAGAAGACGTCCAGGAACGCATTCCAGGTGGCACCCAGTGCCTTCACCACCGGATGCGGTGCGCTCGGCGCGTAGACTGCCTGGCCGGGCTGACCGGGCTGAGGTGCAGCACCGGGCTGTGCAGTACCAGGCTGAGGTGCGGCGGCAGGCTGACCGGGCTGAGCGGGAGCTGCCTGATCCTCAGCATTCGGCTGTGCATTAGCGTTTGCCTGAGCGAGCTGAGGTGCCTGCTGAGGCTGAACGGGCTGCTGAGGTGCTACCGGTGCGGCAGGCTGAGCAGCATTACCCTGCTGGCTCGACTGCACGGGCTGGCTCGGCTGAGCAGCCTGAGCTACATTACCCGGCTGAGCAGCCTGGCCCGGAAGCGAAGCGTCCTGTGCGGGACGCGCGCCAGCATCGTAGCCGTAGCCCCCGGCGGCACCCTGCGACGGGTTGTTGGGAGTGTTCTCCGACATTGAGATCCTCTCGTATGGTGTGTGGAAGCAACACCTACCGGCAGAATCGGCATCTACCGGCGGCATCACACTGTCTTTCGTGACAAGACTCTTCAACCCTACCGTATTGAACGCTATGGTGCGTCTTCGTTCGTCATTTACTCATTTTCATCACCGTTGATGCATTCCACACACGAAAATAGGCGGGCGCAGGCACGAAAAAGCCCCGCCCGCCGACAAGTGGGTGAAGTCGACGGGCGGGGCCGTAGGGAGTGCGGGGCTCGAACCCGCGACCAAGGGATTATGAGTCCCCTGCTCTAACCGGCTGAGCTAACTCCCCATCCGGTGCAGTGACGGCGCGTAATGGGCGCCAGCACCATCCTCTAGAGTACCTGAACGGCGACTGAGAACGAAAAACACTCAATCAACCACTCAGCACCTAAAGAAACTTAGCGGCGCGAATCCAGGTAACGCTGGTACGGAGCGTCGCTCACGTACAGCTCTTCGAAGGTACGCCAGGTGTTCTCCGCGCTGTGGAAGCCCACGATGCGGCGGGACTCGCGGCCCATCTGCTCACGCTCAGCGGCGGGCAGGGAGAGCACAGCCTCCAGCTTCTTCGCCAAATCCTGTGCGTTATTGGGCTCGAAGAGGTAGCCGTTCACACCGTCCTCCACCAGGTGCGGCAGAGCCAGCGCGTTCGCGAGCACCACGGGGGTGGAGGCGCTCATCGCTTCCAGGGAAACCAGGGACTGCAACTCAGCGGTACCGGGCTGGCAGAACACGTCAGCCATCTGGTACACCTCGGGCAGATGCTCATCCGGAACGAAGCCACGGAAAATCACGCGATCGGCAACGCCACAATCGTGCGCCTTCTGCTCGAGAGCCTCACGCAGTTCGCCACCACCGGCAATATCAAGCACCACGTGCTCGAGGGTATCGGGCAGCAGGGAGAGCGCCTCGATGAGCACGTCCACGTTCTTCTCTTCGGCAAGGCGACCCACGAAGGCAATACGCAGCTCACCGGGAACCTTGCCGGCGTCAGCACCCTCAGCCAGCTCGTAGTCGCTGATCTCAATACCGTTAGAAACCGGCATGACCGGGCGGTCAAAATGACCCAGGTCGCGCATCGCATCCGCACCAATCTGGGTGGGGGTGGTGACGACCGCGGTCTTGGAGAAGCAGAAACGCATATCCTTCCAGGTTGCCTTCTCAATCACGCGCTTCACGGGAGAGGGGAAGGGCAGGAACGGGTCAAGGTTCGCGGGCATGAAGTGGTTAGTTGCGATAACACGAATACCGCGGCGCTTCGCCTGGAAAATCAGCGCGCGACCAATGATGTAGTGGCACTGCACGTGCACCACATCCGGGCGGACCTCGTCGAGGATTGCGCCGACCTCGGACCAGATTTCCCAGGGCAGGCAGATGCGGTTCGTTTCGTGGGTCGGGGGCAGATGCGAGCGCAGGCGATGCTCCACGATGCCGCCCTCTACCTCGGTGCGGTAGCTGGGGCCGGGGATGGGGCTGGCGGCGACTACGTGTACGGAGTGGCCGCGCTTGAGCATGGAAGTGGCGAGGCGGTGACCGAATTGTGCTGCACCGTTGATGTCCGGCGGGTAGGTTTCTGCGCCAATCAGAATCGTCTTTGCCTGTTCCATGACGGGGCTCCTCATCGGGGTGTAGTGTGTCGGTGACTTTGGGGTTTCGGGTGCGACGGTGCGCCGCTTCTACCTCTGTCTGCCGCGTGCACCGGGTGGGTCCAGTACGTACAGCACTTGTCTATTCTACCTGTGAGCTGCGTCCTTCTCCGACTTGTAGCGGGCGGCTTTGGCTGGGAGTTACCTCTAAACCAACCGTTGAGACAGGCGCCCGGAACCTGCCGTAGACGCACAAACGCCCCGATACGAATATCGGGGCGTTTGGACGCTTGGCGTTAATCCTGTACCGGGTTTAGCGGCGTACCAGGCGGTTCAGGAAGTGCAGGACGGTTGCAATGGATGCGCCCAGTGCTGCGAAGGACTTCCAGCGTGCCTGCAGAACCTCGGGCTTGCGCACGTTCTCTGCCAGGCCGCGGCCGGTAGCTGCTGCACCTGCGGCAACCTCGGAGGGCACTGCCTTGAGAGCATCGAGAGCCTGCTGGGTGTTGGACTGAACGTCGCCAGTGTAGGACTGCAGGTCGTCGCGCAGGGCAGCCAGGTGCTGGCGACGCTCTGCGGTGCGCTGCTTGAGCTCTTCGAAGGTCGGCGGCTTGGGCTCTTCCTCGCCGCGTGCCTTGCGCTCTTCAGCTTCCTTACGGGCGCGTTCTGCTGCCTCTTCAGCTTCCTTAGCCTTCTGCTCGGCGCGCTCTGCCTGCTCCTTCTTCAGGCGCTCAGCGGACATGGCGGTACCTTCCTTGAGTACGCCGAGGTCGAAGAGCAGACCGAAGATTGCGGATTCGGGCTTGAACGGCAGCTGAGCCTTGACCTTCTTCAGACCGACCAGTGCGCAGATAGCGAGGACGATGAGGAAGATGAGGGCGAAAATCAGCGCGGATGCCCAGTAGGGCATGACGGTGCCGAGGCCGAGGATTGCTGCGGCGACCAGCGCAATAATCAGGAACAGACCGAAGACTGCTGCGACGCCGAAGAAGGCTGCGCCCTTACCAACGGCGATACCCTTGGTCTTCAGCTCGTGCTTTGCAATCTGGATTTCGTCCTTGACCTGGCTGGGTCCGAGGGTCTTGAAGGTTTTGCCAGCGTCGATGATGTTCGCGACGCCGGACTTAATCCCGCTGATGCCAGCAAAGAAACGCTTGGGTGCCTTGGGATTAGTAGTAGTGGTCATGACCACCTCTCCGTGACGTGTTTTTGGAGGCTTCTTTTTCGCACTCCACCTCCTATAGTTTAGCCCCTTATAGTACCCCCGCGTGACCGTTTGAACGGGGGTTTGCGCTAACTCTTCAGGTATTTTCGACTTTCTGAGGTTTGTATTGAGCTGCGGGCGTAGCATTCTGGGCTTGGTTGCACCTGTGGATTTGCTCTGGAGTAGGTGCGAAAGATGGTTGGGGAGGCGTTCCCCTGTTGTGCTTTGGATGGGCGCGTAGGGTGTGCGGGTGGGGTGAACTTTTCTTGAGGGGCGGGCTTCATAAACTGGTTCACGACTGTGGACACGGCTGCGGAGGGAACGTTCCGACTGGACTCGCCTAGCGAGGCGAAGATTTTCCGAGCGCGCGAGGAACCAAAAATCTTTGCCTCGCCGAGGGCGTAAGCCCGAGGAGTTACTGGTTCGAGCCAGAGGAACGTATATAGCAAGAACCCCGGAACTTCATTCCGGGGTTCTTGCTATATCTGCTCCCCCGACTGGACTCGAACCAGTAACCCTTCGATTAACAGTCGAATGCTCTGCCAATTGAGCTACGGGGGATTATTTTGTTTTCGTTGCTGGTTTCCCTTGCAACGAGTAATAACTATACCGGGGCTGTTTGGGCTCCGCAACTTGAAATGCCGTGAAGTGCATCACTCTTTGGGCTGTGTGGTTGGGGTATGCGGTTGGATTGGGGCTTGGGTTCCGGTTACCCCGCGCTATCCCCGGCTGTCTGCGGAACGTAAAACGCTCGGCAGACAGCCGGGGCGCTCACCAGGAACTGTGTTTAGCCACGCTGGGCGCTGAGCTGGCGGCGGCGCATCTCCAGCTCAAGAAGCTGATGCTGTACCGCTTCGAACTCTTCGTCGTCCGGGTTGGCGCTGAGCTGTTCCAAGCGCATCATCAGGTCGGATTTTTGGCGGGCGATCTGCTGCTCAAACAGGGCGTTGAGTGCGCCGGTGACGAAACCGGGAAGACGCTCGGCGCTGCTGACCGGCAACGGTGAGACGGCGAGCTCCGCGATGGCGGGGTGTACGCCTTCTACCGCGCCGGAGCGCACGCAGTTAATCCATTCGATGCCGGGGGTGGGCGCCATGACGGTTGCGGCATGAATGATGCCGGCGGCCACCTCGCGGTGGGTGCGGTAGCGGAACTGCACGGTGGCGAGGTTGCGCCACTGTTCCACGCTGATGAGCTCGGGGTGCTGCAGGGCAATCTCGAGCGCCGCCTTTTCGAGGCGCGCAACCGGATCGCGCGGGTCGGGGGTGAGGAACTCCTCGACGGCGGGGGCGGTCGCCTCCGGCTGGGGTGCGGCGGGCTGAATGCTGCTCGGCGGGTGCGCGGCAGCGTTCTGACCGGCGTAGGCGCTGGGTACGGCGTAATCCTCGGGAGGCGGCGCATCGTAGGCGGGATCGTAGGGCGCATCAGTATGTGCCATACCGGGCTGGCCCTGCGGCCCTTCGTTCAGACGTTCGTAACGCGGCGCGGCGGCGGCCTCCGCCTGCTGGGTGCGCGAAAGCTTCGGGTGGTTCTGCGCGTACGCCACGGCGCGCTGAATCTCGTCCAGCTCCAGGCCGAGCTGACCGGAGACCTTACGCATGTAGGCGGGGCGCAGGTCGCGGTCCTTGATGCCGGCGATAATCGGGGCGATGGCGCGCATCGCCAGCACGCGGCCTTCAAGGGTCGCCAAATCGTACTTGGCGAGGGTCGAATCAATCGCGAACTCAAAGAGCGGGCGGCGCGAAGCAATCAGCGAGCGCACGGCGGCATCCCCCTTGTGCAGGCGCAGGTCGCAGGGGTCCATGCCGTTCTCGGCAACCGCCACGAAGGTCTGCGCGACGAAGCGCTGATCCTCCTGGAAGGCTGCCATGGCGGCCTTCTGACCTGCGGCGTCGCCGTCGAAGGTGAAGATGATTTCGCCGCCGGAGCCGTCGTCGGTAATCATGCGGCGCACCATCTTGATGTGTCCGGGACCGAACGCGGTTCCGCAGGTTGCTACGGCGGTGGTGATGCCGGCTAGGTGCGCCGCCATGACGTCCGTGTAGCCTTCCACAATGACGACCTGTTTGGTCTTGGTCATATCGCGTTTTGCCAGGTCAATGCCGTAGAGCACCTGGGATTTCTTATACAGCTGCGTTTCGGGGGTGTTCAGGTATTTGGGGCCCTGGTCGTCATCGAAGAGGCGGCGGGCACCGAAGCCGATGGTCTCACCGGCGATGGTGCGGATCGGCCAGATGATGCGACCGCGGAAGCGGTCGTACAGGCCGCGGTTGCCCTCGGAGAACATGCCGGTCGCCTTCAGCTCCTCGTCGGTGAAGCCCTGGGAGCGCAGGTGCTTGAGCAGGTGGTCCCAGCCGCGGGGTGCGTAGCCGACACCGAACTTGCGGGTTGCGGCGGGGTCAAAGCCGCGGGCGCCGAGGAAGCGCTGTGCCTCCTGCGCATCAGCACTGTAGAGGTTGCGTTCAAAGAACTCGGCGGCAATCTTGTGTGCATCGAGCAGGCGGCGGCGCATACCCGCCTCGTAGCGGTCGCCGGGCTTACCACCCTCATAGTGCAGGGTGTAGCCGATACGGGCGGCAAGACGCTCCACCGTCTCAACAAAGCTGGTGTGTTCCATCGCCATGACGAAGGAGTACACGTCACCGGATTCACCGCAACCGAAGCAGTGGTACGAGCCGACCTGCGGGCGCACATTGAAGGAGGGCGTGCGCTCGTCATGGAACGGGCACAGCCCCTTGAAGGTGCCTATACCTGCGCTTTTGAGGCTCACGTAGCCTTCAATGATTTCGCGGATATCGGTACGGGCGCGGACTTCGTCAATGTCTTCTTTGCGGATTAATCCAGCCATAAACTCAATTCTACGGTGGGGGTCAACAGGTAGCGCCTGTGGGCGTTGCAGGAGCGGGAAATAACGCGCGAACAGGCTCGAAAAAGGATGCGCCGCGACGCGCAAACAGCACGCCGCGGCACACAAGTACAGGGGGTTAGCCGCCGGAAATGTCCAGCTCAGCCTCCACCAGCCCCAGACGCTCAGCATCACCGAGGATGCGCGAATCCAGCCAGCCATCGGGCAGGTGCGGCTGCTTGGGGCTGCCGGCGCGACCGCGCGAACCCTCCACGGCGGCACCAGGGTAACCAATCGAGTGATCCAGCTGAGCAATCAGCTCACGGAACGTCGCCAGGTCGGGCACCTGAGCCATCTTCGCGCGCAGCTCACCACCAACCGGGTAGCCCTTGAAGTACCACGCCACGTGCTTGCGAATCTCACGCAGGCCGCGGGTCTCATCGCCGAAGGTCTCCACCAGCAGTTCTGCGTGGCGGTAAATCATGTCCGACACCTCAGTCAGGGTCGGGCGGATACGCTCCGACGAACCCTCAAACGCATTCTGCAGGTCACCAAACAGCCACGGGCGGCCCTGGCAGCCGCGACCAATCACCACGCCGTCCACGCCGGTCTGCTCAACCATGCGCACCGCATCCTCAGCGGAGAAAATATCGCCATTACCCAGAATCGGCACGTCCGGAATCAGCTCGCGCAGCTGCGCAATGGAATCCCAGTCAGCCTTACCCGAATAATGCTGAGCCGCAGTACGACCGTGCAGAGCAATCGCCGCAACACCGGCATCACGCGCAATCTTGGCGGACTCCAAGAACGTAATGTGGTCGTCATCGATGCCCTTACGCATCTTAATGGTCAGCGGAATATCGTTGCGGGACGCCTCCTTCACCGCGGTCTGCACAATCGCGGTGAACAGGTCAGTCTTCCAGGGCAGGGCGGCACCGCCACCGCGGCGAGTCACCTTAGGAGCCGGGCAACCAAAGTTCAAGTCAATGTGATCGGCACGGTCCTCTTCAACAACCATGCGCACAGCCTTACCGACGTTGACCGCGTCCACACCATAAATCTGGATGGAGCGGATCTTCTCGTCCGGGTCATGCTCAATAATGCGCATGGACTCGGGCTTACGCTCCACCAGGGCGCGCGCAGTCACCATCTCGGTAACGTACAGGCCGCCGCCATATTCACTGCAGAGGCGGCGGAAAGCCTTATTGGTCACGCCAGCCATCGGGGCGAGAACCACGGGAGTATCAACGGTCAGTTTGCCCAGTTTCAGGGGCGGAAGGGTAAGACGGGGTGCTTCAGAATTCACCCCTATATTGTGGCATACGGGGGCAAATCGAGAACCGGACTCAGCTAACGGGGCACAGCGGCACAGCACAGGCGGATTTTTTGGAGGCACCCCGCGGCGGTAGTCGGCGGCGGGCGCAGGTACGTGCAAGGGGCAGTACGCACAAGGGGCGGGGAAGCATTCCACTCCCCCGCCCCTCTCAGCAAGAGTCAGCCAGCAGGCTCGGTACCGAGCATCTACTCGGAATCTACCCGAGAACCTACTCGGTCACGTAAATATAGGTCGGGTCGCCCTCCACCGAGGCGGTACCGGCGCGCAGCAGCACGTCGGTCACCTGAACCAGCGCCTCCATGGCGTCATCAACCTCAACCAGTACCGGGTACTTAGCGCTCAGCAGGGACAGCACCTGCATAATCGCCTCCACGGCACCCTCATTATCGAAGTCGTAGCCCAGCAGCAGCTCGGTGGCGGTGTTCTCATTCACCAGCGCCGCCTCCGGGTCGGTCTCGAAGGGGTGGTAGCTCACCGCAAAGGCCACAATCTGACCCTTCTTACCCTCGGCAGCCGCCTCGCGAATGTGGTCGCGAAGCACCACGGCGCCAAAAGCACGCACCTCATCCGAAAGGAAGTAGCGGTTCACGGTGCCCAAACCCACCTCGGCGGGAACATCCCACTCGTGGGCGCGGCGGTAGAAATTCCACAGCGCAGAAGTCAGCTCCACCGAACCGGTCGCCAAATCCTCAATCGCCTGGGTCTCGTTACCGTCAGCATCCTCACGCAAAGACACCGGATGAATCGCGCCCGGCTCCACACGCACCATACGGGAGCGCTGAACCAGCTTCATGCCAGCCGCCTGCGCGAACTCCTCACCATCGCTAAACGGGGACAGCTTCACACGCAAAGCAGTGGTCTGACCGTGCGCCGCCGCAATCTCACGCAGCGCATTCAGCAGCGCGGTACCAATACCCTGACGGCGGTGATCAGCCGCCACCTCAACATACGACCACAGACGCGCCGGATGCAGCAGCGAAGCCACCACAGTACCCGCAGCCACCGGCACACCCGAAACAGTCACCACCAGAGTGCGGCTAAACGGCGCATCCGTATCCGGGCCGAAAAGGCCACGCTGGCGCTCCTCAACCTCATTACGGGCAGAGTTCCAGATTTCAAGCAGGGCAAGGTCATCACCCTCCTGCCAGGGGCGAATCTCAAATTTTTCGCTAAGGCGTTCAGCCATGTCCGTGTGCCTTCCTTCGCTCGCGTCTATCGTGCCAATCAGTCTAACCAGGGTAGCCTAAATACACGACGGCGGGTAGCCTCTTTCGCTCTAAGAGGCTACCCGCCGACCATGTGATGAATATTTTTAGCCTGCCAGGCGTGCTGCCAGGTAGGACTTCACCTGATCCAGAGCCACACGCTCCTGGTTCATGGTGTCACGCTCGCGGATGGTCACAGCCTGGTCCTCGAGAGTATCGAAGTCCACGGTGATGCAGAACGGAGTACCGATCTCATCCTGGCGGCGGTAACGGCGACCAATAGCGCCCGCCTCGTCGTAGTCCACGTTCCACAGGCCGCGCAGCTCGTTCGCCAGCTTGGTCGCCGGCTCAGACAGTTCAGCCTTCTTCGACAGCGGCAGAACAGCAGCCTTGACCGGTGCCAGGCGCGGGTCAAGCTTCAGCACGACGCGCTTGTCCACGCCACCCTTGGTGTTGGGTGCCTCGTCCTCGACGTATGCGTCGACGAGGAACGCCATCATGGAGCGGGTCAGACCGAAGGACGGCTCAATCACGTACGGCACGTAACGCTCGCCGGTAGCCTGGTCGAAGTACTCAAGCTTCGCGTTGGAGTGCTTGTTGTGAACGCCCAGGTCGTAGTCGGTACGGTTCGCAACACCCATCAGCTCGCCCCACTCGGAACCCTGGAAGCCGAAGCGGTACTCAACGTCGATGGTGCCAGCCGAGTAGTGTGCACGCTCTTCCTTGGGGACGTCGAAGCGGCGCATGTTGTCCGGGTTAATACCCAGGTCTACGAACCAGTTCCAGCAGTCCTCAACCCACTCGTTGAAGTACTTGTCAGCGTCGTCCGGGTGCACGAAGTACTCGATTTCCATCTGCTCGAACTCGCGGGTACGGAAGATGAAGTTACCGGGAGTGATCTCGTTACGGAACGACTTACCGATCTGGCCAATACCGAACGGCGGGCGCTTACGGGATGCAGTCACCACGTTGTTGAAGTTCACGAAAATACCCTGAGCAGTCTCCGGGCGCAGGAAGTGCAGGCCCTCCTCGTTGTCGACCGGGCCCAGGTAGGTCTTCATCAGACCGGAGAAGTTCTGCGGCTCGGTCCACTCACCACGGGTGCCACAGTTCGGGCAGGCAATCTCGCTCATGCCCTCAGCTGCGCGGCCCTTCTTCGCCTCAAAGTTCTCCAGCAGGTGATCCTGACGCAGACGCTTGTGGCAGGACAGGCACTCAACCAGAGGGTCGGTGAAGGTCGCCACGTGACCGGATGCTTCCCACACTGCACGGGGCAGAATAACGGAGGAGTCCAGGCCGACCATGTCCGCACGGGAGCGGACAAAACGCTGCCACCACTGCTGGCGGATGTTTTCCTTCAGCTCTGCACCGAGGGGGCCGTAGTCCCATGCGGAGCGGGAACCGCCGTAAATTTCACCGGCCTGGAAAACAAAGCCGCGGCGCTTCGCGAGCGCAATAACGTTATCGAGGGTGGACTTTTCAGCCATAGTTACTCCTTCTGCCCCGCCACCGGCTGTGACGTGCGTGAGTTCGGGTTGATAAGGGACGCAACCCAGAACGGGGTGCCCGTATTCGCGCTCATCGGCGCAATATGCACACTTTTTGATGCAAGACACTAGGGTACCATCACCAACCCATCCCTGGGTATGCCTCCCCGGCTCACCACTCCCCCAAATCTCTGGAAGCTAGGATGCACCCGGCGGGATAAACTAGAAGGCATGGAAGAAATTTTTATTCGCGACGACATGATCCGCCTCGGCCAGTTCCTCAAGCTCGCCAACCTCGTAGAGGACGGCGCGCAGGCACGCGAGGTCATTCAGCACGGCCTGGTAAAGGTCAACGGCGACATTGAAGAAGCACGCGGCAAGCAGCTGCACCCCGGCGACACCGTCAGCTTTAACGGCGTGACCGTGAAGGTTGCGCACGAGGACTAGTCCGACCCGTTACTCCGTTTGAGATAGGGCGTTAGAGTGAGGGACGATGCTCGTCCTCGTTCCTACAGGGAACCCGCCCTCGCTTCGCTTCGGGCACCCTGATGTCACTACGGACGACACCGCCCCTCCACACGACGCGCGACGCCTAGCCGGAGCGGGGTAGCTATACCCTCCGGAAGCGACATCAGGGTGCCGCCCCGGACGCTCTCCGCAGCGAAGCGAGGAAGAGCGGAGCGTCCGGGTGCGGCGGGTGCCCCTGCAGGAGCGGAGGAAGGGTATAGCGTACCCACCCACCCAGCCCTGCAGGAACGAGGACGAATACCGCTTTCCGTGCGGAGTCTAAACTGAGCCACGCATCCCAAGCGGACGCAAAAGCTAAACGTAAAGCCCCCGAGTTGATGACCCGGGGGCTTTCCATATGTCGATTTAGGCGTCGGAGCCGTCGGCGGTGCCGGTCGCCTCCGCAACCTTCTGCGCACGAATACGCGGCTCCTTACCCTGCACCTTCACCTCCAGGAACTCGCCCACATGGCGAATCTCCATGGCACTCACGCCGTGGCCCGCACCGGCGTACAGCACCTTGATGCCGTCGGTGTACTTGCGGATCCAGTCGTAGGTGTAGTTCACCATCTCCTGCGGGATGACGGGGTCTTCCTGGTCGCGGCCGAAGAACACGGGAAGCTCGGTCTTCTTCAGCTCCTCGTCCTTGAAGTACGGCGAATCAGAGTCCACGGCGTAGCCGGACAGACCCACCATGGCGGCAAACTCGCCGGGAGCGTGACGCACCATCGAGGTTGCGACGCCCATACCCTGCGAGAAGCCCAGCAGGGTCACCGAAGCGTACGGTTCGCGGTTTGCTCGCACCCACTCCAGCACGTAGTCGCTCGCCTGTTCGATGGCGCGCTGGTCGGATTCGAGCTGCTGGTTCAGCGGGTACCACTGGTAGCCGATAGCGTCTGCAGCAATGTAGGAGCCGGTCGAGTTCGCGGAGAACTGGGTGCCAACCGGCTGCGGGGCGCGCATGGAGGCGTAGGTGAAGCCCTCCTGCGGAAGGTGCGCCGCCAGGGACAGCAGGTCGTGTTCCTGGGAGCCGTAGCCGTGCAGCATGAGCACCAGGTGGGTGCCCGCGCGTTCGTTCTCGGGGCGGGTGTATTCGACGACGTATTTATTTTCGCTCATGAACCCATCTTAGCGAGGACTCCCCAACAAACCTGCACCGCCGGTTCCGCCGCTAACTTGACCCTCACCTAACGTCAGGTTCTACAGTGAAACCATGGACGCGAACAGAACACCGCCTGACGGGCAGCACGAATACACCGTAGGAGAAGCGGCATCATTGCACGGGCTAACAGTCCGCACCCTGCACCACTGGGAGCAACGAGGCCTACTCAACCCGGCACACGATGAGTTCAACGGGTACCGATACTACACAGATACAGATCTTGAACGAATCACCGTCATCATGGGGTACCGCGCCACCGGCATGAGCCTTGACGCCATTCACAACATACTGCAGGACGAAGCGAACAGCACCGAGCATCTACTCGCTCAGCGGGATATGCTTCAACGCAAAATCGTCGCGTACAAGCGCATGCTTGAAACCATCGAACATCTTTTGGAGGACACTATGGCACCTAAAAATGAGCAGCTCAGCGCTGCCGAAAAAGCAGAAATTATGGGCGAGGGATTCAGCCTAGCCCACCAGCAGGAGGCGCAGGAGCGTTACGGAAAAACTGACGACTGGGCCGAGTACCAGCGCCGTACTGCAACGATGAACCGTGCCGACTGGCAGAACGGCAAACAGCAGGTTGAGGAGGTGGAGCACGCCCTCGTCGAGGCGTTCAACCGCGGCGTGCAGCCGGGCAGCGAGGAGGCGAACGCGCTCGCCGAGCAGCACCGCGCCTCCCTCTTCTTCTTTGAGGTCACCCCCGCCAAGCACGCTATTCTAGCCCGCGGCTACGTTGAGGATGCCCGTTTCAAGGCGCACTACGAGAAACTCGCGACCGGGCTCGCAAAATGGTTGCGGGATGTCATCTACGAGAATGCTCGTGCACACGGTATTGACCCGGAGAAAACTACTTGGGGGTAGGCTTCCGGGGTGAAGATACCTCGTGCCTGAGCCTGAGTAGTTGAACACGAGCAGCTGAGCATGATTAGCTGAGCACAAAAGACGCCCGGATTCCCTGTGCGGAAATACCGGGCGTCGGCGTGCATACCTGCATGAAAATTAGACGGTTATCTAGCGGGTGCCATCGAGGTGACTGCGGTGCTCCTGAATACGGCGATCCAGGTGCTCAAGGTTCTGCTGCAACCCCGCAATCTCGTTTTCAATCTTTCGGCGGGCGCGCTCCATCACATCGACGGAGAGTGCGTGATCATCCGGATTGTCCAAGATTGTACGAATGTCGGCAAGACTCATGCCGGCCTGACGGCAGGTAGCAATAAACCGTGCTGCGGAGATAGACTCCTCATCAAAAATACGGGTTCCGTGAGCATCACGGGGCACCGCAATGAGCCCCTCTTTCTCGTAATAGCGCAGGGCGTGGGTGCTCACCCCCAACTGCTCCGCTACCTCTTGAATACTTACCACAGCGTTAATGCTATGGGGTTAGAGCGGGTCTAAAGCAAACTGAGAACCTTTACCTTCCAGTGCAACAGGAGGCTACTTCCGCGGTATCTCGCGGAGGCACCAAAAAGCACCCGAAAAACCGGAAAATATTCCCTGACTTGGCACAACACTCTTCGAGAAGGTGCAAAGAAACGCCGGGTGCCCGCATTACGCAAGCACCCGGCGCCTCCTTAGCTAACCTTTAGGGTGAAGGTTAATTCTCGGCGGGCGGAAGGGTAGTTGAGAATACCCAACTATTCGCACACAATCCCACACCTACTGTTTGGATAAAACAACATTCTGCGGATACGTGTAAAGCCCCGGGCACCGGTTGAGTTAGCGATTAACCGTGCCGTACAGGCGAGTCATCGAATCCAGCGCCTCACGCTCACGCTGGGCCTCGCTCGGGGTAACAGAGCCCTCCTCAACACCCAGCGCACGAGCCAGGATACGCTCCACCTGCTTCGCCTCAATGAGGAAGCCATCATGGCCGTGGTTCGACTCAATAATGTCCACGGTAACCGGGGTGGGCAACGCCTCCGCGAGGCGGTGCGACTCGTGCGGGAAGAACAGGCGGTCCGTATTCACCGCCGCAATGGTCCACTCGCAATCGGTATGCGCCAGCGCCTGCGCGAGGGTGCCGCGGCCACGAGCCACGTCATGCGAAATCAGTGCCTCGTTAACCGCCAGGTAGCTGTTCGCGTCAAAACGCTCAACCAGCTTGGCGCCGTGGTGGTCCAGGTAGCTTTCGATGGCGTAGCGACCGCGCGGCTCACCCAGGGAGCCACCCACGGTGCTTTCGCCGCGGTTCTCCTCGCGACCGAAGCGGTGCTCCAGCTCGGCGGGGCTACGGTAGGTGGTGTGCGCAATACGGCGCGCCAGGGCAAGACCCGCAGTCGGCGCGGGACCGTTGTAGTAGTCGCCGCCGGCGAAGTTCGCGTCCGAACGAATCGCAATGTTCTGGGTGTGAGCCCAGGAAATCTGCTCGGCAGTAGCCGAAGGACCGGAGGCGATCACCGCGCATCCGCGCACCAGCTCGGGGTTAGTCGCCGCCCACTCCAAGGCGCGAGCGCCACCGAGGGAACCACCAATTACGTAGCGGAAGCTGGTCACGCCCAGGGCGCGAGCCAGGTGCGCCTCCGCACGCACAGAGTCGCGGATGCTTACCTGCGGGAAGCGGGAGCCCCAGTGCTCACCGGCGCCCGGGTAGCCTTCGGGAATAATGCTTGCCGGGCCGGTCGAGCCGTAGCAGCCACCCAGAATATTGGGGGCAATCACGAAGTAGCGGTTGGTGTCCACGACCGAGCCGGGGCCCACGATGCCTTCCCACCAGCCGTCCGATTCGATAGCGCGAATCAGCGGGGCGGGCATGTCGGGGGTGGGTACGCCGCGGGAGACGTGCGTATCACCGGTGAGCGCATGCAGAATCAGGATGGCGTTATCGCCAGCCTCGTTGAGAGTACCCCAGGTTTCGTAGCCGATGGTGACCTGCGGCAGAGTCACGCCGGATTCGAGCCCCAGGTCGCCGATGTTCAGCTGACGCAGGTAGCCTTGCGCTTCGGGATGCTCGCGCTGGGTGCCAGCCACGGGGATGGGCGCGGTGACAGGCTGGTTGATAGTGCCGGATTGTTTGGAGCTGGACAGCGTGGTGCCGGAGGGGCTAGTGCTCTGGGCGGTCATGGGGGTTCCCTTCACTGGGTTGGCCGGCGAGGTGGTGCCGGGTGTGAGCGGGGTACTCGTCTGTGGGTAGAAGAAGCAACAGGTTGGGCGGCATCAACGCCGCTCAGTCACAAAATGCTCCGTAACGGGGAATCCGCAGGTGGACCGAAAAGCCGTAGTCTTTCCGGTCCACCTGCGGGTTGCATCACCGTTTAGGAGAGGGTGTCGAAGCCCAGCTGCAGGTCGGCGAGAATATCGTCAATGTTCTCAATACCAACCGCCAGGCGGACGAAGTTCGGGTACACGCCAATCTTCTCCAGCTCTTCAGCGGAAAGCTGGGAGTGGGTGGTGGAGGCGGGGTGAATCACGAGCGAGCGCACGTCACCGATGTTCGCCACGTTGGAGTGCAGCTTCAGTGCATCCACGAAGTCGCGGGTCTGCTCCAGGGTTGCGCCCTTGAGGGTGAAGCCGAGCACCGCGCCGGGGCCCTTGGGCAGGTACTTCTGTGCGCGCTCGTACCAGGGGGAGGATTCCACGCCAGCCCAGATAACCCTGTCGACCTGCGGGTTTGCTTCGAGCCAGTGGGCGACCTTAGTGGCGTTCTCAATGTGGCGTTCGATGCGCAGGGAGAGGGTCTCCAGACCGATGCCGATGTTGAAGGCGTTAGTCGGGGAGATTGCGGCGCCGGTGTCGCGCAGCAAGGAGACGCGCGCCTTCAGGATGTAGGAGAGGTTCGCACCGAATGCGGAGTCCTTGCCCAGGTCGCGTGCGTAGACCAGGCCGTGGTAGCCGGGGGCGGGCTGGTTGAACTTGGGGAACTTCTCGGGGTCTGCGCCGTAGTCGAAGTTACCGGAGTCAACAATCACACCGCCGATGGAGGTGCCGTGGCCACCCAGGTACTTGGTTGCGGAGTGGACCACCACGTCCGCGCCGTGCTCGATGGGGCGCAGCAGGTAGGGGGTGGGTACGGTGTTGTCCACGATCAGGGGCACACCGTTTTCGTGCGCAATCTTGGCGATGGGCTCAATGTCGAGCACGTCGTTGCGGGGGTTTGGCACGGACTCGCCGTAGAAGAGCTTGGTGTTGGGGCGGACTGCGGCGCGCCATGCGTCCAGGTCGTCCGGGTCTTCAACGAAGGTGGTTTCGATGCCGAGGTCGGCGAGGGTGTACTTGAGCAGGTTGTAGGTGCCGCCGTACACGGAGGGCGAGGCGACCACGTGGTCACCGGCGCCGGCAATGTTCAGGATTGCGTAGGTGATAGCTGCCTGACCGGATGCCAGCAGCAGCGCGCCAACGCCGCCTTCCAGGGAGGCGATACGGTTTTCGATAGCTTCCTGGGTGGGGTTGTTGAGGCGAGTGTAAATGGGGCCCAGCTCGGCGAGAGCGAAACGGTTCGCTGCCTGCTCGGCGCTGTCAAAGACGAAGGAAGTGGTCTGGTAGATGGGTAGTGCCCGAGCTCCCGTTGCGGCATCCGGCGCCTGACCTGCGTGGATCTGGCGGGTTTCGAACTTCCAACCTGCGGGGTTGGCGGGAGTCGGGACGGTAGTGTTGTTGCTCATGCGTGGCTCCTAATGGGGATTCTTAGGGGGCCGCATGCCGACGGTACAGGAATCGTCGTCGAATAATCCTGTCACGATTGATGTACCGAATTCGGTCACATCGGTCCCGCGCTTGCGTCACGCTTGTGCGTGCCGCCCGGTCTTCACCCAGGGCACCCCACCGCGGAGGAGGGTTGCCGGCCAGCTAGCTGGGGCTTGTCGCTGGCGCTCTTGACCTGTTATTTAGAGTGTCACAGGGCACGGGGCGGGGTCAAGGGTTTTGTGGGTGCGCGGCACTTTAAGACGTTTCATTGCAAAGATGACGTTTTTTAACGTCCGTAACAAAAACCCGCCTGCAACAAAACGTTGGCAACAATACCGGGTGGCAATCGAGGGGTTTGGAGGACACCCTTCCACATGCAGTAACCCCCATCACTTTTATCCGCGCTTTTCGGTACACTGAGACTACAACACTGACTACACATACACTCGCGCAGGGCGCGGCTCACTACGCCGTTTATCCTGCACAGCATCCCTCCGGTATAGGGGCCAGAGGGTCATACCCGAAGGTTACCTACCATGTCTCTTGTTCTTGACGCCGCGCAGCTCAGCCGCGTCTTTGGCAAAGGTGAAAACGCCTTTACCGCCGTCGACCGGGTTTCGCTTCGCGTTAGCTCCGGCGAGATTCACGCCCTCCTCGGTCCCAACGGCGCGGGCAAAACGACGACCGTGCAAATGTGCTCGACCCTGCTGACTCCCACCGGCGGTAGCCTCACCGTGAATGGCGTTGATGCCATCGCTCACCCGCAGCGGGCACGCCGTCACGTGGGCCTCGCCCTCGGCGGGGAGAACGGCTTCTACCCGCGCGCCAGTGCCCGCGATAACCTGCTGTTCTTCGCCGATGTTGCGGGGGTTTCCGGGCGAGCTCGACGACACGAGGTGGAGCATGCCCTAGCCCGCGTGGAACTCTCCGACGCTGCGACGCGGCCTGTCCAGGAGTTTTCTCGCGGCATGAAGCAGCGCCTACACATCGCCAGGGCATTGCTCGGTTCCCCTTCCCTGCTCCTGCTGGATGAGCCGACCAACGGGCTCGACCCCGATATCGCCCTGACCGTTCGAACCCTCATCCGCTCCCTCGCGGAGGACGGCGCCGCCGTCCTGCTGACGAGTCACTTGCTGGGCGAAATCGAGGACCTGGCGCATACCATCACCGTTTTGGGTGCCGATTCTGTCGCCGTGAGCGGCACCCTCGAGGACGTTGCCGCTCACGCCGGTATTGCCGCCACGACCGTGGTGCAGGTTGAAGCCACCGCCACCGAGGGTCTCGATGCGCTGCGTAGCTTCCTTGGCGATCGGGCGACAGTACTTTTTGCCCCGCGCGGTTCCGGCTGGGAGCTGACCCTCTACTGGCACGGCGAGCGCACCACGTTCGAGGCGGGTGAGGCGCACCGCATCCTGGCGGAGGGGCTTGCCGCGGCGAATATCGGGGCACGAACCGAGCCGTACACGCGCCCGGCAACCCTGGAGGAGGCCTACCTGGCGATGGCGGAGGGGCTCAAGCGATGAACGCTCAGACGCAACGCTCGGAAGAGTTCCAGCGGCAGGGTCGACGGTACGACCTGTGGCAGGAGTGCGCCCGCCAACTGCGACTCATGGGCTTTAGCCTGCGCCAGTTCCTGACGGTCCCCTACTTCATTCAGCTGCTCATCAGTACGGTACTCGGCTCGGTCATCCTTCAGGCGCTCGCCGTGCATGCGGCGGCGCAGAGCTCCGCGGGTCACTCCGTTGACCCGACCCTCGCGTGGACCCGCGCGGGCATTGTGGGCATGTGGTCGGTCTGCATCGTGTCTGCGGGCATCATCAATTTCGAGCGTTTCCGTGGGACCCTCGTGTACCTGTGTTCGGGGTCGATTTCTCCGGTGCGGGTGCTGGCGGCTATCGTTTCGAGCGCCTCCATTGTGGGTATGGCGGCTTTGCCCCTGTCGTGGCTCATCTGGGCTCTTGTGACGCTTAACCCGCAGGTCACGGATTTTTCAGCACTCTGGCCGCGCTACGTTCTGGGCGTTCCCCTGCTGTGGCTTGCGTGCCTGTCGGTCACGTTCATGATTGCGGTATTCTTCGTGGCCACGCCGAACGCTATCGCCTACGAGGAGCTGTTGCTCGTGCCGGTTTTTATTCTTTCCGGGGTTCTCTTCACGACCATTGAAGCGCCCGCCTGGCTGGATGCTGCGGGCGTGCTCATTCCCCTGCAGGCGCCGGTTCACCTCCTACTTGGGCGTACCGCCATCACTACCCCGACGGATGCACTCCTGCCCGTAATTCAGACCCTGGTCGTGAGCTTCATCTGGGCGTTGTGTGCCTTCCTTTTTGCCCGGAAGGCTCTCGCCTCCGCCCGTCGTCGCGGAACTCTGGGGGCGATGTAGCGTGCGTGTTCTCTCTACTGATTCTCTGCCCGGCGTGGTGCGTCGGGCACTGTCTACCGCCTCTATTGGCTGGTCATCTTCTATTACCTTCGCGACCCTCGGAACGGCCATCACGACTCTGGTTCTCGTACCCGGTCTTAACGTGCTTTTCACGGTGCTTCTGGGTGCTGATCTTGCCGCGAACGATACGGTACGCATCGGCTGCGCGTCTGCTCTGATTGCCACCCTCAGTTCGGTGGCAGCCGGTATTGTTGCGCGCGTTGCCACAGACCGGTGGATTGGCGTCTTCGAGTACGTGTGTACGGCTCGCCCGGTGGATGCTGGCTACTGGCTCGGTGCGGCGGCGGTACCCGCGTTGCTGGCATCCGTGACGGGTCTGAGCAATGTGGGCATCGTGTGGTTACTCTCCCTCACATCCTCCGCTGCGGGAGCAAGTTCCGGGCTTTTAGTTGGCACCATCTTACTGATGCCGGTTGCGGTTCTGGGCGGAGTCTGCCTAGGTATCTTTGCTGCCGGCTTGGGCCTGTACCTATCGGATCCGTACACGGGCTCAAACGTTCTATCTATTGTTCTGCCGGTCAGCGCGGGCGTGATTGTGCCGGTGAGTACCTACCCGACGTGGCTTGCGTGGGTATGTTCGTGGGTTCCCGGATCCCGGCTGGTGCAGGCTTTAGATACCTCTAGCGATATCGCGAACGGCACCGCGCCGGAGCTTTTCGCGCTCCTGGCGACAGACACAGCCCTGGCAGTACTCTACGCCGCTATCGGGCTGGGGCTAACCTTCCTTGCCGCCCGCCGCATCCGTGCCGGCGCCCGCGCCTCGCTGTTGTAAACGGTGAACCCTGAAAAAGAACGAACCTTGTAATCACCCGCTATCCGGGCGCCGCAACCAAGAAAGACTATTCCTGTGACCATTGCTCCCGCTCCATACACCTTAGAGACTCTAGGGTTCGACCCCTCCTGGCAGGGCGCGGCAATCCGCGCCGCGTTCACCCTCGGCGGTACCCTCGAAAACTTTACCCTCGCCCGTGTTAGTGCCGTACACCGCACCCGCTGCGAGCTACTGACCTGCGAGCGGGGTGAGCTCATTAAGCTTTCCGCTCCGCTGCGTCCGGTTGAGAACGACTACGGCGAAGAAGAGTACCCCGTCGTGGGTGACTGGGTACTCACCCAGCCCATCCCCGGAACTGGCGGTGCAGCCCACCCCGCGGAGCACAAACCCCTCGCGATACTGCCCCGGCGAAGCTACCTCACCCGACCCAGCGCCACCCGAGAATCCGCGGATCAGCCTGTCGCCGCCAACGTGGATATGCTCTGCATCGTTGAGCCCTGCTTCCCCGAGCCGTCCATTGGGCGAATTGAACGCTACACCGCTCTGGCGCACGCTTCCGGGGTGCAGGTCGCGCTAATTCTCACCAAGGGTGACCTGGTAACCGCAGAACAGCTCGCCGGGTATCAGGAATCCCTGGGTAGCGGCGTGGATGCGGTGCTCATCGTCTGCACGGATAACGGCTACGACCCTGCCCCGGTGGCTGAGCTCGTCGCAGGGCGTACCGCCGCGTTCCTGGGCCGCAGCGGCGCCGGAAAATCTACCCTGGTCAACGCCCTGCTCAACCCCGGAGTTGACCCCCGCGAGGCCAGCTCAGAAAACCGGGTGCAGGCGACCTCCGCGGTTCGCGATGCCGACGGCAAGGGACGCCACACCACCACCAGCCGCCAAATGATTGTTCTGCCCGGTGAGGCAGACTCCGGTGCAGAATCTTCGGCTGGCACGGTGCTGATTGACACCCCGGGCGTGCGAGCCCTCGCCGCCACGAGCGACAGCGCAGCCATTGATGAGACCTTCGATGACGTTTCCAGCTACGCCTCCTCCTGCCGGTACAGCGACTGCTCCCACGGTTCCGAACCCGGATGCGCGGTGCAGCAGGCGCTCGCCGACGGCTCCCTCGACCCCGAACGTTTTGAACGCTACCGCAGGATGATGGCAGAATCTGCACGCCTGCGCCTGCGCTCTCAGGAGCGCGAGTACCGGCAGAGTAACCGCGCCTTCACGAAGGCAAACAAGGCGGGCCGCCGCACCCTCATGTCCATTAAGGGACGCGCCAACTAGCCGCCGAAAGCGCACGTTGCGGCGAGGCTTCGGTGAGACTTCGGCGGGGCTTCCACAGGCTGAGCCGGGCAACCCCGCGCAGGCGGCAATATAGTAGCCTCCCTCACTCTTCGATACACTAGAACTAGGCGTGCCCACAGTCCCCCGCACACCCTCACCGCCACCCCGGCGGCAGAGGAGGCAGGCGCCTCCGGCACACACCATTCACAAACCCATAACTCATTGAAAGAGGTGGCAGCATGGCTGAACAGAACCTCACCCCGCCCGTACCGAAGAAGGTCGAGCACCGCCGCGAACACCACGGCGACGTCTTCATCGACCACTACGAATGGCTCCGCGACAAGGAAAGCGAAGAGGTCCTCAACTACCTCAAAGCAGAAGCCGAATACACCGAAGCTGTCACCGCAGACCAGCAGCCCCTCCGCGAGTCCATCTTCAACGAGATTAAGAACCGCACCCTGCTGTCGGATCTGACCGTCCCGAACCGTATCGGTGACTGGTGGTACTACAGCCGTATGGTGCCCGGTGGCCAGTACCCCGTCTTCTACCGCTACCCCGCCCTGCACGAGGGCGACGAGGTGGTGCGCTACACCCCGCCGACCGTCACCCCCGGCGAGGTGCTCGAGGGTGAGGTCGTCATCCTCGACTGCAACGAATACGCCAAGGACATGGAGTTCTTCTCCCTGGGCAGCTTCCAGCCGGCACGTAACGGCAAGCTGCTGAGCATCTCCGTGGACGAGAAGGGCGACGAACGCTACGAGCAGCGCTTCCTCAACATGGAAACCGGCACTTTCCTCGAAGACACCATCCCCAACATTGCGGCGGGTTCCTTCTTCATCAACCACGCCGAGCAGCTCATCTACGTGGTCCCCGACGACTCCTGGCGTCCCTGGCGTGTCTATGTGCACGACGTCGGACAGGGCACCGAAGATCACCTCATCTACGAAGAGCCGGACAACACCATGTGGCTCTCGGCGGCTATGAGCTCCGACCGTTCCTCCGTGGTGCTCACCAGCTCGAACTCCGAGTACACCGAGGTGCGCATCGTCCCCACTCGCGAACCCAAGGGCGAGCCGACCCTGCTCATCCCCAAGAGCGCGGGCATCGAATACTACGCTGAGCCGCTCAACATTGCCGGCGAGCAGCACCTGCTGATTCAGCACGACTACAATGCGCTGAACTCCGAGCTGGTCCTCGCCGACATGCCGCGCGAGGGCGAAAGCCTCGAAGAGTACGCGCAGCGTTGGGTGCCGGTCATCCGCCACAGCGAGCACGTGCGCCTGGAGGGCTTCACCTTTACCGCAACGCACCTGGTCGTCACCGCCCGCGCAGACACGACCACCCGCATCTTCCTGGCGCCGCGTGAGCAGCTGCCCATCCAGTGGCGCCGCCGCCGACCCGCGGGCGTGACCTTCATGGAACCGGCCGGTTTCGACGAGGAACTGTACACCGCCTCGGTGCTGCGCGCGGAGAACTACTCCCCCGTGCTGCGCATCGCCTACACCTCGTACCTGACCCCGCGCCGTGTCTACGACTACTTCCCCATGTCGCAGACCCTGCTGCTGCGCCGTGAAACCCCGGTGCTGGGCGGCTACAACCGCGAGGACTACCGCGCCTACCGCGACTGGGCACCCGCAGCGGACGGCACGCTCATCCCGATTTCCGTGATTCACCGCGCCGACCTGGACATGAGCAAGCCGCACCCGGTCATCCAGTACGGTTACGGCTCGTACGAGTCGTCCATGGACCCGATGTTCTCTATCCCGATGCTGTCGATCCTGGACCGCGGCGTCATCTACGTCATCGCGCACATTCGCGGCGGCGGCGAGATGGGCCGCTCCTGGTACCAGAACGGCAAGAAGCTGTCGAAGAAGAACACCTTCACCGACTTCGTGGACGTCACCAGCTACATTGCGGCGAAGCCGTGGGCTGATGAGGCGCGTATCGGCTGCTACGGCGGTAGCGCGGGCGGCCTGCTCATGGGCGCTGTGCTGAACCTCGCCCCCGAAAAGTACGCCGCCTGCCTGGCCGCCGTACCGTTCGTGGATGCGTTGACCACCATCCTCGACCCGGAGCTGCCGCTATCGGCGATGGAGTGGGAAGAGTGGGGCAACCCGATTGAGGACCCCGAGGTCTACGCCTACATGAAGTCGTACACCCCGTACGAGAACATCCGCCCGGTCCGCTACCCGGCGATTGCTGCGGTGACGAGCCTGCACGACACGCGCGTGCTCTACGTGGAGCCCGCCAAGTGGGTTGCGGCACTGCGTGAGCAGATTGACCCGTCGTCGCCGGTGCCGCTGCTGAAGATTGACATGTCGGGCGGTCACGGTGGTGGTTCCGGCCGGTATACGCGTTGGCGTGAAATTGCCTGGGATTACGCGTTCCTGCTGACCAACCTCGGCGTTACTGAGTAACTCATCTCTTAAATAGAACGCTCCGTCTGTATCCAAGTGATACGGACGGAGCGTTCTTCGTTTCAGCACGTTGCGCTACGCGGGGGGGGGACGGTGTTCGTCCTCGTTCCTACAGGGGCACCCGCCCTCGCTTCGCTTCGGGCACCCTGATGTCACTACGGACGACACCGCCCCTCCACACGACGCACCAAGCCTAGCCGGAGCGGGGTAGCTATACCCTCCGGAAGCGACATCAGGGTACCCTCTCGGGTGCTCTCCGCAGCGAAGCAAGGAGAGAGCGGAGCGCCCGAGAGGGTGGGTTCCCCTGCAGGAGCGGAGGAAGGGTATAGCGTACCCACCCCCCTACCTATAGGAACGAGGACGATAACCGCCTTTCCAAGCGGAAGCAACCGTGCAGAGCCATACGGAACCAGTCACGGACTTTAGAGAGCGCAAGAGGCGCCGTCTCCCACACGGGAGACAGCGCCTCTTTCGCTAGAGCCGGATCAGCGGAAAAGCTTAGCCTTCCACGCCGCACTCAGCCAGGATCAGCTCACGCACGCGGGCGGCGTCAGCCTGACCGCGGGTAGCCTTCATGACCTGACCGACGATAGCGCCAGCAGCCTGAACCTTGCCGGCACGAATCTTGTCGGCAACGTCGGGCATTGCTGCCAGTGCTTCCTGGACAGCTGCGGTGAGCGCACCGTCGTCGGAGACAACGGCGAGGCCGCGTGCCTCAACGATTTCGGCGGGGGTTCCTTCACCGGCGAGGACGAACTCGAGCACCTGGCGGGCGATCTTGTCGTTAATCTTTCCTTCGGAGATGAGCGCTTCGAGGGCGACCACGGTTGCGGGCTCCACGCCGAGGGCGGTGAGCTCAACTTCAGCCTGCTTTGCGCGGCGGGCGATTTCGCCCATCCACCACTTGCGGGCTGCTGCTGCGGTTGCGCCTGCGGCGACGGTCTCTTCGATGACGTCGAGTGCGCCAGCGTTGACGACGTCGCGGAACTCTTCGTCGGAGTAGCCCCATTCGTTCTTGAGGCGGCGGCGGCGCTCTGCCGGGGGTTCGGGCAGTTCGGCGCGCAGACGCTCAATCCAATCGCTGTTGGTGACGACCGGTACGAGGTCCGGTTCGGGGAAGTAACGGTAGTCGTCAGCGTCGGACTTGGGGCGGCCCGAGGAGGTTTCGCGGGTGTCTTCGTGCCAGTGGCGGGTCTCCTGGGTGACCTTTTCGCCGCGTTCGAGGATCGCTGCGTGGCGGCGGATCTCGTAGCGGACGGCGCGCTCAACGGAACGGAGGGAGTTCACGTTCTTGGTTTCGGAGCGGGTGCCGAACTTCTCTGCGCCCTTGGGCATGAGGGAGACGTTGGCGTCGCATCGGACGTTACCGCGTTCCATACGGGCGTCGGAGATGCCGAGGGAGCGGACGATGTCGCGGATTGCGGCAACGTAGGCGCGTGCCAGTTCGGGTGCGCGCTCGCCGGCACCGACGATGGGTCGGGTGACGATCTCGATCAGGGGCACGCCTGCGCGGTTGTAGTCGACCAGGGAGGAGGTTGCACCCTGAATTCGGCCGTCTGCGCCACCGACGTGGGTGAGCTTGCCTGCGTCTTCTTCCATGTGGGCGCGCTCAATTTCGACGGTGAAGATGGTGCCGTCTTCGAGCTCAACGTCCAGGGAGCCATTTTCCGCGATGGGGCCGCCAGCCTGGGAGGTCTGGAAGTTCTTCGGAGAGTCCGGGTAGAAGTAGTTCTTGCGGGCGAAGTAGGACTTGTCTGCGATGTCGCAGCCCAGTGCCAGGCCGAGCTTGATGGCGGACTCAACAGCGGTCTTGTTCACCATGGGCAGCGCGCCGGGCAGGCCGAGCGATACGGGGGTGATGTTGGTGTTGGGTTCGTCGCCGAACTCGTTGGGTGCGGAGTCGAACATCTTGGTCTTGGTGTTGAGTTCGACGTGCACCTCGAAGCCGAGGACCGGGTCGTACTTTTCGATGGCTTCTTCGAAGCTGAGGACTTCTTCACTCATTACTTGGTTCCCCCAAAGTCAAAGTCGCGGATCAGAGTTTCGGTGTCGGGCAGGCTCTTGTAGAGCGGTGCGCCCCATTTTGCGGTGAGCAGTTCTTCCAGTGCTGCGCCGACGCGGTAGAGGCGTGCGTCTTCGCGTGCGGGTGCGGTGAACTGGATGCCGACGGGCAGGTTGTTCTCTTCGGAGAGGCCGCCGGGCAGGGAGAGCGCCGGGACGCCTGCCAGGTTGACGGGCACGGTTGCGACGTCGCCCAGGTACATTGCCATGGGGTCGCCTTCGGTCTTCTCGCCGAGCTTGAACGCGGTGGAGGGCGCGGTCGGGGAGATGAGTACGTCGCACTTTTCGAATGCTGCCGCGTAGTCGCGCTGGATGAGGGTACGTACGCGCAGTGCGGCGCCGTAGTAGGCGTCGAAGTTACCTGCGGACAGTGCGTAGGTGCCGAGGATGATGCGGCGCTTGACCTCGTGGCCGAAACCTGCGGAGCGGGTTGCGGACATGACGCGTTCGATGGTGACGGGGCCGTCTTCGGGTACGACGCGCAGGCCGTAGCGGACGCCGTCGTAGCGTGCCAGGTTGGAGGACACCTCGGAGGACATGATCATGTAGTAGGCGCTGATGGCTTCGGTAACGGAGGGCAGGGAGACCTCGATGATCTCTGCACCTGCGGCACGCAGCTCTTCGACGGATTCGCGGAAGCGTGCGAGGACGCCTGCTTCGAAGCCTTCGCCGTCGCCGCCGCCAAGTTCCTTGATGACGCCGATGCGCAGGCCGGACAGGTCGCCCTTGCGTGCGGCTTCGGCACCTGCCTTGGCTTCTTCAACGAAGTTGCCGGGCTCATCGGGCAGGGAGGTTGCGTCGAGCGGGTCGTGGCCTGCGATTGCTTCGTGGAGCAGTGCGGTGTCCAGGACGGTGCGTGCGACGGGGCCTACCTGGTCGAGGGAGGATGCCATGGCGATGACGCCGTAACGGGAGACGGAGCCGTAGGTGGGCTTAACGCCGACGCTACCGGTCAGTGCTGCGGGCTGGCGGATGGAGCCGCCGGTGTCGGTGCCGAGCGCCAGGGGTGCCTGGAAGGCGGTGACGGCTGCTGCGGAGCCGCCGCCGGAGCCGCCGGGTGCGCGGTCGAGTGCCCAGGGGTTGCGGACTACGCCGAATGCGGAGTGCTCGTTGGAGGAGCCCATTGCGAATTCGTCAAGGTTGGTCTTGCCGAGGATGGGCATGCGTGCTTCGCGGACCTTGCGGGTGACGGTGCCGTCGTAGGGGCTCATCCAGCCTTCGAGCATGCACGATGCTGCGGTGGTGGGCTGGCCCTTGGTGACGATGAGGTCCTTGACGGCGATGGGTACGCCTGCGAGCGGGGGCAGTTCCTTGCCTGCTGCGCGGTCTGCGTCCACTGCTGCTGCGGTGGCGAGTGCTTCTTCGGCGTTGATGTGCAGGAAGGCGTTGAGGCCGTTCTTGCCGTCTGCTCGGTTGTCGCTTAGGGGCGCGCCGTCAGTGGCTGCGATGCGGTCCAGGTGTGCCTGGGTGAGCTCGACGGAGGTGATTTCGCCGGATGCGAGCTTTTCTGCTGCTTCTGCGGCGGTGAGCTGGATCAGTTCGTTCACTTGGTTGTTCTCCTCTTAGTCTTCGTCGAGGATTGCCGGCACGCGGAACTTGCCGTCCTGTGCGTCGGGGGCGCCGGAGAGCGCCTCTTCCTGGGTGAGGGTGGTGACGGGTACGTCTTCGCGGAAGACGTTCTCGAGGGGGATGGGGTGGCTGGTCGCGGGGATGTCGGCAGTTGCTTTCTGCGACATGGTCTCAACGGATGCGACGATGACGTCCAGCTCAGACGCCATCGCGGTGAGTTCTTCATCGGTCATCTCAATGAGTGCCAGCGATGCCAGGTGCTTTACCTGTTCAAAGGTGATGGCAGACATGGTTCTCCCGTAGTTTGTTTTCTTGTCTCTTCTCTAGTGTAGTGGAGGTTGCGTTTTCCGTCTCATTGGGGGTTGGAGGGTTTACCTGCTGGTTTGCGTGTTCAGGCGGTGTTCTTCTCCCCTGTTTTCGGGTTAAATGCTCAACGCCCCGCTCCTCGTGTGAGGTGCGGGGCGTTGGGCTACAACGTGTCCACGTTACGCTTGAGGGTTAATCCTTAGGCGGGGATGGTCAGAACCTGGCCGGGGAAGATCAGGTCAACGTTGTAGATGATGTCGGTGTTCGCAGCTGCGATTGCCTGGTAGCCGCCTGCAACGCCGAGCTTTGCAGCGATCAGCGAGAGGGAGTCACCGGGAACCACGGTGTAGGTGCCTGCCGCTGCCTTGGGAGCTGCTGCTACGGGAGCCTCAACTGCCGGTGCTGCTGCGGGAGCTGCGGGAGCCTCAACTGCGGGTGCAGCGGGTGCTACCGGTGCAGCGGGAGCTGCTGCGGGTGCCTCAACTGCTGCGGGTGCAGCCTGAGCTGCAGGAGCTGCGGGTGCAGCCTGTGCCGCGGGAGCGGTGTAGGTCTGCTGGGTCTGCGACTGTGCAGCCACGGTGGTGGTGGGCTCGGTGTAGGTGGGAGCTGCGCCGGTCTTGCCGTAGAGGCCAAGCTTAGCGGAGCATGCGGGCCATGCGCCCCAGCCCTGGATAGCGAGCAGACGCTCGCCAGCCTCGATCTGCTGTGCACGGGTAGCGGTCGCGGGGGAGCCGGACATGCCGACGCCGTTCCAGGACTGCTGGGTGAACTGCAGACCGCCGTAGAAGCCGTTACCGGTGTTGATGGACCAGTTGCCACCGGACTCGCACTGTGCCAGTGCGTCCCAGGTAGCACCGTCTACTGCGTTTGCAGCGGGCATCGACATGGTAGCTGCTACAGCGCCACCGATGGCGAGAGCTGCTGCGGTACGACGAATGGAAGTGTTCTTCATAATGCTCCTTGGGGCCGTCCCCGCTCGTTCCGTCCCCGGAACTCTAGCGCGCCGCCGCTCACCCTTTGATAACGAAGTAGGTTACTCATATTCTGGCTCTACCATGTGAGCGGCTCTCCACCGATTTCATGTCACCGTGAGCGATTCTGCACTTATGTGCGGAATCCGGGTGGCACTTCCTCGATGGGGACGTGCGGTAGAACCGGGCATCGTTTCAAGCATTCCAAGCTTGAAACCACACAGGTGATTCTCTTGCGAGAATCCATCTGGTCTCAAAGATAGCCGAGGTTTTTTATGATTCCAACCCGATTTCAAGTTCACAGCGAACGTCCCGGGTTCTCCCAGGGTTCTTCCAGGTTAAAAGTGCAGGAAACATTATTTAAGACCTTGAGCCCCGCGCGCCTTAAGGGTTTCACCCCGGAATTTCGGGGTTTTCTAGGGGTTTAAATCGGATGCGCTCCCCCGCCGAGTTTTCCGATTCGGGGTTGATGGGCGCCACCTTTAAGGGTTTTGAACAGCGTGTAAATATTTTTTAAATATTTCTTCGCTTTGGGAGTGTTTTAAGGCGCTTCCGCCTTAAAAGCTGTGGTAATTATAAATGCCAGAAATTGGCATTCAGACCCTGAAGCACGCACTCCAGAGCCTGAATGCTCTATATATTGCAGGGGTCAGATTCAGGTGCCCCCACTACCGGGTCTACTCGGCGGTAGCCTCAACAGCCTCCGGGCCACCCTCGAGCAGGGCAGTGAAGCCCTCCTCATCCAGTACCTTCAGGCCCAGCTGCTGAGCCTTATCCAGCTTCGAGCCGGCGTTCGCGCCAGCAACCACAAAGTGGGTCCTCTTAGACACCGAGCCGGATGCCTTACCGCCTCGAGAAATAATGGCTTCCTTCGCGCCGTCACGGGTGTAACCGTTCAGCGTGCCGGTCACAACCACGGTCATGCCCTCCAAGGTACGCGCCACGGACTCGTCACGAGTATCTTCCATGCGCACACCGGCGGCAGCCCAGGAGTCCACCACCTCAGCGTGCCAGTCCTCAGCAAACCACTCAATAATCGAGTCGGCAATCGTGGTGCCCACACCGTCCACAGCGGCAAGGCGTTCACGGTCAGCCTCGCGGATCGCCTGCATCGAACCGAACTCCGCGGCGAGCGCGCGGGCAGCGGTCGGGCCCACGTGGCGAATCGAGAGGGCAACCAGCACGCGCCACAGCGGCTGCTGTTTTGCCTTCTCCAGCTCGGCGAAGAGGTTCAGCGTATTCTTCGTGGGCTTCGGCTCGGGGCGTGCCTTGGTCGGCTTGGTGTAGAAGTAGGGCACGCGCTCCATCTTTCCGGTGCCCACACCCTTGACCTTCTTCTCACGTTCGATGGTGACCTCGCGCAGGTCCTCAATGTTGAGGCTGAACAGGTGCGCCTCGGTCGTTAGCGGAGGGGTATCCGGGGTTGCGGGGCTGGTGAGTGCCTTTGCTGCTTCAAAGCCGAGCGCCTCAATGTCGAAGGCGCCGCGGCTTGCCGCATAGTACACGCGCTCGGTCAGCTGCGCCGGGCAGGAGCGCGGGTTCGTGCAGCGCAGGTCCACATCGCCTTCCTTACCGGGGGCAAGGGGCGAACCGCAGGAGGGGCATTCGCTGGGCATGACGAACTCTCGTTCGGTGCCGTCACGTAGGGCAACCACGGGGGCGACGATCTCGGGGATCACGTCGCCTGCCTTGCGCAGCACCACGGTGTCGCCGATGAGCACGCCCTTAGCTTTGACCACGTCCTGGTTGTGCAGGGTCGCGCGTTCGACGGTCGAGCCGGAGACGAACACGGGCTCCATAACACCGTAGGGGGTCACGCGGCCGGTGCGTCCCACATCCACGCGAATATCCAGCAACTTGGTGTGCACCTCTTCGGGCGGGTACTTGTACGCCACCGCCCAGCGCGGCACGCGGGAGGTGTAGCCCAGCTGAGCCTGGGTCGCGAAGTCGTTGACCTTAATAACGATGCCGTCGATTTCGTGCACCAGGGAGTGGCGCTGCTCGCCGTACTTATTAATGAAGTCGAACACCGCCTCGGTGTTGGCGGCAATCTCACTGTAGGGGCTCACAGGCAGGCCCCAGGAAGCGAGCAGATCGTAGGTCTCGTACTGAGTGGCAATATCCAGGCCGGTGCGCGAACCGATGCCGTGCACGTACATGCTCAGCGGGCGCGAGGCGGTAATCGCCGCATCCTTCTGGCGCAGCGAGCCTGCCGCGGCGTTACGCGGGTTCGCGAAGGGGTTCTTGCCGGCGGCGATCATGGACTCGTTGAGCTTCTCAAAATCGGCGGAGGAGATGAACACCTCGCCGCGAATCTCGATTTCTTCGGGGTGGCCCTCACCGCTCAGTTGCTGCGGGATGCTGGCGATAGTGCGCACGTTGTGGGTGACGTCTTCGCCGGTGGTGCCGTCGCCGCGGGTTGCAGCGCGCACGAGGGTGCCGTTGCGGTAAAGCAGGTTCACGGCGAGGCCGTCAATTTTCAGCTCGGTCAGCCACTGCGGTGCACTGCCGGTAAGGTTGCGGGTGCTCTCTTCGGTCTTGGTCAGCCAGGTGCGCAGCTCCTCGAAGGAGAAGACGTCCTCGAGGGAGTACATGCGTTCCAGGTGGGTGACGGGCGCGAAGGCCTCGATGGCTTCGCCGCCGACCTCCTGGGTGGGCGAGTCGTTGGCAATGATGAGCGGGTGCTCCGCCTCAATGATTTCGAGGCGGCGGTAGAGCGCATCGTACTCGGCGTCGGAGAGGAAGGGGGCGTCTTCGTTGTAGTAGGCACGGCGTGCGGCACGAATCTTATCGGTTAGTTCCGCGTACTCGGCGCGCAGGGCTTCGGTAATCTCCGCGGAGCTGTCTGCGGGGCTCTCTGCTCGAGTCTCGGCGGGGGCAGTCTGCTGGGTGGTGTTGTTCTCAGTCACCCGTCCAGTTTAACGTTTTTGCCGCCCCGCTCCCCTATCGCTCGTCATATTGCCGAAGTCCGCGAGCGCATATTCTTCGTCTCTCATCTCAGCAGCGCTGAACGCAGATACAGTTCACCCCCGCCTCCTGCAGGCGCTCAACCGAGCGTCCGAAGAAAACGGGGGTGAATCATAAAGTATGAAGTTTAGGCTTCGAGTTTAGGCCTCGACAGCGTCAGCAACAATCACCGTAATGTTGTCGCGGCCGCCCGAACGCAGCGCCTCGTGCTGAAGAACGTCAGCAGCATCCTGCGGGTGGCGAATCGAGGTGAGCACGCGCGCCATGTACTCGTGCGACAGCTCACAGGAAAGACCATCAGAGCAGAGCATCAGGCGGTCACCGGCGCGGGCGGGCAGAACCCAGAAGTCCGGCTCCCAGTAGTTGCCGGTACCCAGCGCACGGGTAATCACGTTGCGGCGCGGGTGGGTCAGCGCCTCCAGGGCAGTAATCTGACCCTCGTCCACCAGGTACTGCACCTCGGAATGGTCACTAGTGACCTGCTCGAGCGAGGCAGAACCCTCGGAGCCGGGCAGCTTCTCCATTGCGGAGTGGTGAATGCCTTCTTCCTCACGCAGCAGACGGTAGGTTCGGGAGTCACCCACGTTGAAAACAACCCACAGGTTACGGTCGCCGATGCGGGTCAGCCAGGCACCGGTTACGGTCGTACCGCCGGAGCGGGACAGCGCCTGCTTAATCTCCTCGTTGGTTTCACCAATGATATCGTGCAGGCGGTTGAGGGTGCCCACAATCTCGTTATTGAGCAGGGTGTTTGCGCGGCGGCGGCGCTTGGCGGGATCTTCCTCGTCGATAGCTGCGAGGCGGTCAAGGTAAGCCTGCTGTTCCTCTTCGCTACGGCCACCGGGCATGGTGAAGAAGGGCGAGTAGGCGAGCTGACGCACGCACAGGCGCGAAGCAACCTCTCCCGCCTCGTGGCCTCCCATGCCGTCCGCGACCACGCAAAGGGAACCGGCGACGACCATCGAATCTTCGTTATTTTCTCGATGTGCGCCGCGGTGCGTTGCACCACCGGTACGTAGTTTCAGTTCAGTCATGAGAGGTCTATCTCCATTGTGTAGTTCACGCGACGAGTCACCGCCACGGGGTCTACGTTACCAAAGCTTCTAACGTTTCGCGTTCCCTGAGAGGTGAGATTGTAGCGATTTCCCACCTGTCGGAGCGTGTTTGCTGTCTCATTATCGGTCAGCACGGTACCCGGTTCAGCCAGGGAAACCAGGCGTGCAGCCAGGTTCACGCTGGATCCGTACACGTCACCGCGGTTCGCCAGAACCTCGCCCCAAATGAAGGCGACACGGGAGTCCGGCAGCTGCGGGTCGGCACCGATCTTTTCGGAGAGACGCAGGCTAATTTCTGCGATAGCGTCCGGGGTTTCAGTGAGGAAGAAAACTTCGTCACCGAGAGTCTTAATAATGCGACCGCCCAGGGGTGCGATGACGTCCAGACAGCTCTGCTCAAAGTGGTTGATGAGCTGAGAAAGAGCCGCGGCGTCCAGGTTACGCACCAGGGAGGTGTACGAGACCAGATCCACGAATCCCACGCCGCGTACCAGGGGTAGGCGGGATAGACCGGAGGTGGTCACATTGTTCTCACGCAATCCCAGGCGCAGGATTCCGGCGTACATCTGGCGGCGGTATGCGTACAGCGCCAGGCGCTCGAGAACCTCGAGGTAGCGCGGGAAGTCTTTAAGGAGCTTGCGGCGGGCATCATTATCGTCAAGGTTTTCGGTGACCATAATGTTGTGCACCAGCGCCTCAATCTGCCAGGCGACGGTGCGGTCGGTCAGCTGGCCTTCGGCACGCACCAGGGACGCTACGTACTCCATGCGAATATCGCCGGATTCGTCCAGCTTCTGCAGGTCGGCGAGCATCTGCACGTCGGTTTCAGTGAAGTAGGGCGCGTGCTCGGCGATGGTCGGGAAGCCCATGTTGTGCCAGATGCGCTGTGCGGTTTTCAGGGGGATTCCGGCGTATTCGGCAGCCTGTACGGGAGTGTAGCGGCGCCCCTCCCCCAGGAGCGACTTTTCGAGGGCACGAATTCCTGCCTTGGAATCCTCATCGCGGTAGATATTGTTCTGCGCGAGATTCTGCAGGATTTTGAGGTTGAGCATTTGGGTTTCGGGGCCCATGGTGGCGCCGGTGTCCTGCGGAGAGTGCGCAGGTTCGTGGCGGTCTGCCGTGCTCATTGCCGCTGCCGTTCCTTTCATCCCTGCCGGAAAATACTGTCTGGTCTATACCGTGGTGGCGCTAGGTTACGTGGTACCTCGTTGTGCTCTGCGGGTTTCGCATTGCGTCGCTGCGATGATGCTCACCGTGTAGCGCCTTGTTAATATACCCCTCCGCGGTGGTGTTTGGGTCACAAAAGCGCCCGCACCCTAGGATAGTTTAGTGGAGTAATTCACATTTAAGAATACTCTAATCCGCATTTTTTCGGCAGATTTAGCGGCGGGTTTAGGCTCTGAGCCAACCCGACAGTTCCCGCCCGGGTCGGTGACAGAGGCCGAAGAAGCCCTAAATATAGCGAGCGCGCAGGGCGTAGTAGTCGCGTCGGGCGGCTTTAATTTCTTTCTCAAAGCGCTTCGGGTCGGGCACATAGGTCAGGCGGTGATGCACCCCGCGGCAGACCACATACACCGAACCGTAGCCCAGCCAGGCACCCGGGCCGCGCTGTTTTGCCCAACGCTCCCCCATGGAATCTAGGTAGAGGGACTCGTCTCCGCTGCGGGTCATCACGCCGCGGCGCACCACGAGCCGGTGGGTGGTCAGCAGGTAGTAGGTGGTTGCCCAACGCCAGGCGGTGCGCACGGCACCGACCAGGGTACCTACCGCACAGATCATGCCGAGAGTCCACAGAATCGGCGAGGACCGCGCCGTGGAGGCGAAGGTTGAGGCGGCGATAGCAACCAGCAGGTAGGCAAGCGTGGGCAGCAGGGCACCGTAGTGCTGTCGGGTCGCAATGATGACATGCTCACCGGGGTTGAGTTTTCCGCGCAAACGCATGGTGTTCCTTAGCTGTGCTGGTTGGTGTGTGTTCCGGCTGGGGCCGCCGGTTGAGGTGGTGCGGGTTGATGAGGTTGCCGTGCCGGGCTAATTTTTTTGGGCTGAATTTTTTGGGCTGAATTTTTAGGGACTGGTTCTAGTGTGCCTGCTGAAAATCTCCGTAGCTACCGTTGGCAGGGCGAAGATGCTCAATATCGCCCACCGCGTAGGTTTCTAGTGCACCATCCTCACGGCGAATGAGGATGCGCCCCTGCGCGTCGATGTCTTCGGCAACACCGTCTACGGTGCTTCCGTCGGGTAGGCTCATGCGGACGCTGGCGCCGAGGGTGGCGGTGGCGGCGCGTGCCTGGTTGAGCAGGCTGAGGCTATCCGGGTTGAGCGGGTCGGGGCGTTCGGGGTCGCCACCGGCACGCACGAAGGCGCGGTAGCGTCGAGCGAAGATGCTCAGCAGTCGGGCAAGCACCTCGGAGGAATCAACCGCGGCACCGGTGCACAGGCTCAGGCTCGTGGCGGTGGGTACGGGCAGCTGCTCGGCGGACATATTCGTGTTCTGTCCGATGCCCACAATGATGCTGCGTTGCCCCTCGTTGGCGCCGCTTTCGGGAACGAGCTGGGCGAGGATTCCGCACCCCTTAGCACCCTGCGCGATGACATCATTGGGCCATTTGAGGGCGGCGTCCACGCCGTAGCTACGCCAAATATCGACCACGCTGAGCCCGGCGATGAGGGTCATCCAGTGGTAGCTGTCTTCGGGGAGTTCTCGGGCGAGCGGGTCGGTGGAGGCGTGCGGGCGCACCACAATGCTTGCGGCGAGGCAGGCTCCGGGAGGTGCGGTCCAGGCGCGCGCGAGGCGGCCGCGTCCGGCGCTTTGGTAGAGGCTGGCGTAGACGGAGAGCTCGCCGAGCTGTTCGCGTTCGGGGTCGGTGCCGCCCATGAGTAGCTCGCGGGCGCGGGTGGTGGTGGAGTCCACTTCGTCGTAGAGGTTTACGCTGGAGTAGCCAGCGTCCAGCGCCACGGTGCGGATGCGCGGCGCATCCAAAACCGAATGATCACTCTGGGTGTTCATATTCTTCTCCATAGCCTGTACCTTTCTGTCCTACCTCAATCCGTCCTGCAATACTCCGACTCGTTATTAACCTGCCGCCGTAATCTGCCGGTTTCTGCCGAGTCATGCTGATTTCTCACCATATCAATTTTCTTGCCGCCGGTGATGCCCGCCCGGCGCCCGAGACGGTACATTAGACAGTGAGGGTGCATCAAGCACCGACCGGCTGCGGAGGTTCCTCCGCCCTGCTCGAAAGAAGACCGCTATGGCTTATTACGCAATTACTTACGTTTACGCAGCTCCCGAGGAGCAGGCGAAGTACCGCCCGGCTCACCGCGAGTACCTTGGTTCGCAGATTGAGGCGGGCAACCTGATTGTTTCCGGTCCCCTGCTGGATGGCGAGACCCCCGCCGGTGCTCTGCTGATTGCAAAGGTTGACTCCGCTGAGGCTGCCGAGAAGATCGTGGCTAACGACCCGATGAACATTGGTGGCGCGGTTCTGTCTCACACCGTGACCGAGTGGAACCCGGTTCTGGGCACCATCTAAGGTCGAGCACCGCTTCACGCTGGAAAAGCTTGAACGTAAGCCCCCCTTTCCGCCGGCAAGGATTGCCGGCGCGAGAGGGGGTTTTCTGCGCTCTTTTGAGCCGCTCTTTTGCACTTTTCGTTTACTATATGCACCTTCTTGGGTACTGAGTGCATAAAAGTGTATCTAGTGTTGATATTCTGGCTTCTCACCTGGCACATGTGCCCTAGTTCGCACTATAGTTGAGGGATATGCACATTGTTCAAGAGCGCTCTTCGGGGCCTCCTGAACAACCATCACCGCAACCACTGGCTCCCGACAATCGGGTGGAGCAGGAACGAGGAATAATGTCCGAGAACCTCCAGCAGGAATTTGATTTGAGCACCACCGCCGGTAAGCTCGCTGATTTTTATGCACGTCGAGAGCGCAGCTTCGCGCCCAGCGGTGAGGCAGCTATCGAGAAGCAGCACGCACGCGGCAAGAACACCGCCCGCGAGCGCATCGAGATGCTTTTGGACGAGGGTTCTTTCGTTGAGTTTGATGCCCTCGCCCGCCACCGCACGACCGCGTTCGGTATGGAGGCGAAGAAGCCTCTGGGTGACGGTTTGGTCTCCGGTTACGGCACCGTGGATGGCCGCCTGGTTGCCGTGTACTCTCAGGATTTCACCGTGTACGGTGGTTCCCTCTCGCAGGTGAACGGCGAGAAAATTGTGAAGGTGCAGAAGTTCGCTCTGAAGAACGGTTGCCCGGTCATCGGCATTAACGATGGTGGTGGCGCCCGCATTCAGGAGGGCGTGGCTTCCCTGGCGATGTTTGCCGATATTTTCCGTATGAACGTGCGCGCATCCGGTGTGGTTCCGCAGATTTCGGTCATTATGGGCCCCTGCGCTGGCGGTGCCGCGTACTCCCCCGCCCTGACTGACTACATCATCATGGTGGATAAGACTTCGCACATGTTCATTACCGGCCCGGACGTCATTAAGACCGTGACCGGTGAGGATGTGGACATGGAGACCCTCGGTGGTGCGCGTCAGCACAACTCGGTGACCGGTACCAGCACCTACCTGGCTGAGGACGAGGAAGACGCGTTCGATTTTGTGCGTGAGCTTCTGGAATTCTTGCCGTCGAACAACCTTGCCGAGCCCCTGCCCCTGGAGCACGACCAGGAGCCCGTGGTGACCGTTGACGATCTGGACCTGGACACCCTGATCCCGGATTCGGCAAACCAGCCTTACGATATGCGCGCGGTCATTGAGTCCGTGGTGGATGACGGCCACTTCCTGGAGATGCAGGCGCTGTACGCCCCGAACGTGATGATTGGTTACGCCCGCGTTGAGGGCCGCACGGTCGGTATTGTGGCGAACCAGCCGATGCAGTTCGCCGGCTGCCTGGACATTTCGGCTTCCGAGAAGGCTGCCCGCTTCGTGCGCCATTGCGATGCGTTCAACATTCCGATTCTGACTTTTGTGGATGTTCCCGGCTTCTTGCCCGGTACCGATCAGGAGTTCAACGGTATTATTCGCCGCGGCGCTAAGCTGCTCTACGCTTACGCGGAGGCGACCGTTCCGCTGGTTACCGTCATTACCCGTAAGGCGTACGGCGGTGCGTACATTGTGATGGGTTCGAAGAAGCTGGGTGCCGATATTAACCTGGCGTGGCCCACCGCTCAGATTGGTGTGATGGGTGCTCAGGGTGCGGTGAATATTCTGTACCGTCGTGAGCTGGCGGCTCTGGCGGCTGGGGGTGGCGATGTTGAGGCTCGCCGCGCTGAGCTGATCGCCAAGTATGAGGAAGAGCTGCTGAACCCGTACCAGGCTGCTGAGCTGGGCTACATTGACGAGGTCATCGCCCCGAGCGAGACTCGCGTGCGCATCATTTCTTCGCTGCGCGCCCTGCACGATAAGCGTGCGGCAACCCCGGCGAAGAAGCACGGCAACATCCCGCTGTAGGCTTCCGTTGTGCCCGCACCGTTTGTGGTGCAGGCGTTCGCACGATTTTAGGTTTCTAAGGAGGCGTGCCTTTGGCAGGCTACAATCCGCTGAGTTATTTCTCGTTCGGCAAGAAGAAGGATAGTTCGGAGTCCGCTGAGGGTTCCGAGCAGCTTGAGCGTGGCTCCGCTCGGTCTTCGGCACGCTCGGCTACCGCGTCCAGCGCAACGAAGGAACCCGTTCAGTCTTCGGTAGATACTGACGCTGAACAAGAGCCGTTGCTGAAGGTGGTCAAGGGCTCCCCCACCCCGGAGGAGATTGCCGCGCTGACCGCCGTGGTGGCGATGATGCAGGCAAGCTCCGCGAAGCAGGAGCCGAAGTCGCTGGTGGGTGCGGCATCGCGTCTGCTGAACCGTCGCCAGCGTCTGGGTGCGTCCTTGCGTCCGGGCCCCGGTTCGTGGAGGCGCGCCCGCCCCATGTAGTGTGGGCGGCTCATCTGAATAGTAGATTCCCGTTGCACCGGCTGGTGCGGCGGGAATTTATTGTTTTGCCTCAAATTCAAGATTTATATTGCGCTATTCAACATCTAATGCGCTAATTCTTTCGGTTTTGTCATATTAGAAACGATAAAGTCATGATGATACGTACTGATGCTACGATGTATATACCATCACATTAGTGTTAATAAATTGGCAGGGACCATGGCAAAGATGCTGAATAAAAACCATAGGCCCCCACCGGATGTCTATATCGCGCTTCTGTTGCCGACGCTACGGCGCTTGTCGAAGACTGTACCTCGCACCGCAGCCTATGTTAGTGAGCAGTTGCGGCAGCAGACTAAGGCGTTGGGGTCGAATAAGAACCTTCCTGATCTTGAGTCCACCGATTTTGCGGTGGCTGTACGTACCACCTTGAAAATCTTGGTGGCGCTTCGTTATGCCCAGTTGATGCCTCGTCTGACCCCGTGGGAGAAGAGGAAGTATCTGCTCACTCCCCTGGGCGCCGAGCTGACCTGCACCCCGCACCTGCACGGTTCGGTGCCGCCGCGCGTGGTGAAGCAGGTGCAGGCTCTGTGTGCTCAGAGTCTGACGGCGAGGACCACGAAGAAGCTGAAGAAGCAGGCGAATGCCCTGCTGGAGACTGCGGAGGCGGAGCATCGCCTCATTTTTGGTGCGTCTGATAGTGACGCGGGCACAGGCATGGAACCGTTCCTCCCCGATACCGGGGATTCTGCCCCCGCCCATAAAGCACCCGGTGCAGAGCACCTTGTAAACGCGTTGAATTCTGCGGGCACTGCGGAGGCTGCGGGGTCCTGGCCCGCCGGTCAGTCTCCCCTGGATATTATTTTGCGCGCCAGCGATTCGCCGGTCATTCACGCTCAGGCTGAGTTTGCGGAGCATTTTACGCAGGATTTGATTCAACATATTCACGCGGTGACGCCGGAGTACTTTGAGCAGATTGTTGCCGATATTTTTACGGCTCTCGGTTTTACGACCGAGGTAACCGGCGGCGCCGACGATAAGGGCGTGGATGTTATTGCCCGCTATTCTGACGGTCTGGATTTTGCGCCGATTTATATTCAGGTGAAGCATTATTGCGGAACCATGAAGGTCACCCCGAACGAGATTCAGAAGCTTGCCGGTGCAGTGCTTTTGCACGGCGGCCTGCAGGGTGTTTTGGTGACCTGCGGTGCTTTTGCGCAGCCGGTTCCCGAGTATTTGCAAGGTTTGCCGGGCGCTCGCAATATTGCGCTGGTTGATCGGCACCAGCTGGTGGAGCTGATGATTCGTCACCGTGTGGGTGTTCTTGATGGTGAGGGCGAGTGCGGTTACCGCATTGACGAGGAGTATTTTGCCCGTGGCATGGAGTAGCCGGGGGTGTTTCTGGGGCGAGTATTTCTCTCCGAATATCTCTGATCTTCGCGCATTTCCCGCGTCATTTCACTTAATGTATTTTCACTTTTCCTTGAGGATATTTTTCACATATCGGCTGGTTTTAGAAATCTAGGTTATTTCTCGAACCAGCCGATACAATGAGAAGGTAGTGCGTTATATATTCTTCGCATTATTTCACGAAGTGTATATACCCGTGACGGTCTAGACACTTCACCCCAATTTATAGCGTTCTTTCTGAGTGCGCGTCATAGAAGACGGTGCGTAAGCGGGACGGGTTGAGAAAAAACTACCTACCTTGCTTCTCTTCACAGCGGGATTTCAAAGTGCCGGCCCAAAAATAAAGATGGTGCCGCTCACTTTCGTGATTATTTTCCCGCTCAAATGACTGCACTTCATGAAGAACGCCTGCACGATAAATAACACTAGATAAGGAGCCCGGCGTGGCTTTTGTGAATAAAACAATGCTCCATATCGATCATTCCGAATTGCACTCTTTGCAGCAGGAAACCTCGTGGGAGGCTCTACCCGAGGAAGCACGCACTCTCAGCGTTGCGGCGGCTTTCTCTCTGCTCCGCCATTTTGAGCGCGCGCAGGATCGTGGCGAGAAGGTTTTCTTCCCCGATATGTACACCCCGGTTGGCGTAGACCTGGGTTTCAATATGACTCAGCGTTTCATCGCTGTGGGTGACAATGTCCTCTTCCGTGAGGCGCTTAATAAGCTGATTGCGGCGCTGGTCAACGCTGATTATCTTGAGGTGTCCCTCAGCCAGCTGCATCCGGGCAATCTGCACTACACTCTGAGCGAGGCTGGCCGCGAGCTGTTGGGTACCCCGAAGGAGCAACAGGCTCAGGCTCTCTTGCCGGTTCTGCCCCTCCTCAGCGGCGTGTACCTCTACTACTTGAAGCAGTTCTACCCGGTTCTGCTCTCGCACATTACGGTGCGTGAGCTTCTGCCCATCGTCCTGAGCGTTACCCCGTCCTACCCCGCGGCGGCTCCCGTGAAGATTCGTGAGCTGGTGCTGCGCGAGTGCGGTTTCGTGCAGGGTTGGTACGGTCTGTCGTACCTGGAGCAGCGCATTGTTGAGCCGGTGATTGCTCAGGCATTGAGCCTGCTGACCCGTGAGGGCTACCTGCGCACCAAGACCATTCACGAGCACACGGATTCGCCGCTGACTCTGTACTCGCTGTCCCCGTCTGCGAAGGAGCTGGTGGCTCGTCATGAGGAGACCGGCGTGCCGGCGAGCGAGCTGAGCTCCGTGCTGGCGTTGGTGAAGGATGAGGGCACCTCGATTACCGCTGAGGATATTGCCGCAACCGACGCTCTGCTGACCCACATGGGCGTGCTTCTGCTCGATACTCTCAACGACCACGGCGCCGATGTGGAGCTGAGCCTTCCGAGCCTGGAGCAGGTCTTTGACCGCGACGAGCGTATTCAGCAGGCGTCCTCGAACCCCTATTTTGTGCAGATTGACGCGCAGGATTACATCTACGATGTGCTGACCGCGCACCACTACCTGTCCGAGCGTGAGACCGTCTACTCGCTGGGTTCCGCGTTTGCGCCCACCCTGGCGCAGATGGCTGAGCCGAGCGTTCAGAAGCTGGTGGCTTCGGCTCTGCTGGATCCTGCCGCTGTGGATGCTCTGCCGTACCCGCATCAGCTGCTGTACCCGATTCTGAAGCTCGTGGAGGAGAACCCGCGCATCTCCTACTACGACATTTACGATGAGCTGAAGATCGCCCTGGACATCCCGTACCTGCAGGGTGAGGTCGCGCCGCACCGCTACAAGCTGACCCCGCGTCTACGTAACCGCTATTCGGTGGCGATGCACGTGCTGAAGGGCGAGCGCTACCTGAACGCTCTGCGTGAGGGTACCGGTCGTACTTCCCGCAAGAACCCGGAGCGTTACGAGCTGAGCGAGGCGGGTAAGGAACTGCTCAAGCGTTTCCCGGAGGGCGCTCCGGAGGCGGTGACCGCCCGCATGGCGCCGCTGCCGCCCCAATCGCTCAAGCACAAGCTGCCTCAGGATATTGCCGCTGAACTGCAGGCTCGTGAGGAGGCTCTTCAGGCTGCCAAGGAGGCGCGTGCCGCGGAGCGTCAGGCTCGTCTGGCGGCCCGTGAGGGTCGTGAGCCGTTGGCTCCGGTACCGGGTGCTTCTCCGGCGCTGTTGGCGCGTCCGGCTGGTTCGCCGGTGGCGGCTGCTACGCAGGCTCCCGCTGAGGTTCCGGCGGCTGCGCCGGTTGTTTCCGCGGCTCCGGTTGTTGAGCCGGCTGCGCCCGCTGTTTCTGCACCCGTTGTGGCTCCCGTTCAGCCGGTTGTTTCCGCTCCTGCTGTTTCTGCTGCTGAGCCCTCGACCGCGCTGCAGGTTGCTGCCGCTCAGGTGCGTGAGGCTCTGAAGCGTTACCGTCAGGTCTTCCGCCGCGAGGCTCTGGCACCCGCCCTGGCGCAGGTGTCTGAAGAGCGTTTCCGCAGCATTGGTTTCGACCTGTTCCTGATGCGCGGCTACACCGTGGAGGCTCTGGAGGCTCGGGGTGTGGACGGCGTGGCTACCCCCGCCACCGGCGAAAAAGAGCGAGCGTTCTACGTTCGTACTCTGCGTCCGGCATCTAACGGCGTACTGTCCGCCGGCGTTCAGCCGCAGGACATTACCGCGTTCTTCCTGGCGATTCACGCCCGCGGCGGCCAGCTCGGCACCTTCATTACGAACGCCCCGTTCAGCGATGAGGCGTACGACGAGTTCATCCGCTGCTCGACCAAGTACCCGAACATTCTGGTGGACTTGGTGTCAGGTGATGAGCTGCAGGACCGCCTCATTGCGCACCGCCTCGGCGTGGTCGAGGGTGCGAACGGTCTGCTGGAGCTGAACGGCGAATACTTCGCCGGCTAGCCTCCCCTGCTAGTAGCTTGTAGCCCATCTTGGGCACGCCCCGGTTTTCTCTTTCCTGCACGTTCGGAGGGAGAAAGCCGGGGCGTTTTCGCGCATCCGCCCCTGGGAGTTGTCCACAGGTGTGCCCTTTTTGTCGCATTCGGTGCTTCTCAGCCCGTAATATTGCCGGTTTAAGCGAGCTAAATCACCGAAAATCGTGGTTGAAGGCACACCCCTGCGTTAGGATATGAACATGAGCACTTACCAGGAACTTCCCAGCATCTACCGATTGAAGCGCTCGCTGACCGACGTCGATCAGATTGCTAACGAATACTTTGAAAAGGTCCTCGACCTGAACCCCGTCCATGCAACCGAGCTTGGTCGTAAGGGCGTAGAGACCCTGTACCCCGATTACTCGCCCGCCGGCGAGAAGGCTTTCGCGCGCCTTGCGAAGAAGACCCTCAAGAAGGTTGATAACGTCCTGCCTATTGATGACGTTGACCTGGTCACCCTGGATGCTCTGCAGGAGCGTCTGAGCCTGTACCGCAAGCAGCACAAGGCTGGTTTTGGCGGCTGGCAGCTGAACAATATTGCGTCCGTACCGCAGGAAGTGCGTTCGGTCTTCGACCTGATGAAGCGCAACACCCAGCAGGATTGGGAGCATATTGTCGGTCGTATGCACCGCGTCACCGAGGCTCTGGAGGGCTACATCCAGACCCTCGAGGCGGCTCGTGAAGAGGGCAAGGTCGCCCCGCGCCGCCAGGTGGATATTGTCATTGAGCAGACCGCCGCGTACTACGCTCCGGGTGGTTTCTTTGACGATTTGGCGGCTGAGGTCGCCGAGGCTGTCCCCGCTCTGAAGGACGAGGCTGCCGCAGGTGCCGAGGCCGCCAAGGAAGGCTACCGCCGCCTCAACAGCTACCTGGTGGAGAAGCTGCAGCCGGTCGCTCCCTCCCGCGACGCTGTGGGCCGTAAGGCGTACAGCCTGCACTCCCGTTCGTTCCTGGGCACCACCATTGACCTGGACGAAACCTACGCCTGGGGTGTGAAGGAGCTGGAGAGCATTATCGCTCGTCAGCGTGAGGTTGCCGAGGAGATTGAGCCGGGCGCAAGCATTGAGCGCGCGAAGCAGCTGCTCGATGAGGACCCGGCACGTCAGCTGCACGGCACCGATGAGCTGAAGGCGTGGATGCAGAAGCTCGCCGACGCCGCTGTGGAGAACCTGGCGGGTAGCCACTTCGAGATTGGCGGCCCCATGCGCCGTATTGAGTGCTGCATTGCCCCCACGAACGAGGGCGGTATTTACTACACCGGCCCCTCCCCCGATTTCTCGCGTCCTGGCCGCATGTGGTGGTCGGTTCCCGAGGGTGAGGATACGTTCACTACCTGGCGTGAAACCTCCACCGTGTACCACGAGGGCGTTCCGGGCCACCACCTGCAGATTGCGATTGCTACGGCTCTGCAGGGCACCATGAACTCTTGGCGTACGAACATGCTGTGGGTTTCCGGTCACGGTGAGGGTTGGGCTCTGTACGCCGAGCGCCTCATGGAGGAGCTGGGCTACCTGAAGGATCCGGGTGACCGCATGGGCATGCTGAATGCTCAGCGTATGCGCGCCGCCCGCGTGGTCTTCGATATTGGTGTTCACTGCGAGATGCCGATTCCGGACGAGTGGGCTGAGCAGCTGGGCGTTGAGCCGGGCACCATCTGGACTTCTGAGCTGGGTTATGAGTTCTTGAAGCTGAACCTGGACGAGTCCGAGGGCCACCTGCGTTTCGAGTTCCTGCGTTACCTGGGTTGGCCGGGTCAGGCGCCGAGCTACAAGATTGGCGAGCGCCTCTGGCTGGAGTTGCGCGATCAGGCTGTGCGCCGCGGCGATGACCTGCGTGCATTCCACACGCGTGCGCTTCTGCTCGGTTCGGTGGGTCTGGACACTCTGCGCCGCGCTCTGACCGATGAGATGATGCTCCCTCTGGACACTGAGGATGACGACGATGACGAGTAGCCTCTAGTCTGCTCGCACCTCTCTGCTCGCACCTCGCCGCTTCTGGAGCGTCTCCGGGAGAGGCTCTATAGATGAAGCCCCCGCTTCAGCTTTGTGAACTGCCTCCCGTTTCTTGGACAACGAAATTGAAGTCCAGGAAACGGGAGGCTTTTCATGTCTATAAATCTGGGAGTAAGACATGATCGTCTGCTTCGGGAGCAGGCAGCGCAAATGTTTGAGAAGGGATGTGGCTATCGTCTGACC
>NZ_CAUUDY010000008.1:0-91843 GCF_963544205.1 uncultured Rothia sp.
GGAAGCTGTGTAAGGGTTACTATTTATAGCGTCCAAGTTTCGGGGCGCAGTTCATGCATATATGACAAAGAGGGGCTTTCTCAAAGAGGCTTACTTACTTCCCCACGCCCAGGCGCGGGTTCATGGTGCCTGCCTTGAACGAGTACGCATCGCACAGGTTCACCAGCTGAACCTGCGGGTACTTGGTGATGATTGCGTCCACTACCGCCTCGGCATCCGGAGAAGTAAGGATGTCATCCTCAGCAATCAGAGCCCAGTCAGCATCCGAGACAACGAAGTCCTCCCACATCTTCACGTGGCTGAGTATGCAACCGCGCTCAGCCGGAGTGGGCGCCCCGGAGTAGCTATCCGCTACAGGCTGTACGCGCCTACCACTGACCGTACACGCGCTCCGAATTTTCGCGGATGAGGCGACATAGTGCTTCCAGCTCCTCACCGCGGTGAGCAGCCATAAAACGCACCGTGTAGTTTGTCATGTACGACGCGTTCGGGCGACCGCGGAACGGATGCGGGGTCAAGAACGGCGCATCCGTCTCGGCCAGAATCAGCTCCGGGCGAGCCATGGTCAGCGATTCCTGAATACCCTTCGAATTTTTGAAGGTGACCGTGCCCGAGAAGCTCATGTACCAGCCGCGCTCGTTACAGATTTCGGCCAGCTCGGGCCCGCCCGAGTAGCAGTGGAACACGGTCCGCTCCGGCGCGCCCTCCTCGTCCAGGATGCGCACGACGTCCTCGTGGGCGTCACGGTCGTGAATCTGCAGTGCCAGGTTGTGTTTCTTCGCCAGGCGGATGTGCTCGCGGAAGCTGTAGTGCTGCGCCTCCTTGCCTTCCTCACCGGTGCGGAAATAGTCCAGGCCGGTCTCACCGATAGCACGCACACGGTCGGCGGCGGCGAGCTCATCGAGGGTGGCGAGCGCAGCCTCCAGCTGACCGGTTGCAGCCAGTTCGGGGGCGGTGTTCGGGTGAATCGCAATGGCGGCGAGGACGCGTTCATCAGCCTGGGCGGCGGCGACCGCGTACAGGGATGAGGGAATATCGCATCCGACCTGCACGATGGCGCCGATTCCGAGCTTCTCACCGGCGTCGAGTGCGTCGCGGGCGCTGATTTCTACCTCGCCGTCGAGCAGGTCCATGTGGGTGTGGTTATCCACGATGGGGTACGGCAGCGGCTCGGGAGCGGGCGGGAAGACCAGGTTGCGGCTGCGGCCGTTCTCGCCGGTGGTGGAGCGGCGACGGGTTCCTTCTCCGCCTTCGGCGTCGCTGATGCCGGTGTAGAGTTCCGCCTGATAGGGGGCGGGCACTTCACCGGGCACGGGCTCCCAGCCGTTAGGCAGGGCGGTCGCCTGGAGCGCCGCGGGAGTGGGCAGGGTGTAGTTCGCCAGCGCGGCGAGGGAGTTCAAGTATTCCTGGGTGATTTCAGGACCGGGGTGGCTCTGACACATTGATAAATCCTTGGGATAAAAACTTAGGGTTAAAGCTGTGGGGTAAGTCCGGGCTATTCGAAGCGGTCTAGGTTATTCGGAGCGGGCAGCCAGTGCCGCCTCGTACAGGTCTCGCTTGGAAGTGCCGGTTTCGGCGGCGACCGCGGCGCAGGCGCTCTTGAGGCGCTCGCCGCCAGCCACGCGGTCGAGGACTAGCTGCACGACGTCCTGCGCTTCGGGGGTTTCGGGGGTCTGCGCGCCCTCGACGATAATGACAATTTCACCGCGAATACGTTCGGACTCGGCCCACTCGGCAAGCTCAGCCAGGGTACCGCGTCGAACCTCCTCGTGGAGCTTGGTTAGCTCACGGCTGACGGTTCCGCGACGCTCCGCACCAAAGGTCTTCACGAAGTCTGCGAGGGTTGCGGCGGTACGGTGCGGGGATTCGTAGAAGATCATGGTGCGCTCTTCCCCCGCCAGCGATGCCAGGCGGCGGGTGCGCTCGGAGCCCTTACGCGCAAGGAAGCCCTCGAAGGTGAATCGTCCGGTGGGTAGGCCCGAGAGCGCGAGCGCGGTCAGTGCGGCGGAGGGGCCGGGCACCACGGTGACGGGCAGATCGGCTTCCGCGACGGCTGCGGCGGCAACGTAGCCGGGGTCGGAGATGGTGGGCATGCCCGCGTCCGAGAGCAGTAGTACGCGCTGGCCATCCTGTACCGCCTGCACGATGGTTTCGCTGCGTTCTTCTTCGTTGTGGTCGTGGTTGACGATGACGCGGCCGCGGGTGCGCACGCCAAGCCCGGAGGCGAGGGTTCGCAGCTTGCGGGTGTCTTCAACGGCGATGAGGTCTGCGGTGGCGAGTTCAGTACGCAGACGGTCGGAGGCGTCGGCGAGGTTGCCGATGGGAGTGCCGCCGAGGATGAGCACGCCGCCTTCTTCAGAGGTGACAGCAGCATCAGCGGTGTCAGTCTCGGGTGCCTCGACCGTTTCTGCGGGGTCGGTGGTTTCTTCGGTGTATTCTGCGGGTGCGGTCATGGCAGGCCTCGTGTCTGTGTCTGGTCTTCGTGTACCCACTAAGTGTAACGCCCGCGCTCAATCCGGCGCCGGGTAATCTTGCCGGGTGGGGCGCAGGTCAGAGCTCTGCGTCAGGTGCAGGTTCCGGGTGCGTCATATAAGCCGTTCACGGGCTGAAATGGTGCATCGTGCGTTCTGACCCTTTAGGATTGATGGGGTGAAGATACCTAAGCTACTTTCTCCCGCATCTGCCGCTCCGGCTGGTTCGGCTGGTTCGGCCCGTTCTTCGTTTGAACGTGGTCGTTACAGCCTCGATTCTCTGCTGGATGCGCTCGCTGTTGCCTATATTCGTGCCCCGCGTTGGGGTTGGCTGGCGCCCGCACTGATTGTGCTGGTTGCCGGTATTCTGCGTTTTTATAATTTGGCGCATCCGAATGCCATTGTTTTTGATGAGACCTACTACGCCAAGGATGCCTACTCGTATGTTCATTACGGCTATGAGTTGAGCTGGTCGAAGGACGCTAATGCGTCTTTCGCGGCGGGTCACCCTTCGGGTATTTTGCCGGATTCGCCAGAGTATGTGGTGCATCCGCCGTTGGGTAAGTGGATGATTGCCGCGGGCATGGCGATTTTTGGTGATAATAATCCCTTTGGTTGGCGTGTTTCTGCTGCGGTGATTGGCACCCTGTCGGTGGCGTTGATTGCGTATGCTGGCTGGTTGCTGTTCCGTTCGATGACGGTGGCGACTATTGCGGCGCTGCTGGCTGCGGTAGATGGCCTAATGCTGGTGGAGTCTCGTTTGGCTCTGCTGGATATCTTCCAGATGTTCTGGATTCTGGCGACTTTTGTGTGCCTGGTGCTTGACCGTGTTCAGGCGCGGCGCGTGTTGGCGCGCCATATTGCGGAGGCGGCACGTCAGAATAGCGGTGTGCTTCCGCCGATGCCGTGGGGCCCGAGCATGGGTCTGCGCCTGTGGCGTTTTGCTGCCGGTGTGTGTGCCGGTGCCGCGGTGGGCGTGAAGTGGAATTCGCTGTTCTTTATTGCGGCGATGGGTCTGCTGACGGTGTTCTGGGATATTAATGCTCGCCGTATTGTGGGTCTGAACAAGTGGGGTTTGACGGCGCTGGTACGTGATGGCATCCCCGCGTTCTTCCAGATGATTGGTGTGGGTCTGCTGGTGTACCTGAGCACCTGGGCGGGATGGTTCCAGTCGTCGAATGCGTATTTCCGCCATTGGGCTGTTGAGAACCCGGGCAAGGGTGTTATGTGGCTCCCTGAGGATCTGCGTTCCCTGTGGGAGTACCATGTTTCGGCGTTCAAGTTCCATTCGGGTTTGAGTAGCCCGCACACGTATGCTTCGCAGGCGTGGCAGTGGCTGGTTTTGGGCCGCCCGACCTCGTACTACTATGAGTCGCCGAAGCTTGGTTCTTCGGGCTGTACCGTGAAGTCCTGTTCCGAGGCTATTTTGAATATCGGTAACCCGGCGATTTGGTGGGCTTTTATTCCGGCGATTATTGTGGCGCTTCTGGTTCTGCTGCTGAAGCGTGATTGGCGTTTTGGTGCGCTGCTGGTTGTGTTCGGTGCGGGCTATTTCCCGTGGTTTATGTACCCGACCCGCACGATGTTCTACTTCTACGCGCTGTCCTTTGAGCCGTTCCTGATCCTGCTGTTGGCGGGTGTTTTGGGCCTGGCGCTGTCGGGTGCTCGCGGTTCGGTGTTGCGTGCTCGTTTGGGCGTGACGCTGGTGGCGATTTACCTGGTGGGCGTGCTCGTATTGAGTGCGTACTTTATGCCGCTGTGGACTGCTCAGGTGATTCCCTATGAGCAGTGGTATTCGCACATGTGGTTTAAGTCCTGGATTTAGGCTCAGGTTTTAGCCTCGGGTTTTAGAGCCGGGTCTTAGGCTCGGATCTAGGCGCGAGCGATGCGAGCTTGGGTATAGCGAAGGGGGCTGGGTTCTACCGTGTGGTAGAGCCAGCCCCCTTTGTTGTGCCCTTTCCGCGTGGGTTGGCACGGTGAAGTGGCTGATGATTTTAGTTCTCGCCGACTCGTGCGGAGGCGAGCTTGACGCGCAGTTCCTGGCGCTCCTGGCGGCGGCGTTCTGCCTTGAGCTTGCGGTATTTGGTGGGCCAGGTGGTGATGAGCAGGAGGGTAACCTGCACTGCTACGAGGGCCGCTACGGCGATTGCCGCATCAATCCAGAACTGCGGCGGGTAGAGGCGAATCAGGGAGCTTCGTACGGAAAACTCCCAGTTGCCTTGCGGGAAGAACACCTGGTGGAAGGTGGTGAACAGCCATTCCCAACCGAATGCGCCCACAACGCCGAGCACCACGATGAGTCCCAGGGTAATCCAGGTGCCGGCGAAGAGGCTACGGCGAATGGTTCCGGGGGCGCGCTCACGCAGAGAGATGCTGCTGAAGAGCGTCACCAGGAAGAGCGCGGCTACGGCAACGGTGGCGATGAGCAGCACCCACTTCACGTCGTGCATGTGGTTTACTTCTGCTTCGGTGAAGGCGAGGGTGTTGTCGGCACCGGTGGTGACGCGGGCGAGGTATTCTCGCGGCGCGAAGTTGTTGATGTAGTCCACGCCGTAGGAGCCCAGGCGCATCCTTTCGATGAGGTAGTAGCCGTAGCTGTCTTCGGGGAAGCCGGGTCGGTGGTATTCGAGCCAGAGGAAGGGCGCAGAGGCTACGGCACGGATTGCGATCATGAGTACGGTCAGCGGTACGGTCAGCGCGATGAGGGTTGCGCGAAGCTTGAGGAGGCGCGGGGTGTCTTCCACTGCGTCTTCACGGGCTGCGGCGCGTTCGGCGGCCTCGGGCGAGGAAGCCAGAGAGGACAAGGGCGCGTTGGGGTCTGCAACTGCCTGGGTGTGGCCGGTGCGGGTGGTTTCGGTGCGGTACTTACGTCCGGCGGTGGAGGCGCTTGCTGCCTCCGCGGTGGCGACGGTGTCTGCTACAGCGGCCTTTTCAGCTTCTGCAGTGGCTGCGGCTTCTGCTTCGGCGGCCTTCTGCATGGTTTCGCGGTTGAGGTCGCTGAGGGTCGGGTTTTTGGGGGTGCTCTTCGAATCACGGACGAGGGGCACGAAGCCGGTGGAGACGTTGGTGCGGGTGCGCACGCGGGTGCCGACGCCCTGCTCACGGAGTTTACTGCGTGCGGGTACGACAGGTACGGAGCCGGTGGGCAGGTCGGGTTCTTCGGCAACGGTGGGTACGTCTGCGGCGATGCGTCCGAAGGCGCCGGTGTGAGGTGCCGGTTCGCTGGTGGCGGTCTCGGCTCGGCGGGCCTGGAGAAGTTCGTCGGCGCTGGTACGGCGGATCGCCGGGCGCAGTGCGCCCCACATTCCTCGGTGTGTTTCTTTGCTCATTGATCTCGTGTTCTTTTCGAGTGATTGGTGTTTGAGTGAGTTGCGGGTGTCTGTACTATCTGCCAGTTTCTCATATGCGAAGAACCTTCCATGTGAATTCACGGAAGGTTCTTTGCATTCAGGTGTTTAAATCTTGGATTCGAATTTTACGCTTCGGCGGTGTCCGAACTCTGGACGGGTACCTTGTAGACCACTCGCCAGCCCTGCGGTGCCGTCAGGCGTGCGGCGTGTTCGTCGCAGAGGTCGTAGGCGTGGGGTTCGCGAAATTCAGAGAGAGCGCCGATGATTGCCGTGGAGTCTGCGTAGGAGTACTGGAGAGTAACAGTCGCCTCTCGCTGGCAGGTCTGGCGGGAGCACAGTCGTGCGGTCTGCATGTGGATGGTACCTTCCTGGCTTAGCTCGCCTGCTTGCGGAGTCGGCGACGTTCACGTTCTGACAGGCCGCCCCAGATTCCGAAGCGCTCGTCATTGTCCATTGCATATTGTAGACATTCTTCACGCACGGGGCATACACCGCATACCCTTTTGGCGTCTCGGGTGGAGCCACCCTTCTCGGGGAAGAAGGCTTCGGGGTCGGTTTGGGCGCAGAGTGCTTCAGCTTGCCAGGCGAGTTCTCCGTCTTCGCCTTCGGTTCCGTAGAGTCCTGCCGCTGCGGTCCATACGTCGGTGCAGGGCGGCATGTTTCGTTCTGCGTCTGCTAGAAAGGCGTCGGCAGCTTTTTCGAGGGATTGAGTGGGATTCATGCTACGGTGCTGAGCGCCTGATGCGCGCGCGGCCGCGATGGAGCGGTCCGATGCAATATAGGAGCCCATGGGTTTTCCTTCCGTGTTCTCATTGTGAGCTTAATGAGTCTGCGGATCCGTTGTGAACGGAATCTTAGTGTGTATGGTGTGGCATAGTTTGCTCTGGCCTCTACGGTCCCCCAAAGCAAACGCGCTTATATATCTATTAGACGTGCGACACGCCGATTCGTCAAACTAGACTTAAACATTGTTTAGATGTACGTGTTAGGGACGTCATATTTAATGTGAATTTGACCTTTATATATTTTCCTGCACGCCACTTGCACCTATTCACAACTCAAGGCTGCCTCAAATTTTCCCTTCTCCAGGCCACTTTCCACTGTCTGCAAATTCTGCATCCTGGCTGCAAATATAGGGGGCGCGCGACGTTCACCTTGCCCTGCCCCCCCCCGACCACAGAGAAAGAATCTAATAATTAGATAAGAAAAACTTATCTTTTCCACTATACGGTTTCTGAATATTTTTCCGAGGCATTGCGAAGCATTTACATTTCCAATTCATATTTATGTCATATCCCCAAATGATGCATTAGGACTGTCAAATATTTCGAACCATTAGGTTTTTAAGGTGCCCTTAGAAGTTTTTACTTTACCCCTGTATCGTTTACCGCCACGCACATTCTCCCCAACCATCCTTCAGCCCGTGCGGTAGAGTGAAACCCATGGTTACTCTCTCCCCCACCGGCGCCTCCGTGCCCACAACTCTGAACCACTTCTTCGAGAAGCTCAGCAGCCAGCAGACCCCCGCGCTCATCTGGTACTCGGCAAACGGCGAGCGCATTGAGCTCTCCGGCAGGGTCCTCATGAACTGGGTTGATAAGAGCGCAAACCTGCTGGTTGAAGAATGCGAACTGGAGCCTGGTGAGGGCTTTGACCTTCAGGCTCCCCTGCACTGGCGCACTATTGTTCTGGGCTTGGCGGCGTTGCGTGTGGGCGCTCTGCTGAACCAGGATGAGCCGTTGGTTGCCGCAGTCTGCACCGAGCAGGAGGCTAGCTACACGAATGACCCCGCGTACCTTCTGGCGGTGGATCGTGCGCCGCTGGCGCTTTCCTACACCGGGGACTTGCAGGCGCTGTCCTCCTACGCGGATGATGTGCTTGATTATTGCGCGCTGGTGCGTAGCTTCGGTGATCGATACTCCGGCATGCTCCCGGATGACTCAGCTGAGATGCTTGAGGGCTTCACCTATGCGGAAGCTTACGAGCAGGCGCTCGCGCAGGCACAGGTCTACCGCACGGCGGGTTATACGCTGTCTTCAGGCCAGCGCGCGCTCGCGTTGGAGTTGAGCCCCGACTACGGTTTTGATGCATCCGAGGCGACCCTGAGTACTCTGCTGGAGGTGCTGGCGATTCTGCTCTCCGGTCATGCGGTGTTTGTGACTGACCCGACTGTGGGCTGGCAGGATGAGCAGCTGGCGTCTCTGATGGATTCCGAGCGTGCGGTGGAGATTCCCCGAAACTAGTTTCCCGCGCCTAGTGAGTCTTCCAAAGTTTCTAGATTTTTAAAAAACTTATCCCCCGATACAGCGTGTATCGGGGGATAAGTTTTTGGAACAAGTCTTAGCTGATGGTCGGTGTTAGGCGGGTCTAGGAGTTCTGCGAACCGGGCTTCGACTGTGCCTCGGATGCGCCTGCCTCAGAATTAGCCTTCTGCTTGCTGGACTCTTCACCGTCGAGGATGGCGGCGGCATCGTCAAACATGCGGCCGAGCTCTTCATGGTCGGTACCTTCACCCTCTTCGACCTTCTGGCGGTGCGAACCGTACACCCAAAAGCGGTAGAGGAAGTATCGCAGGATGGTGCCCAGAATCGTACCGATAATCGTACCGGAGATGAAGGACGCCTCGGGGGTGCGCAGGTTCAGCACGTAGGTACTGAACGCCACACAGCCTGCCTCAACGAGGATACCGAGCAGGTTCACCAGGCCGAATTCGATGGCTTCGCGCTTCCAGTTTTCGGAGCGGGAGTCGCGGAAGGTCCACAGACGGTTCATGAGCCACGAGAAGATGGTTGCGACGATACTTGCAACGACCTTCGCCTTGGTGTGGGACTGCGACATGACGGTCATCATCAGCACCCACACCGTCACAGAGTTTACGATGAAGGCGGCGCCACCCACGGTACCGAATTTGAGGACCTCAATACCGTAGCTGTCCCAGAGGGATTTCAAGCGTTCGGTGAGGGTCGGTTTCGTCTGTGCGCTCATACGGGGCCTATCTAGCGGAGTTTTATCGGGAAAAAGGGCCTGTATGCGACGGTGGGCGTTGAGTTACGCGGTGACGGTCGAATGCTTCAGCCTCTTTTACAAGCTCTTATATGTTAATACAGTCCCGCCGTCTTCTCTGTACCTCTGAGAGTTTTTCCATGGACCTTTCAGCTACCGAGAGTCTCTTTTCACCGTGTTCTACCGGGTGTTCCGCCGAATTTTCCGCGGCTGTAGCAGGTGTATTTTTCGGTTTTGGCCCGCGTTCTCCCTCATATACTGGGCGCTTTGGGGCGCTTGTACTCATTCTGTGACCTTAATGTGGTCTTGCTCCCATAAGCACTCTGAAACCGGTACACTTAGGTGCTGTGACTTACCCTGTGACTGGACCCGTAATTGGCGTCATCGGCGGAGGCCAGCTGGCCCGCATGATGGCACCCGCAGCAACTAACCTTGGCCTCGACCTGCAGATTCTTGCGGAGGCGCCCACCGTCGGCGCCGTGGCGGCGGTACGTACCGCACCCGTCGGGGACTACAAAGATTTGGACACTCTCCGCGAATTTGCTCGCGGCAAGGATGTCATCACTTTCGACCATGAGCACGTGCCCACCGAATTTCTGCGCACCCTCATGGCAGAGGGCGTAAATGTACAGCCCCGCCCCGAAGCCCTGCAGTACGCCCAGGACAAGCTCCTGATGCGCCAGGCCGTTGAGCACCTGGGTCTGCCGAACCCGCGTTGGGCTCAGGTTTCTACCCTGGATGAGCTGCTCGCCTTCGGTGATGAGATCGGCTGGCCCGTGGTGCTGAAGACCCCGCGCGGCGGCTACGACGGCAAGGGCGTACTCGTTCTTGATTCCCCCGAGGAGGCTCGCGAGCGCAGCGCCGAATGGTTTGAGCAGCTGCCTTCCCGCACCGATTTCTCCGCCCTACTTGCCGAGGAGAAAGTACCCTTCACCCGTGAGCTCTCCGCTCTAGTGGCTCGCCGTGAAAGCGGCGAAGTGCGCCCCTGGCCGGTCGTTGAGACCATCCAGGTGAACTCCATCTGCGACGAGGTCATTGCACCCGCGCAGAACCTGGACCCCGAGATCGCTGAGGCTGCCGCAGCCGCTGCGGTGACCATTGCCTCCGAGCTGGGCGTGACCGGTGTAATGGCGGCTGAGCTTTTCGAGGTTCCTGGCTCCCCCGCCGGCTTCTACATCAACGAGCTGGCGATGCGCCCGCACAATACCGGCCACTGGACTCAGGACGGCTCGGTGACCAGCCAGTTCGAGCAGCACCTGCGTGCTGTGCTCGACCTGCCGCTGGGTGATACCTCCGTGCTGGAGGGTGTTGCCGTGATGAAGAACTATCTGGGCGGCGAGAACGAAGATATTTTCGGTGTCTACCCGCTGGCGCTTTCGGCTGAACCGCGCGCAAAGATCCACTTCTACGGCAAGGAGACTCGTCCGGGCCGCAAGATTGGTCACGTGAATATTTCTGGCACGGTGGCTGAGCTTGAGGCGCTGCGCCATAGCGCCGCGAATGCCGCCTCCATTTTGCGTGACGGCCGCCCCCTGTAGCCCTATTTTTAGCCGGTGCGTGGGGTGAGAGTATCCTGCGTATCCGACGCACCCTATTGATGGTGGTTCGCCACCGCATCCTGAAAGGATATGAGGATTATGTCTCAGTCTCCCTATAATTCTTCCCAGCCCATTGTTGGCATTGTGATGGGTTCGGATTCAGATTGGTCGGTCATGGAGGCCGCAGCCGAGGTTCTGGACGAGTTCGGCATCCCTTACGAGGCTGATGTTGTTTCTGCACACCGCATGCCCGAGGACATGATTGAGTACGGCAAGAAGGCTCACAGCCGCGGTATTCGCGTGATTATTGCCGGTGCCGGCGGCGCCGCTCATCTGCCCGGTATGCTCGCTTCCGTCACCGCTCTGCCTGTGATTGGTGTTCCGGTGCGTCTGAAGAACCTCGAGGGCATGGACTCGCTGCTGTCGATTGTTCAGATGCCCGCCGGTGTTCCGGTGGCTACCGTCTCCATTAACGGTGCTCGCAACGCTGGTCTGCTGGCTCTGCGTATCCTGGGTTCGGGCACTGATTCTTTCGCCCGCCAGGTGCACGATGATCTGCGTCAGTTCTCTCAGGATCTGCGTCAGAGCGCTATGGACAAGGGCGCGGCTCTGCGCACCCGTGTAGCCGAGGCGAAGGCGAAGGCTGCTGCCGAGCAGGAGGCTGAGGAGAGCACCTCCTCGGCTCGCCCGGCACCTACCCCCGAGGCTTCCTCGGAGCCGCAGGCTTACGTTCCCTAAGCTCGGATACACTAGAGGAATGAGCAATATTCTTCAGTCCGATATTTGGGCACGTTTTCAGGAATCTAATGGTCACACCGTGATCCGTAAGAGCGGTAACGGCTGGTCGTACCTTGCGACCGTTGAGGGCGGCTCTACCGGCCGCTACCTGTACAGCCCGTACGGACCGGTTGCTTCGAGCGCAGTGGCTTTCGATGAGGCGCTCGCGTCGCTGAAGGATGAGGCTGCGAAGCATCGCTGCCTGTTTGTGCGTATTGAGCCTACTGAGTCCGCCATCTGGGGCGATCAGGACGCTGCGGCGTTCCTGGCTCGTCGCGGTGCGGTGCTGGCTCCTCGCCAGGTGCAGCCTTCGCACACGCAGATTATTGACCTTTCGGGCTCTGAGGATGAGATTCTCAAGGGCATGAAGTCCAATAACCGCAATCTGCACCGCAACATCCACAAGAAGGGTGTGACGATTGAGGTGTCGACGAACCCTGAGGATTTGTCGATTCTGTTCGCATTCTTGGATGAGACCGCGGACCGTAACGGCTTTAACCGTCAGCAGGATGACTACCTGATGCAGGTTGCTCGCGTGCTGATGCCCGCCGGCGCGGCGTCGCTCTACATTGCGAAGCTGGCAGGCGAGAATGGCGAGAGCACCCCGATTGCGGCGGCGTTCGTGTACGACTCGGACGACACCCGCACTTACGCGCACGCGGCGGCTTCTTTCGAGCATCGTCGCCTGTCCGCGGGTATTCCGGTGGTTACGAACTTCATCCTGGACGCTAAGCGTAAGGGCCTGAAGTACGTTGACCTGTTCGGTATTGCGCCGGAGGATCAGCCGGATCACGAGTGGGCTGGTTTCACGAAGTTCAAGAAGTCCTTCGGCGGCGAGTCGGTGGAGTACCCGGGTACCTGGGATGTTCCGGTCACCTCGCTGGGTTACCGCGCCTACACCCTGGCGTACAAGGCTCGTCCTGCGGTTCGTGACGCGGTGTCGAAGGCCAAGGAGAAGCTGCGTTCCCTGCGTTCGCGCTAACGCGTACCGGTAACGGCGATAAACGTAAGGAGCCGCCCCCGACCGAGTGATTCGGTTGGGGGCGGCTCCTTTATGTTTGGGGGGCTACCTCAATGGCTTATGCTTCGCCGGGGCTCTTGGTGTGCGAGAGAATCTCGCGCAGACGGGAGAGGCGGTGCTCAGCCTCAACGGTACGCACGGTGCCCGAGGAGGAACGCATGACCAGCGACTGGGTGGTCACAACGTTCTTGCTGTAGCGCACGCCGCGCAGCAGCTTACCGTCGGTGATACCGGTTGCGGCGAAGAAGCAGTTGTCGCTGGTGACCAGGTCGTTGGTGGTCAGCACGCGCTCCAGGTCGTGACCGGCTTCCAGTGCCTTTTCGCGCTCTGCCTCGTCGGTCGGTGCCAGGCGGCCCTGAATCACGCCACCGGTTGCCTTGATAGCGCACGCTGCGACGACACCTTCCGGGGTGCCGCCGGTGCCGAGCATGAGGTCAACGCCGGTGTTCTCGCGGCAAGCTGCGATAGCGCCTGCGACGTCACCGTCGAGGATGATGCGGGTACGGGCGCCTGCCTCGCGAATCTCCTGGATGAGCTTGGCGTGGCGGGGGCGGTCCAGCACGCAGACGGTCAGCTCGCTGACCTTCTTGCCCTTAGCCTTAGCGACCAGGTGCAGGTTCTGCTTGACGGGCAGGCGCAGGTCGACGAATTCTGCAGCCTCGGGGCCGGTGACCAGCTTCTCCATGTAGAACACTGCGGAGGGGTCGAACATGGTGCCGCCGTCTGCCACAGCAATCACGGAGAGGGCGTTGTCCATGCCGAGTGCGGTCAGGCGGGTACCGTCGATGGGGTCAACCGCAACGTCGAGGGAGGGGCCGGAGCCGTCGCCGACGTTCTCGCCGTTGTACAGCATGGGAGCCTTGTCCTTCTCGCCTTCACCGATGACGACGGTGCCGTTGAAGTTGACGGTGGAGAGGCGGTAGCGCATTGCGTCTACGGCTGCACCATCTGCGAGGTTCTTTTCGCCTGCGCCAACCCAGGGGCCTGCAGCAATTGCTGCTGCTTCAGTCGCGCGGACCAGTTCCATTGCGAGGTTGCGATCGCCGTGATTGTTGTTCGTAGTCATAGACTCACCTTCGAGATTTCTGAATACACTGTCGGCTGGCTGGTTCTTTCCAGCACGAAGTCGCCGACGCAGTAGTGCTCCTTTCAGGATAGCGCGCTCAGGCTTCGTTTTTCTTGTTCTGAACGAGTTTGCGTGCGTGTTGACTTTAAGGTGAGCAGATGCGGCAAATCGGTGAGGGCTGCGTCTCTCTTCGGCACTTCATACGCTCTGAGGCGCTGATTTTGGGTGCTGTGAAGGCGTGCCAAACTAGCTATTTTTCGCATATTTAAGGCATATTTGAGGTAGGTTCTTTCTCCGGGAGGCTCCCGGCAAGGAGCTGAGCTTCAGCACGAGCGTCTGAAGCCCCACATACCCGTTCGCAGATTCGCTAGCTCCGACGGCACGCGTTATCTGTATTTGTCCGCTAAGGAGCATCATATGGCTGGCATCCAACCTACTCCCGCAGAAGCATGGAAGCGTCTGAAGGACGGTAACCGCCGTTTTGTTGAGGGTAGCAACGAGCACCCCAACCAGGACACGATTCGTCGTACCGACCTTGCATCGGGTCAGTTCCCGTTCGCCTCGATTTTCGGTTGCGGTGACTCTCGCCTGGCGGCGGAGATTATTTTTGACCTGGGTCTGGGCGATGCGTTCGTGGTGCGTACCGCCGGTCATGTGCTGGAGAACGCGGCGCTCGGCTCGTTGGAGTACGCGGTTGAGGAGTTTGAGACCCCCATCGTGATGGTTCTCGGTCACGACTCCTGCGGTGCTGTGACCGCGGCGAGCAAGGCCCTGGAGTCCGGCGAGATGCCGCACGGCTTCATCCGTAACCTGGTGCAGCACATCCTGCCTTCGGCAATGTCCCCGAAGCTGCCGGAGAACCCGACCGTCAACGACATGGTGCGTGAGCACACCCGTCAGACCGCTATCCGCATTATTGAGCAGTCCCACATCATTTCGGATGCGGTGGTCGAGGGTAAGGTCGCCGTGATTGGTGTCTTCTACCACCTGAAGGAAGGTAAGGCGGAGCTGGTGTTCAGTTCGCAGGACCTGACCCTGCCGGAGGAGAAGAACAACGCGCAGAACCCGCCGACCCAGGCGCTTCCGGTGGTCGTGAAGACTCCCCCGCGCGTTGTGGTTGCCGAGAACCTGGACTAGATTTCCTCTTCTCCGCTCGTTACGAGCCTTAGTGCGAGAACCCACACGCTCGCACTTAACAACAGATTTTTCTATGGGATACCCCCGCCACGGTAGCGTGTTCGCACATCTGCCGGGGCGGGGTTTTTCTGCGCCTTCTCACGCCGCAAAATTTATGAGCGTTTTTCCTCTTTTGACACCTTTTCGAGGCGACGTAAGCCACTTTGAACGCCTATCCTAGAGGTATGGCTGAAAACATTGAATACCGCATTGAACATGACACCATGGGCGAAGTTCGCGTTCCGGCTGATGCACTCTACCGTGCACAGACCCAGCGCGCAGTCGAGAACTTCCCGATTTCGGGTCAGACCCTCGAATCCGCCCATATTCGTGCGCTTGCCCTCGTGAAGAAGGCAGCCGCGACCGCCAATGAGGAACTCAAGGTGCTCGACGCTGAGCGCGCCCAGGCTATCCGCGACGCAGCGGATCTGGTAGCAACCGGTGACTACGACGCCCACTTCCCCATTGACGTCTTCCAGACCGGTTCCGGTACCTCCTCGAACATGAACGCGAACGAGGTCCTGGCAACCCTGGCAACCCGTTCCCTGGAGTCCAAGGGCATTGAGGTTCACCCCAATGACCACGTGAACGCTTCCCAGTCCTCCAACGACGTCTTCCCCACCTCCGTGCACGTTGCTGTGACCGAGGCTCTGGTGAAGGACCTGATTCCCGCTCTCGAGGTGCTCGCTGAGTCCCTGGAGCGCAAGTCCGCAGAGTTCAAGAACGTTGTGAAGTCCGGTCGTACCCACCTGATGGACGCAACCCCCATCACCCTGGGCCAGGAGTTCTCCGGCTACGCCGCAACTGTGCGTTACGGCATTGAGCGTGTGAACGCTTCCCTGCCCCGCGTGGCTGAGGTTCCCCTGGGCGGTACCGCTGTGGGTACCGGCATCAACACCCCCGACGGCTTCTCCGCTCGCGTGATTGAGCTGCTCGCTGAGGAGACCGGCCTGCCCCTGACCGAGGCTCGTAACCACTTCGAGGCTCAGGCTAACCGTGACGGCCTGATTGAGGTTTCCGGTCAGCTGCGCACCCTGGCGTACGGCCTGATGAAGATCAGCAACGACATCCGCTGGATGGGTTCGGGCCCGAACACCGGCCTGGGCGAGCTGCACATCCCCGATCTGCAGCCCGGCTCCTCGATTATGCCCGGTAAGGTCAACCCCGTGATTTGTGAGGCTACCATTATGGTTGCCGCTCAGGTCATCGGTAACGACGCAACCATTGCTCTGTCTTCCACTAACGGCGCGTTTGAGCTGAACGTGGGTATCCCGGTGATGGCTGCTAACCTGCTGCAGTCGATCCGCCTGCTCGCTAATGTTTCCCGTGTTTCGGCTGAGAAGATGATTGACGGTCTGACCGCTAATGTTGACCGTTGCCGCTTCCTGGCTGAGGCTTCGCCGTCGACCGTGACCCCGCTGAACAAGCTGATTGGTTACGAGGCTGCTGCGAAGATCGCTAAGTACTCGGTGGCTCACAAGGTAACTGTCCGTGAGGCAGTTGTGGCTCTGGGCTATGTGGAGCGCGGCGAAGTGACTGAGGAGCAGCTGGATGCAGCTCTGGATGTCACCAAGATGCTGGGCAACTTCTAATCTCACCCCGCCTGAACCTCCTCTGAGGTTCGCGGCTTAACCATAGAGGGAGGGGCGACTCGCCATGACGGCGGGTCACCCCTCCCTCTGCCTGTGTTCTCTGCCTAGTCATTGAGTTGGCAGCAGGTTCTCACTATTGTTCAACGATATTGAACACTTTGAACTGTTTATAGTGGACCAGCGTGTAGATAAGGCAGAGTACAGCCGGGATACTGACGACGAGCGCAGCGTTGAAGGAGCCGAGATGGTCAAGCATCAGTGCTACCGCGCCCATGGAGTACAGCGTTCCTAGCCCAAACACGGCACCGTCAAGGGAGCTGGCACGCCCCAGCAGCTCATTCGGTGTAATGCAGTCACGCAGATTGTTGGAGAAGATGAAAGCAGATGCCCATCCTACGTCCAGGATGAAGAGCAGGGCACCGAGCACTACAGGGTTATTGCTGATGGTGACGAGCGGTATTCCGAGTAGGGATACGACATTGGCGACCAGCAGCATTCCTCGCGTGTTCTCGAAAGAGAGGAAACGATCGATGATGAGTGCCGCGACAATACCGCCGATACCGCTGCAGGCCATAATCATGCCTACCACTGAGGCTTCAAAAGTGAGTTCCTCGTACAGACGGTAAATAATGATGAGTGAATACGACGCCGTAGCTGCCGCCAAGAAGAACGTGTAGACAAGGATAAGTCTCTGCGGGGCACCGGAGAACATGTATTGGATACCGTCAAACATCCGGTGGATAAACCCATGTTGTGCGGTTTCGCGTTGCTCAGTTTTAGTTTCCATCTCTACGGATGGCAACGTTGCGTATGAAATAGTTGCCGCTCCGAAAAGGAGCACCGGGACGATAAGACCGACCGTTGAGCCCGCGACAAGAACAATAAATCCTGCTGTAGGGGGCGCAATAATTGCGGATATTCCCTCGCAAATTTCACGACGTGCATTGTACGAAAGAAGGTTTTCTCGTCCGAGAAGCTGCGGAATATATCCTGCTTCTGAGGCAGCAGCCAGCTCGGAGAAGACACCGCTCACAAATCCTAGTGCGGCGATGGTGAACCATGACAGCATATGCTGCTCAATCATCAACGCCAAGGTAAGGATGCTGAGGATGTTTACTGCCCCGGCAATCACAATCATAGGTTTTCGAGGCAGACTATCCGATAGGGTTGCTAGCGGATATGCCAAGGCGATATTGGGGATTTGCATGGCTACCGCCATCACGCCAGCCAGCCCAATTTCGCCTGTACTTGCGAGAATCGCGATGGGTAGGGCGAAGGAATATATTCCTGTACCTACCAGAGAGCCGATAAGGGCTACGTAGATTCTCCAGGGTATTTTGTGTGTTGTCATGCTTTACTCTTTCTAGGGCGCATCAAAATAGCGGCCAAGAATTGCGATGAACACAATGAGCCTAGTTCACAGAAAAATGGCATGCCTTAAGGATCTATAGGCAGAGTAAAAGGAAAGCGACTACGCTCACCAGAACATCACGTGAACGAATCTTTCTCGGGTTACTGACTAATACGGGGCCGTCACTCCCAATGTAACCCGTGTCATATATAAAGCATCTCATGCGCACCACTCATAATTCAATCCACAGGCGTAGCTTAAGGTAAAAAAGACAAAAACAAAATAAAACCACGGCAACCTTTAGGCTTCCAGTCCCCCACTCCCACAGAAAAACAGGAAGAACCACCCAATAACATGTAACAAACTGTCATAAAAATACTGGGAGGGGCGACTCGCCATGACGGCGGGTCGCCCCTCCTTCTGTATCTGTCTGTATCTGCACGCCTGATTCGATGGCTTGTGATCAGTCCCAGCAGCCGGTCTAGAGTTCTTCTGGCGGCACCGACTCCAACCCAAAACGGCAGTGGCCGTCATAGTTCAACGCCGCATCAATACGGTCCAACATCCGCTCCGAAAGCAACGCACGCTCCGCCGGGTCAGACACATCCACCCAACGCACCTGCGAAGACTCCTCATCGTTCACCTTCGCCTCACCAGAAACCCAGCGGCACAAGAACGTATGATCCAAGAACTGGCAGCGGTCACCATTACCGAACTGCATCGGCGGGTCAGCCTTCACCTGCGCCAACTCCAGCACCTCAATCTGCACGTTCGCCTCCTCCTGCGCCTCACGCAGGCAGGTCAGTGCGGGGCTCTCCCCAGGGTCCACAATGCCCGTAATCGGGGTCCACGCCCCGTTATCGCTACGGCGCACCAGCAGCACCTTAGAATCCTGCTCACGGTACACCACAGCCGTCGCACCGGACAGCCACAGGTAATCCGAACCAATCCGCTCACGCAGCTTGCGGATATAGGGAGGAGTAGGCATAACATCAACCTTTCAAAAGCCCCGGTAAGTCTACCGGGGAATAGGTGCTAGAGAGCAGAGCGAACAGCCGCAAACCGCACGAAGAACAAGCTCGCCACTTAGCCGGACGGTCACCCTACTTCGGAATCTACCACAGAGAATACGCCGGAGCAGCCAACGCCACCAGCGCACCCAGAAGCATAAACGGGCCGAAGGCAATACGGGTGCTACCGCGCGCCTTCGTGAACAGCACCAGAGCCAAAGACACCAGACCACCGGCAAGGAACGTCACCAGCGACGCCCACCCCAGGTTCGCCCAGGACAGGTACCCGAGCACGCCGCCCAGGATGCCGGCAAGCTTCACATCCCCGCGGCCCAGCGCCCCGAAAGACAGGATACGCAAAAGCAGGTAGCAGAACCACAGCGCCAGACCGGCACCAATCACACGCCAAATATCGGCGGGGCGACCGGCAAAAAGCAAAGACACCGGCAGAGCCGTATAGGTGGCAATAGCCAAAGGAATCAGGATGCGGTGCGGCAGACGGTGCTCCCGCACGTCAATACGCCACAGCCGCAGGGAGCACCACAGGAAATACAGCAGGTAGCTGCCGAGCACCAGAGCGGCAATAACGGAGGCGCCTCCAGCGTTGTAGAGGCGGGAAAGCTCAGCGAGCATAGAACGTCCATTCTGTATTGCTGGAGGTTGCACTACCGGAGGCTGCTAGCCAGGAACCAGCCAGCCAGCCGAGAAACATGCACCGATGGCGCTAGGGCATCCAAGTTCTAGGAACCGAAGCGGCGGGAACGGTTAGCGTAATCCCGCAGGGCACGCAGAAAATCAACGCGCGTGAAATCCGGCCACAGGGCGCGGCAGAAATAAAACTCAGAATACGCGCTCTGCCAGGTCATGAAACCGGACAGGCGCTGCTCACCCGAAGTGCGAATCAGCAGGTCCGGGTCGGGCATATCGGCGGTGTACAGGTGCGAGGAAATATCTTCCACGCTCAGCTGTTCAGCAAGCGATTCCAAGGATGCACCCTCAGCGGCGGCCTCGCGCAGAACCGATCGGACCGCGTCCACAATCTCCTGGCGGCCGCCGTAGCCGACCGCAATGTTCACGCGAACACCGGGCAGGTGCGCAGTCTGCTCAATCGCCCAGTCCAGACGCTCGTGCAGTTGGCGAGGAATCAGGTCAATGTTGCCGATGGCGCGCACCGGACCGCAGGCGGACTCCACCAGACGCACCAGAAACGCATCAATCACAGCGACCAGACCGGTCAGCTCCTTCTCGGGGCGCTTCAGGTTCTCAGTGGAGAGCATGTACAGGCTCACCTGCGGAATCGACAGCTCAGTACACCACGCCAGAAAATCAATAATTCGCTCCGCACCGGCGGCGTGGCCCTCACGGGTGCTCAAGCCGCGCTGAGCCGCCCAGCGGCGGTTACCGTCCACCAGCACTCCAACATGTGCCGGCAGGGATTCGGGGCTCAGTGAGCGCGCCAGAGCCTGCTCATAGACGGTAGGCTCAGTGACAGTGCCGGGGTTGCTGGCGTGGCCGTGCACAGTAATCACGGGCAGGGCGTTGGCGCTCATAGCTCATACCTCATTCGGCTGTCGTGGCAGATAATTCAGCGGGCTCATAACGAAAGAGTCCAAGCTCTTATTCTACGCCGCCGCGCCGTACCTTCGCGGCAATCGGTATCACGGTTGGGCTGAGAATCGGCTCAAAATTTGTGGCATCTGATGGCGGCATTCAGGGTTGCGTACAGGGGCTGCACGCATCGCGCGCCTAAGAATGAATGATGCCCTTCACCTACGACTTATATCGTGGGTGAAGGGCATCCTTGGCTAACGTGGGGTGATGCGACCCGCGCTAGATAACGTAGTAGTCGCTCAGGCCCTCATCCAGGCTAGATTCGGGTAGCTGAACCTCAGCGTGCGAGGCGGCCAGCGTGTAGTCCTCCCAGGGCCAAATATCCTTCAGCTGTTCGCTGGGAACGGCGAAGAACACGCCGTTCGGGTCTACCTGCGAGGCGTGCGCGCGCAGAGCCTGGTCGCGCTGTTCAAAGTGATCGGTTACCAGGATGCGGGTCGTAGTCTCGTGGCGAGGCGCCTCCCCCGAGGTCGCGCGGTGCGCAATGTTCTCAATCCAGCCGCTCAGCAGGCTCTCACCGTGCGTATCAAGCAGATGCTCGTGCAGGGCGAGGGTGCGTTCGGGGTTGAATGCGCGGTCGTAGTAGAGCTTCAGCGGGGTCCAGGGCTCGCCCTCGCCCACGTACGCCTCGGGGTCGCCCGCCTTCTCGAATGCTTCCACGGCAACCTTGTGGGTCATGATGTGGTCGGGGTGCGGGTAGCCGCCGATTTCGTCGTAGGTGATGATGATGTGCGGGCGGTACTCACGCACCAGACGCACGAGCGGCGCGGCGGCACGGTCCAGGGGCATGGTGCCAAAGCTGCCGAAGGGCAGAGGCGGCGTGGGGTCACCCTCGGGCAGGCCGGAGTCGAAGAAGCCGATCCAGCGGTGTTCAATACCCATAATTTCGCGGGCGGCCGCCATCTCAGCGCGGCGCAGACCCGGCAGGTCACGGTGCGCACGCGGACTATTAGCAATCCCCTCATTGAGGATGTCACCGCGCTCGCCGCCGGTCATCGTCGCCACCATGAAGCGGGCACCACGGGCAATATACGCCGAGGCGGTACCGGCGCCCTTGGAGGACTCGTCGTCCGGGTGGGCGTGCACCGCGAGGATACGCAGACCGGTGTAGTCCTCCTCCAGCGGTTTGAGGGAGTCCACGGGAGGGTGAGTCGGCAGATTTGCCTTCAGCTGTTCAATGGCTTCGCTCACGGTGGTCTCCTTTAGGTGATGCGCCAGGGGTGATGTGTCTGTGACTCGCGAATGCGAGCGCTACACGGCAGAAATTTTACGGTTGTAGCTTCTCGTATGATACCCAAGGATAGTGCCGCTGCACTAGCGCAGATGACGCCGTGTGACATCGTGAAACGTGCCGTCATATCAGCAGATTCACGAGCATGAAACAGTCTGATGCTGGCGGAGTGTTCAGCTACCGGCGTGCATACCGACGAAGATGCGTTCAGAGGGGAAGATACGACCGGCATAACAGCCGAAAATCCTCCGGTGCTCTAGAATAGGTCTGTTGATTCATTCCGTTACCGGCACCGCCGCGCATTGAACGCGGCACGCGGTAGCGGGTTTATTCGTTTCGCACCGGCAGAGCCGGCGCATAAGCAAAGGACACGCATGGCTGAAAACACCGGTGCATGGCTCACTCAGGACGCCTTCGACCGCCTCACCCAGGAGCTGGAGCACCTCTCCGGCCCGTACCGCCAGGAAATCGTTGACCGCATCGCGCAGGCACGCGATGAGGGTGACCTCCGCGAGAACGGCGGCTACCACGCAGCACGCGATGAGCAGGCTAAGAACGAGGCGCGTATCAAGCAGCTCAAGCACCTGCTCGAAACCGCACAGATTGGTGAGGCGCCCGTTGATGACGGCGTGGTAAGCCACGGCATGGTCATCGAGGCTGAGGTTGCAGGCCGCACCCTGAAGTTCCTGCTCGGCTCCCGCGAAATTGAGGACACCCTCCCTGCCGGCACCGACCTGAAGGTCTTCTCCGAGAAGTCGCCGCTGGGTGCCGCAATCATGGGTGCTAAGCAGGGCGACGAGGTTTCCTACACCGCTCCGAACGGTAAGGAACTGAGCGCCAAGATTGTCTCCGTGACCCCTTACCAGGGCTAAGAGACTAGCTAAGAAGCTAGGCTGCGAGACAGCGCTAGATTTAAAACAAACAGTGCGGGGTGCTGACTATAACGGTCAGCACCCCGCACTGTTTTTTGTCTATTGAATTGTGTTCTGCCAATAAAGCTCAGGCATAACTATTACAGCTCATCGGCTTAGTAGACGATGATGGGCTTGAAACCCTCATCCTCCAGGGCAGAAATCACCTGGCGGCAATGCTCCACACCCTTGGTTTCCATGTCGATGGTAATCGACACATCGCCCATGGACAGCGAACCACCCACACGGGTGTGATCCACACCGGTCACGTTCGCGTCGTTCTCAGAAATAATGCGGGAAATGGTAGCCAGCTCACCCGGACGGTCAGACAGCATCATCTTCACGGTCATGTAGCGGCCAGCCGCAGACAGACCGCGCTGAATCACCTTCAGCATCAGCATCGGGTCAATATTACCGCCGGAGAGCACACACACGACCGTACCCAGGTCGCCGTACTCTTCCTTCAGCTTGCCGTTCATCAGCGCAGCCACGGGCACCGAACCGGCAGGCTCCACCACAAGCTTGTTACGTTCCATCAGGAAGATCAGGGCGCGAGCGATATCGTCTTCACTCACGGTCGCCACATCGTCTACCAGCTCCTTGATGATGGAGAAAGGCATCTGGCCGGGGCGACCCACCGCAATACCATCAGCAATGGTGGAAACCTTCTTTAGCGGCACCAGAGCATCCGCAGCCAGCGACAGCGGGTACGCCGCCGCGTGCTCCGCCTGAACACCAATAATCTTGATCTTCTTACCGAGCTTCTGCTCCTTCGCGCGGATAGCAGCGGACAGACCAGCCAGCAGACCGCCGCCGCCAACACCCACAATCACGGTGTCAACGTCCGGAACCTGCTCCAGGATTTCCAGACCGATGGTGCCCTGGCCGGCAATAATGTCTTCATTGTCGAAGGGGTGCACGAACACCGCGCCGGTCTCTTCGGCGTAGCGCTTCGCCTCCGCCAGAGCCTCATCCACGGTCAGGCCGTGCAGCTCAACCTCAGCGCCGTGATCGCGGGTTGCGGTAATCTTAGGCAGTGCCGCACCCAGCGGCATGTAAATACGAGCTTTAATGCCCAGACGGTCAGCAGCCAGAGCCACACCCTGAGCGTGGTTACCCGCGCTCGCCGCCACGACGCCGCGCTTCTTCTCCTCCTCGGAAAGCTTCGCCATACGCACGTACGCACCGCGCACCTTGAAGGAACCAGCACGCTGCAGGTTCTCACACTTAAAGAAAACCTCTGAACCGAGGCGCTGGCTCAGCGCACGCGAATGAGCGACGGGGGTGCGTTCAATAACGCCTTCGAGCAGCTCTGCGGCACGTTCAATGTCGGTGAGGGTCACGGGCAGGGAGTCGAGATCTACGCTCACGAGGTTTCCATTCTGACGGTGCGTTGTCCCGCGGGCGCGGGATGGTGATGTATTGCTCATCCCATTTTAGAGGATGGGTACAGCGAAGGGGGCTACCCGGTCGCAAGTAGCCCCCTGGCGAGACACCGCCGTAGACGGCATCGCGGCCGGCGGTATCGCCGGGACGAGTTAGCGGTGCGTTATCGAGGGTGGCGGGGTGCCCTACGCCAAAACCTCCCGCTCGATGCAGGCCCCTAGTCTTCGGAGGAGTCCGAAGCCTCGGAAGCCTGGTTCTCAGGCTCCTCAGCCTTCTGACGGCTCGGCACCCGGGAGGCCAGATTCTTGACGCTCTCCTGCCGTTCCTGGGCCTTCTCCTCAGCCTGCTCGCGGCGAGCCACCTCGTGCGGGAAGAGGAACTCCTCCTCACGAGGCGCCTCCTTCTCCCAGTCACGATTCGCCAGGTAACGCACCACCGCGTTGACCACAGCCAGAGTCGGCACGGCGAACAGAGCACCCACCGCACCAAAAATCATGGAGCCACCAGCCACCGAGAAAATAACAGCCAGCGGGTGCAGGGAGACAGCCTTACCCATAATGAGCGGCTGCAGAATGTTGGATTCGAGCTGCTGAACCAGCAGAACAATACCGAGCATAATCAGCGCCTGCACCGGGCCCAGAGCAACCAGCGCCAGCAGCACAGCCACAGCACCGGAAATGAGGGCACCAATCACCGGAACGAAGGAGCCGAGGAAGACCAGCACACCCAGCGGGATAGCCAGCGGAACACCCAGAATTGCGGCACCAATACCGATGCCGATAGCGTCAATAGCCGCCACCAGAATCTGAACGCGCACGTACGCACCCAGGGACTTCCAACCCGCGCGACCCGCACCGTTGACTGCGGCACGCGCGTCCTTCGGGAAGAGGCGAGTGACGAACAGCCAGATACGCTCACCCTCCATCAGGAAGAAGACCAGGGTAAACAGGGTCAGCAGGGTGCCGGTTGCAACCTCAGCCGCAGTCGAACCCACCTGAGACACACCGTGCAGCACGGAGCTGGGGTTATTGGTTACAGCGCTCTCCATCTGTTCCAGCAGCTGGTTCAGCTGGTCTGCACCGAACTCGTAGCCGAGGTTCTTCAGCCAACCAATCAGCTGCTGGTAGCCCTGCATCGCCTTATCCGCCATGGACACAAAACCGCGCAGAATCTGCTGACCGGTCAGCGAAATAATACCGGCGAGCACCAGAATCATACCGATTTCGGCAATAGCCGCCGCGCCACCGGCACGAACGCCCTTCTTACGCAGAAGCATCACGGCGGGGCTCAGCAGAGCCGCCAGCAGCAGAGCCACCAGAAGAGAAATAACCAGCAGGGAGACGTGCCCCAGGCCCTTCCAAAGGATCCAACCGGCACCGGCAATCATAATGATGCGCCAGGACCACGCGCCGGCCACGTCCACGGCGAAGGGAACCCGGTAGCCCTCCCCCGCCCGACGTTCTTCGGCACTCGATATATGCTTCACGCTGTCTCTCTTTCTCAAGCCCGCCAGGTTGCTGGGCGAGCCGGTATTCGTGGGGCGCTAAACCCCGCCAAAGCCGCGAAAGCGGCGGCACCATCACGGTACCGCCGCCTCAAAGTGAGCTTTAGTCGTTGCTAAAGATGCTTGCCAGGTACATGAGAACACGCAGGATCTCAACATACAGCCAGACCAGAGAAGCGGTCAGGCCGAAAGCAAGGCGCCAAGACTCACGCTCGGGCAGGCCAGCCTCCACAGCCTCGGAGGTGGTGGTGAAGTCCAGCAGCAGCGAGTAGGTTGCCAGCGCAACAGCGAACAGACCAACCACCAGGCCCAGCGGAATACCACCAATAGAGAAGCTGTTCAGCGAGGAACCGAAGATACCCGCGGTCAGCATGGACACCAGGCCGTAACCCAGGTAGCTGAGCGCACCAATCATGAAAATCTTATTCAGCTTGGGGGTGGTGCGAATCTTGCCGTTGGCGAAGAGAGCCAGGGTCACACCCGCAACCACGAGGGTTGCCAGAACCGCCTGAACTGCCACGCCGGGGTAGCGCATATCCACAACAGCGGACAGACCACCGAGTAGCAGACCTTCCATGAGCGCGTAGGTCATGACCAGAATCGGGGAAACCTTCTTCTTGAAGGAGTTCACCAGACCCAGGACCAGACCGCCAACCATGCCCAGGAGCAGCAGCACCGGTGCATTCCATGCAACAGCGGCACCGACAGCGACCAGGCCCAGGTTGATACCGGTCTTAACCAAGACATCGTTCATGGTCAGGCGCTCACCGGCGGGGATGGGCTCCGAGTAGGTGGGGGCTGCTACGCCGTAGTCAGCCTCACCGTACGGCTGGCCGTACTGTGCCTGCTGACCGTACTGGGGCTGACCATACTGCTGGCCATAGGGCTGCTGGCCGTAGGTGTTCTGGCCGTAGCCCTGCTGATCATACTGCTGACCGTACTGGCCATAGGTCTGCTGCTGACCGTACTGTGCCTGCTGACCGTACTGCGCCTGCTGGCTGGTCTGCTGCGGCTGCGCACCAAAACGACCGAAACGAGAGTCACCCTGAGTGACATTCTTCGTCATTGAATTCAGAAGCGGGTTTCCCGCCATCTTTCTCTCCTTAAACGGGTACAAAACTAATTCTGTTAATTATATCGGATAGATTCTGTGCTCACGGGCGCTGTTCGTTACCAGCATGGGCTTCTAGCGACCTTGCCAGAATATTTCAGGGCGGTGTTTACCTGAGGTTCACCCAGGCCCGCGCCGCCCCGCATGCAAAGGCTTCTGCGCGTCTCTTTGTGAAGCGTCTAGTGCGAAGCTTCCAAACGGTCCAGGAGCTGTTCCAGATACTCCAGAACTGCCTGTTCCTCGTTCGAGCCAATCACCTCATCAGCAGCATTTCGCACAACCTCCGGGGCATTAGACATGGCAACACCCCAGCCCGCGTAGCGGAGCATTTCCATGTCGTTCTCACCGTCACCGAAGGCAAGAATGCCCGCCGGATCAGCATCCAGACGCTCGCACAGGTCCTCCAGACCGGTCGCCTTATTGACACCGGTACGCACCAGATCAATGGCACCGAAGCCGCTAACCATCGGAGTGACGGTCTGCGGAAGAACCTCACGCAGGTAAACGCTCAACTGCTGCGTCTGCTTAGGCGGAGTCAACAGCGGGAACTTAATGGGTGCGCCCTCAAAATCCTCAACAGAGTCAACCATGACCGAGCCGGGGAAGAAGAACGCCGCAAAGTCCTCCAACGTGAGGGTTTCGGGAAGCTCCTGACCGGTGTCTTCAAAATAGCCGCGAATCATGTGCACAATCTGGTCGCAACGGTCCTTGGGCAGGTAGATACCTTCGGTGGTGCAAACCAGCAGACCGATCCGGTCCAATCCCTGCACTACCTCAATAATGCGCGGCACATCTTCGTCCAGAAAGGGATGCACGGCAAGCTTGCCACTCTCATCAGCAAGGTATGCCCCATTTTCAGCAATATAGGTAAGACCTCGCCCTTCAAAGCCGCGCATATAGTCCCGCAGCTTGGCGTAGGTGTTTCCGCTCGCCACAACAAAGTGAATTCCCTGCGCCTGCAGGCGGGATAGGATGCGCGAGAAACGTTCGGTGTCGAAAGTTTTGGAGTCTGTGAGGAATGTGCCGTCCATATCGACAGCAATGATGGAGGGTTTAGTCTGCATGCGGTGCCTTTCTGCCCCTGCTACCCCATTCAGGTTGGGGTGTATCTGTGGCTGTGTCTCTTCTAGGGTCTCACGTTTTTAAGCTCCGGAAGACGGTATGCGGGCGTTTTTGAGCGTGGAGCCCCGTCACAAAACGTCATCTAAACCCCCTGTTTTGCACTCTTTTTCTCCACAAACTAGACTTACTTGAAGTGTAAAACTTTACTTGTCAAGCTTGAAGGCATGAACAACACCACGAAATACAGCGGCGCAGGCAAGTTCTCCATCGACGCGCTCGTGACCGCGCGCCGCAAGTAAGCTTTGAACCGCCTCCTGCCTCCACACATGACCGAGGCAGGCAATCACCTGCAGGTTCACCAGACTTCACCGCCAGCCGTCCTGATTCCGGCAGAGGACGAGCTCTTCTATCCGCGGTGAAGAGAGTGCGCGGAATGCCATAGCCCGCACCGCCACTCCACGATGCCCCCGATAGTATGGGTCGGGGGCATCGCCTTTTAACTTCCAAACAGCAAACCCCAAACCTGTAAACCTTCAGACACGCAAGCGGCGGCCCCTCCCCCACGGGAAGAGCCGCCGCTCACTTATATATGCCTATCGGCTCTATATTGCCTCTCAACGCAGTGCCCCCACTGGGACTCGAACCCAGAACACAAGGATTTTAAGTCCTCTGTCTCTGCCAATTGGACTATGGGGGCGCACCCCGCACAGTTCGGGGCACAAACACCTATTATTCCACGAAAACGCACCTGAATCTAAGCAGAAACACATTTCAAACGGTTCCCCACGCTCAGCCGCAGCAATCACCACGCAAAAGCACAGGTGGGCGGCTAAGCCGGGCAGCTGGCGAACATCCGGGCACAAAAACGGGCGGTGCAGAAGACCAAAGTCTTCCACACCGCCCATTACTTTACCTTCAGGGACTATACCCCTAGGTCAGGCTATTTTAGAGCTTTGCCTTCTGGCGTGCCGGTGCAGTACCGGTTGCTTCCTGGAATGCCAGGCGCGGGGAGCGCTGGTGGCGAATCGAGGAGGTGTCGCGACCGAAGATTTGGTTCAGAGCCCAGGTGGTCATAACGCGAACGGTACGCTCGGTGGTGGGGATTGCAGAGCCGTGGTAGCCGCGGTGCATGATCCATGCCAGCGGGCCGCCAATGGTCTTGCCCTTGAAGTTTGCAACGCCCTTCCACAGGCCCAGACCTGCCACAACACCGATGGTCTCGTGGTAGTAGTCGGTCAGGGGCTCGCCACGGCGAGCAGCCAGCAGGTTCTTAGCCAGAACAACAGCCTGGCGGGAAGCGTGCTGAGCGTTGGGAACGCAGAAGCCGCCCACGCCGCCGCCGGAGAGGTCCGGAACAGCTGCGTTGTCGCCTGCAGCCCATGCGCCCTCGACCACGCCGTCATCGCCGGTGACACGCAGGTCTGCGCTCACGCGAACGCGGCCGCGCTCGTCGATCGGGAAGTCGGTGTTCTTCAGCATCGGGGATGCTGCCACACCTGCGGTCCAGATCAGGGTGTCGGTCTTGATCTCGCCTGCGGGGGACTTGTCAGCCATGTTAATCAGCTGCAGGTTGCCGTCGGTTGCGTCGGAGAGGGAGGTGTTCAGCAGGATCTCGATGCCGCGTGCACGCAGCTCTGCGACGACCTTCTCTGCACGGTCTGCGGGGACCTCAGGCATGATGCGCGGTGCAGCCTCGACCATGACGAAGTGCAGGTCGGAAACGGAGAGACGCTCGTTACGCTCGACAGCAACGCGTGCCATGTCCTCGAGCTCGGAGATGGTCTCAACGCCAGCGAAGCCACCACCCACGATGACGAAGGTCAGGGCGCGGCGGCGTGCCTCAGGGTCGGACAGCATGGAAGCAACCTCAATGCGGTCCAGAACCCAGTTACGAACGGAAACTGCCTCTTCAATGGTCTTCAGACCGATAGCAACCTCTGCCAGGCCCGGAATCGGGAATGCGCGGGTCACAGCGCCTGCGCCGAGAACGATTTCGTCGTACTTCAGCTCGAAGGGCTCACCGTTGTCGGTGGGCTCAACAACAGCGGTGCGGTTTGCGTGGTCGATGGAGACAACGCGGCCGGGGATCAGCTCGGTGTCGCGCAGGTGCTGGCGCAGCGGCACAGTTGCGTTACGGCCTTCCATGGAACCTGCTGCAACCTCGGGGAGGAAGGGCTGGTAAGTCATGTAGGGGTTCGGCTCAACGATGGTGACGACGCCACCGGTCTCCTTGATAGCCTTCTGGATCTTCTTAGCAACGGTGAAGCCAACGTAGCCGCCACCGACGATCAGGACGCGAGGACGGTCCTGTGCCACCTTAGTGAATGCCATTTTCTTACTTCCTAGTCTTCAGGTACCGAGGTTCGGTAGCCCCGGTAGGGTGGTATGTGCAACTTCCGGCTCGTTCCGAAAGCTCCCCTGACGTACAAACGGCCCGCTCTGGAAGTCCTTGCGCAACGCGAAGTGGCTAGCAGCACGAGCCTGTCTATCACATACCTATTGTCTTCTATTTTACGCCTTTGTTTAGGTAATTTCGCACCTATCGTCCCTTTGAGCTCACCCTAAGTTAAAAGTTTTGAAGATATGAACGGGGTTCATCTCGTGATGTGGGTTACAGTCAAAAATACCCTTTCCGATTTTTTCGCGGTACGTTCGATATTTTCGTTTATCCATACAATCCGCTACCCAAAACACGACCCCCAACAACAAAGCCCGGGACCAACTCAAAAGTCAGCCCCGGGCGAACAGAAGAAGCCCACACCGAGCAGAAAAACACGAGAAACCCGCGCCTAACGAGACGCCCCGCCAGCACCCTTCCGTGCACGAGAAGAACCCTGACGGCCGTGACGGTGAGCACCCGGATGCGGAGCCGCATCACGAGCCATACGCGCCGCCTCCCCCGCACTCACATGCATCCTATGCAGACGATGCACCGAACCAGCCGTAATAATCGTCAACCACAACGTCAGCGCTGCCAAAATCACCGGCGGCAACCAGCCACGATCCTCCGGAGGGCGACGCGCATCCGGCGCAGCCGCCTTCACAATGCTCTCACCCTCCTCATGCACCGGCGCAGCATCACTCGGAGTCGGCTCACTCACCTGCTGCTTACGATGCACCGCAATCCACTCAGAAATCGAACCCAGCGGATTCGCTGTCACCGTAGGCGCAGGCAAAGCCATCGCATCCTGCGGGTTAAACACACCGTAGCCGTACAACGGGTCACGGCCGGTCGCACCAGCGTCATCAGCCGAAGCAATCAAACGCTGAGCCAGCTGAGCCGCCGATTCCTTCGGATACTTCTGCTTCAACAACGCCGCAACACCCGTCACCAGAGGGGCTGCCGCCGAAGAACCCGACCACAGCATGTACCCATTGCCGGGAGCCGCCGCAATCATGTCCGTACTCGGAGCAACCACAGCAATCGAAATGCCCTGAGTCGACGAGCCCTCAGAAACCTGCTTATTCCGGTCAATACCGCCCACCGTCAACACGCCAGGAATCGTCGCCGGAGCACCAACCTGCGTCAAACCGCTACCGCGGTTACCCGCAGCCGCAACAATCAGCACGCCCTTCTGCTCAGCGTAGGCAAACGCCTCATCCCAGCTCTGCGGCCAGCTCGTCTTATTCGAACCAATCGACATATTGATAATCTGAGCCCCGTGGTCGACCGCATAACGCACCGCCGCCGGAATCTGCTCATCAATGCTCTTGCCACCGGTCGTACCCATATTCAGCGAAATCGGCAGAATCTTCGCCTCGGGAGCCACACCAATCATGCCGGTCGGCTTACCCGGCTGGCCCGCAATCGCAGAGTAGCCCTGCGTATCGTGACCGTGACCGGCAATCAGAGAAGCAACCTCCGTGCCGTGCATCGGCTCAGCACCCAGGCCCTTCCAGCCGTCCTCGCTACCCACGCCCGAGACATCGGTACCGCGCAGAACATTACCTTCAAGATCCGGGTGGGTACCATCCACGCCCGTATCAATTACGGCAACCGTCACGCCCTTACCCGTAGCCTGCGACCACAGCGACGTAATACCATACTCGCGCAGCCAATACTCGCGGTGACGTACGTCGTCGCCGCTGGCAGTATCCGCGCCCTGACTTGGAGTTGCCGAAGTCTTTGGCACCGCAGTACCCGACGGCGAAGGAGTAGCCGTCACCTCCCTCTTCGGGCTCGGGGACGCAGAAGCTGAAGGCGTCGGGTCCGTCGCCCAGGCGGCAGGCGCCAGCGGGGTCCACAGCGGCAGAAGAGTCAACGCGGCGCTAGCACCCAAAGCAGCAACCTTACGGGCACGGCGAGAAGCGCCTCGATCAGAAACAACCGAGGCGCGCGAGGCGGATGCACGAGACGCAGAAGCAACAGACGGCGCAACAAACCAGCCAGTCAGGGGCGTACCTCGCCGATGCTCAGAACGAAGATGCTCAGAACGAACCATGAAAACTCCTCAAGCTGAGCCGCGCCGTGAACCACCATCGGTTCACGGCGCGAGCGCTCTAGCCTACAGCTGGGACAGAGCGATACCGTCCAGAATGTCGTGCTCGCTGACGGTCACCGAATCCACGGCACCATCAGTCATCTCATTCAGACGGGTCAGGATGCGGGCGTAAATCGTCGCGCCGGCACCAATCACATCCACCCGACCCGGGTGCATGTAGCCGAGCTCCTCGCGTTCCTGGCGGTTCAGCGACGCCAACCAGCGGGCGGTCTTCTGAACGGTCTCCACGGAGAAGCTCTGAGCGTTAATAGCCTCAGAATCGTAGCGGTCCAGGCCCAGGGCGGCAGCAGCCACAGTGGTTGCGGTACCAGCCACAGCCACCACGCGGCGTGCATCCTGCAGGGGCACGGTCTTACGCGCAACCTCGAGAGCCTCATCAGTATCAGCCTCAACGCGGGCAATCTGCGACTCAGTCGACGGAGCGCTCATCATGTGACGCTCAGTCAGACGCACACAACCGATATTGACGCTGCGCGAAGCCTTCACGCCCGACTCGTCACCGAGCACGAACTCAGTCGAACCGCCGCCCAGGTCGAACACCAGGGTGTCGCCATCGCCGTAACCGACAGCGCGCACCGCGCCTGCGAAGGACAGCGCAGCTTCCTCATCACCGCTAATGACCTCGGGCTCAATGCCCAGAATCTCACGGATGCCGTCCACGAACACCTGGCGGTTACCCGCATCGCGAGTCGCACTGGTCGCCACGAAACGCACAGAATCAGCACCATGCTCCTTCAGCAGCTGCGCATACTCACGCGCCGCAGCGAAGGTACGGTCCAGCGCCTCCTGCGCCAGCCAGCCGGTCGCGTCCACGCCCTGGCCCAGACGCACAATGCGCATCTCACGCACCACGTCCTTCAGGACAGTCTTCTCGACCGCGTCCACCACCTCAGTAGTGGAATCAGCAATCAGCAGGCGAATAGAGTTCGTACCGCAGTCAATCGCTCCAACGCGCACGGTGGGTTCCTTTCAGGTCTTCAATACCAATCAGTGCCAAAAGGCAACGCGAGCGCCGCAGGCGAAAAATTTTCGCTTTTCGGCGCTCTTTCTTCTATCTATTATGCGCCCGCACCGTCGCTGACGACGATGCGGGCGCACCAGAATCAATATTTAGGCTTCTTCACGCCACGCCGGGTCGCAGGAGCAGGCCTCGGGGGTCCACCACTCGGCGATAGCGTCCAGGCCGCGGTCACCCATCGGGTTCACGCCGCGACCCACCGACAGGGTGTGGCCAATAACGGCGTGCAGGCACTTCACGCGGGTGGGCATGCCGCCGGCAGAGATGCCGTCAATCTCCGGAACCTCTTCGGTACCGCTGATCAGGCGGATGCGCTCACGCTCAGCCAGGTAGTTCTCGTGCGCCGCAGCGTACTGTGCCGCCAGGTCGGCATCCTCAGATAGCGAGTCGGTCATCTCGTACATCAGGCCGCCCGCCTCCAGACGGGAAGCCGCAGCGGTAATCACCGGATGCGCCAGGTAGAACACGGTCGGGAAGGGGGTGCCGTTGCTCAGGCGCGGCGCGGTAGCAGCCACGAGCGGGTTGCCGCACACGCAACGTGCCGGAATCTCAACCACGTCGCGGACCTTACGGCCCAGCTGCGCGGAGAGGACGCGAATGTCCTGCTCGGTGGGGGTCAGGGTTTCAACAGTTACGCCGAAGCCGCCGGGGGTGCGTGCCTTCAGCTCTTCAATGGTGTTTTCGGTGCTCATAATCCTAAGTTCCTGGAACGAGGGGTCGCCTCGTCCACTGATGCCGGGTGTCTGCCTGGCAGGGTTCCTGCCGGCAGCTGGGGCTAGTTCTTCTCGAGAGAATTCCAAACCTTGGTGGTCCAGGCTTCCTCGGGGGCGTTCTTCGCGTTCGCAGAAGTGCCGTCCGCCTTCGTAGAGTCCTCGGTAATGCCGGTGACAACGTACGGGGTGTCGCCGGGGTTCACATAGTAGAGGCGGCTACGTGCCTGCTGGCGAACATAGTTGTCGTCGTTCCACCAGGTCTGCTCCGCCTTCAGCTGCGCGTTCTCCTGCTGCAGCTGAGAAATGTGCGTGTTGATTCGTTTAATTTCCCGGTCCTGGTCAATGTAGGTGACCACCGGGTATGCGGTACCGAGCGCAATCACGCCCACCACAACAGCGGTCAAGAAGCTACGGCCGGAGAACATGTGAGCTGCCACGGGGGCGTCGTATCCGCCCTCTTCACGGCTCTGCTGGGCTGCGGCACGGCGGCGGGCACGTTCCTCACGGCGAGCCTGCGCCTGACGTTCACGCTCGGGATGACGCTGGTTCAAACCCACACCAAAGAAGAGGGCACTGGCCTTCTTCATCAGGGAGGTGCCGGCTTCCTTCGCGGCGCCACGCGGTTCTTCGGAGGTGGTAGCGCCCTGAGCGGGTTCGGTGGAACTCGTAGAGTGCGACCGGGTCTGCTGGTTTGCTCGCTGGCTCATTGCCCTATCCTTCGTTCCTTCTGTACCGCTAAACGCTTCCTTCATATTCTACCGGGTTCGGAGGGCTTCCCCGGCGCTATGTTGCAGGCGCTACATACGCCATCGTGTGGGCTCCACCTCGTGCGCTATCGCCGCTACTAGCCTCAACTCAGAGCAGGAGGCGGTGCCACTCCCCTACGGGGGTAGCACCGCCTCCTTGAAACCTAACCGCTCACGCGGTCGGATGCTTCAGTAACTTATGCCTTGAAGCGGGGGAATGCGGACTTGCCAGCGTAAACAGCTGCGTCGCCCAGCTCCTCCTCGATGCGCAGCAGCTGGTTGTACTTAGCAACGCGCTCGGAACGTGCGGGAGCACCGGTCTTGATCTGGCCAGCGTTGGTTGCAACAGCCAGGTCAGCGATGGTGACGTCCTCGGTCTCACCGGAACGGTGAGAAACCATGCAACGGTACTCGTGGCGCTGAGCCAGCTCCATTGCGTCCAGGGTCTCGGTCAGCGAACCAATCTGGTTCACCTTCACGAGCAGAGCGTTAGCTGCGCCCTCCTCGATACCGCGAGCCAGGCGCTCGGGGTTGGTCACGAACAGGTCGTCACCAACGATCTGGACCTTGTCACCGATCTGCTCGGTCAGGGTCTTGTAGCCCTCCCAGTCGTTCTCGTCCAGGGGATCCTCGATGGAAACCAGGGGGTACTTTGCAACGAGGTCAGCGTAGTATGCGCTCATCTCAGCTGCGGACTTCTTCTGGCCCTCGAACTCGTATGCGCCGTCGTTGTAGAACTCGGAGGATGCAACGTCCAGTGCCAGTGCAACCTGCTCGCCCGGCTTGTAGCCAGCCTTCTCGATTGCCTCAACGATCAGGTCCAGTGCAGCTGCGTTGGACTCCAGGTTGGGTGCGAAGCCACCCTCGTCGCCCAGGCCGGTTGCCAGGCCGCGGTCGTGCAGCACGGACTTCAGGGAGTGGTAAACCTCAACACCTGCGCGCAGAGCGTCAGAGTAGTTGTCGAAGCCGATGGGAGCAATCATGAACTCCTGGATGTCAACGTTGGAGTCTGCGTGAGAACCACCGTTGAGGATGTTCATCATGGGGACGGGCAGAACGTGAGCGTTCGGACCGCCGAGGTACTTGTACAGGGGCAGGTCAGCGGACTCAGCAGCAGCCTTAGCAACAGCCAGGGAGACACCCAGGATTGCGTTTGCGCCCAGCTTGCCCTTGTTGTTGGTTGCATCCAGAGCAATCATGGCTGCGTCAACAGCGCGCTGGTCGGAAGCCTCAATGCCGATGACCTCTTCAGCGATTTCTTCGATAACAGACTTCACTGCACCCAGAACGCCCTTGCCCAGGTATACGGACTTGTCGCCATCGCGGCGCTCAACAGCCTCCCACTCACCGGTGGATGCGCCCGAGGGCACAGCTGCGCGTGCGAAAGCACCGTCTTCGAGCAGAACCTCAACCTCAACGGTCGGGTTGCCACGGGAATCCAGGATCTGGCGTGCGTGAACTGCGGTAATAACAGCCATGAATTGTTCTCCTTATGAGATGTCAAGGATGTGAACGGCTCACCCGGTAGTGGACAAGTCGCGTCCCCTAAATTCTAGCAAAACTCCCACACAAACACACTAGTTGCCACCGCTTTTTTATCGCCTTAATGAAGGTCTCAATAACCCTTAGTCAGGCGCTACGAAGCGGAACAAGACCCACACTCCCCCACATTGGGAGAGTGTGGGTACCCGCCCAAAGCACAACAAGAGCCCAAATACTGCGGTAGAACGCACAGGTAACCAGGCGAGAAATAAATCCGCATCCCGGCGCCCCCCTGCGCCTACGACAACCCTAGAAGTTCCGTGTACAGTTGCTCATCACGTTCAGTGAACACATTGAAAACCACCGCAGGTACCGATTGATGCGCCGCGCGTGCCGCCTCCAACTCCTCATGGACCGTTTCCACGGCACAGCGAGCCGCCTCGTCCTGTGGGAACCGAAATTCACCGGTACTAATGCAACACAACGCAACAGAACGCATACCCTGCTCGACGGCAGCTCGCAGGCAAGAACGGTAACAAGAAGCCAAAGCCTGCCGGTCAGCATCCGTCAACTCCCCGGTAATAATCGGCCCAACCGTATGCAGCACATAGCGGCTCGGCAAACGATGCGCGCCAGTCACCATTACCGATCCGGTCGGCTCCGGCATCGGACGATGAGCCACCTCTCGCGCGCACTCGGCACGCAAACCAACCCCTGCGGCACGGTGAATCGCGTTATCAATGCAACGATGCTGCGGCACAAAACAACCCAGCAGACGAGAGTTTGCCGCATTCACAATGCTGTCAACCTGCAGACGGGTAATATCCCCGCGCCACAGGTACATTCCCGTATAGTCGCCCTCCGCAGCAGTAGCATCGGCGAGGCTCGCCAGCGGCGGCAGCTGCGGCTCATATTCGGCAAATGCCGCCTCCTCCAAGGCGAGAAGCTCCTCCCCTGGTTCAGCAGGAACACGCACAGCGTTAAGGGAACCAATCAGCGTCCACAGCTGATGCGGGTCATCAGGCAGAGCTGGCAACATCTGGCCAGTATTCTGAGCATAGTCCTCCGCTAGAGCGAGAGCGTAGCTTTTGAGGGCGCTCACGAGGCAACCTCCTCACCTTGAGCCACTGCCTCAGAGTCGCACCTCTTTGCCAGCAGGTCGCCTAGAACCAGGTGCATATCCTCAGCGAAAGATACGGTTCGTTCCTTGTTCTCTGCCATAGCCTCCGGATGGTCACGGTTCAGCCGCACAAGGGTTGCAGTCTCCAGCACATGCGTAATCCGTTCAAAGGGGAAACGAATCCAGACCGGGGTCATAAAACCAACCCCAAGCTCCAGAAGAAGAACCTTCTTACCCGGCATGGACTGCAGAACCTCCTCCCACCGCTTCTCCTGACGCTGACGAGCCGACGAATTCACAAAAGAACCGTCAACACGCAAGTGAGTGGTCAGAGGTGCACCGCATCGCGGGCATACGGGTAGCAGCTCCGAAGGGATACGCAGATTCTCGTCCGTCTGCTCAACCATGGCACGGACCATCTCTTCGTTACTGTAGACCTCCTGGCTACAGGGGCGAGAGCACTGGAAATCACCGTAATTGCCCTGCTGCTCAAAGATGCGCTCAGGATCAAAACCAGCCTTAGCAAAGAGGGAATCAACGTTAGTAGTCAGCACAAAGTACTCTTTATCCGCCACCAGTTCACGCAGCTGCTCGTAGAGAGGAAGGCTACCGGTTTCGTAGCGGTTCACGAGGATGTGCCGAGCCCAGTAGCCCCACTTTTCTTCCAAGGTTTTGAAGGGATAGAAACCAGCCGAGTACATATCGGTCATGCCGTATTTCTGGATGTACGGGGCAAAGTTACGCGTGAAGCGCTCCCCACCGTAGGTGAGGCCGGCGGCGGTGGAGAACCCAGAACCGGCGCCAATCACAACAAGGTCGGCTTCTTGAATAGCCTTGGCGGCACACTCAATCGACTGAGAGTAGGCAGATTCAGCAGACATTCCGTGCATACTCTGCTGGGCTTTTGCGTTGGATGAGGGGTTCATTCTTCCTCCTGACGGGGCACCCCAATCATTACTATCTTTTAGAAACTTAGTGATACACAGATAGTAATAGAGGGCCCCGCAGTCACCTCAACGTAACTACGGGACCCTCAAAAAAGTAATTTGGCCCACAAAGAAGCTCAACTATGTTTAGAAGCTCGGCTCGTCATGAGTGTGCTGAGCAATGTAACGGCGAGTGTACGAACGCAGGGCACGCTCGGCATCCAGGCCATTACGCTGGGCACGGCTCACCAGCGCAAACAGCAGCTCACCGAATTCCTCCTCAGTGTGCATGTAGCGCAGGTCGTCCTCCATGCTCGTCGGCTCCGGCGGCAGAATAATACCCGCCTTACGTGCCTTCACAGCAGTCTTCTCAGCCATAGCGAGCGCCGGCAGATGCGGCGGAATACCGTCCAGCGCGCCGCGGTCGCTCTTCTCCTTCTTCTTCAACGCATCCCACGCCGCCTGCTGCTCAGCTGCGGTACGGGGCGCCTCCGAAGAGTTCTCGGGCTCAGCCGCGAACACGTCCGGGTGGCGCGAACGAAGCTTCTGCACCAGACCCTCAACCACCTGCACAATGTCGAAGCCCTGCGGGTTCGCCGCAGCAATATCGGAGTGGAACACCACCTGCAACAGCACGTCACCGAGCTCTTCACGCAGCAGCGGCATGTTCGGTTCACCGCCGGTTTCTACCGCCTCGACAACCTCGTAGGCTTCCTCCACCAGGTAGCGGATTAGGGAGGCGTGAGTCTGCTCAGCGTCCCACGGGCAACCGCCCGGGGCGCGCAACAGCGCCATAGTCTCCACCAGGGTGCCAAAGGCCTCAGCCGCACGGGCGGCGGTGTCCTGGACGTTCTGCACTGCAGAAGCCTCAGGGGTATTGGGAGTATCAGTCATAACAATCTTCCTCATCGAAAAAAATGACAAACATAGCACGCCGCGCCGACCCCCACACGGGGAGCCGGCGCGGCGCACCTTACAAGGGTTTAGAGGTTCCAGTGCGACAGAGCGCTCGTCATGTGAGCCGGAATCTTCGAACCCAGACGCGGGAACATACGCAGCTCCTCAACGTAACGTTCAACATCCAGCGGACGCGGGTAGGTGACAAACGCCTGCTCATTCGCATAGTCGAATGCCGCCTGAACCGGCACGCCCGGGGTGAAGGTCAGGCTCATGGCCAGCGGCGAGCCCTCGCCCTCGCTGTAGGAGTCGGTCTTCAGCGCCGGAATGTCCAGCAGGGTTTCGGGGATCAGCTCGAAGGTGCGGACCTGCTCCCAGAAGCCGTTGCGGCGCACATGGGTCAGGGCGTCGTAGTAGGAACCGAGCGCACGCACGCGAATCAGCACGGTGGTGGCGTCCTTTGCGGTGCCGTTCTCACCGAAGAGGTGCTCGACGACCGGTGCCAGACGCTGAGCGACCTGAGCCTCCGTCAGAACCAGGTTGCCGGTTGCCAGCTGAGTCTCTGAGGGAGCCAGCGGGCTCTGCACCGCGGCGGAGGGGGTGTCCGGCTCAGCCACGATGGTGGGCAGCTGGTTAAGCTCACTCAGAGCCGACGCCGAGATGCTGGAGGAAAGGCCCGCGGGGGCGGTTTCCGGCAGAGCTGCGGGGGCAGGAGCTACAGCGGGCGCTGCCGGGGTCACCTGTGCGGTAGCCTCGGAGGCGGGCTCAGCCGATGCGGGTGCCTCAGCACCCTTCTCAGCGGTTTCTTCCTTCACCTCGGATGCCTTTGCTTCGGTTGCCTTCGCAGCAGCACCGGCGGTGCCCACAGCGGCAGCTGCAGCAAGAGCACCAGCCAGGCCCGGAGCCACGGAAGCATTCGCGGTAGCAGGCTCAGCATCTTCCAGAGCGGGTGCCTCAGCGTGCGCTTCAGCGGAAGCAGCGGAGGTCTCCTGCTCAGCCAGCAGCTCAGAGTCATCCAGGAACGCGGGCAGGGCGGGCTCTTCAGCCTTCTCTGCAACCGGTTCTTCAGCGGGTTCCTCAACAGACTGGGTACGATCCAGGGTGAAGGACTCAGCAACCACGGGGGCGGTAGCCTTCGACTCCTCAACAGCCGAAACTTCCTCAACGGGTGCTTCCTCAGCAGCTGCGGCAGTTTCCTCAGCGGCAGGAACTTCTTCCTCAGCGTCCAGCTTCTTCTGAGCGTTAGCGACAATGGCAGCCAGGGCGGCTTCCATGTCTTCGCCGTTCTCTTCAGACTCCTGCACGTCAGATTCCTGGGCGGGGGTCTCGGAGGCCTCAGATGCTTCAGCGGCGGGTTCTTCAGCCTGCTCAGTTTCCGGCTCTACAGCGGTAGCACCGAAGACCGGGTCGTTCTCGTAATCGTGCTCGTACTCAACCGGCTCAGCATCAGCCTGGGCGGGCTCAGCAGAAACAGCCTCGGTGGGCTCCTCTACGTGTGCTTCGTCCTTCTCCTGAGCGGAGGCGACAGCGGCACCAGCCGCTACGGTACCGGCCGCAGCAAGACCGGCGGCAGGCAACAGACCCGAAGAGGCACCCTTTTCAGCAGTTTCAGCAACGGGCTCTTCAGTGGATTCAACAGCGGCCTCAGCCTCGTTAGCCGCCTGCTTCTGAGCAAGCTCAGCCTCCAGCTCACGCTCAATCGCTTCGCGTTCAGCCTCAACCGAGTCAACGCGCTGAACAGCAGCTTCCTGAGTCTCATCCTGCGAGGTAGCCTCAGCAGCCTCAGCGGTTGCAACAGGCTTAGCCTCGACAGCGGCGCCTTCCAGCAGGAAGCTCTCACGGGTGGTCTCGCCGTCCACCATACCCAGGTACGATGCGTGAACCTCCAGGCCGTCACCCAGACGCGGGTTCAGGGAGACCGCCGCGCGGTTCCAGGTCGCGCCAGCCTGCTGAGCCTCGGTGTACAGTGCCGCCACGGGCGCGAACCAGTCAACACCGGGCACCACAATGCCGGTTTCAACCTCACGACCGCGGCGCAGCAGACGGTAGTGCATGTCCTCATCTACCTGGCGCAGTTCCAGGCTCATGGTGCCCGAACCGCGGGTACGCATGAGCTCCGCGAGGCCGTAGAGGGCACGCTGCTCCGTAAGAGCGGGCAGGGTTGCCGCGCCCTCGGCGGGCTCGCTCAGGACGATGGACTCGGCAACCAGCTCAGCCTCGTCTTCGCTGAGCTTCTGCTCAGCTTCCTTCAACTCTGCAGCGGGCTCATTAGCGGACTCATCGCGAGCGGAAGCCTCCTGCTTCTCCGCTTCCTTCTTGTCGATGGCCTCTGCAGTCAGGGCGACACCCTGAGAGGTGCCCTTCTCTGCCTTCTCCTCAGCCTTTGCGGCGGAGGCAACAGCAGCGGCAGCAGCCACGGGCGCGGCAACAGCGGCGAGAGCAGGAGCTACAGAGGCGCTCTTGGCGGGCTTGTCTTCCTCAGAGTCGGTGTCTTCAGCTACAGCCTCAACCTCAGTTTCGGCTACTACCGGCTCGGAGGTTACCTTTTCGGTCTCTTCCGCAGTAGGTTCCTCAACAGCGGAAGCATCAAAAATCAGCTCGGCGGTGTTCTCGTCCTCAGCGTCAAGATCCTCAGCCTCGAACGATTCAGAGGCGGATACAGCAGACATCAGCTCAGTCTCGTCAGAAACCGCGTTCTCCTCGTCAGCGATTTCAGTCGCCAGCAGCTCGGGCGCCTCAACGACAGCCTCAATCTGTTCTTCTTCAGCCTCTTCGACGGGTTCAGCAATCTCAGCGGGTTCAGTAATCTCAGTGGATTCAGCAGAGTCCACCTCCTCAGCAACTGCCTCAGTGGTAGCTTCTTCAGCGGTTACTTCGTCGGAAGCGACCTCGCTAAAAGTCTCTTCTTCGCTATCGAGGGTGATGCCCAGACGTGCCGCGTAGGCTGCCGCCAAATCATCCAGACCAGCGTTCTGCGCCTCGGTAACGGCGGCGCGGGTACGAGCCACCTTCATGTCATCAACGGTAAGAGTGTCCTCAGCGTCAGCGGAGGCAATCTCAGATTCTTCTTCTGCCTCATCCTCAGAATTCTGAGCGCGCACAGCACGCAGGTGCTCCTCAAAATGGGAACGCGCGTCCTCAGCGGCATCCTTAGACTCCTCAAACTCTACAGATGCGCTCTCACCCTCGGTCTCTTCGTCATCACGCAGGAACGCGGGGGTAGCGGGCTTGGGCTCCGTAGCAACCGGTGCGGCTTCTTCTTCAACGTCCTGCACCTCAGCGACCTGCTCGGTCTCAACGGGCTCCTCAGACTCCCGCGGGAATGCGCCAAGCGCCGCAAGCAGGCTACGACGCTCCTGCTCCTCAGCCTGCTCATCAGTCAGTTCCTCAGCGGAGGAAGACTCTTCAGCCTGTTCATCACCGTTCAGGAGGGCACGCTTGAGATCCTCAACGGCGCGGTGCTCTTCGCTCTGCTCTTCATCCTGATTCTGGTGACGGGTGCTCTCAGACTTCACGAAGCGGCGCAGGGAGTCCTCCCACTGCTGCTGTTCCATAATCTTTTCGCTCAGTCGTGCGCTCTTGGGAGCGTCTTCGCTTGCCTGTTCCTTCTGGGCCTTAGCAGTTTCGGCGCTCTGTTCTTCGCGCGACTGTTCATCCAACTTCTTCTTGCCGATTCCAAAGAAGCTCATTGGGTGTCCTCCTCCGGCGTGCGCCGTGTGATGATGCGCCATTTCCTTCATCCCCCGAGGGTGTGTGGGCACGGGGTCGGGAACATAACGCAAATGTCCTCATAATCCTTTTAATTCTATCGCGTGCATAGAGTTTCACCCCGTCACTCAGTAAGAGGTGACGGGGTGAAACTTATACAGCTTTCATGGTTTGATGAGGCACGATATGGTCGCATCTTCAAACCCGGTTTATAAGCTTTCCAGAAGCTCTTTAGCGTGCCTCATCGCGGATGGGGTTCGCAGCCTTCGCTGCCTTCGCCAGCTCAAAACGGACGGCACGCAAGGCGGTTGCCGCCATGACGCGCACACCAATGCCGATTGCCTGCTCGCTCGGGGCGTAATCGCCCTGATGCAGATCATAAGTGGGGTCACCGGGGGCACGAGTACCCAGGCGGAACATGGAGCCGGGAACTTCCTGCAGCATCCACGCGAAGTCTTCGCCGCCCATGGACTGCTCGACCAGCACGATGGAGTCCTCGCCCAGTTCGGCGCGGGCTGCGTTCTCGAGCATGGTGGTTTCCAGGTCGGTGTTGACGACCGGGGGCACGCCGCGGATGTGCTCCACTCGCGCCTTCACACCGAAGGGCACAGCGACCTGCTCGATGACTTCATCCAGCAGGTTGCCCGCCTGGCGCCAAACCTCAACGTCCAGGCAGCGCATGGTGCCCGCCAGGTAGCCTTCTGCGGGGATAGCATTGGGGGCAACACCGGCACTGACCTGGCCCCATGCCACCAGCACGCCCGAACGCACGTCGGTGCGGCGGGTCAGCACAGCGGGAACCTGGACAGCAATCTGGCTCATCGCATAGATGAGGTCTTCGGTCAGGTGCGGGCGGGAGGTGTGACCGCCGTGACCGCTCAGGTGAATCTTCACGGTATCGGAGGCGCTAGTAATCGCACCGATACGGGTACCGATCTGGCCCAGGTCCACCTTCGGGTCGCAGTGCAGGGCAAAGGCACGCGGAATGTCCTTCAGCAGACCCTGCGAAATCATCTGCACCGCGCCACCGGGAAGCTGTTCCTCAGCGGGCTGGAAGAGAATACGGACGCTACGACCCAGCGGGGTCTTCTCGTTCAGTTCGTGCAGTGCCAGCGCCACGCCGAGCATAACGGTCTGGTGAATATCGTGGCCGCAGGCATGCATCACACCGGGCACGGTGGAGGCGTAGGGCAGGTCGGTCTGCTCGACAATGGGCAGGGCATCAATATCGGCGCGCAAAGCCAGGGCGAAGGGGCCGCTTCCGATATCGACGTAGCAGCCGGTACCTTCGCAAGCAACGGGGTTCATGCCGGCTTCTCGCAGTCGATTCATGAGGCGCTCAGTGGTCGCCACCTCACGGAAGGAAAGCTCCGGGTTAGCGTGCACTTCGCGGCGGAACTGCACGAGGGTACCCATCATGCGCTCCACCCAGTCGTCAAAGACGGGGGTGGACAAATCGTAGCGAGAATTAGCGAAAACCATACACAGTAGAATAACGCCGCACACCGAGGTTTACCTACCTACTCCCCCTTTCTGACAGCCCTCGAGAATATCTATGACTTTATGACAGATTGTGAAGAGTTTTTGTGTGCCCCGGAGCCCCGATTGATGCTCTGTTCAGCCTTTTCTGCCGGGCCTTTTCTGTCAAACAATTCAAGCCGCCACCCGGTGTGGGTGACGGCTTGAATTGTCAATGCTGTATCAGCTGATACCGCGTGCTCAGATTAGAGCGAGCGGCTCAGGATTGCCTGCTTCACCTCGGCAATAGCCTTGGTGATCTGGATGCCACGGGGGCAAGCCTCGGTGCAGTTGAAGGTGGTACGGCAACGCCATACGCCTTCCTTGTCGTTGAGGATCTCCAGACGCAGGTCGCCTGCATCGTCGCGCGAGTCGAAGATGAAGCGGTGTGCGTTTACGATAGCGGAGGGACCGAAGTACTGACCGTCGGTCCAGAAGACCGGGCAGGACGAGGTACATGCTGCACAGAGGATGCACTTGGTGGTGTCATCGAAACGTGCACGGTCCTCAATGGTCTGCAGGCGCTCACGCTCAGGCTCGTTCGAATCGTTGATGAAGAACGGCATGATTTCGCGGTATGCCTGGAAGAAGGGCTCCATGTCAACGATGAGGTCCTTTTCGCAGGGCAGACCCTTGATGGGCTCAACGGTAATCGGCTTGGACAGGTCAAGATCCTTCAGCAGGGTCTTGCAAGCCAGGCGGTTACGACCGTTGATGCGCATTGCGTCCGAGCCGCAAATACCGTGTGCACAGGAGCGGCGGAAGGAGACGGAGCCGTCTACTTCCCACTTAATCTTGTGCAGGGCATCCAGCACGCGGTCGGTGCGGTACATGGTCAGCGGGAATTCGTCCCAGTATGCCTCGGAGGAAACTTCCGGGTTGTAGCGGCGAATCTTGATGACCACATCGTAGGTAGGGATGGAGTCGGAGTCGCCGCCGGTCATACCCTCAAACAGCTTGACGGATTCCGGTTCGGGAAGTTCGTTTTCAGCCATTTTAGTACTTACGCTCCTTCGGCTCGTAACGGGTGTAGACAACGGGCTTGGTGTCGAATCGCAGGCCCTTAACACCCTCAAACTCGGATTCGGGGTCGAGGTAGACCATCGAGTGCTTCATGAAGTTGACGTCGTCACGCTTCGGGTAGTCCTCGCGGTAGTGACCACCACGGGATTCCTTGCGGTGCAGTGCGCCAACGGACATGACCTTTGCCAGTTCAATCAGGAAGCCGAGCTCGACAGCCTCGAGCAGGTCGAGGTTGAAGCGCTTGCCCTTGTCCTGGATGGAGATGTTCTTGTAACGCTCTTCCAGTTCAGCGATGGTTGCCAGTGCTGCACGGATGGTCTCCTCGGTGCGGAACACCTGCATGTCAGCTTCCATTGCCTTCTGCAGGTCTGCGCGGATAGCGCCGACCTTCTCGATGCCCTTACCTTCGAGGATGCCGTTGAGCATGTTGAGAACGCGATCTGCTGCGTCGTCCGGAACGGGAACGAAGTCAGCGGATGCTGCGTACTCTGCTGCCTTGCGGCCTGCACGCTTACCGAACACGTTGATGTCCAGCAGGGAGTTGGTGCCCAGACGGTTTGCACCGTGGACGGACACGCAAGCGACCTCGCCAGCTGCGTAGAGGCCGGGGATGGTCTCTTCGCTGTTGCGGTAGACCTCGGTCTCGTTGTTGGTGGGGATACCGCCCATTGCGTAGTGCGCGGTGGGGAACACCGGGATGGGCTGGTGGTGCGGTTCCACTGCCAGGTAGGTACGAGCGAACTCGGTAATATCGGGCAGCTTCTCGTCGATGTGCGAGGGCTCCAGGTGGGTCAGGTCCAGCAGCACGTAGTCCTTGTGGGGGCCGCAGCCGCGGCCTTCGCGCACCTCGTTTGCCATTGCACGTGCCACGATATCGCGGGGTGCAAGGTCCTTAATGGTCGGTGCGTAGCGCTCCATGAAGCGCTCACCGTCAGCATTACGGAGAATACCGCCCTCACCACGAGCACCCTCGGTCACGAGAATGCCCAGGCCAGCCAGGCCGGTCGGGTGGAACTGAACGAATTCCATGTCCTCCAGGGGCAGGCCTGCGCGCAGTGCGATAGCCATGCCGTCACCGGTGAGGGTGTGTGCGTTGGAGGTGGTCTTGAAGATCTTGCCGCAGCCGCCGGATGCGAAGATCACGGACTTAGCCTGGAAGACGTGAACCTCGCCGGTTGCCAGGTCGTAGGAGACGACGCCGGCGGGGCGGGGCTTGCCCTCTTCGTCCTTGACCAGGATCAGGTCGAGAACGTAGAACTCGTTGTAGAACTCCACATTGTGGCGAACGCAGTTCTGGTAGAGGGTCTGCAGAATCATGTGGCCGGTACGGTCAGCTGCGTAGCATGCGCGGCGCACAGCAGCCTTACCGTGGTCACGGGTGTGGCCACCGAAGCGGCGCTGGTCGATGCGGCCTTCGGGGGTTCGGTTGAAGGGAAGACCCATCTTCTCCAGGTCGAGCACAGCGTCGATAGCTTCCTTAGCCATGATTTCTGCTGCGTCCTGGTCGACCAGGTAGTCGCCACCCTTGACGGTGTCAAAGGTGTGCCACTCCCAGTTGTCCTCTTCGACGTTAGCCAGAGCGGCGCACATGCCACCCTGTGCCGCACCGGTGTGGGAGCGGGTGGGGTATAGCTTGGTCAGTACCGCGGTGCGAACTCGCTGGCCGGCCTCAATGGCGGCACGCATACCTGCGCCGCCGGCACCGACGATCACTACATCGTACTTATGTACCTGCATGATGTTCTTTCTGTGTTTTAGATGTTTTCGTTTGTCTCGGATACGTCGCCGTTAGCGTGCCGAGCAGAAGCTGGGGAGCAGTTCAGCCGCTGCGCCGGAGGGGCAGGGGTCGAACGCGAAGATGGTGAGGGTACCAATCAGCAGGACGAATGCGCATGCTGCGAAGAGGATGATCTTCAGCCAAGCGCGCAGGCGGTCCTTCTCTGCGTAGTCATCGATGATGACGCGGATACCGTTTGCACCGTGCAGCATAGCCAGCCAGAGCAGCAGCAGATCCCAGACCTGCCAGAAGGGGTTCGCCCACTTGCCGCCCACGAATCCGAAGTCGATGGCGTGGATGCCGTCGCCGACCATGAGGTTGGAGAACAGGTGACCGAAAATCAGCACGACGAGTACGACGCCGGACAGGCGCATACCCAGCCAAGCGAACATCTCAAAGTTGTTGCGCTTAGAGGAGGAGCGGTTGTACTTCACACCGTCGATGCGGTTGTCACGCAGACGGGGTACATAGGTGCGGGGCTTAAGCGGAGTAGCCATAGTTTAGTGACCTCCCATGTGCGAGAAAACGATCGGCAGGTGACGTGCTGCGAAGCCAGCAACGGTGATTGCCCAGAGGAAAAGCACAACCCAGAGAATCTTGATGTGCATGTAAGTTGCCTTCTGGCTGATTTCGACGTTGCCGTCCTTGTTCTTCGCCTGGATGTGCTCCACGTGTGCGTTGGTTGCCTTACCCCAGAAGTCAATGAGGATAATGCGGATACCGTTGAAAGCGTGGTAGACGATGGCGGCGACAAGCGCGGTCTCACCCAGACCCATGATGGGGTTCTTGTACAGGCTCAGTACGCCGTTGTAGGCCTCCGGAGAGATACGCACGACGGCAGTATCCAGGATGTGTACAAGAAGGAAGAAGAAAATCGCGATACCGGTAATGCGATGAGCAACCCAGGACCACATGCCCCAGCGGCCGCGGTAGAGGGTTCCTTTAGAACCATTCAACACTGAATAACCTCCTGCTGCGACGGCGAGCTTCCGGGTTCTAAGGGGTCATTGTGACCCTCAGCTTCCGGGCACAGCTGTGTGCTCACCGACTGCTTTTGTTCGTCTGTTACTTCCAAGATATCAGGTAAATTCACAGCTTATTGACACCCTGTTTAGGGAATTTTTACAGGTTCTAAAAGCGAATTAGGGCATGTTTTTATTGCCATATCGCCCACTTCCCTGTGTTTGTGCGGAACTTACCTTAACCTAACCTCAAACATCATCTAAATGAGAGCCGCCTGACACTTTTTTGTTAAAACCTAAAAGAATTCGATATATGACAAATTGACCCGCTATTCTTGAAGCGATGAATACTGCACTCACTCGATTCCGCCCGCTTATTCCCGCCGGCGGTGTTGGCTCGCGTTTGTGGCCCCTGTCCCGCGCGCACGCCCCGAAATTCCTGCTCGACCTCACCTCGTCGGGCAATTCTCTGCTACGTGACACCTACGACCGTCTCATCGACCTCAGCAACGGTTCCGTCATGGTGGTTACCGGCACTTCGCACGCCAATGCGGTTACCCAGCAGATTCCTGAGCTGCGTGCCGCTGACCTGGTACTGGAGCCCTCCCCCAAGGATTCAGCTGCAGCTATCGGTCTGGCTTGCGCTATCATCCACAGCCGCGAACCGGACGCCATCATCGGCTCCTTCGCAGCTGACCACGTCATCAGCCCGGTAGACGAGTTCCACCGCGTGGTGACCGAAGCTGTCATCACCGCAGCAACCGGCAAGATTGTCACCATCGGCATTACCCCCACCGAGCCCTCCAGCGCGTTTGGCTACATTCACGCTAGCGAGTCGCTGGGTATCGAAGGCGCCCCCAATGCACACGCAGTGGACACCTTCGTGGAGAAGCCGGACACCGCCACCGCGCAGAAGTACCTGGACTCCGGTGAATACACCTGGAACGCCGGCATGTTCGTGGCACCTGCCGCTCTGATGCTCAAGCACCTCGAGGCGAACGAGCCCGAGCTGTACGCGGGCATCATGGAGATTGCTAACGCTTGGGACACCCCCGAACGTGAGACCGTCATGGAGCGCGTGTGGGAGACCCTGCCGAAGACCGCTATTGACTACGCAGTGGCAGAGCCTGCCGCAGCTGCGGGCGACGTCGCTATGGTTCCCGGTTCCTTCAGCTGGGACGACGTTGGAGACTTCGACGCCGTGGCACGCCTGAACACCGAGAAGAGCGGCGAAGAGCTGACCATTCTCGGCGAGAAGGACAACGTCATTAACCACGGCTGCTCCGGCATTGTTGTTGCGAACACCGACCGTAAGATCTCTATCATTGGTCTCGATGACATCGTTGTGGTGGATACCCCCGATGCTCTGCTGGTCGCTCCGCGCTCCAAGGCTCAGGCTGTCAAGGACGCTGTGGGCGAGGTCAAGGCGCGAGGCCTGAACAACCTCCTCTAATTTTTGGCCCCGAGTAGGCGCTTGAACCCTATTCGAGCAAAAGACACCTCTAGAAACCGGCTCTCTTCTTTTCAGAAGGGAGCCGGTTTTTTATGCCCTGATGAGCCGCTTCGCGGGTCGGTTCAAGGCTTTCGCCTAGTGGGGCCGATGGGGGATTCCCACTCAGATGAGAAGGGCACAGAACGCCTCACGGACCCCACGCGGACTATACTTCCAGAGTCTGATACGAGCCAAAGATTAGCCTATATAGAGAACCATTCTCATGTTAATCTTGGTGCATGCACATGACCCGTAAGTTTTTCCTCACCCGCGCCGGCGCACTCGGCGCAGTAGCCGCCCTCGCCCTGACCGCATGCGGCTCCCAGGCCACCCAGAACGCACAGACCAGCCCCAGCGCCTCCACCTCCGCGAGCGCAACCCCCGCACCCATCACCGAAGGTAAGGGCTCGGCAAGCCGAGTCGCCATCACCTACGACGGCGGCGTACTCGTCTACGACGCTAAGGACATGAAGCTGCTCGCAGACATCCCCAAGGAAGGCTTCTTGCGCCTCTCCGACGCTGGCGATAACCGCCACCTCGTCGTTGCAGACGGCAACAGCTACACTTTCCTGGACACCGGTGTATGGTCCGTAGCGCACGGCGACCACTCGCACTACTACACCACCGCCCCGTCCCTGTCCGCGCTGTCTCTCGCTGCTGACCACACCGGTCACGTCATCAAGGACAACGGTAAGGTCGCGGCATTCGCTGACGGCACCGGTTCCTTTGCCGTGTACGACCCGGCGAAGCTGACCCACGATAAGCGCACCGCCTCTTCCCTGGAGACCACTACCGTCACCCTGCCGAAGCCGCACCACGGCTTCGCAATCCCGCTGCCCAACGACCAGTACCTGGTAGCGGTCGGCGATTCGAAGACCCGCACCGGTGCCGCTGTTGTGGATGCACAGGGTAAGACCGTTCTCGAGAGCCCCGCATGCCCCGGTGTGCACGGTGAAGCCATCGCTAAGGACGGCGCGTTCACCATCGGTTGCACCGACGGCGCGCTGGTCTACAAGGACGGCAAGTTCACCAAGATCACCAACCCCGAGGACCCCTACTCCCGCTCCGGTAACCAGGCGGGCAAGGCTGACTCCCAGTACGTTCTGGCGGACTACAAGACCGACAAGGACGCTAAGCTGGAGCGCCCCGAGAAGTTCTCCATCATCGACACCGTTGCGGCAACCCGCACCGTGTACTCCCTGCCTTCTGGCGTGAGCTACACCTTCCGTTCGCTGGCTCGCGGCCCCCAGGGTGAGGCGCTGCTGCTGACCACCGACGGTAAGCTGCGCGTCTTTGATCCGGCAACCGGCGCCGAGCTGGGTTCCGTGCAGCTCATGGATGCGTGGACCGAGTCCGAGACCTGGCAGGATGAGCGTCCGGCGCTGTGGGTGGACGGTAAGACCGCCTACGTGACCGACCCGGCAACCAAGAAGCTCATTGCGGTGTCCCTGTCGAACCCGGCAGCGCCCAAGGAGCTGATGAGCGTGGAGCTTCCGAAGACCCCGAACGAGATCCTGGGTGTTTCCTCCGCGAACGCTGCACCGGTTGAGGCTGACGCACACTAGTCCGGCGAGTCTGGCGAGTCTGGCGAGGCTCACGAGGGCCACTCCCACTAGGGTTTACTTACCTCTAGCGGTATAGAGCAAGCAAAGAGAGATGCGACCGATAACCTATCGGTCGCATCTCTCTTTATGTATGCCGGGTTTATGCGCCAGCCACTAACGCAGCGGCAGAATCCCAATCTCTTCCCAGTTCTGCCCGTCGTAGGAATAGTAATGCAGATGATCCACGGTGAAGGTACGCCGCTCGGCGGGTAGGGCATCAAACACCTCACGGGCGTTCGCTGCCTGCTCCTCCGTCAGCCCGTGGCCCAGGGTCACGTGCGGCACGTACGGGAAGGACGCCGCACCGACGCCGAACAGATCAACCAGCTTCTGGTGAATCTGCTTAAACTCGGTCTTGCCCGCCTCCAGGTTCAGGTACTCCACCTCGGTCACCGGGCGGAAGGAGTGTACCGTACCCCAGCGCGCCTCAAAACGCGGCACGTCCAGAGCCTCACGAACCTTCGGGGATTGAAAGGCTTCCAGCAGAGACTCGTATAGTTCCGCCAGGTACACAGTCACGTGCGTGCTGATAGGTGCCGCAGCACCGCCTACTACCGTGCGCTTCCATTCTTCCAGGCGCTGAGCATTCTCACCGCTCACGTGCGCAATAACGCTCAGGTAGCGGTGACCGGGCTTCAGGGTCGGGGATACAGGAGCCTTCGTGGGGCTCGAAGAGTTCTCTTGTGCTGTCATCTCAATCGTGCAGGTAATGCAGTGCCTCAGCCGGGCAGGCTGAACAGCACGCTAGATTGCTGCGGCAGGCAGGAAGCCAACCTTCTTGTACACGTTCTCAATGGTGACGGTAGCGATCTCGCGGGCAGCGGATGCGCCCACAGCTAGCAGGCGGTCCAGCTCGGCGGGGTCGTCCATCAGCTCGAGGGTACGCTCACGCACCGGGGTGAGGCGCTCCACCACGATATCGGCAAGGTCGACCTTCAGGTGACCGTACATCTTGCCCTCGTAGCGTGCCACGATCTCGTCGATGCTCTCGCCGGTCATTGCCGAGTAAATGGAGAGCAGGTTGGAGACGCCAGGCTTAGCCTCGCGGTCGTAGGAGATGACGGAGCCGTCATCGGTCACGGCGGACTTAATCTTCTTCTGGGTGACCTTGGGGGTGTCCAGAAGCTTGATTAGGCCCTTATCGGATGCCGCCGACTTGGACATCTTCGAGGTCGGGTCCTGCAGGTCGTAAATCTTAGCGGTTTCCTTCAGAATCACCGGATCGGGCACCACGAAGGTCTCACCAAAGCGGGAGTTGAAGCGCTGAGCCAGGTTACGGGTCAGCTCCAGGTGCTGACGCTGATCCTCACCCACGGGCACGCCGTCCACCTGGTAGAGCAGGATGTCGGCAGCCATCAGAATCGGGTAGGTGAACAGGCCCACGGAGGCGTTCTCAGCGCCCTGCTTCTGGGACTTGTCCTTGAACTGGGTCATGCGGGACGCCTCGCCAAAGCCGGTGAAGCAGTTCAGAACCCACGCCAGCTGCGCGTGCTCGGGAACGTGCGACTGCACAAACAGCGGGGTGCGGGTCGGGTCAATGCCGGAGGCGATGTACTGCGCCGCAGTCAGGCGGGTGCGCTCACGCAGTTCCTCGGGGTTCTGCGGAACGGTGATAGCGTGCATATCCGGAATGAAGAACAGGCATTCGTTATTCGGGTCCTCCTGCAGAGCCACCCAGTTGTTCACGGCACCAATGTAGTTACCCAGGTGCATCGAATCAGCCGACGGCTGTGCGCCAGAGTAGATACGTGCCTTCTGCTGAGAGGCGTTAGGGATGAGGGACTTATCCTGCTTCTTTTCGTCTGCCATAGTTATTTCCTGTGCAGTTCTTCCTGTGCGGTGCTGCGGACGGTGCAGCACATCTTCAAAAACTTATCTGTAGGTGGGTCCGCGTCTTACTCGCCGATGCGGTAGTCAACCACGAGCGGCGCGTGATCGCTGAAACGCTCATCGTAACTTGCCGCGCGGTCCACGACCGCCTCCACGGCGCTTTCGGCGAGCGCCGGGGTCGCCATGTGGTAGTCGATGCGCCAGCCGGCGTCGTTATCGAACGCCTTACCGCGGTAGGACCACCAGGTGTAGGGGCCGGGCACCTGACCCGCCAGCTCACGAGCCACATCGCGGTAGCCGATATCGCCGAAGAAGCGGTCAAAGTAGGCGCGTTCCTCCGGCAGGAAGCCGGCACGCTTCTGGTTCGCCTTCCAGTTCTTAATGTCCAGCTCGGTGTGGCCCACGTTCAGGTCACCCACAATGAGCACGTGGTCCGAGTGCTTAGCCAGCTCAGGCATGCGTACCAGCATGCGCTCCAGGAAGCGGTACTTATCGTCCTGCTTCTGGGTGCCGACCTCACCGGAGTGAACGTAGGCGCTGACCACGGTCAGGGTCTTGCCGTTGGGCAGAACATAGTCCGCCTCAACCCAGCGGCCCGAGTCGTCAAAGTACTCTTCGCCGATGTTCGAGCGGGTTGCGACCGGCTGGTTCTCCAGAACCTCACCGGCTGAGTTCGGGGTGCGGCGGGTCGCCACCAGCACACCGGCACGGCCCTTAGCGGCAGCCTCCGCGTGCAGAATATGCCACTGGGATTCGTCCAGCAGCTCACGCACGATAGCGTCGGGGGCGCGCACCTCCTGCAGGCAGAGAATGTCGATGTCACGGTTCGCCAACCACGCCGCCATATCCTTCTTGTAGGCGGCTCGGATACCGTTCACATTCACGCTTGCCACGCGAAGCAGACCGCTCGGGCGCGGTGCAGGAGTAGTAGAAAAATGCATAGTCTTAATTATGCCAGTTTGAAGGAAGAGAAATTTTCACTCGTGCGCGTTTTTTCTCTGGCTGAACGGTAAACTATTGGGTGATGAATTCACACTCCTCACAGACCACCGACCACGGTGCCCCCTCGCATTCTGCGGGCACCACCGCATCCGAAAATACTGCTCACAACGCTGAGAGCCGCTACGAGCTACCCCCGATTCCCGGCCCGAAGTATGAGCAGGTTATCCACTATATTGAGCAGCGCTACATCATTCCGGGTAAGCCCGGCGATAAGCTCCCGACCGAGCGCACGATTCAGCAGAACTTCGGCGTGAGCCGCCAGACGGTGCGTAGCGCCCTGAAGGTTCTCATCGAACGCGGCCTGCTCTATAACGTGCAGGGGTCCGGCACCTACGTGGCCGAACGCAGCGAAGCCACGTACATCCCGCGCGTGGACACCTTCGCCGACGATATGCGCCGCCGCGGGTTCGAAGGCTCGACCCGCATGATCGCGACCCGCTGGGTGGACGCCACCGAGGAAATTTCGACCCGACTATCCGTTCCCGTGGGCGAGTCGGTCCTCTTCGTACGCCGTCTGCGCCTGGCCGACCACGAGGTCATCGGCTTTGAGCGCTCGTACTTTGTCAAGGAAGCCGCCAGCAGCATCCTGGACTCCATGATGGCCGGTCTCTCGGGCTCCTCCAGCTCCCTGGATCAGCTGGCCGACACCCCCAACGCCATTAAGCACGCCCGCGTACGCACGGGCGCGGCCCTCTTCACCGACGCCGATGCCGATGCCTTCAACCAGCAGGTTCCCGTGGGCGAGGCCGCCTTCAAGGTGTGCGTCACCGGCTACACCAAGGAGGGAACGCCGGTCGAATACTCTGAGACCCTGTACCTCTCGGACCACTACTTTTACGAGCTGCTTCTCTAGCGCCTCTGCCCTGACGCAGGGGGCCGCACGAGACGTGCGAAGGGCGGTGCCCCGGTAGATTGTTCTACCGGGGCACCGCCCTTTCGCTACGGGTCTTTCGTTACGGGTCTATGCGAACGTCGCGGGGATCTACGCCGCCTGACGCTCCGCGGTCTCCACCACGTTCACCAGCAGCTCGGCGCGGGTCATCGGGCCCACGCCACCGGGGTTCGGGGATACCCACGAGGCCTTCTCGGCGGCCTCGGGCGAGACGTCACCGAAGAGCTTCTTCTTGCCGGTCTCGGGGTCCTCGGCGCGGGAAACACCCACGTCCAGCAGGATTGCGCCCTCCTTGACCTGGTGAGCCTTCAGCACGTGGGGCACGCCCACAGCGGCGACGATGACGTCGGCCTCGCGCAGCACCTCGTCGAGGTTCTGGGTGCCGGTGTGAGCCAGGGTTGCGGTGGCGTTCACCTCGCGGCGGGTCAGCAGCAGGCCCAGCGGGCGGCCCACAGTAATACCGCGGCCGAGCACCACCACGTTCTTGCCGTTCCAGTCGATGCCGTGGCGCTTGACGAGCTCAATCACGCCGTTCGGGGTGCAGGGCAGCGGGGAATCCAGCGGCTCCGAAACGTTCAGCACGAGCTTGCCGAGGTTGGTCGGGTGCAGGCCGTCGGCGTCCTTCTCGGGGGCGATGCGCTCGAGCACGCGGTTGGTGTCCAGGTGCTTGGGCAGGGGCAGCTGCACAATGTAGCTGGTGCAAGCCGGATCGTTGTTCAGCTTGTCGATCTCAGCGTCGAGCTCCTCCTGGGTGATATCGCCGGGCAGGTCCACGCGGATGGAGTTAATACCAATCTCCGCGCAGTCGCGGTGCTTAGCGCCCACGTAGGAGCGGGATGCCGGGTCGTCACCGACCAGGACGGTGCCCAGGCCGGGGGTGATGCCCTTAGCCTTCAGCGCCTCGACGCGCTCCTTCAGCTCCGCCTTGATGGCGGCAGCGGTTGCGTTACCGTCTAGAATCTGGGGCATTGTTTTCCTTCCATAGATTACGGCGGGTTCGCCGAAACGGATGGTCTATGTGTTGGGTTCTTGGGGCCCCGCCGCACCTCACCGATAGAGCGGGTCCGGGACGGCGGGCGGAGGGCGAAATAACCCCGTCCGCGCATCGGCCACACGGGCGGATGAGCGAACGGGGTCATTCACGGGTCTACCAGTTCTCGCTGCCCTGGTAGAGGGGGTACTTGGCGCAGAGCGCATCCACGCGAGCGCGCAGGGCCGCGATGTCCGGGTTCGGCAGCAGCACGGAGGCGATGATGTCAGCCACCTCGGTGAAACCCTCGGCGTCGAAGCCGCGGGTCGCCAGCGCGGAGGTGCCGATGCGCAGACCGGAGGTCACCATCGGCGGGCGCGGGTCGTTCGGAACGGCGTTACGGTTGACGGTGATGCCGGCGTCGTGCAGTAGGTCCTCCGCTTCCTTGCCGTTGAGTGCGTGGTGGCGCAGGTCGACAAGCACCAGGTGAACGTCGGTGCCGCCGGAGGCAATCGAAACGCCGGCGTCCTTCACGTCCTGCTCCAGCAGGCGCTTCGCCAGGATCTGCGCGCCCTCAATGGTGCGCTTCTGACGCTCCTTGAAGCCCTCGGATGCGGCAACCTTGAACGCGGTAGCCTTCGCGGCGATCACGTGCATGAGCGGGCCGCCCTGCTGGCCGGGGAACACGGCCGAGTCAATCTTCTTCTTCAGCTCCTCGGTGCAGAGGATGAAGCCCGAGCGGGGGCCGCCCAGGGTCTTGTGCACGGTCGAGGAGACCACGTGTGCGTGCGGGACGGGGTTCGGGTGCAGACCCGCAGCCACCAGACCAGCGAAGTGGGCCATGTCAACCCACAGGTACGCGCCAACCTCATCGGCAATCGCGCGGAACGCTGCGAAGTCCAGCTGGCGGGGGTATGCGGACCAGCCGGCGATAATCAGCTTGGGGCGCTCGGCCAGGGCCAGCTCGCGCACCTGCTCCATGTCAACGTAGCCGTTCTCGTCCACGCTGTAGGCGACAACGTTGTACAGCTTGCCGGAGACGTTCAGCTTCATGCCGTGGGTCAGGTGGCCGCCGTGTGCCAGGGACAGACCCATGATGGTGTCGCCGGGGGTCAGCAGTGCGTGCATGACGGCGTTGTTTGCCTGCGCACCGGAGTGGGGCTGCACGTTCGCGTGCTCAGCGCCGAAGAGTTCCTTCACGCGGGAAATAGCGAGGGACTCAACGATGTCGACGAATTCGCAGCCGCCGTAGTAGCGGCGGCCGGGGTATCCCTCAGCGTACTTGTTGGTCAGCACCGAGCCCTGGCTCTGCATCACAGCGCGGGGGACAAAGTTCTCGGATGCAATCATCTCGAGGGTGTTCTGCTGGCGCTTGCGCTCCAGCTCAATGGCTTCTGCTACCTCGGGGTCGAGGTCGACGAGGGGCATCTCGAGGATCTTCTGCTCGGACATTACGCTCCTGGGAGTGTTTTTGCGTTATCTTCAGTCGCTCATCATCGGGGCTGCGGCAGTGTCTGCGGCTGAAAACCCTGAATGAAAAAATATGAGCTACACCTCATAATACCGCAAAGCCCGCTTTCCTTCGAGAAGGAAAACGGGCTTTACCAAGCATCACGATGAAGTTTTCACAGCGTCTGCGCGAGCCCAACGCAGGGCGCGCAACACACCCCTGCAGGCTTATCGACGGCAGTTTACGCAGGTCTGCGCACCCTACGCCTGACGCAGAATCGCGGAAGCATACTCCAGGTACGCCTCGCGAGCGCTCTCCTTCTTACCGCCAGCCACCAGCTGGGTCTGCACCACGTAACCGGTCAGCACCGACAGCACCGCGGCACCAATCACGGTCAGCCACTCCTCGAGCTCCTCTTCGGTGAAGTCCAGCTCAGCGGCGCCCCAGGTGCGGTAGCGTTCCAGCGACTGATCGCGCAGGTAGCTCAGCTGCTCAGACACCACGGTCGCCAACTGCGGCATTGCCACGGCCTCGCCCCAGGTGACGAGCAGGTGACGGCGAATCTTGGGGGTGTCCAGCACCTTCAGGCACCCGAACACGTAGTCCCAGGGCTGTTCGGCGCGGATGCGGTCGAAGGGCGCCATGTCCATGCGGGCTGCCGCCAGGATAATCTCATCCTTGGAGGAGAAGTGGTTATAAATCGCTCCAGCAGACAGGCCGGTGGCCGCAATAATATCGCTCATCGAAGCCTTCTGATAACCGTGCTTGATGAAGCATTCGCGGGCGGTCTCTACAATCTGAGAACGCCTGTTCTTTTTGTATTCTTCGCTGACTTTAGGCACAACCTAATCCTAGCGAATTTTTAGCCAATCCGTGCGCATCCTGGTCGCCGGTGACGCGCCCTCATGCGCAAATCCGGCGCAAAATAGAGCAAAAATTCTATAAATATGAGTGCCCACAATACGGATGCCCCAACGCTGATGCCTCGGGTGGAGAGCACGAAAAAGCGGGGTACCCCGGGCTCACCAAAAGGTTCACCCGGAAATGCCCCGCTCACAGCAGGTAGCTCAGCGCGTACTGAGCCCGCTACACGTGTTTAGTGGAAGAAGTGGCGGGTACCGGTCAGGTACATGGTCACGCCAGCAGCCTTAGCCGCCTCGATAACTTCCTCGTCGCGGATCGACCCGCCCGGGTGCACGACGGCACGCACACCGGCGTCCAGCAGCACCTGCAGGCCGTCAGCGAAGGGGAAGAACGCGTCGGATGCGGCAACCGCACCGCGGGCACGCTCGTTACCTTCGCCGCCGAGGGTGTTCGCGCGCTCAACGGACAGCTTGCAAGAATCCACGCGGTTCACCTGACCCATGCCGATGCCCACTGCGGCGCCGTTATCGGCCAGCAGAATGGCGTTCGACTTGGGCGAGCGCAGTGCACGCCACGCGAATTCGAGGTCGCGCAGGGTTGCCTCGTCAGCTGCCTCACCGGCAACCAAGGTCCAGTTCTTCGGGTCGTCACCCTCAGCCTGCAGGCGGTCAGCCTCCTGGAAGAGTGCGCCACCGGAAATGGGGCGGTACTCGATAGCCTCGCGGGCGAAGTCCTCGGGCAGAACCAGCAGGCGCAGGTTCTTCTTCTCGCGCAGAATCTCCAGCGCCTCGGGCTCGAAACCGGGAGCCACAATCACCTCGGTGAAGATGCCCTTGACGGTCTGAGCCATAGCGGCGGTCACCGGGCGGTTAGCAGCAATCACGCCACCGTATGCGGACAGCGGGTCGCAAGCGTGTGCCTTCGCGTGAGCGTCCGCAATCGGGTCAGCCGCACCGGGGGTTGCCACAGCAATACCGCAGGGGTTGTTGTGCTTGATAACGGCAACAGCCGGCTCGTCGAAGTCGTATGCGGCGCGCAGGGCGGCGTCAGCGTCAACGTAGTTGTTGTAGCTCATCGCCTTACCGTGCAGCTGCTCAGCCTGAGCAATGCCGGGGGCAGCGGCGGGGTCAACGTACAGGGCGGCACGCTGGTGCGGGTTCTCGCCGTAACGCAGGGTCTCGCTGCGCTCGAAGCCCAGGCCAGCGTACGGGGGCCAGAAGTTAGCGTCCTCATCCTGCAGGAACTGGGATGCGGTCCAGGTTGCCACAGCGGTATCGTACGCAGCGGTGTGGGCGAATGCGCCAGCGGCAAGGCGGCGGCGCTCATCCAGGGAGAAACCACCGTTCTTAGCGGCCTCAACGGTGCGCGCGTAGTCTGCGGGATCCACAACAATAGCGACGGCGTCGTGGTTCTTCGCAGCTGCGCGAACCATGGAGGGGCCGCCAATGTCGATCTTCTCGATGATGGCGTCCTGATCGGCACCGGAGGCAACGGTCTCAACGAAGGGGTACAGGTTCACAACCACCAGGTCGAACGCCTCAACGTCCAGCTCTTCGAGGGTGTCGATGTGCTCCTGCTTGCGGCGGTCAGCCAGAATACCGGCGTGGATGCGCGGGTGCAGGGTCTTCACGCGGCCTTCGAGGCACTCGGGGAAACCGGTCACTTCGGTGACCTCGGTGACGGGTACGCCTGCTGCCGCGATGGTGGATGCGGTAGAGCCGGTGGAGACCAGCGCGACGCCAGCCTCGTGCAGGCCGCGGGCGAACTCCTCCAGACCGGTCTTGTCGTAGACGGAAATGAGGGCGCGGCGCAGGGGCACGCGATCGAGCTCAATGAGAGACACAAATACTCCGATGCTTTAGACGTGCACGCCGGTTCTCGACGGCACAGCTGGTGGATGGACGTAGCCTGCCCGGATAGACAGGATATGTGTGGGGGTATTCCCCGCCGCTGTGCGTGACGCTAAGGTGAGCGCGTCGAATGGGCACAACGGAACGTGTGTGGGCGGCGGGGTTTGAGCTCGGCTCATTCCGCCGCGAAAAATTTAGTGGGCGGAATTAGCTGTCAGATGCAGTGCCGCGGGATTCAGCGAGAGACGCGATGGTCTGCACGAGCAGGCGGCGCTCCTGCACCTTAATGCGTTCGTGCAGGGTCTCTTCGGTATCGTCGTCCAGAACGGGCACTGCCGCCTGGGCGAGGATGGGGCCGGTGTCAACGCCCGCATCCACAAAGTGGACGGTCAGGCCGGTGATCTTCACGCCGTGGGCCAGGGCGTCACGCACGCCGTGCGCACCCGGGAAGGAGGGCAGCAGGGCGGGGTGAGTGTTAATAATGCGGTTGCTGAAACGCTCAACCAGCTGCGCGTCAACAATGCGCATGAAGCCGGCGAACACAATGTAATCGGGGTCGTAGGAAGCGATCTTTTCTTCCAGCGCACGGTTCCAGGAGGGGCGGTCGGCGTAGTCGCCGGGCTGCACCAGGAAGGTGGGTACACCCGCCGCCTGGGCACGTTCAATACCCAGACAGGGCTTGTCGGCGCCCACTGCCGCAATGTCGAGGGGAAGCTCGCCCGCTGCTACAGCGTCGAGGATGGACTGAAGATTCGTTCCGGAGCCGGATACCATAACCACAATTCGCACCCGACTAGTATAACCCGTCTCACACCCTTATCCAAAGGGATAAGAGGTTCACAACGCACCCAAAACCCAAAGGCGAGCACGAAGAAACCCCGGCGGGGACAAATCCTCACCGGGGTTCGCTGGAGTTCATGGGGGTTCATGGGGTTCACCGGGGTTTGCTGGGCGCAAACTCAACAGGTCGCGGGCGCACGGGACGGTACCCTTATAGGTATGTCTACTCCCCCGCAGAACACTCCGAAGAACGCCCCGCAGAACCAGGCACCGCAGAACCAGCAGGTTCCGCCGCGAGCGCCGCAGCAGGCACCTCAAAACATGATGCCGCAGCATCGAGGACCTCAGGGCAAGAAGCCGCGCAAGCCCATCGACCCCATCGAGCAGCAGAAGGCGAATATTCGCACCTCACTCATGCTGATTGTTGCCGCGCTGGTGATTTTCGCGGCATCATCCTTCGTGCTCTCCACGATGCCGCTCTTCTTGGCGCTCTTTCTCTTCGCGCTGGTCGGCATTACCCTGAGCATCATCGCGATTGTGCGCACCGCAATCTACCGCGGCCCTTGGTTCTTCTACATTGCCGCGGGCGTCAGCATTATCTACGGTGCCATGACCCTGCTCGGCGGCATCGGTCTTGCCTTCATGCCCGGCGCGCAGGAGTACCGCGAGTGCCGCGCCGCCGCGCTGACTCAGACCGACATGTACACCTGCGACCAGAAGTTCCAGGGCACGATGGACAAGCTCACCGGCGCGTCTAGCTCTAGCTCTTCTGCTCGCTAGTTCTTCTTGGGGGCGTTAGAACCCTGAGCGTTAGAGCCCTGGGACTTCGAGGAGCTGACATCCAGCGGGGGCAGCTCCACGGTAGACGCCTCATCGGTCACCAGCGGAAGGATGCCGGTCTGGCTACGAACCTCAAAGATGCGGCTCATCGCCTGATCGGCAGAGAGGACATCCAGCTCGCGATCCACAAAATCACGTTCTAGGTCGTTCTTCTGCTTCTTGCGTGCCGCCTTAGCCGCCTTCTTCGCCTCGCGCTTCTGCGCACGCTCAAGCGCGCGGTCCTGAGCGGAATCCTGCGGGGCGGGTTCAGCGTGGGCGCTCTCTGCCGCCTCTGAACCCTGCGCTGCGGCGGGCTGCTCAAGACCAAAACCGAAGTACGCCATAATGCGGCTCGCGCGACCCTTCGAACGCGGCGCCTGCTCCGTGGGCTCTTCAACACCGCTCTCACGCTCAGCCGCTACAGATTCAGCAGCCTCGTAGACAGGCTCCTGAATCAGCTCGCGAGTCTCCTCCTCGGAGGGGTCATGAGCGTACACGGCGGGGTCATAGGTGCCGTGTTCGTCAGCACTGTACTCGTTGGAGGCAGGCTCAACAGATGCCTCAATGCTCTCGTAATCCTCAGCCTGCACAGAGTCAACGTGGGCAGAGTCAGCGTGGGCAGAGTGCAGGTAATCGACCTGCTGAACGGCCTCAATCGGCTCGTACTGCTCAGCGGGGCTCTCTTCAGCAGTAGCCTCTTCGGAGGCGGGCTCTTCAGCCGCTTCTTCGCGCTCTGCAATAATCTCGGCGAAAGCGTCCGCCGCCGCACGCTGCGCCAGCTGTTCGGTCGCCTCCACGGGGACGGCAACCACCGGCTCCTGCGGATGCACCGGAACATGACCGGTCGCTACCTCAGATACAACAGACTGCTCAGGCTCAGAGACATTCTTCTCAGAAGCCTTCTTAGAGGCAGCCGCGCGTGCCGTCTCTTCCGCCTCGTGCTCAGCTGCTTCACGCTCTGCAGCCTCACGAGCGGCGACTTCCTCAGCTTCACGCTCTGCAGCCTCACGTTCGGCGGCTTCACGTGCGGCTGCTTCCTCAGCCTCACGCTCCATACGCTCTGCGCGCGCCTGCGCACGCTGCTCACGACGCTCCGCAAAACGCTCACGGCCCTGCGCAAAACGCTCACGGGTCGAGGCAGTAAAACTCATCAGACGCTCACCCAGGTTCGGGCGCTCATCCGCAAAACGAGGCAGCTCACGGCTGCTATCCGGCACCAGGGCGCGGCTCAGCAACATACCAAAAGTCACGCCGGCACCCACCGTCAACGCGGTATGCGCCGCAAAGGTCAGCGGCTCAGCACCAACCTCCGTAAAACGACCAATACCCAGGGAGCCGTACGAAATCCAGCCCAGCCACAGGGCACCAAAGGACGTCAGAATACCGGTCATCACGCCCAGCGCCACGGCAGAAATCAGCGCAGACAGCGGGCGGAAGGGAACCTTCAGCGCAACCCACTCATCCAGATGATCCTCACCCTCACGCAAGAACCACCAGCCAGCAATCGCACCGGCACCCAGCGGCACCAGCAGACCCACCAGACCAAACGTGCCCATCGACTCGGGCACAGCACCCAGAATCGGCAACATCGGCAAAGTACCGGCATCGCTACTGGTCAAACCAACCGAGGTACCCGCACCAAAGGAGAAACCGGCACCGGTCGACCACGCAATCGCATAAATCACCAGGTTCGGCAAGAAACCCAGCTGTAGCAGGGTCACCGCAGTATCACCCACAGCGCCCGCGTGCAGCTCCTGATAGGTGGCAACAATCTGCGACCAGCCAGCCAAAATACCGATACCCAAAAGCACCGCACCCAGACCAATCAGCGCCACAAAAGCAACCACCGCGGCACGCACCACAGCCCAGGCGTACGAACCTGCCCACCGCGAATACTGACTCATCTGCGAAATCTGCTCCGCAGTATCAACACCCACCATGCGCGAAAGCGAACGCGCCTCACGGTAGCCACCCCACATCAGACCAGCCACCACAATACCCAACGGCACCAGGGCAGCATTCAGCGCCTGAAGAGGCTGAGGATGCGGGCTCGCCCAACCGTACATCGCCGAACTAATCAGCGCATAGGTCACCGAACCGGACAGCACCGGAATCAAAAACTCACCCTCATACGAGGCGCGCGCCAGGCGACGGCCCGAACGATAACAGAGCAGCAGAGGCAGAATACTCAAACCCAGCGGCACCAGCGTCATCGTGCCGGCAGAAGCACCAAAAGCAGCCGCAAGATCCAGGGGAACACCGTGAACCAGAAGCCACAGATGCGCCGACATGGCGGCCACGGAGGAGAACTCCATGTCGCCAAAGCCCTTGGTCGCCCACACGGCAGACATCGCCGCAAACACTGCAACAGCAGAGAACAGGGCAGTAACAATTAGCTCAACAACACCCTGAAGCCACAGAGGCATGGGCATGGAATAACGCGAGATAGGTGAGGTGCTTTTCATCGTCCTTCAATCATGCCACGAATTAACGACGAAACCCGCCTCCGATTAACACTCGAAAGCGGGTTCTCACAACTATTCGCACAGGTATTCATACAGGGACGCACGCGAGGACGCGCATCCGGCAAAGTTTTATTCCTCAGTCCACGGGTTGGAAGCCTGAACACCCCAGGCGCGGTACACCTGCGCCTTAGAAGAAATCAGCTCCAGATCATAGGCACTCGCGCTCGCCGCCATCAGACCCTCCAGGGCGGCGGTAGGCAGCGGACCGGCATCATCACGACCCACGGCATGCACGCCGCGCGGCGCCTGACGGCCAGCCCACTCGAGGCTCACACGCGCATCCACGTTAATAACGTGGTCGCCAAAGCGCTCAAGAAGTTCGGTAATCCAACGATCAGTTTCCGGGTAGGGGTACAGGCCCTTCAGCTCACCAATACTCAGCACAGAAATGTACATGTGTCGGAACGAGCGGCGGCGCAGAAAAGCGACCACGGCGGGGTCTGGATCCGCCTTACGGATCTCCGCAAGAACGTCGGAGTCCAGGAGCATACCGGAGAAATTCATACCCCTAATGCTACGCTACGCGCAGACCGGCGTACTCAATAGCGGGGATGCCCTCGGGGTTGGGCAGAAGAAGGAAGTTCAGGAACTCGTCGCGCTTAGAAGAAATGCGGGAGTAATCGTCAATGCTGACTGCGGTGTATCCGCCTCGCGCGGGGACAGCTGCGGCACGCAGGCTTTCCTGGTAGGAGCGGGAGGGGTTCAGAGAGATTGCTGCTTCGGTTGCAGAGCCGTTGTACATGTGACAACCTGCGCCGTGAGTGGCGCGATCCTTTCGCGTTGCTCTTGTCTGTACCAATTACCACCGGTTATTCCGGTGGTGAATACAAACCGCTTCGTCATCCGAGCCACCCGTGAACATGGGGTTGGCGTTCGACCATAGTCGGAGCTTATCAGTCGAAACTCTTGAAGCTGGGTTTAGCTTACAGCATTTTCTCAAGTTAAGTAAAGCGTTTTCTGAAAGAGATTTAGATTATTGGCGTTTTAGCTTGTGGGAACGTTTTAAATGGCGAGAATTTTTGATACTGCGCGGAATATCTTATGTTAATACCGGTGTTTTTATGCGGTGAAAACCCTCCCGACAAAAATACGAAATGCACCCCAAACCACCGCCCAATAGTCGCCTCGGCAACCAGCTCAGCAGTCAGCCCGGCAGCCTCCAGCACATGACCGGCGACAAGGCGCAAACCCGCACGATACGCGATAATGAGCTGGTGAGCGCCAACAACCCCTTCCCCGAAATTCCCGTCACCGTACCGCAGATCATTCGCCAGGTCGGGCACCGCACCTACCAGCGCGGTGTCGCCTACCAGCGCAACCGCGAAGTCATCCGCTACAGCTACGACGAAGACAACAGCACCCTCACCGGGCTTGTCAACGGAAGCACCATCATCCCCTACGAAGTGACCATTCGCTTCTTCCCCGCCGTCAGCGGCTCCGCAACCTTCACCGCCCGCTGCACCTGCCCCGTGCTCACCGATTGCAAGCACGCCGTAGCGCTCATGCTCACTGCGCTCGACCGCGCCTCCGTAGCGAGAAAGGCACTCAGCGAACACCCCGGACCTGTCGGCGTACCCTCTGCCCCCTCTGCCGCAGCGAAGGGTGCGGCACAGGCACAGGGATCCGCAGATTCAAAGAGCGCGGATGTTGCCGAGGCAAAGAAGGCCGCCGACCCGCTCGCGGCGCTGCGCGCCTCCGGTGCACTCACCACCGCGGCGAACCTACCCGCACCCAATGCAGAGACTGCCGAGCCCGAAAACCCGCAGGGACGCTTTGCGCTCAACGAGCTAGGCTCCTCCCCCACTGCGCTCGACCCCACAGCGCTCGATGGTGCCGCCTCCAAAATTTCTGCCTGGCGGCGCGACCTCTCCTCCGTTCTTTCCGCACGTCAGGACCTTGCGGGCATTGATTCGATGCGCGTGAGCGGCGCCCTGGATTTCTCGCTAAGCGTCTCCGGATCCTACGCGCGCGGCCGCAATATGCCCGGAGCAACCCCCAGCATTAACCTGCTCGCCCGCCCGCTCATGGCATCCAAAACCGGGCGCTGGATCAAGGGCGGACTCAGCTGGGAAACTTTCGCTTCCAGCGTGGGCGGACCCGTCGGGCGGCACGAAATCTACCCCGAACACGAACGATTTTTCGCCGAACTCTACTCGATTGCCCGCCCCTGGCAGAACATGTATTCCTCGCACCGCGACTGGATTTCGATTAGCGCTTCTGCCTCCACTCTGCTCTGGGATGTACTCGCCCGCGCGGAGGATATTGGCCTGCCTCTGCTCATCAACGGCCGCGAGGTGAACTACGCCGTGCTGAGCCCCGCACAGGTGCGCCTGCACGCCGCCGCCGCAGAAGATACACCCGGAGAAGGCGCCGGCCTGCAGCTTCAAGCCGCGCTCAGCTGGGAAGGACGCGAAGGCGAATTGCTGCGCCAGCTCTGGCTGCCCGCCGTGCACTGCCACCCCATCGGCACCCCGCGCACCGGCTTCTTTGCCCTGGGCGGGCTCGCTCAGCAGGAGTACGAACAGGCGGCAAAGGCGGTGCACTGGAAAACCGTGCGCCCCGGCGCGTTGGATGAAGTGGGCCGCGAATCTTTCGTGCACAAGACTGCCCAAAAGGACGCACGGGAGGTACCTGCTGAGCCCTCTGCCCCGACCATCAACCCGGCGCAGGGTGAACGGGTGCGTTACTCCCCCGCCGTACCCGAGCTGTCCGAGGGCGTGGAGCTGGCGCTCATCCCCCTGGTTGAGCCGCTCGATGCCGCCTCCGAATCGCTCATTAGCGCCGGAACCGTGCACATTCCCGCCGCGGAACGCGCCACGTTCCAGAAAGAGTATCTGCCCGCGCTCAGCCGCTCCATTCCCTCGCTGACCCCCGATCCTGCGCTGGCGCTGCCGCGCGTGAAGCCGCCGCATCTGGTGCTTGACATCAGCTTTGACGAGCAGGTACGCCACGATGCGCAGCTGAGCTGGCATTGGGAGTACCCGCTGAACCCCTTCGCGGAGGACAGCGCAGAAGAGGCGAGCGCACAGAATCCTGCGACCGGCTCCGATGTGCAGTCCCTGCCCGTTTTCGGCTACCCCGGTGAAGAGGGCGGCGAGATTCGTGATGAGCGTTTTGAGGCGCGCGTACTGCGTTCGGTGCGCGCCATTCTTGCCGCTCACCCGGCGCTTTCCAGGCTGGAGGAGCGCCGCATCGAAGGCTGGGAAACCCGCGATCTGCTCAGTGCGATTCTGCCGAAGCTTCGCCGTGTTTCCGCTGTTCAGGTGCGTTTTAACGGCACCCCGCCACAGTTCGTGGAGGCAACCGACGCGCTCATCGAAATCACCGTGAGCGAGGGCAATTCGCGCGACTGGTTCGGGCTGGGCATCGCTGTGAAGGTGAATAACTGGACCGTGCCCTTCGCCCAGATTTTCGAGGCCCTGGACCGGGGTGCGGACCGCATCCTGCTAGGCAACGGCACCTACTTCTCGCTGCGTCGACCCGAGTTTAAGACCCTGCGCACCCTCATTGCGGAGGCTCGCGAACTCGACGACGCGGGCGGTGAGCTGCGCATTAACCGGCACCAGGCGGGGCTGTTCTCTGAGCTGGAGTCGCTGGCGGCGAGCGTGCATACGACCGCGCGTTGGGATGCTCAGGTGCGTTCGCTGCTGGAGCTGGTTGAGGGCCTGGAAGATGCCGAAGAGAGTGCCGAACAGGGCACTAAAAATGCGTCTGATAAGGGCACTCAGGATTCCCTCGCGCCCCGGAAAACCTCCCGAAAGAAGGCTTCCCGCCAGATTATTCCGAGCTGCCCGGTGCCCACCGGTCTGCAGGCGACTCTGCGCCCCTACCAGGTTGAGGGCTTCCAGTGGCTGTCGTTCCTGTACGAGCACCGTCTGGGCGGTATTCTCGCTGACGATATGGGTCTGGGTAAGACCGTGCAGGCTCTCGCTCTGCTCGCCCACGCCATCGAGGAGCACCGCGCCGCCTCCGAGCGTGCCGCCGAGCGCGGTGAGAGCGTTGAGCCGTTCGCGCCCTTCCTCGTAGTTGCGCCGACCTCCGTAGTTGCGAACTGGGCGGCGGAGGCGGAACGCTTCCTGCCCGAGGCGAAGGTAGTGACCATCACCGAAACCACCGCCGGTAAGACCCCGCTTGCCGAGCGCATCGCCGGGGCGCGCCTGGTGCTGACCAGCTACACGCTGCTACGCATGGACGAGGACGCCTACACCGGCTACGCCCGCACTCTGGGCTGTACTGTGGATGACCTCACGGGCGAACTGTCCGCCCCCGAAGGCTGGAGCGCGCTCCTGCTGGACGAGGCGCAATTCGTCAAAAACACCGGCACCCGCGCCTGGTCCATCGCCCGCGCGATGCCCGCCCGCACCAAGATTGCGATGACCGGCACGCCCATTGAGAACAACCTCATGGAGCTGTGGGCGCTGCTGGCGATTGTGGCGGACGGTCTGTTCCCCTCTGCCCGTGCGTTCCGTGACCTGTACGCTCGCCCGGCGGAGTCCGGTGAGGACCCGGCGCACGCCGCGGCGACGGCTGCTCGTCTGCGCCGGCGCATCCGCCCGCTCATGCTGCGCCGCACCAAGGAGCTGGTGGCGGCAGAGCTTCCGGCGAAGAACGATACGCGCGTGAACCTGCCGCTGGCTGCCGGTCACCGCCGCATCTATGACACGCATCTGCAGCGTGAACGCCAGAAGGTGCTGGGTCTGCTGGAGGATATGGACAAGAACCGGTTCACGATCTTCCAGTCGCTGACCCTGCTGCGCCGTCTGGCCCTTGATGCCGCGCTGATTGACCCGGAGGCCTACGCCGGAGTGTCGTCGGTCAAGCGCGACTACCTGGTTCAGCAGCTACCCGACCTGCTCGAGAAGGGCCACCGTGTGCTGGTGTTCAGCCAGTTCACCGGCTACCTCAAGAGCATTTCGGCACGCCTGGCAGAGGAGGGCATCGGCCACCTGTACCTGGACGGTTCGACCCGCAACCGCGCCGAGGTCATTGAGGCATTCACGAGCGGTCAGGAGCCAGTGTTCCTCATTTCGCTCAAGGCGGGCGGTTTCGGCCTGAACCTGACCGAGGCGGATCACGTGTTCATCATGGATCCGTGGTGGAACCCCGCCGCCGAGCAGCAGGCGGTGGACCGTATTCACCGCATCGGCCAGGACAAGGAGGTGCACGTCTACCGCTTGGTCGCCGAGGGCACGATTGAGGAGAAGGTCATGCAGCTCAAGGAGTCGAAGGCCGCGCTCTTCGATGCGGTGGTCGGTGAGGGTGAGTTCGCCTCCGCGGCGGTGACGGCTGAGGATGTGCGTGAGCTCTTTGCGCCGGCTATCGAGCGGTAGTCGTCATTTTTCGTCACCTGGTTACGCCTCGGGCTAGATTCACACCCGATTCTGCCCTGGCTCTTCTCAACAGGGGCTCTGGGGCGTAACCTGGTACGACTATCTAAAACGACTATTCGGGAGGCGCCGCCTCCCCCACTCTAAGGAGCATCATGAGCTACAACGTACCGAACGTAAAGTTCAACGACGGCCGAACCATTCCGCAGCTGGGCTACGGCGTGTGGCAGGTTGAGGACGAGGTTGCCGAGAAGGTTGTGGGCACCGCCCTGGAGACCGGCTACCGCCACATCGACACCGCCGCTATCTACGGCAACGAGGCGGGCGTAGGCCGCGCTATCGCCAACTCCGACGTGGCTCGCGAGGACATCTTCCTCACCACCAAGCTGTGGAACTCCGACCAGGGCTACGAGAGCGCTTTCGAGGCGTTCGAGGCTTCCCTGGAGAAGCTGGGCACCGACTACGTTGACCTGTACCTGATTCACTGGGCTAAGCCGCAGCAGGGCCTGTACCTGGATTCCTGGCGTGCGCTGATTGAGCTGCAGAAGCAGGGTAAGGTCCGTTCTATTGGTGTTTCGAACTTCCCGGAGGAGCAGCTGCGCGAGATTATCGAGGAGACCGGCGTGGTTCCGGTCATCCACCAGATTGAGCTGCACCCCTACTTCTCGCAGGAGGCTCTGCGCGCCGTTCACGCCGAGTACGGCATCGTGACTCAGGCGTGGAGTCCGCTGGGCAACGGTAGTGACCTGCTGCAGAACCCCGTGCTGGCTGAGATTGCGGAGCGCCACGGTGCAACCCCGGCGCAGGTCGTGCTGGCGTGGCACCTGGCTAAGGGCACCGTGGCTATCCCGAAGTCCGTGACCCCCTCCCGTATTGAGGAGAACCTGGCGTCGGTGAACGTGAAGCTGACCGCTGAGGACATTGCGGCTGTGGATGCACTGTCCAGCCCCGAGGGTCGTATTGGCGCTGACCCGGCGAACATCGACTTCTAAGGTGTAGCTCGGGCGTAGAGCTCGAATCGCACCCAAATAAAGCCCCGACAGGCACAGTTAGTGCTTGTCGGGGCTTTTGTGTGCTCTTGCGGGAGCTGAAATTTTAGAGAATGCTCATTCGCGGATTGCTGAACAGGTCAGCGGGCGCTAGTGCTCCACCACCGCGCTCCTCCGCTAGTTCTCGTCCTCTACCAGCAGGGATAGGGAGATGCGGCGGCGCGCCGGGTCAACCTCCACCACGCGCACCCGCACAATATCGCCACTGCGCACAATGTCGTGCGGGTTCGCCACGTAGCCGCGGCTCATCTGCGAGATGTGTACGAGACCGTCCTGATGCACGCCGATATCCACGAACGCGCCGAATGCCGCCACGTTCGAGACGGTGCCCTCGAGCACCATGCCGGGGCGTACGTCCCCGAAGTGCGAGACGGATTCGGAGAAGCGGGCGGTGCGGAAGCTACCGCGCGGGTCCAGGCCGGGGCGGCGTAGCTCGGTGAAGATATCCTCGACCGTGTACACGCCGGCGGCGGCTTCGTCCGCGCTCATCTGAGCGTCGACCTGAGTATCACTGCCCTGTACGTAGTCGGCGGGGTTCAGCCCAGCAAGCGGGTCGCTCCCGTCCGAAGTACCCAGGGCGCCGGCAACCCAGTGGGCGCCGTTGCGTGCCTGCGCGTCGGCAATAATGCGGCGCGCGAGCGGGTAGGCTTCCGGGTGCACGGCGGAGGCGTCTAGCGGCTCTTCACCGCCGCGGATGCGGATGAATCCTGCCGCCTGGCGGAAGGTCTTCGCGCCCAGTCGCGGCACGTTCAGCAGCTGCTGACGGTTCGCGAAGGCGCCGTGTTCGGTGCGGTAGGCGACGATGCGTTCGGCGGTTGCGGTGCCCACGCCCGCCACGTGCGCGAGCAGCTGCACGGAGGCGCTGTTGAGGTTCACACCCACGGCGTTCACGCAGTCTTCGACGGTGTCGTTGAGGGCGCGGCGCAGGGCGGCGGGCGGCACGTCGTGCTGGTACTGGCCCACGCCGATGGACTGCGGGTCGATTTTGACGAGCTCGGCGAGCGGGTCCTGCAGGCGGCGGGCAATCGAGACGGCGCCGCGTACGGTCACGTCGTAGTCGGGCAGCTCGGCGGCGGCGAGGGCGGAGGCGGAGTAGACGGATGCGCCCGCCTCGGAAACGGTCACCTTCTGGGGTGCTTCTGCGCCTTCCTCGCGCAGTGTGCGGATCAGTTCGCTGGCGAGCTTGTCGGTTTCACGGCTTGCGGTGCCGTTGCCAATGGCGATGAGTTCCACGCCGTGCTCGCGGCAGGCTGCGGCGAGCTCGCGCAGTGCTTCTGCCCATTGGTTGCGCGGGGCGTGCGGGTAGACGGTGCCCACGCGCAACGGCTCACCGGTGCCGTCAACCACGGCGTATTTCACGCCGTGGCGCAGACCAGGATCCAGGCCGAGGGTGGTCTTGTGCCCGGCGGGCGCGGCGAGCAGAATATCGCGCAGGTTGGAGGCGAACACCTCTGTCGCGTGCTGTGCGGCGGCGTCGAGTAGCTGGTGGCGGATGCGTTCGGCAAGGCGCGGGCGCAGGTGGCTGCGCCATGCGGTGCGCACGGTGGCGGCGAGCCAGCCGAGTACGCGGTCTTCGTCGTCGACGGTGTTGAGCACCTGCACGGGGATGCGTAGCGCGGCGGCAACTTCACGCTCGTATGCAGAACGGACGTTCTCGTAGTTTTCGGCTGCGGCCTCGGCCTCGATGCGGGCGGCACCGCGCAGGCGACTGAGCGGTGCGGGGGCGGGTGCCACGTCCACCTTCAGGCGCACCACGCCGGCGTCCTTGGCGCGGTGCAGGGCCAGCACGCGGTGCGGCGGAATGGAGCGAATACGGTCCGAGAAGGCGAAATAGTCGGAGAACTTCGCGCCAGCGCTCTCGTGACCGGCGATTACGCGGGACTCAATCACGCCGCCTTCACGCAGGCGCTTGAGGAGCTTTTCGCTCAGCACCGGGTCGGTGAGGGCGCGGTCAATCAGGATTGCGCGGGCGCCATCGAGGGCCTCTTCGGCGCTGTGAATCTGCAGGGCTTCGTCCGCCTCCGCAGCCTCAATACCCTCGTCTTCGTCGTCTTCGGTGGCGTCGGTAATGTACGCGGTGGCAATGGCGTGCGCGTCGGCGAGGGGTACCTCCAGCAGGTCTTCGACGAGCGAGTCGAGCCCGGCGGCACGCGCCATCTGGGCGCGGGTCACGCGCTCACTGCGGTAGGGGGCGTAGATGGCGTTCACGTCTGCGATGGTGGCGGCGTTCATGAGCGAGGAACGCAGCTGCAGCAGGGTGAGCGGGTCGATGAGGCCTTCGTCGGCGCGTTCGGTGAGCGCTTCGAGCACGCGGTTGCGTCGCTCTTCGAGGGCGCGGAGCTGGCTCAGGCGCGACTGGATGGTGCGCAGCTGGGTGTCGGTGAGCGCGCCCGTTGCTTCTTTGCGGTAACGGGCGATGAAGGGCACAGAGTTGTCGGCGTCGAGCAACGCCACAGCGGCGCGGATGCGGTGCGGGGCGATGCCGGTTTCTACCGCGAGCGCATTAATGAGGTGCTCGGCGGGCTGCTCAGTTGTGCCGCCGGTTTCGCTACCTGCGGCACTGCTGGGCGCGGGGTCTGTAGCTCGATCCGCGCGCGGGCGGATGCTGCTCGGGAGGGGGTTTTCGCTCATCCTTCCAGTTTCGCATATTTCGCCGTGGTTCATGGGTTGGCCGGTTGTGCAGACGAAAGAGTCAGCGCGGGGCGTATTTTGCTTGCTATTGCAGGTGGGGGTGAGCGTATTTTTCTGCCGTATCTACTGGTGCAGAGTACAAGCTTTTGTGCACATTTTGCCCTGCGGGCACGCTAAAAATTGTCATCTTTCCGCAAGAAACCGTGTTAAGGGTGCACATATTTGAATAGTGCTAAGTTCCAGCGATAAATTTAGATAAAAGAGCATATTTTTTGAAAAAATATCTCTCAAACGTGCAGATAAGGACATGGCTTCACATCACTCAAACACCCTTATCTGCGTGCACACATTCAGGGTTCGGCGGCACGGTACGACGAGGTGCCGCCACCTCCTACGCATGAAAGAGGGCCCCAAATGCGCGAACATGCCGCGCTATCAAATGCCCCGGAGGGCTACTTAGATTTTCACGACGAGTACGCGGAGCTCATTGCAGAACTCGCCGCGCTGGGGTTCACCCCTACCCAGGTTCTGCGCCGCCTCAGCTTTCTGTACCCGCACATTAATAAGAAGCATCTGAACTATGCGCTGAACTCCGGCATCTGGCAGTTTGGCCCGGTCGCTGCAGACGCCCCGAGCTACCCGATGCTCGCTTGCGGACTCTGGTACGTTTTCGCGGAAGCCTACGATCTGCCGCCGGAGCCCGAGTACGCGGCGCTGGTTCTTGATTGCGATATTATCCACGACCTGCCGCCCGCACTGGAGGCGCGCCACTTTGCCAGCGAAGATATCGCGACCATCCTGGCGAAGATTGGTGCAACGCTCAAGTACCTTGCCGCGCATCCCTACTCCCAGCTGGAGGAAGAGGCGTACGCGCAGACCGTTGAAGACATCAGGCAGCGCGGCGCCAAAGAGATTGGCACTGAGGGCGGCAGCCTGTACACTCTGCTCGCCGCCAGTATGGAGGGTGAATCCGCCTGGCCCGCGCCCGTGCAGGCCGCAAAAGATACCCTCGGTGACGGCGACTGGACCCTCGGTATGCTCCGCACCGGCATCTACCCGGCGGAGGCGCTCGAGAACGAGTGGTACATTGACGCCGCCGAGGTACCCGAGGATTTCGCGTCGAAGACCCTAAGCCTCTTTTTGAGCTATTGCGCCCGCTACGACCGTGATCCCACGGCACTGGTGTACGGATACTGGTCGACCATTCAGACTCTGATTGGTGAGGTGCCGCCGCTGGGCGCGGTACGCGCTAAGTTCGGTTCCTGGCAGGCGACCCTGCATCGCGGTCGCGCGCAGATTGCCCGTGAGCTGCGCCTGTGGACGCACAATGAGGCAAACGCGGCGGCAGAAGCTGAGCTGAACGCCGCTGAGGATCTTGAGCTCCTCGAGGCTGAGCTAGATACCCCGGAAGAGTCCCCTGCGGACGCTCCCGCAGAGTCACTAGAGCCTGCAGAGTCTGCAGAACCCGTAGAGCCCGCACGCCTGAGCGCCCGCGAGTTCAACGAGCAGGGCATCGGCGTGGTGCAGACCGCCCACACCGACCTGGCGGCGTACCACCGCACCCAGTGGGAGCAGACGGTGGAGGCCTTCGGCGAGCGCCTCGCGCAGCTTGCCTGGAACCGCCGTCTGAGCACCTACTACTTCTTCGATGGCGCCTCCCTCGAGGACGCCGACCCGACCCCCATGGTGACGATTTTCCGCTCCCCCACCGGCTTCCTCTGCGAGTTCGAACCCACCGTCGAGGCGCTGCCCGCCTTCGACCCGGAGTTCCTGCAGGAGCACGGCTGGAGGCACCCGGTGCCGGTGCATGCGCTGTGGAACCTGCACGCACTCGACCCGATGGAGGCGGCTGCCGCAGTCATCGAGGCGATGCGTTCCGGTTGCGGCTGTGAACGCTGGGATTTCTACCGCACCGACGATGACGAGGATCCGCTGGCGGAAGAAGCAGAGGTAGCGTCCGTCTAAGCGCCCGCACTCCCGCGAGCCTCTCGGGTACATCTTTAGAGATAGCGAAAGCCCGCGCCCCTACTCCCGAAAGAGTAGGGGCGCGGGCTTTACGCATGCACGGCTATCCGGCACAGGTAACCGGCACAGGCAACCGGCACCGATAGCCAGCGCAGATAGTAGGCGCAGCTTAGCGTGCCGAGAAGATTTCGGACGCCTCCACAATCGCAATCTGCGCGGTGCGGGTCGAGATTGCCTCGTGACGGCGTGCATCCGCACGGCGCTTGAAGAACCAGCCGATACCCAGAATCGCGAACCAGACGGGCATTGCGAGCAGGCCGCGCAGGGTCTCCTCATACATGGCCAGCACGCCGATGGTGAAGGCGAAGAACGCCAGAGTCAGCCACGCGGCAAAGCGACCGCCGGGCAGTCGGAAGTGCGACTTCTCGTGGCGCGAGGGGAACTTCTTGCGGTACATCAGGTAGCTGACCATGATCATGGCCCACGCAAAAATCACGAGCACCGCAGCCACGGTGGTGACCAGGTTGAACGCGCTCGAAATCGAATCGCCCGCGTACAGCAGAACCAGCGAGGACAGCAGCATCACGGCGGAGAGGAACAGCGCATTACGCGGCACGCCGTTGCCCGAGAGCTTGCCCAGGAAGGCGGGTGCGCTACGCTCGCGTGCCAGGCCGAATGCCATGCGCGAGGTCGAGAAGATACCGGAGTTCGCCGAGGAGGTCGCGCTGGTAATCACCACGAAGTTGATGATGTGCGCGGCGATGCCCAGGCCCGCCAGGGTGAACATGGCGACGAAGGGGCTGTTGTCGGGGCTGACAAGGCGCCAGGGGGTAACCATCAGGATGATGGCGAGCGCACCCACGTAGAAGACCATGATGCGCACGGGCACGGCGTTAATTGCCTTGGGCAGGGTCTTTTCGGGGTCCTGGGTTTCTGCGGCGGTGGTACCGACCAGCTCGGAGCCCATGAACGCGAAGACGGCGATCTGGAATGCGCCAAGGAAGCCGATGAAGTGGTTGGGGAACATGCCACCGTCGTTCCAGAGGTTCGCGACGGATGCCTGCGCGCCGCTGGGCGAGGTAAAGCCGATAGCCACGAGTGCGCCACCGACCACAATCAGGGCAACAATCGCGACAATCTTAATCATGGAGAACCAGAATTCGATTTCGCCGAAGTTCTTCACCGAGACCAGGTTCAGCACCAGGAGCACGCTGATAACGGCGAGCGCCGGAATCCAGGCTTGCAGGTCAGGCCACCACATGCGCAGGTAACCGACGATTGCGATGATGTCCGCAACTGCGGTGACCACCCACATGAACCAGTAGGACCAGCCGAGGAAGAATCCCGCCATGGGGCCGACCAGGTCGGTGGTGAAGTCGGAGAAGGACTTGTACTTCAGGTTCGACAGCAGGATTTCACCCATGGCGCGCAGCACCAGGAAGATGACGGCGCCGATGAGCATGTACACGAAAATGACGGAGGGGCCGGCGACGGAGATAGCGCGTCCGGATCCCATGAACAGGCCGGTGCCGATGGCACCGCCGATAGCGATGAGCTGAATATGTCGGTTGCTCAGACCGCGGTGCAGTCGTTCTCCCTGTTCGGGAGCTTTAGGATTCAGGGTGACGTTGTTCTGTTCAGTCACGACGTCCTCTTTTCTGCAGTTAGGCCCCGTAGCGCATATAGTGCATGGTGGATGAGGGTTTTTCGGTGTCATCCGGTAGGTTTCGCGTATAGATATGCAACCACTATTAATGCGGGGCAGCCCCGGCTTTCGGGGCGGAAGATGCGCTCAACCATGGTTCGCGCCGCATCCGGGGCGCGTTCAAACATCGCCCGATGCGGGTACCTTTGGGAGCTTACACATCTGTTTGGATAGATATTCTACACGCTTTGAACGGTGAATGAAATGTTTTTCAGCTCTTGGTGTGTCGCGAATCTATTAAACAGGTCACTATCTGCCGCCTGACGGGGGCTAATAGACACAGAAAACCCCGCCCTGCGCATCAATCAAGAATGCGGGGCGGGGCTCACACAAACCAGCCGGAGGAGAGCTGAAGACTACTTCTGACCAGCCTTGTCAGCAGTGCTCTCAGTAGCCAGCGCGCGAGCGCGCTTCGCGGCGTGGCGGCGGGTTAGGATCTCGTAGCCAATCGCCAGAACAATGAACCAGATGGGGGTCAGTGCCAGACCGATTGCGGTGTCCGGGTACAGGCTCAGGGCGTAGACCATCACAGCAAAGAAGACCAGGCCAAACCAGCTCATGCCGATACCCCAGGGCATCTTATACTCGGATGCCTCGTGGCGTTCGGGGAACTTCTTGCGGTAGACCAGGTACGCAATCAGGATCATGCTCCAAGTGAAGATACCCATCATCGACGCCACGGAGGTCACCACGGTGAACGCCTCCATAATGCCGCTACCGGCGTACAGCATGACCAGGCTGAACAGCAGCAGCACGGTGGTCAGGTACAGGGCGTTGGCGGGCACACCGTTCTTGGTGAGCTTACCCAGTGCGGAGGGTGCGGCACCGTCGTGTGCCAGACCGTAGACCATGCGGGAGGTCGAGAAGATACCGGAGTTCGCCGAAGATGCGGCGGAGGTCAGCACCACGAAGTTCACCAGGGAGGCTGCAACAGCAATGCCCGCCAGGGAGAACATGCCTACGAAGGGGCTCATGGACTTATCCAGCTTGTCCCAGGGGGTCACGGCGAGGATGGTCATCAGCGGCACAGCGTAGAAGAGCGCAATGCGGAAGGGCACAGCGTTAATCGCCTTGGGCAGGGTGCGTTCGGGGTGCTTGGTTTCTGCCACTGCGGTACCGACGAGCTCGGCACCCACGAAGGCGAACAGTGCGATCTGGAAGGAGCCGAGGAAGCCGGTCACACCCTGGGTGAAGATGCCGCTACCGGAGGGGCCGGGGTGGTCCCACAGGTGGCTTACGGAGGCGGTGGTGCCGTCGGGGCTGGTGAAGCTGAAGGCGACCATGAGTGCACCAACAATAATGAGGGCGACAATCGCGACAATCTTAATGACGGCGAACCAGAACTCGATTTCGCCAAAGTTCTTCACCGAGGGCAGGTTCAGCAACAGCAGAGCCACGATAACGGTCAACGCCGGAATGAATTTAGGCATGTCGGGCAGCCAGTATTGCACGTAGCCGGTGATTGCGATGACGTCCGCAATACCTGTAACGACCCAGAAGAACCAGTACGACCAGCCGACGAAGAAGCCGGCGCGCAGACCGAGAATGTCGGTAATGAAGTCGGTGAAGGACTTGTACTTGGGGTTGGAGAGCAGAATCTCGCCCATGGCGCGCAGAACAAAGTAGATGACGCTACCAATAATCGCGTACACAAAGACGATGGAGGGGCCGGTCAGGGCAATGGTTTTCGCCGAGCCGAGGAACAGACCGGTACCGATGGCGCCGCCAATAGCGATCAGCTGGATATGTCGGTAGCTCAGTCCGCGCTGGAGCTTAGAGTGCTCAGCTTCGGAATCTAGGCCGGTGACGGAGTTGTGCGGCGTTGGCTGCTGTGTCACGTATTTCTCTTTCCTGCGTCGGTTCGCCCTGGTTTGGTTCGGGGTTTTACCCGGGGTTTTACTCGGGGGCGGTTCCGGGTGGTTGGTATTCGTGCATAATCCTGAACGGTGTGCATGGATGGGAAATTTCCGCATCCATAGCGTGCGCGGTGCGCTTGGGCTTGTAAACTCCGATTTCGCGGGGTTTACAAATTTTTGCGCCACCGATAAAGAATTATGCAAAGAATGCATAATTTCAAATTTTACCCCCTCATACCCACACAAGTACAAGGAATACAACATCACCGGATTTTTGAGATGGGGCGATCCAGCAGCATCCCTCAGATTCCACCCAAAACACGCCCCGTACCACCACTGAACCGCTTCCCTTCTCGGCGAGCTTTCCCTGGTTTTCAAAAAATTAAGAAACTTTACAAGTAAAACTTTACAAGGCGAGAAAGTGGGTCTAGAGTAGAAACCGTTCAAACGAAAACCTAACCGACCAACCACAGAACAGAAGGACACAACAATGGGCAAGTTCTCCAACGCAGCACTCCGTCTCACCGCCGGCGCACTCATCCTCGATGCAGGCGTCAAGAAGCTCAAGGCAGACGAAGGCACCTACGCCTTCCTGCAGCAGATGGCGGCAACCGGCGTACCCGCAGTATCCAAGCTGGACGCAGCGACCTTCGGTAAGCTCATCTCCGGCGCAGAGACCGCACTCGGCGCAACCCTGCTGACCCCCTTCATCCCCGCACGCCTGGCGGGTGCAGGCCTGACCGCATTCGCGGCAAACCTGATGACCATGTACTTCCGCAACCCGGACATGCACGACAAGTACTTCCGCCCCACCCAGGACGGCCAGCAGCTCGCAAACAACATCGTGATGCTCGGCACGGGTCTGGCGCTGCTGGGCTCCAAGAAGTAAGCCCTTCCTCTTAGCTCACTCCTCAAGCAACCTCGCGAGAGTGCGGCGGGAACAGTCTTTGTTCCCGCCGCACTTTTGTATGCCCGCTGACTTTCTATGCCGCCCAGGCTGGCGCATGCTCCCCGCCCCGCGCCCGGCTAACCCACGCCCGACCAGCCAAGCATCACCCGCCCGCACAAGCCGCGAAACCGCACGGTGCCGCGGCCCTGCGCTATTCTTTTAGGTATGTCTACTGAGAACACGCAGCCTAGCCAGGCACCCGAATCCACCGAAGAAAAGGCCAAGAAGCCGGTTCCCGAGGAATTCTTCCGCCAGCCCTATTCCTTCGTCCGCCGCGGCGACCGCCTCACCGCGCGCCGTCAGAAGGCGTGGGACACCTACTCCCCCACCCACGTGCTGGACATTCCGCGCCTGCGCACCGACACCTCCGTCGCACCCGAGGCGACCTTCGACCCGGTTAAGATTTACGGCCGCGAGGCGTACCAGGTCGTCGAGATCGGTTCCGGTCTGGGCGAGGCAATCGTGCACCGCGCCGCCGAAGTGCCCGAGGCGAACTTCCTCGCCGTTGAGGTGTACACCCCCGGCATTGCGGACCTGCTGCTGAAGATGGGCAACGCGGGCGTGGAGAACGTGCGTGTGGCTCAGGCGAACGCACCCGAGCTGCTCGACAACATGCTCGAGGAGAACTCCGTGGACGAGCTGTGGGTGTTCTTCCCGGACCCCTGGCACAAGTCCCGCCACCACAAGCGCCGCCTGGTGTCCCCGGCGTTCGCTGACAAGGTTGCGCGCGTGCTCAAGCCCGGCGGCATTTGGCGTCTGGCGACTGACTGGGAGGAGTACGCCCTGGTCATGCGCGATGTTCTGGAGGCGCACCCCGACTTTGAGAACGTTCACCCCGGCGCTGGTGCGACCGAGGAGGATCCGCAGGGTGGTTGGGCTCCGCGTTGGGAGGGTCGTACCCTCACCAGTTTTGAGCGTAAGGCTCAGGAGGCGGGCCGCCGCGCCCACGACCTGACCTACCGCCGCAAGTAAGCAGGGATGCGTCAGCGTTAGTTGGCGCAGCTGAGCGCGGGTCAGCGCGAATATACGTTAAGGAGGTGAGGCTCCCCGTTCGTTCGGGGAGCCTCACCTCCTTAACGGTTAGTTTTAATAAGTTGTTTCTTCTTCAGAAGGGGGGAAGCTTGATTCCTGTAAGTGATGAAGACGCTCCTCCTGATATTTTTCTAAAGATTCACTCACTTGCTCCAGAAGCCTCTGCACTTCTTGGAGAATATTTGGATTTACACCAGATTTATCATTCGCATCAATTTTCTTCTTATCGAATCCATTATATTTTCTTTCACAAGAACTATGCTCGTATTCTTCAAATTTTTTTAGACTTTCCCCATAGTCCGAATCATTGAATATTCTATAATTTTCTAAAATTTCTTCACTTAGACTATCGCCCTTATTTTTAACCGGGATGAAAAACAAAGGAAATTTTTCAGGCCCTCCATCCCCAATGGCGCAACCCTTCAGCTCATGAAAACCGAGAAAAAGAATATCCCTTTCCTCACTTCCAGTTCTCAAAATACACTTCGCCAGATTAGGAGACAGAACAAAATAGTGGGGTCGAGAATGCTCGGCAATTCTAAACCCAAGATCGACCTCACGACCTATGAAATCTACATGATAATCATTTTGAATAGATCGAAGGTCTTTATTGTAATTCGAAAAAACCTCCTCAGCAAGAAGGTCAAGAAAGGACGGATCCCCCATTTGTTTTTCAAGATTATCCTGCTTTTTCTTCTTGCCAACACCATTTTTTGCGATAAGATTCCAGGAAAAGTCCCACGGCTCCCCTTTTGACTGCAACAAGAAAGCATATCCGTGAACCCCCATAGATTCTGTAGAACTCATACCTTCAAGAGTCACAACAAATTCATTAACATATTTTTCAATATATTGATTAAAAGAGTTATTTGATTCCTCAAATGGAATGACTCTAAAATAGATGAGCTCATCACCTCGCACTCTCCATAAAAACCATCCATCTTCACAATCATCCCCATCTCGCGAGTCTTTGTCTCGCAAAAGAATATTAAAATTTTCTAAAAAGTTTGCAATCTGAAATTTTCCGAGCCCTGGATTTTGAACTTTCAAAGCCGTGGAACCTTCAATATCAACACCACACACAAGCACAGCCCGAGGTGTAATAACCTCGGGCTGCACCTCATTTTTTTGACGCCCCTGATTACCTTCAGACATTACCGATTAGCCCTAAAGAACGAGCCCGAACCTCAGCAGCTGCAATAGAAACGCCAAATTTTTCAGCAACAATAGCCAAATCTTGCCCACAATTTTCATAAATTTGTTTAAACTTGCTCTCAGGCATTAGCAAATTTGCAGCAAAAACATTTGCCTCATACTCTTGATAACCCCCAACAGCAACACTTGTCCTCCGATAAGTAGTTTGAGGATTTTTTGAAATATTCCTCAAATAGTGAATAAAATAATGTCCAATCTCATGAGCAATAGTAAATTTTTGTCGCTTCTTCCCATCAAATGCCGAGACATATATCTCAAATGAATTATCATCAGGATTTACAACCATTGAATTACCATTCATCTTTATGTATCCAACCTCATACACTGTACCGCCTAGACTTTCTACCAGCTTTACAGCATCTAGATTCAATTCTTTTTCAGATACACCTTCACCTATAAATTGATTATTCAATTTCTCAGCTACATCTTTTACGGCCTGCATATTTTCCACAATTAAACACCTACCTCACAAGACTAAAAGAAACAAACGCCAAAATCATTACTACAAAACTAATCATAACACGCTTTTGAAGGATTTTAACATTATCGAACTTTTCTTTAGCCGTTCCACCGAGTACAGATATTTGTCTACTCAGCTGCTTTAGCTGCTCTTCATCATCCAGAATCTCCAACTCAACAAGCTGTTCATTTTTCTGATATGAACCATAGAAAAATACATTTCGCTTTTCACCTTCTCCCTTGTATGGTTTTGTATAAGGCTGCAAGGCGACAAAAAATCCATATTTGAAAGTTAAGAATGCTGTCAGAGCAAACAGTAGACTAGTAATAATCGTCCAGCAATTCCACGTAATACCTTTAGAAATAAAACCTGCTACGAACGCTCCATAGGCAGCAACAATAACACCTTGAACAGTCAGCAACATCTGAATCTTAGAGTCACCGTGCTTAATCCATTCAGTAAAATGCTGGATGACTTGCCACCTTTGTTCGTAGCTCAGCCCTATCTCTCGCTCAACGTTACTGTTGTCAATCGACTCAGCCATTTTCTTACCTCCCTCTAATGTTGCTAATGGTGATACGGAAAATCTCAGAGAGTACCTTCCAGTACAGAAACACTGCCTCCGAGCTACTTGTTGCATATAAACAAGCCGCCGAAAAGTGCTTCTGTGTATCCCCCACTCTACCGTCTATCTCTATCCTATGCCCCCGTTTTCGTTACTGTTGCGAAGAATGAAGCCATTATCTCAACCCACCTGAGTTACGAGATTTAAGGAGGTGAGGCTCCCCGGTCATTCGGGGAGCCTCACCTCCTTGTGTGTGGGTCCAAGTGCATGCGGGGCGGGGGTCTACCCTCCCTCGCGGCGTATACACAAAGACGCACAAGCCTATATGGGTGGCTGACCAGCTCAAATGAATTAGAAGCGAGCTAGAACAGCCGTACCGTTTATCCAAGTGTAGCCGGTTTTGCCGGTTTAGCGCGGCGACTTCGTATCATCCGCTGTAGTTGCCTGGTGACGCTGACGGTACAGCACCACCGCCGAGGAACGCTGACGAGGCGCCGGGCGGGTACCGCGGGCAATATGCACCACGTCGCCACTGGTACCGGCGGCGAACACACGCTCCGTCAGGCCCAGCTTCACCTTCGCATCTTCAACCTGACGCTGCAGTGCCGCAATCTGTTCCTGCTGCTCCTCCACGAGGGACTGCAACTCAATAATGCGGCGAATACCCTCCAGGGAGACGCCCTCCTGCGAGAGCTGCTGAATCTGCTGCAGACGGTTCACGTCACGCTGCGAGTAGCGGCGCGCCTTACCGGGCGCACGCGAAGGCTGAACCAGGCCGATACGGTCGTACTGGCGCAGGGTCTGCGGGTGCATGCCCGCCAGCTCAGCCGCCACAGAAATCACGAAAACCGGCAGGTCCACGCTGTGCAGCGGCTTGCCGCTACGAGACTTGGATGATGATTCTCGAGATGCCATAGTTTACTTCGCCTTCTTCAACAAATCCTTACGCGGGTTCTCCTGCGGTGCCAGTTTTACGAACTTGTCGAATGCTTCCTGCGCCTCTGCGCTCAGCTCGGTGGGCAGAACGATTTCGGGGATGACCATCAGGTCGCCATCGCCACCCTTAGCCTTGAAGCCGCGGCCCTTGGCACGCAGTCGGCGGCCAACCTGGCCGGGTGCCAGGCGCAGCTTCACGGTGGATGCGTCGGGCAGGGGCACCTCGATTACTGCGCCGTCGACGGCCTCGGCGAGGGTGACGGGTGCGCGCATGATCAGGTTGTTGCCCTCGCGCGAGTACACGGAGTCGTCGGAGACGCGCACGGTGACCTTCAGATCGGCGCCGTGCAGGCCCTTGCCGCGCAGGCGCACCTTCTGACCGTCCTTAATGCCGGCGGGGATGCGTGCCTCGGTGTGGGAACCGTCCGGCAGGAACACGGTCACGGTTGCGCCGGTGTATGCCTGGGCGAGGCTGATGCGGGTGCTGGTGGTGCTTTCTTCGGGGGCTACGTGCTGTGCGCCGCCGAAGCCGCCACCGCCCATGCCGCCGAAGTCGGCGCTGGTGAAGCCTGCGGAGCGTCGGGAGCCGCCCGCGCTACCGCCGAAGAGGCCGCCGAGCAGGTCGTCAATGTTGATGCCCGCCCCGCCACTGCTGAAGCCACCGAATGCGTCCGCGCCGGGGTAGCCGGTGTAGCTGCCACCACCGAAGCCGCCCATGCCTGCGGCACCGTAGCGGCGGATCTGGTCGTACTCCTCGCGCTGCTTCTTGTCGGAGAGCACGTCGTATGCTTCCGAGATTTCCTTGAACTTCTTCTCCGCTGCGGCGTCGCCGGGGTTCAGGTCGGGGTGGTACTTGCGGGAGAGCTTGCGGTACGCCTTCTTGATGTCGTTTTCGCTTGCGTCTTCGCTGACACCCAGTGCCTTGTAGAAGTCGTCAGTTATCCAGTTTTCACTTGCCATGTGTTTGTTTCTCCTCTCGCGGTGATGCGCCGCCCTCCTCGGTTACGGGACGGCTAGCAGGGCACCACGTTCTTGTCTTAATGCTCTATATAAAAGTTTAGTCTACTTGACTCAATTTTGGAAGGGGCTAGACCAAAAAATAGCGCCCTCCAAGGGTTTTTCACCGCGACCACAGCTCGCCGCATCCCAGACAAACACTCCAGCAAACAGCCCCAGCAAAACAGCCCAGGCAAAACATCCAGGGTAAACGACACAAGGCAAACAACAGGGCGGGCACTCCCCCGCTGGGAGAGCACCCGCCCGTCGTTAGTTATTCAGCCAATGCTTAGCCGTCACCTTACGCTGCAACAGCCACAGCCACCTGAGCGGTACGAACCACGCGGTCGTTCACGCGGTAGCCGTAACGCAGAACCATGGAGACATGATCCTCAGCCACCTCGTCGGTGGGCTGCTGCAGTACAGCCTCGTGGATGTTCGGGTCGAAGGCGTCGCCTACTTCACCGAAACGCTCCACACCCTGCTTGCTGAGCAGCTCTTCGAGCTTGGTAGCAATGGAGGCGAAGGGGCCTTCCTGCAGGTCACCGTGCTTGCGTGCGGCGTCGATATCATCGAGCACCGGCAACAGCGCGGTCACCAGTTCACTGGTTACGAAGCCTCGCAGCTGCTCCTTTTCGCGGGCGGTGCGATTCTTGTAGTTGGTGAACTCTGCCTGCAGGCGAAGCAGGGAGTCCAGGCGCTCCGCGGCGAGTGCCGCGTCAGCAGATTCTGCCTCTACGGCGTCCTGGAGCTCAGCCTCGACGGCTTCCGCAGCGTCCTCGGAGGTTTCGACCGATTCAGCTTCGGGGTGGCCTTCCGCTGCGGGGGCATTGAATGCCTCCTCCAGCGGGTCGGGGGTGGTGTTTTCCTGCTCAGCCATGATTACTTCTTCTCGTCTTCGTCGATAACCTCGGCGTCGACAACGTCCTCATCAGCGGCGGGCTTGGACTCGGATGCCTCAGCCTGTGCTGCTGCGTAGAGTGCCTCGCCCAGCTTGGATCGGGATGCCTGCAGCTTCTCGAATGCGGACTTCACTGCTGCGTCGTCGTCGCCCTCGAGTGCCTTCTTCAACTCGTCGACATCGCCCTGCACGGAGGTCTTGACGTCCTCGGGCAGCTTGTCGCCGTTCTCCTTCAGGAGCTTCTCAGTGGTATATGCGACGGACTCGGCTTCGTTGCGGGTGTCAGCAGCCTCGCGGCGTGCCTTGTCCTGCTCTGCGTGTGCTTCTGCGTCCTTGACCATGCGGTCGATGTCGTCCTTGGAGAGGGAGGTGCCGCCGGTGATGGTCATGGACTGCTCAGCGCCGGTGCCCTTGTCCTTTGCGGAGACGTGGACGATGCCGTTTGCATCGATGTCGAAGGTGACCTCAATCTGGGGCACGCCGCGGGGTGCGGGGGCGATGCCGGTCAGCTCGAAGGTACCCAGGTTCTTGTTGTCGCGAGTGAACTCACGCTCACCCTGGAAGACCTGAATGGTCACGGAGGGCTGGTTGTCCTCTGCGGTGGTGAAGGTCTCGGAACGCTTGGTCGGGATTGCGGTGTTGCGCTCGATCAGCTTGGTCATCACGCCGCCCTTGGTCTCGATACCGAGGGAGAGGGGAGTGACGTCAATCAGCAGAACGTCCTTACGGTCGCCCTTCAGAACACCTGCCTGCAGTGCTGCACCCATTGCCACAACCTCATCGGGGTTCACGCCCTTGTTGGGCTCGCGGCCGGTGAGCTCCTTGACGAGCTCAGCAACAGCGGGCATACGGGTGGAGCCACCAACCAGGATGACCTCAGAAATCTCGGAGATGGACACGCCAGCTTCCTTGATTACGTCGAGCACAGGCTTCTTGGTGCGCTCGAGCAGGTCGCGGGTCAGTTCCTCGAACTTTGCGCGGGTCAGCTTCTCATCCAGGTGGATGGGGCCCTCGGGGGTCACGGACAGGTACTGCAGGGAGATGTTGGTGCTAGAAGCGCTGGACAGCTCCTTCTTAGCCTGCTCAGCTGCTTCCTGCAGACGCTGCAGCGCGATCTTGTCCTTGGACAGGTCAGCGCCGGTGTTTGCCTTCACCTGTGCGAGCAGCCACTCGACGACGCGGTGGTCCCAGTCGTCACCACCGAGGCGGTTGTCACCGCTGGTTGCGCGAACCTGAATGGTGGAGAAGCCGTCGTCGTCCTTGCCAACTTCCAGCAGGGAGACGTCGAAGGTACCGCCACCGAGGTCGAAGACCAGGATGAGCTCGTCTTCCTTACCCTTGTCCAGGCCGTATGCCAGTGCTGCGGCGGTGGGCTCGTTGACGATACGCAGGACGTTCAGGCCTGCAATCTCGCCGGCTTCCTTGGTTGCCTGACGCTCAGCGTCGTTGAAGTATGCGGGAACGGTGATGACGGCGTCGGTGACCTTGTCGTTCAGGAATGCCTCTGCGTCGCCCTTCAGCTTCATGAGGATACGAGCAGAGATTTCCTGCGGGGTGTACTTCTTGCCGTCAATCTCGGTGGTCCAGTCGGTGCCCATGTGGCGCTTGACGGAGGAGATGGTGCGGTCGACGTTGGTCACTGCCTGACGCTTTGCGACGCTACCGACCAGAACCTCGCCGTCCTTGGAGAATGCGACGACGGAGGGGGTGGTGCGGGTGCCCTCTGCGTTAGCGATGACGACCGGGTCGCCACCTTCCAGTGCTGCTACGACCGAGTTGGTGGTACCGAGGTCAATACCTACTGCACGTGCCATATGTTTATTCACTCCTTAGGTGTTAGTGCCCCGCTTCTTCTAACGCGAGGCGGGATAGTTTGAAATTTTCGGAGGCGGTCGGTGCTGCGCGTGCCGCCCCGTGTGGGGTGGTCTGCGCGGCTCCTTGAGCCTCATGTACTCAAGTATGCACTCTCTCGGAGGGGCTGTCAATAGACTTGAGCGAACTTTACTCAACTTTTTTTCGCGGAGGTGTGTGAGGGGCGGGCTTTTCGGGGTTCTGGAGGGGTGTTTTACGGGGAAAATCGGGGCGGCGGCGAGGCGCGAATGGGCGGTTTTGCCGCGAAATTCCGCGGTTTTTGAGTGGCGTGAGGGTGTGGCGCGGCGATTTAGCGTATGGCGGATATGGGCGGGCACTCGAGGCGAAAAAATTTTTTAAAAACTTTTAAAAAAAGGGGTGAAAACCCGGAAATTGGGGTGCGAGAGGGCTCGGAAGGCGATGCAGGGGCACCTTATATAGGGCGTGCGGGGCGATTTTTAGGCGCGATTTTTAGGTCTGAAGGCTAGGCCTCTAGCAGCGTTGTTAGGGGTGCGCTTCGTGTAGGCGCCTCAACTACGAGCACTCGCCTGAGATCTAAGAGATTCGTTCCTCTTATATATAGAGGGCATGTTTATGAGCTCCATCGCTCGCTCTATGGAGGTATCTCCGCTTGTCCGACCCGTAATTCTCTAACCTTCACCTATGGCTTGAGCCTACCCGCCTGCCGTATCCTGGTTAGGACCATATCCTCTCAAAGTAGACAGGAGACTCCAATGCCAACGAGCAGCAACCCACTGCCCCCACCTAACCCACACAGTGAGAGTGAACTACATCAATCTAAACTTCAACAAAAAGCTGAAACCACCCAACCATTAGAGGATACAATCCCAAACAAAACAAGCACCGAGGCTGCCAATGATTCGCTTCCAACCAAAGAAGGAGCAACAACAGAGGGCACCCCAGCAGACGAAGATTCTCAACGATCTGTGGCACACACCAGCTCAACAGAAGAAAACAGAACACCTCAAAATTCCAACGGTAAAGATTTAAATTTCTATAATTTCTTTTCCAAAAGACCAGTATTAAACTGGATATTACTTATCGTTGCCTCACTATCTTTCATAGCCGCAATATACCAAATAATCGCCATTTACAATATTTCTATTAAACACCTAGAGGAAACCCAACGACTGGCAACGGATTACAAAAAACCAGTCAGCGAAAGAATAGCAAACATCAATAATACACGTGATTTATTTCACCTAAATACAAATATCCTTATCGCTTTTATAACTGTACTCGTCCTATCATCTATAAGGCCTATCTTAATACTGTTTTGGCCGATTAAAAAAACGACACTCCTATTATTAGCAATATTAATCAATGCACTAACTTTTCTTGCAGTATTTGCATTACATTATTTCGAATACCCCGAATCCAACACAGCCAAAGTTATCGCCACCCTATTCTTTACCATTACTTCAATATCTATCCTTTTAGTATTTATGCACACCCCTGCACAACAAGGAGAAACATATACTAATAAAGCAAAAAAAATTCATTATGCAAAATTTACTATACTGCCCTCTCTAACTATTTTCTCAGCTGTATCTCTCACCCTTCTAATTGACACAATATCCACTTTCCTATTTGATAAATCTGCACCTAAGAAGACACCCGATTTCCTCGATGAATTCTTCAGTGACCCCGATAATATTAAAATATTATTCTTAACCCTTTTTATGTCCTTGATACTTAATTTCATCTATGCAATTTCAACTGTATCCATAATTGAAGAAATCTTTGAAGAAAAACGACAGGCACGAAACGAGAGAGAACCCGCAGAGAGAGACGAGAAAGACGTGGGATTACCTTCAGGTAAAGAAGGAGAATCTATTAAGTCAACCCTTACATCTCACATAAAGTCACTAGCTCTACTCCTTCCACTTTCCGCATCCACAGTCTTCATACTCGCACTAATCCACAACACACAAGTAGTAAACAATGACTTAAGCACTGCGATTCAGATTACGTCAATTCAGTTTGCGGACAGTAAATATACTTGGCTAACAATAATATTTTCCATGCTGCTGATAGCATATATATCTGCCATTCCAAATTTTCTTCTTCCTCAGTGTTTTGACAGTACGGAATTTCTATTCCATACAAATGGAAACAAAAATACACAGAGAGAAGTGGATTATTTATACACTAGAATACTCCTTGTTTCATCGACACTTATTTTCTTTAGTGCTCTCATAAACTATCAGATATTAAAAGTTCTTTCACCTAAAGATTTGATTGTTTTACTTTTGCTTGCAGCATTTTTATCACTTGCAATATGTAACCCACGGGTACGAGCTATTTTCGAGCGAGAGTATGTCCTTAAGGAAGCTTCAGAGGTACGCCACAACCAGGGTAAAGAAAAATTGTTATCCATTACATTAATTATCGCTATCATAATTTTACCTTCAGTGATTAATGTTGGAATTATTCCAAATCTAGTGAAAGGTGTCAGCGACATGATAACGAGCCCTGGAGATACCCTAGGGTCGGTCGAAACAGATTATTCTTGCGTCTTTTCTAATGACATTAGCAAAAAAGATTCTATCTCCTTTGGTGTGATTACTGAGACAAAATCAGATTCTGTTCACATATTTACGCCTACATATGACTATGGGCGCCACGCGTATGGTAAAAAAATAGATGATAAATACATACACTTAAATAGCCTATCAGAAGCTCAAGTTAAAGTTCCCGCCGGGTACCATATCGAAAAATTCAACAATACAAAACATCGCTACAATATGTACACAGGAAAATGTGAATACACTGAAACTCGATATTCAATCATAATTACAAATAACCAGGAAAATCAGAATCGACCTCCACGCAAGTTTTAAACATTAGTTGTCAACCCCGCCTGCACTTCTCGTGCAGGCGGGGCTTCTTCTTTTGCCCAGCGCGAGCACGCATGGGTAGGGTCCTCCCCTATGCTGGATATAAGCCAGCACCGGAGCAGGAAGGGCACACCGCCATGAACCTCAACAAACTCTTAACTGCGCTGCGGCAACGCAAAAACACCCCGGCACGCAACCAGCAAGCCGGGCGGCACGAACGCTACACGCACGCCCTCGAACAATTCCTCGACGGACACCAGCCCGCCGTGCGCCTCAGCGGGGCGTACGCGCTCACGAACCTCGCAGACGAATGGCTCACCGACACTTCCCTCCCCGAGCAGGTACGCTGCGAAGAAGCCCAGGCCATCATCGACGCGCTGACCGGGTGTATCCGCACGCCCTACCCCCTCGCACAGAAACGGCAGATTCTAGAATCAGGCGAGACTCCCGAAGGATACGAAGACGACTTCGCGCACGATCAGGTGGCGCTACGCGAGGAACAGCTGGTACGCCGCACCGTCTTCATTGAGCTCAGCCGCCGCCTCGCCGCAGTCGCCGAAAGCAGCAAGGCAGACAATAAGAAGAACCAGCACACGGTGCCGTCGCTATCGCCGACATGGGCTGACCTGCGCTTCGACTTTGGCGGCGCCCCCATCTTCTACCCGCTACAACAGCTGCACTTTCAGAACGCCGATTTCGCCTCCGCAACCTTCTATGGTCCGGCGGATTTTTCCGGCGCAACCTTCAGCGGTGACACCAGCTTTTCCGCGGCGCAGTTCACGGCTAACGTCTCCTTCGACAGCGCGAACTTCAACGACTGGGTGGGGTTCAGCGCCGCCCACTTCGCAGGCGCGGCTAAGTTCAGCGGGGCACGCTTCACGGACACGGCATGCTTCGCAACCGTAACCTTCACTGGCGAGGCTACCTTCTCAGACGCAGTCTTTTCAGCTACGGCTGACTTCGCGGTATCCACCTTCGAGTCCGACGCCAATTTTTCACGCTTGAATACCGCGGGCATAGCCAGCTTCGCGGCGGTCACCTTCGACGGAGAGGCAATATTCACCGCCTCCACGTTCCACGATGAAGCACACTTCGCCGCCTCGGTCTTCAACCGCCCGGCGGTGTTCTCCAAGTCGCTGTTCGGCGGGGCCGCGCGCTTTGCCGGTGTAGTCACCAAGCAATCCGCAATGTTCAGCGGCACGAGCTTTGCGGGCGCGGCGGACTTTAGCGGGGCGTCCTTCACGCAGAACGCGGATTTTGGTGAGGCGAGCTTTGCTCAGACGGCGAATTTCAGTGGGGCGTCGTTTATTGCGCTTCCGAGGACGAGCTATGAGATGGACTTCCCACAGTACGCGAACTTCGGTAACGCGACCTTCGCGCAGGATGCCGACTTTAGTAAGGCGACGTTCACGGCGCATGTCGGCTTCTACAAGGCGACGTTCGCGCGGGCGGTGAGCTTCAACGAGGCGAGCTTTGAGGGCGCCTACTTCGCGGATGCGACGTTCGGTCAGCGGGCAGATTTCAGGCAGACTAGCTTCGCGTACGTTGAGCCGTCCTTTGAGGCTTTGGAGAGGCGTCTGCGGAGGGCACGGTTCTCGGCACAGGCGGATCCGCAGGATTACCTGTTCGAGGCGCGCCCGGAGAGCCCGCACGGTTTCAGCTGCGGCGAGGCGGAGCTTCTTAATAGAACGTTCGTTCTCCCTGTCGGTGCGGTGCTGTACGACCCGGATTCCTGGGACGAAGAGCAGCAGGAGTACACCCGCGTTAGTGAGCCTGCAAAATAACACCTAGCTCCCCCCCCCCCCGCCGTCGGGGGGGGCGGGGGGGGGGGGGCCGCGCGCCCGCGCCCCGCGGCCCCGCGGGGGGGCGCGGGGGGGGGCGGGCGGGGGGGGGGGGGGGGGCG
>NZ_CAUUDY010000009.1:0-77943 GCF_963544205.1 uncultured Rothia sp.
CTGGAGGACCGCTGGGACGAACGCAATAACGGCCAGTTCTAGTACTGCTTTGGTGCAATAGTTTTTCTCACGGCTAGTATTTCTCGTGGCTAAGCATCCGTACTCTCTAGGGTCTTAAGACTTCATCAAGACTTCACAGGCGGAAGGTAAGAATTCTCTTACCTTCCGCTTTTTCTATGCCCGAACCAGTGAGAGAAGGATGTTTTAGAGGCGGACGGATGGGGCACACTGACTGCTGCAACTGGCCCCGTCATTGACTCTGTACTTGAGTCAGGGCATAGCAAGCATGATGAAGGCGGCCCGCTGAGCGGAAACGCCCGAAGCTGTGTAGAAGCTGTGCGCCAGCGTTAAAAATGCAGAAGAGAGCATAAAAACACTAAAAGATACTCTGCCGGGTGGGGTAGGTGGTGGAAAGTGGGGTAAAGTGGAGGGGAAAGCTGAAAGTCAGTCCTATCGCCGTGCCCTCAAACAGACGGCGGAGGCGCCGGCCCGGCACACCCCGCCACCGGCACCTGCAGGATTGTGGAGCAACCCCGCTCCCGCAGGCTTCAGTACAACGGCACACATCGGGGAGGTGAAGTGAATGTTCTTAGGTACCTACTCGCCACGAATGGACGCCAAAGGACGCATCATCCTTCCCGCCAAATTCCGTGAAGAACTCTCAGCAGGCCTCGTTCTGACCCGCGGTCAAGAACGATGCCTGTACGTTTTCCCCTCCGCGGAATTCGAGCGCATCCACGAGCGGATGCGCAGCGCACCCCTGCCGGGGCGAGCCGCCCGCGACTTCCTGCGAGTATTCCTCTCGGGAGCCTCGGATGAGCTACCCGATAAACAGGGGCGCATCACCATCCCTCCGATTCTTCGGCAGTACGCCGGGCTTGGCGACCAGCTTGTGGTCATCGGGTCCGGAACCCGCGCAGAAATCTGGGATGCAGCCGCCTGGGAGGAATACCTCGCCCGCACCGAAGCTGAATTCGCTGCCCTCGATGAGGACCCGTTCAGCCCGTTGCTCTAACCGGCATCCCGCCGGTGCGACGGCTACCGCCCGGCATCTCTAACACCCGCACCACTCTTCCGTAAACCTTCCCGCAGGATAAACTCTCACAGGAGCACCCATGAGCGTAGAACACGCCCCCGAAGCCGGCACCTCCGGCTCCTCGGTGAAGGTCACCGGCGCCTCCATCGACAATCTTTCCGAGCGTGACGCCAGCGAACGCCACGTGCCCGTCATGCTGGACCGCTGCATCAACCTGCTGGCACCCGGCATTGAGCGTGCCGTGGAGGAACGCGGAACCGCCTACGTGATTGACGGAACCCTGGGCATGGGCGGCCACTCCGAGGCGCTGCTGGAGCGGTTCGAGAACCTGGTGCTCATCGGTATCGACCGGGACCTGCAGGCCCACTCCATCGCGGGGGAGCGTCTGGCACGCTTCGGCGAGCGTTTTGTGCCTGTACACGCGGTCTACGACGAAATCGACCGCGCCATGGAAACCGCCGGGGTGCAGGGAATTGACGGCGTCCTGCTGGACCTGGGCGTCTCCTCCATGCAGCTGGACGAACGCGCCCGTGGCTTCGCGTACTCCTACGACGCGCCCCTGGACATGCGCATGAACTCCGAGGACGAGCTCACCGCGCGCATCGTGGTCAACGAGTACAGCGAGGACCAGCTGCGCCGCATTATCCGCAATTGGGGCGAGGAGAAGTTCGCCTCGCGCATCGCCCGCGCCATCTGCACTGCCCGCGCCAACGCGCCGCTGGAGACCACCGGCGAGCTCGTGCGCATTATTCAGAAGGCGGTTCCCGTCGCAGCCCAGCGCACCGGCGGCCACCCCGCCAAGCGCACCTTCCAGGCGCTACGCATCGAGGTCAACCACGAGCTGGAGGCGCTCGAACGGGCCGTTCCCGCGGCCCTGGACGCGCTGAACCTGGGCGGCCGATTCGTTGCAATGAGCTACCACAGCCTGGAAGACAAAATCGTGAAGCGCGCCCTCACGGCCGAGGCGACCTCCAAGGCGCCGAAGGGATTCCCCGTGGAACTCGAGGAGCACAAGCCCACGATCAAGATTATTACCCGCGGCGCGGAGCCGCCCACCGAGGAAGAGATTGCGCAAAACTCTCGTGCGGCCAGCGCCAAGCTGCGCGCAGCCGAGAAGATTCGAATCCCCGCCCAGTAGCGATTTGCTCGCCCGCAGGCGACAGACGCTAGTAACCACCTAAGACGAAGATTAGAGAGCGAATGAGCACCCAGCATGCATCCCAGCGCCCCACCCGCGCCCAGGGTACCCCGCGGACTCGACGCACCGGTTCTTCGCGCCCCTCGGCGGGTGCATCCGGTGCTCTGAGCTCGAGCCTGGGCTCCTCGAACGCCTCGCACAGCGCGGGCGTGACCCGCACCTCCAAGGGTGTACATTCCGGCCGTACCCGTAGCGCGCGGGTGGATCCGGTTACCGCTTCTCAGCCCGTGGTTCGCCCGGCAAGCACCGCAGCCTCCCACGGGGGTAAGCGCACCGCGGGCCACGTTCCCGGCCCGGTGCGTGCCGCGGCCCGAACCGAGGAACCGCGCGAGGAAGAGGCCGTCACCCGACGCACACCGCTGTCCGCGGTGACCCGCCGCGCCCGCCGATTGAGCCCGCCGACCATGCTGGCCGTTTTTGCCGCTATCCCGCTGACCCTGATTTTTATCCTGCTGCTCAACGTGCTAATCGTGACCCGACAGTACGACATGGTGGACCTGCGCGCGCAGGAACAGCGTCTCGTACAGGAGAACCAGGCCCTGCAGCAGGAGATCGGTTTCAAGGAAGCCCCCCAGGACCTGGCGGTGCGCGCGAGCGCCCTGGGCATGTTCGCCAGCTCCTCGCAGGCCACCCTGAACCTGCAGACCTCCAAGATTGAGGGAACCCCCGCGCCCGTGGCCAGCCCCACCGGCAAGGCCGCGACCAAGGAACAAAACCTGATTGCGCCCCCGGCCGCAGGCTCCGAGGAAAGCTACGCCAAGAGCGTGGTGGATGCGGATAAGACCACCCAGCAACGTCACGCAAGCGCGGCCGCGAGCGCCTCGGCGAGCGCAACGGCTAGCCCCGCCGCGGCCAATAACGCCGCGAACAGCGGGACCTCGCAGAACAGCGCTACAAACAACGGCGCGGCGCAGCAATCCGCCCAGCCGAGCGCCTCCGCCGCTGCGAACAGCGCGAACGCCGCCAACACGAACAACGGTGCCGCTAACGGCACCGCACAGAACGGCCAGGCCACCCGCTAGCCGCCCCCAACCGACACCCCACACAGCACGAGAACCGCGAAAGGATATCCCCGAATGAGCTTCGACGCGCGCCATCACGCGAACGAACCGGCATCCGGGAAGCCGGACCTGACCCGTAGAGGCTTCCTGGCCGGCGCGGCCGCCACCGGTGCCCTGGGCGTCATCGGCGTAAACCTGTTCGTGCGCCAGGGCTTCGACCCCGGCGGGGTTGCCAACGCCTCGCGCCAGAAGCGCCTGCGCTCGCAGGTGCTTCCCGCCGTGCGCGGACAGATTCTCGATATTAACGGCAACGTCATGGCCCGCTCGGTGCAGCGCTACAACCTCACCGCGGATCAGACGGCCGTCGCCACCTTTAAGCGTTACAACGAGGACCGCACCGAGAAGATTGAGGTGACCCCGAGCCAGCTGGTCTACGAGATGACCGATATCCTCAAGAGCGTGGACCCGGGCATCACCGACGAATTCATCAAGTCGAAGCTGGACGGTACCTCCAAGTACTCGGTCATTAAGACCGATGTTTCCCCCGAGATTTTCCATAAAATTGACGACCTCGGCGCGCCCTTCATCTACGGCGAGGCGTTCTCTCAGCGCCTGTACCCCAACGGTAGTGTGGGCGGTTCCGTGGTCGGTAAGTACAACATTGTTGAAGAGGCAGACGGCAACGGTACGGGCGGTACGGTGTCCCGTAACTACTCCGTGGGTATTGAGCGCGTCTTCGAAAAGGAGCTGGCCGGCACCCCCGGTGAGCGCACCTACGAGATCAGCGCGGACGGCGTGCGCATCCCCGTGGCCAAGGAGGAGCAGCGCCTCGCGGTTGACGGTAAGGACGTGCGTCTAACCATTAACCGAGACATCCAGTACTTCGCCCAGCAGGTTGTGCGCGCCCGCGCCGAGGAGCTCAAAGCGGAGTGGTGTACCGCCATCGTTATGGATGTGCGTGACGGCTCCCTGCTGGCGCTGGCGGATTCCTCGACCATGGACCCCGGCGCGAAGACCATCGAGGACGCCACGGATATGACCCCGCGAGCCATCTCGCAGAGCGTGGAGCCTGGCTCGACCGAGAAGATGCTAACTGCTTCGGCGCTGATTGAGCAGGGCCTCACGACCCCCACGAGCGTGTATGACGTGCCCGCGACCCTCACGATTGACGGGCAGACCTTCAAGGATGCGTTTGAGCACGGGGCGCAGCGGCGTACTTTCTCGGGCATTATTCATGACTCGATGAACACCGGTACGGTGCTGGTCGGTCAGAAGCTCAGCAAGGAAGAGCGCTACAACTGGTTGAAGAAGTACGGCGTCGGCGAGTTTACCGGCATTGAGCTGACCGGTGAGGAGCAGGGTATAATCGCTGATTGGCGTGATTGGGATGGCCGTCAGCAGTACACTGTGCTGTTCGGTCAGGGTGTTGCGCAGACTCCGCTGCAGACCGCCATGATTTTCCAGGCGCTGGGCAATAAGGGCGTTCGTCTGAAGCCGCGCATTGTGGACGCGATCATTGACGCCGACGGTACCGAACATAAGCGTGCCGTAGAGCCTGGCGAACGCATGGTCAGCGAGGAGACTGCCGCTTCCTGCCTGACTCTCATGGAGAATGTGGTGGAGCAAGGCCACGCCCGTCCGGCGAAGGTGACCGGCTACCGCGTGGGCGGTAAGACCGGTACTGCGGAAACTCCGAGTGAGAAGGGCGGCTACGACGGCAACACGACGTCCTTTATTGGTGTGGCGCCGATTGAGAACCCGCAGTTCTTGGTGGCGGTGACCATGCAGCGTCCTGAGGGTAGCGTGGGTGCGAACGGTACGACGGCTGAGTTCTCCAAGATTATGGAGAAGACTCTGCACACCTATAACGTGCCGCGGTCGACTGGTGAACCGGAGTTGATTCCGCTTTTTGCTGAGGATAGCCCCAATAAGACGAGCTAAAGGCGAGCGGGGGAGAGGTTCCCGGTAGCTGATTCGTGATGAAGAAGCCCCGGGACTGAACACCTGTCGAAGCCTAAAGCCCGTAGAATATTGAATGACCCTGTGTGCCTTGAGCGCATTGACCATACAGAGCTCACCGCTTCGGACAGCGGAGAGGAAAGAAGGACGATGGATACCGCATCTCACGCACCCGGCCAGAACCTGCTGGGCGGCGACGCTCAGACTCTGCGCCCGAATTCTGTGCGCCCGGTGAGTTTGGCGCACCTTCGCGAACATCTGCAGGGATTGGGTGCTCAGGTGAGTTCCCAGCTGGCTAGTGGCGTTCAGGGTTCTGAATCCGGTGATTCCGTTGAGGTTACCGGTATTAGCATGGACTCCCGAGGTGTTCGCCCGCAGGACCTGTACGTGGCTCTGCCCGGTGCGAAGGTGCACGGTGCGCAGTTTGCTGAGGCCGCGTTGAATCTGGGTGCTTCCGCTATTTTGACGGATGCTGCCGGTGCGCAGCTGCTGGGTGAGGCGCCGGTGCCTGTCCTGGTGACTGAGAACCTGCGCGAGTACGTTGGTCCGTTGGCTGCGCTGATTTATGGTTCGGCTTCGTTCCCCGCTACTCACCGTTACGCGGTGACCGGTACGAACGGTAAGACCACCTCCACCTACATGTTGGAGTCGGTGTTCCGCACCGGCCTGGGTGTAAAGACGGGTCTGATTGGCACTATTCAGATTCTGATTGATGGTGTGTCGGTTCCTTCGAAGATGACCACCCCGGAGTCTCCTCACGTGCATTCTCTGCTGACGATTATGGGTCAGCATCAGGTGCGTTGCGCGGCGATGGAGGTGTCCTCGCACGCGATTGATTACCACCGTGTCGACGGCGTGAAGTATGCCGTGGCCGGTTTTACGAACCTGACCCAGGATCACCTGGACCTGCACGGCACGATGGAGCACTACTTTGAGTCGAAGGCTCAGCTGTTCACCCCCGAGCGCGCCGAGCTGGCCGTAATTACCGCGGACGATAGCTGGGGTGAGAAGATGCACGCCTCCGCCGCCGAGCGGATGGGGGCCGAGCACGTGCACCGCCTGGTGACCGCCCGCGGTGCCGGCCTCGCCGAGGTCCCCGCCGAGTTTGGCGAGCGCGATTGGGCCGTGGTCCGCGTGCAGCGCGAGGGTCTGGGCCACCGCTTCCACCTGGAGAACGGCACCGGCGAAAGCATTGAGTGCTACACGGGCCTGCCCGCAGACTTCAACGTTTCGAACGCGGCCCTGGCCGCCCTCATTGCGTACCTCGATACCGATGCCGCCGAGCGCGAGCTGTTGTTGCCGGCCCTGGCCGCCGGTCCGGCGCTCACCCCCGTGGTGCCCGGACGCATGCAGCTGATTTCGCTGGCACCACACGCCATCGTGGACTTCGCACATAACCCCGACGGTCTGACCCGTGCGCTGGAAGCTATGGACCGCCCCGGTGACGGTAAGGTCATGATTGTGTTCGGCGCGACCGGTGAGCGTGACCAGCTGAAGCGCCCGATTATGGGTGCGATTGCCGCTCAGAACGCCGATATCGTCATCGTGACCGATGACGATCCGCACGGTGAAGAGCCCGCCCCGATTCGTGCCGCCGTTGAGGAGGGCGCGCAGAAGGCTGAGAACCGCCGTGCCACCCAGATTCTAAACATTTCTCCGCGTGCAGCTGCTATTGATGCGGCGATTGCCCTGGCGGGCGAGCATGATGCCATCCTGATTGCTGGCCGCGGCCACGAAACCGAACAGGATGTTGACGGCGTGGATATCGCCCTGGACGACCGCGTTGAAACCGCCCGTGCCCTGCGTGCGCACGGTTTCGAGATTCTGCCTGACTACCAGCGCATGCTCGATGAAAGTGACTCTAAGACCGCTGAAGGTATGGTGAAGAATGATTAAGCTCAGCGCCGCCCAGATTATTGAGGCAACCGGCGGCACCGCTATCGGCCTGGAGGGCCGTGAGGAGCAGGTGTACGCAGACTTCGCCACCACCGACTCCCGCGAGGTGCAGACCGGTACCCTGTTCGTGGCGAAGCCCGGTGCGGTCACTGACGGCCACAGGTTCATCCCCATGGCGTTTGAGCGGGGCGCGACCCTGGCGCTGGTCGAGCGTGAAGTACTCGATGAGCAGGGCGTGCCCTACCCGAGCATCCAGGTGCCCGATGTGGTGCTGGCGATGGGCGATTTGGCGCGCTATTCCATTGAGCAGATGCGCGCTCAGGGTGAGCTGACCGTTATCGGTATTACCGGTTCTGCAGGTAAGACCACCACCAAGGACCTTCTTGCCGCCATTTTCACCCCGGAGGGCCCGACCGTTGCCCCGGTCGGCTCCTACAACAGTGAGGTGGGCGTGCCCCTGACCGTTTTCCGTGCGGATGAGTCCACCCGCTACCTGGTCATTGAGATGGGTGCGGACCGTGTAGGCAACATCGAGTACCTGGCGAATATTGCGCACCCCGATCACGGTGCAATCCTGAAGGTTGGTACCGCGCACGCTGGCGAGTTCGGCGGCGTGGACAATATTGAGCGCACCAAGGGCGAGCTGGCTGAGGGCGTTCAGCCGACCGGCTCCCTAGCTCTGAACGCTGACGATGAGCGCGTGCTGCGCATGGCCTCGCGTTCGGTTGCACCCATTACCTACTTTGGCGTGGGCGAGAAGACCGACGCGAACGGTCAGCCCTACGAACGCTACGTGGCGGCGCTGAACCTGCGCACCACCGACGCTGGCTGCCCCGAGTTCACTCTGCGCCTGCCCGACGGCAGCGAGTACGAGATTTCCTCGCAGCTGATCGGTGAGCACCACGTGCACAACCTGCTGGCTGCTGCGACGATCGCCTACAACAGCGGTATTTCGGGTGAGAAGATTGCTCGCGCGCTCAACAAAGCGGCGGCAGCTTCGAAGTGGCGTATGGCTCGCACCGACCGTGCCGACGGCGTGACCGTCATTAACGACGCGTACAACGCGAACCCCGAGTCGATGGCGGCGGCACTGCGCACCCTGGCGCAGCTGGGCCGCACCGTTGACCCGGCGACCGGCCAGCCCCACCGCACCTGGGCTGTTCTGGGCGCCATGCTGGAGCTCGGCGACGCCTCCGTGGAGGAGCACGACCGCATCGGCCGCCTCGTGGTGCGCATGAACATTTCCAAGCTGATTGCTGTGGGCGACGAGACGAAGCCCACCTACAATGCGGCTCACCTGGAAGGCTCCTGGGGTAACGAGGCAACCTGGGTGCAGACCCCGGAAGAGGCGGAGCAGATTCTGCGCGCCGAGGTTCGCCCCGGTGACATTGTGCTCTTCAAGTCCTCGAACGGTGCGAAGCTGGGCATTCTGGGTGACCAGGTTGCTTTCGCCGAGTACACCTTCGGTGCTGAGGAAGAGCAGGCACCGACCTGGCTTTCTGCCGGTGACTTTGTTGAAACCACCGATTTGAGCGACCACCTTGCCGCTCACCTGGACGGCACCGCTAAGGGCGACCGTACTTCGACCGAACAGACCACGAACGAAGGGTAGCGCTTTATGATTACCGTGCTGATTGCTGGAATCTTCGGATTCCTCATCTCCCTCACCGCGCTGCCGGTGTTCATCAAGAAGATGAAGTCTCTGAAGCTTGGCCAGCTCATCCGTGAGGAAGGCCCTGCAGCCCACCAGCATAAGGCGGGCACCCCCACCATGGCGGGTCTGATTTTCATCCCCGCGGCGATTCTCGCCTACTTCTTGACCCTGGCGGTGAGCGCCCTGCTCTTCGGTACCGCGCCGGTACCGACTGCTACCGCGTGGCTGACCATTGCCTTCACCCTGGGCATGCTCGGTGTGGGCGCGGCGGACGACATCATGAAGTTCCGCAATAAGGGCAACGAGGGTCTGACCGAGAAGCAGAAGACCATTGGTCTTCTGGGCGTTACCCTGCCCTTTGCGTACCTGGCGTTCCAGTTCCCGAATGAGTCGGGTGCACGTCCGGCGTCGACCGCTATCTCTTTCGTACGTGACCTGCCCATTGACCTGTTCGCGGCGGGCGCGGTCTTCGGCTCCATCCTGCTGGTTGCGTGGATTACCCTCATCTCCCTGTCCGGTACGAACGCGGTGAACTTCACCGATGGTCTGGACGGCCTGGCTGGCGGCATCATGATGACCATCTTCTCCGGCTACCTGACCATCAGCATCTGGCAGTACGTGCACGCCTGCTCCGCTGGCGCTGGCACCGCCTGCTACGATGTGCGCGACCCCGGCTCGCTGGCGCTGATTGCTGCTTCCCTGGTGGGTTCGCTGGCTGGCTTCCTCTGGTGGAACGTGTCGAAGGCACAGATCTTCATGGGCGACTCCGGTTCTCTGGCGCTCGGCGGCGCAATGGTTGCCTTCGCGCTGTTTACCCGCACCGAGCTGCTTCTGCTGGTCATCGCTCTGATTCCCGTGCTGGAAGTGTTCTCTGTGATCGTGCAGAAGTTCGTGTTCAAGACCAGCCGTAAGCGTTCGGTCGCAGCGGGGGAGAAGCCCCTGCATGCGCACCGTTACTTCCGTATGACCCCCTTCCACCATCACATGGAGAAGGTCGGCGTCAACGGCATGTACTCAATTGATAAGCGAGGCATTGCCCCCGGTACCGTCAGCAGCGGCGAAGTGAACTCCGTGTTCCGCCTCTGGGTTGTTAATGCCCTCTGCGTGCTCGTCGCCCTGGCGCTGTTCTTCGGTGACTGGTTCTCGCAGACTTCTGGAGTGATTCACTAATGTCAACTATTGAACAGCCGGATGCAGCTCGCATTGAGGCGGTTGCCGCCGCTATTGCGGTGAACCCGGTGTATGAGAACGAGCGCCTCGCGGAGCTGACTCACTGGGGTGCGCCCTGGGCTAACCTGCGCGTGGTCGTGGTGGGTATGGGCACCAGCGGCGACGCTGTGACCGACGTGCTTGCCCAGCTGGGCGCGAAGATCGTTGTCATCGACGGCGCGGATACCCCGGAGAAGCGTGAGCGCATCGAGATTTACAAGAACGCGTACGGCCCGGTTGAGGGCCTGTTCGGTCCCGAGCACATGCGTGCCCTGCCCCTGGTGGACGGTCAGGAACCCGAGCTTGTGGTGACCTCTCCGGGTGTGCGTCCCGACCACCCGGTGATGCTGGACGCTTATGAGCGCCGTATCCAGATTTGGGGCGATGTTGAGCTGGCATGGCGTTTAAACGAGCGTAGTGGCCTGCCGACCCCCAAATGGCTGTGCCTGACCGGTACGAATGGTAAGACCACCACCGTGGGTATGGTCGATTCCATCCTGAAGGCTGCCGGCAAGAAGGCTATTCAGGTAGGCAACGTGGGCATGCCCATCGTGTACGCCATTGCCGACGATGAGCCCTATGAGTTCTTCGCGGTGGAGCTGTCCAGCTTCCAGCTGCACTGGACCCATTCGATGTCCCCGTACGCTTCGGTGGTTCTGAACATTGCTGAGGACCACGTGGACTGGCACGGTTCGTTCGAGCGTTACAAGGCTGATAAGGCTCGCGTGTATGAGCACACTCAGGTTGCCTGCATCTTCAACACCGACCATGTGGACACCCTGCGCATGGTTGAGAACGCGGACGTTATTGAGGGCGCTCGCGCGATTGGCTTCAGCTCCACTGAGATGCCCGCCGTGTCGATGCTCGGCCTGGCTGAGGACATCATGGTGGACCGCGCCTTCTTGAAGAACCGTTACAACGAGGCGTATGAGCTGGCGGTTCTGGAGGATTTGGCTCCAGCACCCGGTAAGATGCCCGCGAAGCACACCGTGGAGAACGCTCTGGCGGCTGCGGCGCTGTGCCGTGCGGCTGATATTGACCCGAAGGCTGTGGGCGCGGGCCTGCGTTCTTTCAAGACCGGTGCGCACCGCAACCAGCTGGTGGGTTACGCAAACGACATCATGTGGGTGAACGATTCGAAGGCTACGAATCCTCACGCCGCGAACGCGTCGATGAGCGGCTACCCCTCGCTGGTGTGGATTGCTGGCGGCCTGTCGAAGGGCGTTGAGTACGATGAGCTGATTGCTGCCCACGCGCAGCGTCTGAAGGCTGTGCTGATTATCGGTACCGATACTGCGGCGTTGAAGTCGGCATTGGCTAACCACGCTCCGCAGGTTCCGACCTACAATATGACCGCCGCTGTGGCTGATTCTTCGGACGGCGTTGCCGTGATGAACGCGGCCGTTGCGAAGGCTGCTGAGCTGGCGCATCCGGGGGATACCGTGCTGATGGCTCCCGCGTCTGCGTCGATGGACCAGTTCAAGAATTATGCGGTGCGCGGTGATGCGTTTGCGAACGCTGTTGCCGCCCAGCTGGCTGACTCTTAGGACGTTACCTGCAGGGGCGTCTCGGGTAACCGGGGTGCTTTCTGCGGGTTCTTCTCGGGGGTGGGATGGTAACGGTGTCCCACCCCTGAACCTTTTTCGTGTATTCGCCACGACGGATCCGTGGCAGTTGAGGCCTATAGGAGGGCATGTGAGTACCAGCGCATCTTCGGAGCGTTCGGCTTCTTCGGCGCGTTCGACCGCGAGTGGTCGTTGGGCGTCTTTGCGAGCCGGTTTGGAGGATTTCTCAGCGCCGTTCCGTGCTCGTGCCGGTAGGTTGTACCGTCGTGGTTTGAAGGCTGACCTGTGGGATGTGCCGGTGATGTTGCTGGTGACGACCCTGGGTCTGGCTATTTTTGGCTGCATTATGGTGTTGTCGGCTTCGAGCGTCACGATGATTTCGCAGGGCCAGTCGCCGTTCTCGCAGGTTTCGTCTCAGATCATGTTCTTGGTCATGGGCGTTCTCGCGATGGCGGGTATTACGCGTATCCCGGTGGGGTGGTACCACAAGGAGTTTGTGGTGAACGCGATGCTCATTGCCGCTTTGGTCATGCAGCTTGCTGTGGTGGTTGTCGGCGTTGAGGTGAACGGTAACCGTAACTGGTTGAAGCTCGGCCCAGTACAGATTCAGCCGTCGGAGTTTTCGAAGCTGGCGATTATTATGTGGCTGGCGTGGGTGTACAGCCGCCACGGCGATATTTCTCGCAGTATTTGGCGTACGCTGTTCCCTTCGATTTATGGTGTGGGTGCCCTGGTTCTGCTGATTATGCTCGGCGGTGACATGGGTACCGCCATGGTGTATGGCTTCATCTTTGTGGGCATGATGTGGCTGGCGGGTGCTTCTCGTAGCTCGTTGCTGAGGATTGGCGGCGCGTTTGCGGTGTTGGCGCTGGTGGGTGTGCTCAGTAGCGCGAACCGTGTGGCTCGTATTTTCGGTATTTGGGGTTCGTGTACGAACGCTAACTGTGACCAGGCGAATTCTGGTGAGGTGGCGTTGGCGACCGGTGGTTTCCTGGGTGTTGGTCTGGGCCAGTCGCGTCAGAAGTACAACTACCTGGCTGAGGCTCATAACGACTACATTTTCGCCATTATTGGTGAGGAGCTGGGTCTGCTGGGTACGCTGGCGGTTCTGCTGCTGTACGTGGGTCTGGTGTATTGCGCGGTCCGGATTATGTTGCGCACTACTGATCCGCTGGTGCGTTTGGCGACGGGCGGCATCATGATTTGGCTGACCTCTCAGGCGATTATCAATATGGGCATGGTGTCCCGTCTTTTGCCGGTGATTGGTGTGCCTCTGCCGTTTGTTTCGTACGGTGGTTCGTCGCTGTTGTCGTCGTTGTTTGCGGCGGGTTTGTTGTTGGCGTTTGCGCGGCAGACTCCGTTGCGTGGCGCGACGGCACCGTCGAATATTGAGAATCAGAGCGCGCGTGAGGTTCGTCGTGCGAATGCTGATTGGAAGCGTCGTATTCCGTTGCAGGATGTGCTGGATCAGGAGGAAGCGGCTCGTGCGGCTGCTGGTGGCCACCTGCTGAAGGAACATAATCCTTTGAAGGTTGTTTTTGGCCCGGAGAGCACGTTGCGCCGCTGGTTGGGTTTTGCACCGGATCAGCAGCGCGAGCTGGCTCGTATGGCTCGTGAACAGCAGAAGGAGCAGGAGCGCCAGGCTCGGGCGCAGGCTCGTCGCGAAGAGGAACAGGCTCGCCGTGAGGCGGCGCAGGCTCGAGAAGAGGCGCGTCGTGCTCGCGAGGAGGCGCGTCTGGCTCGTGAAGAGGCTGCCCGTGTGAAGGCGGCTCAGCAGAAGAGCGCTCCGAAGAGGCAGTCTCAGAAGCCCGCGTCTTCGGCTGGTGCTCCCGCGAAGAAGCCTGCTTCGAAGCAGGCATCCGCTCAGGCTCGTGCTTCTCAGCCGCGTACCGGTCAGGGTAAGCCCGCTCAGGCTCGCCCCGCCCAGAAGGCGCCCGTACAGAAGGCACCCGCCCAGAAGCCCGCGGCTCCGAAGCAGCCCGCGCAGCCTCGTTCTGCGCAGCACCGTCCGTCGGGTTCGTTGCCTGCGGGCTTGCAGCCGTTGCATCCGGAGGATCGTCTGCGCCGTACCCAGCGACAGGGTGCTCAGCGTCTGGCAGCGCCGCGACAGGGTGCTCAGGTAAAGGGTGCTCAGGCAAAGGCCGCGCAGAAGAACGGCGCTCAGCAGCGTCCGGCTCAGGGCGCGGCTCGGAACTCGGCTCAGCGGGGCACCCGTAAGCAGGGCTAAACCCAGCGGAACCCACCCTGTGTAGCCGGCATCGTGAGAGCTGGCGTTCGGGGGAGCGGGGCTGTGGGTTGCGCTTCCGCCGGTGATGAATATGCGCTGAATAAGAGGTAACGCCCTCGCCGTTGAGTCATAGCTCAATGGCGGGGGCGCTCTATTGAACAGGTGCGATAGCGTAAAATGATGCTGTACCGATGTATTGGGAGAGAGACCTATGACGAAGAAGGCACCCTCGATAGTCTTCGCCGGTGGTGGCACCGCCGGTCACATTAATCCGATGCTTGCGATTGCCCGCGCCGTTCGCGACCTTGAACCGAACGCCAAGATTCTGATGCTGGGCACCGCCGACAAGATGGAAGCCGACCTGGTTCCGGCGGCCGGCTTCGATATTGAGTTTATTCCTCGCGCGGCGTTCCCTCGTAGCATTAACCGTGCCGCTTTTGCTTTCCCCGCTAAGTTCTTTGGTGGCCTGTCGAAGACCCGCCGCATCCTCAAGGAAGCAGATGCAGATGTGGTTGTTGGCGTGGGCGGCTACGTGTGCCCGCCGGCGTATCTGTCGGCGTTGAGCGCTAAGATTCCCGTGGTGATTCATGAGGCGAATGCGAAGCCCGGTTTGGCGAACCGCCTGGGTGGTTCGTTCGCGAAGTTCACCGGTGTGGCGTTCCCTAATACTCCGTTCCCGCGCGCAACCCTGGTGGGCATGCCCATGAAGGACGAGATTGCCTACCTGAACCGCGACGCGCACCGTTCGAAAGCTCGCCGTAACCTGGGCTTGGACCCGCAGAAGCCGACCGTGATTGTGACCGGCGGTTCGCTGGGTGCGTTGAGCCTGAATAATGCGGTGGCGGCGTGCCGTGACCACTTTGCGGAGTGGGATTTCCAGATTCTGCACATTACCGGTAAGGGTAAGGCTGTTCTGGATGAGAACGGTGAGCTGTTGAGCGCCCCGAATTACCGTCAGATTGAGTTCAGCAATGGCATGCAGGATGTGTATGCTGCCGCTGATCTTCTACTGGTGCGTTCGGGTGCGGCGACCGTGAGCGAGGTTGCTGCGGTGGGTGTTCCCGCGATTTTTGTGCCGCTTCCCATTGGTAATGGTGAGCAGGCTCTGAATGCTCGTTCTCTGGTGGAGGCGTCTGCGGCTCTGCTGGTGAAGGATGCAGAAGTCACCGGTGAGTGGTTTGCCCGTGAGATTCCGGCTCTTATGGCGAACCCGGAGGAGCTGGAGCGCATGGGCGCTGCGGCGTATGAACTTGGTATCCGTGACGCGGCGCGCGTTATGGCTGAAGCAGTATTGAAGGCAGCTGAGAAGTAATGACTGAATTGATGAATCTTGAGATGGTGTTGCCGGCACCGCTGAACCCGCCGTTCCCTGAGCGTGCGAAGATGAGCGAGTTGGGACGTGTGCACTTCATCGGTATTGGTGGCGCGGGTATGAGCGCTATTGCCGCTCTGATGCTGCAGGCTGGTGTGACGGTGAGCGGTTCGGATCGTGCCGAGTCGGCTACTGTTGAGTCTTTGCGTGCTGCGGGTGCTCGTGTGGGTGTTCCTCAGCAGGCTGAGAACATTGTGGACGTTGATACCGTGGTGATTTCTACCGCGATTCGTGAGGATAACCCGGAGCTTGTTGCCGCTCGTGCGCAGGGTCTGCGTGTGTTGCATCGTTCTGAGGCGCTTGCCGCTGTGATGGGTGAGTCTCAGGTGGTTGCTGTTGCCGGTACTCACGGTAAGAGCACGACTAGCTCCATGATTTCTGTGATGTTTGATCAGCTGGGTGCTGACCCGTCGTTTGCGGTGGGTACTGTGATTGCTGGTCGCGGCACGAACGCTCACCTGGGTGCTCAGGGTCCGGAGTCGATTTTTGTGGCTGAGGCTGATGAGTCGGACGGCTCGTTTGTGCGTTACCGCCCGGCTATTGCTGTGGTGACGAATGTTGAGCCGGACCACCTGGATTTCTATGAGACCGATGAGCGCGTCTTTGAGGCGTTCAACCGTTTTGTAGGTTCGCTGGCTCCTAACGGTGTTGTGGTGACCTGCGCTGATGATGCGGGTGCGGCTACTCTTGCGGCTCGTTCTCGTGCGGCGGGTGTGCCTGTGGTGACTTACGGTGAGTCTGTGGATGCTGACCTGCGCATTAGCGAGATTACCAGCGCTGGTTCTTCCTCGTCGTCGCACCTGTCCTGGTCTTTTGAATGCCGTGGCGTGCATTATGAGGGTGAGCAGGATATTGCTCTGAAGGTGCCCGGTATTCACAACCAGCTGAATGCTTCTGCGGCTTTTGCTTCGGCGTTGATTTCTGGTTACGAGGCTGCCGATATTGCTCCCGCTCTGGCTGAGTTTGTGGGTGCTGACCGCCGCTTCACCCTGCGCGGTGAGGTTGCCGGCGTGAAGGTCTTTGACGATTATGCGCATCACCCGACCGAGGTGTTCCGCGCTCTGGAGACCGGTCGTACCGTGGCTGATGGCCATAACCTGTACGTGATTTTCCAGCCTCATCTGTTCTCGCGTACTCGCGAGTTCGCGAAGGAGTTCGCGCAGGCTCTGTCGATGGCTGACCGCGCTCATGTGCTGGATATTTACCCGGCTCGTGAGCTGCCGATTGAGGGCGTGACCAGTGAGCTGATTACCGGTGCTGGTTTCTCTGAGGTTCGTTACGCTACCGCTGAGGGCGCTATTGAGGATATCGTGGCGTGCGCTCAGAGCGGCGATATTGTGATGACCGTTGGCGCCGGTGACGTGACCGCTTTGGGTGCTCGTCTGCTGGAGTCCCTGCAGGTTCGTCACGGTGGCGAGTCGAAGAAGTCGGAGGCTTAGGCTGTGCCGATGAGTTCTGGTCTCTCTTCGGAGGGGCATTCCTCCTCGCGCGTGCCGAAGGCTCCGCGTTCGCGTGCTCGTTTGCGTGCCCAGCAGGCGGCTGAGAATGCGCCGGTTGAGGCTAAGCAAGCTGAATCCGTGCAGGCTGAGTCTGCTCAGTCTCAGGTGGCTCAGCCTCAGACGGCGAAGGTCGCCAATGGTGCGGAGACTGCTAAGCCTGCGGATGCGGTGAATCCCGCCAAGGCTACCGCCTCCGAGGGCTCGGCCCAGGCAGCCGCTACTCAGTCTTCGAGCTCTGTTCGCCATGCGCCGCGTAAGCCCGTGGCGCATAAGGCTTCCGCTCAGCACGGTGCTGATTCTTCGGCTCAGAAGAGCGCCGCGGCGGTGCATTCTTCGGCGCAGTCTCTGAAGGATTCGGTGCGTTCGGCTCTGATGACCGGTCGTACCGTCTCTGAGGTTGAGCATGCCCCCGAGCTGTTTGATGTTGAGGCGTTTGAGGATTCTTCGTCGAAGACTTCATCCGCCAAGGGTGCCTCTGCTCAGCCTGCATCTACTCAGGCTGCGTCCGCGCAGGCTGAGAAGGGCACCGGCAAGGACAGCGATAAGGGCTCTGGCAAGAAGCCCGGCTCCTCCAAGGCCTCTGCTGAGTCTCGCGAAGAGCCTGCCGCCCAGAAAGCTGAGGAAAGCGCCGACAAGAGCACTGATAAGGCGGGGGAGAAGGCAGCTGAAGAGCCTCGCCCCACGAGCCGTTTCGGTCGTTGGCGTGCCGAGCGTGAGCAGCAGCGTGCCGCGGAGATTGAGAAGGAGCGTGAGCGTGCGAGCCGCCAGGCTCAGCGTGAGCGTCTGCGTCAGGATCCGGGCCTGGACGGTCTGCGTGCTGAGGAACGCCCCCGTAAGGAGCGTGCGCCTCTGACCCGTGCCCGTAAGCTGCTATACACCGCTTCGGCGCTGGCTATTATTGCGGTGCTGTACGTGGTGCTGGTCTTCTTCTCGCCCCTGTTGGCGACTCAGAAGATTACGGTGCGCGGCGCATCCCTGCTGGAGACCACTCAGGTGGAGCAGAAGCTGGAGCCCCTGCGCGGTGTTCCGCTCACTCGCATCGACGAGAAGAAGGTGCGTGAGCTGATCGGGCAGGACAACGTGATTCGTAGCGTGCAGGTGGAGAGCCGCCCGCCGCATGAGCTGGTGGTGACTCTGAAGGAGCGTACCGCGGTTGCGGTTGTGAAGCAGGGCGATACGTACCATACTGTTGATAGTGATGGTGTGAGCCTGCTGGAGTCGGCAACTCAGCCCGATACCTCGGTGCCGCTGGTGCGTTTCAGCGGTGATGACCCGCAGACTTCGGCTGAATTCCACACCATTTCTACGGCGCTTTCGGCGATGCCCTCTGAACTTCTAGCTCAGGTTAAGGAAGCCAGCGCTACCTCAACCTCAAGTATCACTCTAACCTTGAGGGATAATACTACGGTGCAGTGGGGAACCGCTGAAGAGAGCGAGTTGAAGGCTAAGGTTCTTCTCTCCCTGCGCCAGGCTATTGCCAAGCGTGCTCAGGAGGAGAGCTCCTCTGAGGCACAGACGCAGAAGGTGACCGTCTATGATGTGTCTGCCCCGCGCGTACCGGTGACCCGTTAGGGGAACCATTCAGGCGCTTTATCCTCCCTTTTTGTGTGAAATCCGCAAAAAGAGGGGGTAATTGCGCTGTGTGACTAGGAACCAACAAAAACAGTTTGGTATCCTAGCAGATAAAGTCATTCTTTAGAGGAAACCTTCAGGCTTAGATTAAGCTGCGGGTCTTCCGAAGCTGGAACACGGAACAATCGAGGAATACATGGACGCTGGAACTCCCCAGAACTACTTGGCAGTCATCAAGGTCGTTGGTATCGGCGGCGGTGGCGTCAACGCAGTCAACCGCATGATTGAGGTTGGTCTGCGCGGCGTTGAGTTCATTGCTATCAACACTGACGCTCAGGCTCTGCTGATGTCCGATGCAGACGTTAAGCTGGACGTTGGTCGTGAGCTGACCCGCGGTCTTGGCGCGGGCGCAAACCCCGAGGTTGGCCGTCAGGCAGCCGAGGATCACGCGCAGGAAATTGAGGAAGTCCTCAAGGGCGCAGACATGGTCTTTGTGACCGCAGGTGAGGGCGGTGGCACCGGTACCGGTGGCGCGCCCGTCGTGGCACGTATTGCCCGCTCCCTCGGCGCTCTGACCATTGGTGTGGTGACCCGCCCCTTCACCTTCGAGGGTCGTCGCCGCTCCAACCAGGCTGAGACCGGTATCGCTGCTCTGCGCGATGAGGTTGATACCCTGATCGTTATTCCGAACGATCGACTGCTGTCGATTTCGGATCGCAACGTCTCCATGCTGGACGCATTCAAGTCCGCTGACCAGGTTCTGCTCTCCGGTGTGCAGGGCATTACCGACCTGATTACCACCCCCGGCCTGATCAACCTTGACTTCGCTGACGTTAAGTCCGTCATGCAGGGTGCAGGTTCGGCTCTGATGGGTATCGGCTCGGCATCCGGTGAGGACCGCGCAGTGAAGGCAGCTGAGCTGGCTATCGCATCGCCGCTGCTGGAAGCATCCATCGACGGTGCACACGGCGTTCTGCTGTCCATTCAGGGTGGCTCCGACCTGGGTCTGTTCGAGATCAACGAGGCTGCACGCCTGGTTCAGGAAGTGGCTCACCCCGACGCAAACATCATCTTCGGTGCGGTTATTGACGACGCACTGGGCGATGAGGCTCGCGTGACCGTGATTGCTGCTGGCTTCGACGCAGTGAACCCGGAGACCAACTCCAACGCTTCCACTGCTGCTGCTACTCAGGCTCAGCGCACCCAGGCATCCTTCGGCGGTTCCACCGCTGCTCCGGCTGCTAACGGCTACGGCTACAACGCACCCGCTGCTGCTCCGGCTTCCACCGGCGCTGCTGGCTTCGACGTTGACCTTCCCCCGGTTGTGGAGGAAGCTCCGGCTCGCCGCGACACCCTGGATGTCCCTGACTTCCTGAAGTAGTCTGCCCGGCCGTGAATGCCACCTAGGCGTTGCACGGCTGAGAGTCTTATGACGCTATAGGGGAGCTGAGAAACACGCACATTGTGCGGTTCTCGGCTCCCCTTTGCTATACCCGCCGTTATACCCGCTGACACCTGATGAATGGATAGAAGATGAGCGTTACTCCCAAAACTCCGCTACTTGCCTCAGCCGACACCCGCACCTTGGGTTCTTGGCGTGTGCGGGTGGGCTTCACCTCCCGCGCGGCGGGCAACCTGGGTCTGCACGTGGACGATGAGCTCGGCGGCGGTATAGACGCCTCCCTGGTGCGCACCCTCAACCACCGTGCCGCGCTGGAGGAAGCACTGGGTACTGAGCCGTTCTTCTACCTGAACCAGGTGCACGGCGTGGCGATTGCCTACCCGGAAGACTACGCGGTGGAGTCCTACGCCCCCGGTGCCCCGCAGGAGCGTACCGTCGAGCGTGCCCGCGCGGTGCTGGAGAACTCCCCGGTCGCCGATGCGGCGATTAGCACCGAGGGCGTGCCCCTGGCGATTATGGTGGCGGACTGCATCCCCGTGGTGCTGGTGGGTGAGCGGGTCGCGAACTGGCAACCAATCTTGGCGGTGGCTCACGCTGGCCGCCGAGGCCTGCTCGACGGCGTGCTCCAGCAGACCGTGCAGCGGATGCGTCAGCTTGGCGCGGAGAAAATTACCGCCTGGCTGGGTCCGAGCATCTGCGGTAGCTGCTACGAGGTGCCCGAGGCGATGCGCGCCGAATCCACTGAGCTGATTCCGCAGGTGCATTCGGTGACCAGCCAGCAGACCCCCGGCCTGGACCTGCCCGCCGGTGCCCGCGCGGTGCTGGAAGAGGTGGGCGTGCAGGTGAGCATGGATTGCGCCCAGTGCACGTTTGAGGAGCCCGAGGTGTATTCGCATCGCGGGTTCACGAACCGCGGTGAGAAGCCGGGCCGTATCGCGGGTCTGGTGTGGCTTGAGAAGCTGACGGAGCCTGCCCCGTAGAGCTGCTAAAGACAGAGCCGCTAAAGATAGAGAGCCGCTGAAGGAGAGAAGATGCCTGAAATGAACACAGAAGAGAACCTGCAGTACACTCCCGAACGTGCCGAGCAGCTGCTGCAGAACTACCGCCGCGTGCTTGAGCGCATCCGCGCCGCAGAGCAGGACCACAGTGCCGTGCGTACCGAGGCGAGCGCCCCGGTGCAGCTGGTGACGGTCACGAAGTTCTTCCCCGCCTCCGACGCTGCGGCGCTGCTGGATGGGGGAGTGACCCTCTTCGGCGAGAACCGTGACCAGGAGGCGAGCGCGAAGGCTCGTGAGCTCGCCGCATACTGTGCCCAGCGTGAGGTGCAGCCCCCGCACTGGGCGTTCATCGGCCAGTTGCAGACGAATAAGGCGAAGTCCGTGGTCAAGTACGCTTCCAGTGTGCATTCGGTGGACCGCCCCTCCCTGGCGGACGCGCTGGCGAAGGCGTACGCGAACCAGCTCTCCCGCTTTGAGGCGGGGGAGGCGCCCGCACCCGCCGCGGCGGAGCAGGGTGCGCTGACCTGCCTGGTGCAGGTGTCCCTGGCGGAGGTCGCGACCGCTGGCCACGCTGCCGAGGGTGCGCGCGGCGGTACGAGCGCATCCGAGCTGCTGGAGCTGGTGGAGCGCATCGAGAATCACGAGCACCTGCGTTGCGGTGGCGTGATGGCTGTGGCGCCGCTGGGCATGAACCCGGACGAGGCGTTCGAGAAGCTGTACGGCTTGGCGTCGCTGGTGCGTGAGCAGGTGCCGCACGCGACCGAGATTTCCGCCGGCATGAGCGGGGACCTGGAAGCGGCGGTGCGTTGGGGCTCGACCTGCGTGCGTGTGGGTAGCGACATTATGGGTAAGCGCCCGGCGCTCTAAGCCCTATTCGACCGCGGCCCTTCAACGGTTATAGTTCCGGGTCTGCTTTCGGTGGCATAATCATCGGTGCCCTGACCGCCCGCGCGGGGTGGGCGCTGGTAATATATACATGCCGGTGCATGACGTGCCGTCACGCACACACACCTTCTGACGAAGCACCACGGCAGACCCTGTACACCACAAGCAAAGAACAGCGAGAGAATCATGGCGAAGCAAAGCCGTCTGGCGGGTTTCCTCGGCCTGGAACGATACCAGGACGCTGAGGCGACGCCGGAAGAATCCCCGCAGGCTGTGCAGGCTGACGCCCGCAGGGAGGCAAACGCCTCCGCAGGGCAGGCTGCTACGGCACAGAAGACCGAGGGCTCTAACCGGCTCTCAGCACTGCCCGGCTCGGCACAGTACAGCAACAGTGCAGTCGAACCGCAGAGCGAAACCTACCACCCGCAGGACGAACCCGCCTATACTGAACAGGAAGAGTACCTGCAGGCTGATAGCTACGATGACGGTACAGAAACCGAGTATCTGGACGCAGAAGAACCTGCCGACGGACGAGCAACCGTAGATGCAGCGGCACACGCCACCGCTCATACACCTGAAACCACAGCTGACCTGGCAGAAACCGAACAGACCTGGGACGACGCCAGCGCAGACAATTGGGAGGACACCCCGGTGCCGAATACCGAATACACCGAGCAGTACGCCGAGACCTACTCCAACGACGGCTACTACGAAGAGGGCTACGCGCCCGAAGAAACCAACGGATACACCTACGGTTACGAGGAAGAAGAGGACGAATTGCGTCGTATCACCACTATCCACCCCCGCTCCTACAATGACGCAAAGATCATTGGTGAGGCATTCCGCGAGAACATCCCCGTGATTATGAACGTGGAAGAGATGCCCGATGCAGACGCTAAGCGCCTGGTGGACTTCGCCTCCGGTCTGGCATTTGCTCTGGAAGGCCGCATTGAGCGCGTCACCGCTAAGGTGTTCCTGCTGACCCCCTCCAACCTGGAGGTTCTGGGCGTGGCTAACTCTGAGGTTCCCGCCGGCTTCGAGACCGACGGCGAATTCCCCTTCGACCAGGGCTAAGGACTGATAGATGGGTTATTTTTTCGCCCTCATTACGATCGCTGTCTACGTTCTCTACATTGCGATGCTTCTGCGCATGCTCTTTGACTGGGTGCGCATGTTCGCACCGGAATGGCGCCCCGAGGGCATTGTTCTGCTGTTCGCCAGCGGCGTGTACGCGGTGACGGACTGGCCGATGAACCAGCTGCGTCGCCTGATTCCGCCGGTGCGCGTGGGCAATGTTGCGTTGGATACCGGTTTCCTGATCCTGATCGTTCTGCTGTCTTTCCTGCTGAGCATCATGATGCGGGCAACCGCGGCATTCTCCTAAGCCGCCCATCCGGTCGACCCGTTCGGTCGAGGAGCTAGAGAGCTAGATTTTTGAGCCCCGCCTGCGTTTGGCGTCCCTCAGGGGATGGAGCGCCGGCGGGGTTTTCTGCGTCTGGGGTTTCTATGTACGGGGAGCGTCAAAATGCCTCTGCAAAAACCTTCTAGAAATGCACCGCAGGGCAGAAAACTCAAGGGGGACAAACGGGGACTAGAGCGGATATTAGACGTGGTGAATCCCACCCTTGCGCAGAGCGAATATTTTACGGTTCAACCGACATATAACCGGGCACAGAAACCAAAGAATAGTAGAATTGGTGCCAACGACTGCATCGCGGCATAGCCATGCCCTGAGTCATTGGGGCCCTGAATTATTGGGGCCATGACCTATCTGGCTGGTGAATCCGCGGCACTCAACTTCATCACCAAACCCCGTAGGGATACCTAGAGGAGAAGCCCATGGCAATCACCCCCGAAGACCTGATCACTAAGAGCTTCAAGATCGTTACCGAAGAGGCCGGTTACGACCGCAATGAGGTCGACGACTTCCTGGATGAGCTCGTTGTCGAACTGCGCGCACTCTACTCCGAGCGTGACGCCCTGGAACGCCAGGTGGAGCAGCTCTCCGCAAACGCGCCTGATTCCCCCGCAGCGGCTGCAGCACCCGCACAGTCCTCGGCAGCACCGGCAGCGGCACCTCAGGATGCGGCAGCACTGCTCGCTATGGCTCAGAGGGTTCACGACGATTACGTGGCACAGGGCGAGAAGGCTAAGGCTGAACTGCTCGAAGAGGCAGAGAAGAAGGCAGACGCTATGGTGAGCGAAGCTCAGCAGCAGCGCGAAGAGGTTCTCTCTCGCCTCACCGACGAGAAGGAAGAGCTGGAGATTGCTGTTGAGGCTCTGCGCGGCTTCGAGAGCCGTTACCGCTCCAAGCTGCTGCAGCACCTGGACGCACAGGTTCAGGAGCTGAAGAACCTCAAGTCCATCGAGGCTTCCGCATAAATCAGCGTGCCTAAATAAGCTAACGACGCTCTAAGCTAACGACGCTTTGAGGCGTATGCCGCCCGGATTCTTTCTCTTCCACCGCTATTCACCGGGGAAGATTGAGAGAACCGGGCGGTATTCTCATACCCGCCCGGCACGGCGCAATAACCCAGCGTGAGAAGCGGGGGAGAGTACCCGCCAAATCACCGCCGAATACTCGATGCACTACCCCGATTTGCTAAGCTAGAGGGGCACTATCGAACGGTACCGCACCCGGTTTGCGTTCGGGCGCGCAGCAACCGGCACAGACTAGAGGAGAGCTATGACCAACACCCCCAAGACTGCTGAATCCTCAGTCTCACACACCGCTACAAAGGCTGAAGGACGCCGCGTGCGCATCCTCTCGGGACGCTCCGCGGGTATTCTTGCGCTCGTACTTGCCGCCGTCGTGTTCGCCATCGACCAGGGCACCAAATACCTGGTGGTCACCCAGATGCAGCTGGGGGAGCGCATCACCGTCATCGACGGGCTGCTGTGGTGGTACTCGATTCGTAACTCCGGTGCCGCATTCAGCATGGGCGAGAACGTCACCTGGGTCTTCACGCTCGTCATGGTCGCCGCCGCAGCTGTGGTGCTCTACCTGCTGCGCCGCACCCGCGCACTGTCCTGGACCCTCGCGCTGGGCGGTCTGCTCGGCGGTATCTGCGGCAACCTTTTCGACCGACTCTTCCGCGAGCCCGGCTTCGGCTCCGGTCACGTGGTCGACTTTATTTCCGTGCCGAACTTCGCGATTTTCAATATTGCAGACTCCGCAATCTGCGTGTGCATGGCATTCATCGTGCTACTGAACTTCAAGGGCCTGAACCTCAACGGAACCCGTGTGCAGGCTGACGATAAGAGCACCGACGAAAAGAGCTCCGAGTAGCGCCCCGCCCCGGCATACGCGCCGACGGCTACGTTGCCGACCACGAGCCTACAGGCATTCTCACACGGACAACCCATCACACAGACAACCCAAGCAAACACCACCCGAAGGAGAGACGCATGAGCGAAACCACCAACGCCGCCGAAGACCCGGCACGCATCCGCGCCGAATTCACCGTTGAAGGCGCGCTCGCCGGTATGCGCCTGGACGCCGCGCTCGCCGGCGCCCTCGACGCGCCCCGAACCCGCACCTCCGGGTGGATTCGCGACGGCCACGTGACCGTAACCAACAACGGCAAGGCCGTGAAGATCGGCAAGTCCTACAAGCTTTCCGCGGGCGATGAGGTCGTCGTGGACGCACCCGCACCGCGCGATTTGGCGGACATTCGCCCCGAAAAGGTGGACGGTTTCCGCATCGTTCATCTGGACGATGACATCGTCGTGGTGGATAAGCCCGCAGGCGTGGCGGCGCATCCTTCACCCGGCTGGCACGGCCCCACCGTCATCTCCGCGCTCATGGGCGAGGGCATTTCGGTTGCCACCTCCGGCGCGGCAGAACGCCAGGGTATTGTGCACCGCCTGGACGTGGGCACCAGCGGCCTGATGGTCGTAGCCCGCAGCGAACGCGCCTACACCGAACTCAAGCGAGCCTTCAAGGAACGCACCGTGGACAAGGTCTACCACACGCTCGTGCAGGGTCTGCCCGACCCGCTGCGCGGCACCATTGACGCGCCCATTGGCCGCCACCCCGGCAACGAATGGAAGTTCGCCGTGGTTGAGGATGGCCGCAACTCCATCACTCACTACAATGTGCTCGAAGCCTTCGGCCCCGCATCCCTGGTGGAGGTGCACCTGGAAACCGGACGCACCCACCAGATTCGTGTGCACTTCTCCGCGCTGCGCCACCCCTGCTGCGGCGACCTGACCTACGGCGCCGACCCGCGCTTTAGCGCTGAACTGGGCCTGACTCGCCAGTGGCTGCACGCGCACCGCCTGGGCTTCGATCACCCCGGTACCGGCGAGCGTGTAACCTTTACCAGCGAGTACCCGCTTGATCTGTCCTACGCGCTGACCGCTCTGCGTGACGGCAACGTCAAACTCGGCTAGGCTGAGCCTCCCGCGCCCCGCCGCACACAGCTTCACATTCACCGCCCATCCTCCAGCCCACACCTCCAGGAGATATCCGTGGCAACCAAAGAATTTACGCACCTGCACGTGCACACCGAGTACTCCATGCTCGACGGTGCCGCGCGCCTGGGTGACCTGTTCACCCACGCTAAAGAACTCGGCATGAAGTCCATGGCGACCAGTGACCACGGCTTCCTCTTTGGTGCCTTCGACTTCTGGCGTCAGGCTAAAGCGCACGACATCAAGCCCATTATCGGTGTGGAGGCGTACCTGACCCCCGGCACGCACCGTACCGACCGTTCGCGTGTGCGTTGGGGCGACGGCTCCCGCGACGACGTCTCCGGTGGTGGCGCGTACACCCACATGACCATGTGGGCTGAGACTACCGAGGGCATGCACAACCTGTTCCGTGCCTCCTCGATTGCGTCGCTGGAAGGCCAGCTGTACAAGCCGCGTATGGACCGTGAGGTGCTGCAGACCTACTCGAAGGGCCTGATCGCGACCACCGGTTGCCCCTCCGGTGAGGTGCAGACGCGCCTGCGCCTGGGACAGTTTGACGAGGCGGTCCAGGCGGCGAGCGAATTCCGCGATATTTTCGGCAAGGACAACTTCTACTGCGAGGTCATGGACCACGGCCTGGACATTGAACGCAACGTCCAGGAGGACCTGCACCGCCTCGCCAAGAAGCTGAACCTGCCCTTCGTCGCCACCAACGACCTGCACTATACCCGTCAGGAAGACCACACCGCCCATGCGGCGTTGCTGTGCGTGCAGTCCGGCTCGACCCTCACCGACCCCAAGCGCTTCAAGTTCGACGCGGATAACTTCTACCTGCGCTCGGCAGAAGAAATGTACGCCCTCTTCGGCGACATTCCCGGCGCGTGCGAGAACACCCTCGAAATCGCTGAACGCTGCAACGTGGAGTTCAACACCAAGGCGAACTACATGCCGAACTTCCCCGTGCCCGAGGGCGAAAACGAGGAATCCTGGTTCGTGAAGGAGGTCGAGAAGGGCCTGCACTACCGCTTCCCGGACGGCGTGCCCGACAAGGTGCGTAAGCAGGCTGAATACGAGGTGGGGGTCATTACCTCCATGGGCTTCCCCGGCTACTTCCTCGTGGTCGCCGACTTTATCAACTGGGCTAAGCGCAACGGTATTCGCGTGGGTCCCGGCCGTGGTTCCGGTGCGGGGTCGATGGTTGCGTACGCGATGCGTATTACCGACCTGAACCCGCTCGACCACGACCTGATCTTCGAGCGATTCCTCAACCCTGACCGCGTCTCCATGCCCGACTTCGATGTGGACTTTGACGATCGTCGCCGCGGCGAAGTCATCGACTACGTGACCGAAAAGTACGGTGAAGAGAAGGTCGCACAGATTGTCACCTTCGGCACCATTAAGGCGAAGCAGGCGCTCAAGGACGCCTCCCGCGTGATGGACCAGCCGTACTCGGTCGGTGAGCGCCTCACCAAGGCGATGCCGCCGGACGTCATGGGTAAGAACATCGCCCTGGCGAACGTGTATAACGAAGAGGATAAGCGTTACGCCGAAGCGGCAGATTTGCGCGCCCTCATTGAGGACCCGGTCGATAAGATTTACGGCCAGGTGTTCGAGACTGCCAAGGGCCTGGAGGGTCTGAAGCGTCAGTGGGGTGTGCACGCTGCGGGCGTGATCATGTCCAGCAAGGACCTTGTGGACGTCATCCCCGTGATGCGCCGCGAGGCGGACGGCCAGGTTATTACCCAGTTCGATTACCCCACCTGTGAGGGCTTGGGCCTGATTAAGATGGACTTCTTGGGTCTGCGTAACCTCACCATCATTTCTGATGCGGTGGAGAACATTAAATCGAACCGTGGCATTGACCTTGACCTTGAATCTCTGCCGCTGGATGACCCGGAATCCTACCGTCTACTGGCGCGCGGCGACACCCTCGGCGTGTTCCAGCTCGATGGTGGCCCGATGCGCTCGCTCCTGAAGCTCATGGAGCCCGAGGAGTTCGAGCACATTTCGGCAGTGTTGGCGCTGTACCGTCCGGGCCCGATGGGTGCGAACTCGCATACCAACTACGCTCTGCGCAAGAACGGTAAGCAGGAGATTGAGCCGATTCACCCCGAGCTGGAAGAGCCGCTGAAGGACATTCTGGACACCACCTACGGCCTGATTGTGTATCAGGAGCAGGTTATGGCGATTGCGCAGAAGGTCGCGAACTACACTCTGGGTGAGGCAGACTTGCTGCGCCGTGCGATGGGTAAGAAGAAGAAGGCGGAGCTGGATAAGCAGTACGCTACCTTCCACGACGGCATGATTTCTAACGGCTACTCTGAGGGCGCTGTTAAGGCGCTCTGGGATATTCTGCTGCCGTTCTCGGACTACGCGTTCAACAAGGCGCACACGGCTGCGTACGGTCTGGTGTCGTACTGGACTGCGTACCTGAAGGCGCACTTCCCGCAGGAGTACATGGCTGCGCTGCTGACCAGTGTGGGCGATAACAAGGATAAGCTCGCGCTGTACCTGAACGAGTGCCGTGCCATGGGCATTACCGTGCTCGCCCCGGATGTGAACGAGTCCACCCTGACGTTCGCCCCTGTCGGTGACGATATCCGCTTCGGTATGGGCGCGATTCGTAACGTGGGCGCGAACGTGGTCGAGGGTATGATTGTCGCCCGCGAGGAGAAGGGCCGTTACGAGTCCTTCAACGACTTCCTGAAGAAGGTGCCGCTGCAGGTGTGCAATAAGCGCACCATTGAATCGCTCATCAAGGCGGGCGCCTTCGACGACCTGGGTCATACGCGCCGTTCCCTGTCCCTCATCCACGAGGCGGCAGTGGACGCAGCGGTGGCGGTCAAGCGTAAAGAGGCGGCGGGCCAGTTCGACCTCTTCGGCTCCCTCGGCATGGACGACGCCCTCGGCGACGAACTGACCGTGACCATCCCGGACGTGCCCGATTGGGATCGCCGCGAGAAGCTGAACTTTGAGCGTGACATGCTGGGCCTGTACGTTTCGGATCACCCGCTGCGCGGCCTGGAGCGTGCGCTCTCTGATGCCGCAACCCACTCGGTGCACGACATCATCGGTGAAGACTCGCACGTTCGCGACGGCGAAACCGTCACCATCGCGGGCATGCTCACCGGTGTTTCGCGCCGTATCGCCAAGTCCAGCGGTAACCAGTACGCCTCCGTGGAGCTGGAAGACCCCTCGGGCGCAACCATCACGGTCATGTTCTTCTCCCGCGCCTACGAGACGATGGGCGCCGCCCTGGCGGACGACCTCATCTGCTCGATTCGTGGCCGCGTGCAGCGCCGCGACGACGGCAGCGTGAACATGAGCGCCCAGGAACTGCAGATCCTGGAAATCAGCGATGACGGCCGCGCCGCACCCATCACCATTGTGGTACCCGAGTACCTGGTGACCGAGGCGAACCTGAAGGAGCTGAAGGAGACCCTGCGCGACCACAAGGGCACCGCGGATGTGCGCATGCTCATCCGTACCCGCGATAAGGAGCAGCTGGTGCTTCTGGACCCGAGCGTGCGTGTGGAACCGAACCCGAGCCTCTTCGGCGAAATCAAGACGATTTTCGGTCCGAGCTGCATCCGCCGCTAAACATCAAGCCCTCCGAACGGGGCAATGCTCAGGGTGGATTCTGCATAGCAGAGTCCACCCTGAGCGTATATTCACTCACACCATACGGTGCATCCGCTGTATATCACGGTAGAATAGGTATAAATATTCTTGAGCGCTGTATACGCGGGCGCCCCTAACGCCCAGCCAAGGAGAAACGAATGTACTGCCCCTATTGCAAGCACACCGACTCGCGCGTGGTGGATTCCCGCACCACCGATGACGGCGCCGCAATTCGCCGCCGCCGCCAGTGCACCTCCTGCGCTCGCCGCTTCACGACCGTTGAAACCACCACCATTTCGGTGATTAAGCGTTCCGGCGTGACCGAGCCCTTCGACCGTTCGAAGATTGCCGCCGGTGTGCGTAAGGCATGCCAGGGCCGCCCCGTGGGTGAGGACGATTTGGCGAAGCTCGCCCAGGAGGTTGAGGAGCTGATTCGTGCTCGCGGTCTGGCGGAAATCAACGCGCACGAGGTGGGCCTGACCATCCTGGAGCCGCTGTCGAAGCTGGACGCGGTCGCTTACCTGCGTTTTGCGAGCGTGTACCAGGCGTTTGAAAACCTTGAAGACTTTGAGGAGGCGATTGCGCGTCTGCGTGAGGACCGCATCGCCCAGTAACTAGCTAAACCGGCTGCCGCTAAGTATGAGCGGCGGTATACAGAAGGGACCGCCTTCCGAATGATTCGGAAGGCGGTCCCTTCGTGTGTCTATGAAGCTCTATCAGAGATTGATAGCGGGTAGCTTCTTATGCCTCGCCGCGGCGCTGACGCTCCGGCAGCATACCGCCAGCCCACAGCGCCGCACCCACGATACCCGCGTTGTTACGCAGGGCAGCCATAACCATGGGGGTACGAATCTGATCCTCAAAGTACGGCATGAACTTCTCGGGGTTCTTGGAGATGCCGCCGCCAATGATGAACAGGTCGGGGGAGAAGAGCATCTGAACGTGCTCGAAGTAGCGGTACAGGCGCTTGCCGTACTTCTTCCAGGACAGCTCGTGCACCTCGCGGGCACGAGCGGACGCCTGAGACTCGGCGTTGTGGCCGTCAATCTCCAGGTGACCCAGCTCGGTGTTCGGGATCAGCACGCCGTCGTTGATGAGGGCGGAGCCAATGCCGGTGCCCAGGGTGATGACAGCGATCAGACCGTCACGGTTACGGCCCTGACCGTAGGTTGCCTCAGCCAGACCGGCTGCGTCAGCGTCGTTGAGGCCGTAGACGGTGCGGCCGCCCAGAGCCTCGCTCATGACCTGCTCCAGATCGGTGTTAATCCAGGAGTCGTCCACGTTCGCTGCGGAGAAGACCATGCCGTTCTTCACCACTGCGGGGAAGTCAATGCCGACAGCCGACTCGGGGTCCGGCGCCAGGTCGCGACCCTGCAGCTCATCAACTACGCGGCGTACAACCTCAGCCACAGCGGCGGGGGTTGCAGGCTTGGGGGTGTCAATGCGGAAACGATCCGAGACGAGGTTACCGGTGCGCAGGTCGACGATGCCGCCCTTAATGCCGGTGCCTCCAATGTCCACACCAATCTGCAGGTCCTTGGGGGTGGGGGCAGGCAGCTCGTTGATGACGCCGGGTTCTGCGTAATCGCTCATGGTTTTCTCTCTCTTTCACCCCGCCTACTGCCGTATAACCGGGGAGCGGGCGGGCTTGTCAGTGGGTGAATTGATATAAAAAGTGAGGTGCTGGGCTTGAACCTGTACAAGCAGGAAACCCAGAGGTCTGCGCTTTAGGGCAGAGTGAGGATGTCCGCGCCGTCAGCGGTCACCACGAGGGTGTGCTCGAACTGTGCGGTGCGCTTGCGGTCGCGGGTGACCACGGTCCAGTCGTCATCCCACAGGTCCCATTCGATGGTGCCGAGGGTCAGCATGGGCTCGATCGTGAAAATCATGCCCTCACGGATCTCGGTGTCGTAGGCGGGTGCCGCATCGTAGTGGGGGATGATGAGGCCCGAGTGGAACTCACGACCCACACCGTGACCGGTGTAGTCGCGAACCACGCCGTAACCGAAACGTGCCGCGTACTTCTCAATGACGCGACCAATCACGTTGATCTGGCGGCCCGGCTTCACAGCCTTAATCGCACGGTTCAGGGACTCTTCGGTGCGCTCAACCAGCAGGCGGGATTCTTCGTCCACGTTGCCGATGAGCAGGGTCTTGTTGGTGTCGCCGTGCATGCCGTCCAGGTATGCGGTGACGTCCAGGTTGAGGATGTCGCCGTCCTCCAGCACGGTGGAGTCCGGGATGCCGTGGCAGATGACCTCGTTCAGGGAGGTGCACACGGACTTCGGGTAGCCGCGGTAATCCACGGTGGAGGGGTACGCGCCGTGGTCGCAAATGTACTCGTGGACCAGCACGTCAATCTCGTCGGTGGTGGTGCCGGGTACGCAAATCTTGGATGCTTCAACGATGGCGCCTGCCGCAATCTTGCCGGCTGCGCGAACCCGCTCAACTTCCTCGGGGGTGTACATGTTCGAGTCGTTACCCTCGTTGGCGGTGGGCTTACCCACGTACTCGGGGCGAACAATGTGCGAGGGGACCGGGCGCATGGGGCTGACGCGTCCGGGGGTCAGACAACCGACGGGTGCGCGACCGGGCTCTGCGGGAAGATTATGCGAAGTATTCGTTTTGGTTGAAGACATAGTTTCATCTTACCGGGCGTGGGCGGTTTGTGTCCCTTGCGCAGGCGCTAAAAAGCGGCGGATACATAAGCCGTACCTTTTTCCCAGATTGTGAATAAAATTTCATGCTCACTGGGGTTGCGGAGGCGGAACCGAGACAGCACAGGGGAGGAGCGGGGGAGAGCGTGGCAGAGAGAACAGCGGGTCAGACACCGGGTGAGAAGCCGCGCCAGCCTCATTGCCACGAACTTGGGCGCGTGAGAAGCTAGAAACACCAACCCCTCACCGTCGAAGGAGAACCCATGAGCGAGAAGAAAAACCACCTGAGCGAAGCCATCGAAGCGGCGGTTGAGAAGACCCTGCACGCCGCGACCGACGCCACCAGCCCCCACGCTGATGAATACTGGTACAACCTCGCCACCGGTGAGGTTGAGCGCGGCCAGCAGAGCGCCGTCACCTCCCTGTGGGGCCCCTTCAAGACCTACGAGGAGGCGGCACACGCCATGGACCGCGCCCGCGAGCGCAACGAGGAGTGGGACAAGGACGGCGGCCTGCTCTAAAGCCCAGCGAACGTTCTGCATGCATGCCTCTAACAGAGGCATCTAAAAGAGGCAGAAAACAGATACAGCAAGACCCCCGCACCCGGAACACCGGATACGGGGGTCTTCGCTTTGTCTCAAGCTACCGTCTAAACCTAAAGCCTATTCAAAGGTGTGCTCAGCCGCCGGGAACTCACCCGAACGAACCTGCTCACGGTAGGCGCGCGCGGCGTCCTCCATGACCTGCCCGACCTGCGCAAACTGCTTCACAAAACGCGGAACGCGGCCGGAACGAACACCCATCATGTCCTGCCAGACCAGCACCTGACCGGTCGTCACGTTCGAAGCACCAATACCAATCGTCGGCACCGCTCCGACCGCCTCATCCACGCGGCGTGCGGTCTCGGTGGTCACCATCTCCATGAGCACGCAGAACGCGCCAGCCTCAGCCAGAGCCACCGCATCCTCACGAACACGCTCGGCAGCCTCGCCACGACCCTGCACGCGGAAACCACCCAGGGCATGCTCCGACTGCGGGGTGAAACCAACATGCGCCACCACCGGAATACCGGTACGCACCAGGGCACGAACCCACTCGGTCATCGACGCATCCGCCTCAATCTTCACCGCGTGCGCGCCGCCCTCCTTCATCAGGCGAACAGCGCTCGCCACCGCTTGCTGCGGTGACTGCTCATAGGAGCCGAACGGCAGATCTGCGACCACCATGGCGCGGGATGCACCGCGAGAAACCGCCGCGACCATCGGAATCATCTCATCCAGGGTGATGGTCAGGGTCGACTCGTAACCGAGCACCACATTCGCCGCAGAATCGCCAACCAGCAGCATGTCGATGCCCGCGCGATCAAAAATCTGCGCGGTCAGGGCGTCATAACAGGTCAGCATGGAGAACTTCTGACCGGTCGCCTTAGCCTGCGCCAGGTGAACGGTACGCACCTTCTTGACGGTGTCCAGGTCAAAAGGCTTCGATGCAGAAGTAGTCGCGGGAGCAGCCGCGGAGGTAGCGGCAGGCTGTGCCGCGTAGGGCGAAGAGATCTCGGAAGAACGCTCAGTAGTCATGCTGACTATTCTAACCCTGCACGGCTCCAACCTGGCGTACCGCTCACCACGAGGGAACTGTCCCTAGTTCCAGATGAGGTTAATGTAGTAGGTCGGGAACGACGCAGCAGCGTTCTTATTCATCATCTCCGGAATGGCGAGGGACGCATCCTCAAACTCACGCGGCAGATCACGCTGAATGAGTGCCTGCTGCACCAGGGCATCCCAGTAGACCTGGGTGACCGAGTAGGTGCAGACTTCCTTCACGACGTCCTCCGCGTAGGACTCCCACGCCTTCTTCGCTGCATCATCAGATCCGAAGAAACCCTCATAACCCTGAGACAGACCCGTATCGCAGGCGCTCACCGCGTTCTTCGAGTACTGCAGCCAGTAGCTGCGGCTCAGCTCATCCGAAGTGTTGAACGTGAACGCCTCGTAGTCCGCCTTCAGCAGGGCGTAGGACGCCTGGATGGAACCGGCAAGCGGGGCGTGCGAGGAGAAGACAATAACGTCCAGAAGAGCGGCAATGTACTCCATCTGCGCCTTCTCATACGAAATACCGGAAGGCTGAACCGGACCAGAATGCATCTGCACCAGAGCCTCGACAGCGTTGATGAAACGCTCAATGTCGGCGGTCGCCTTCACCATCAGATTCAGCAGACGCTGAACACGCTGATAATCCTCAGAAATCTGCGAGAACAAGCCGTAGGACAGGATGCCGCGCTCCGAAGCTGCCGCCGCCAGAACCTGGCTCGTCAGACGCTGGCTTTCCGCCTCAGCCTTCGCCACGCTCAGCAGTAGGGCGCCGCAATACGCCAGGGCACGGCGATCCACGAGCTGAGGCTGCTGCTGATGCAGCGGTAGAAGACGCTCGTGAATCTGACGGAAAATCGCGCTCTGCGCCAGGGCCTTCTTACCCAGTTCTTCAGTCTTCAGCAGCACGGTATCCGCCGAGAAATCACGCGGAACAAAACGGCGCGCATCCTCAGCGGTAAACGGCGAGTAGGGGCGACCCATCAGCGGCTGCAACAGCGACATCGTGGTAAACAGCGAAAAACGAGCCGACACCGGGTACAGCGAATCCGGGTAGTTCGGCGCATCCACCGCATTCACGCGCTCCGTGCACAGCGTCAGCCAGGTCTGTTCCACCGCCCGATCAGACCTAATGCCAAGACCCATACCTAGGATGCCCTCGCCGAACGCCTCCGAAGGGAGCTTGCCGGGGTTCATCTGACGCACCTGCATCTGCGCCAACGCCAGCTCCACCGTGTAGTTCGCGCGGCGCTTCTTACCCGCCTCATCAAGGTGTTGGAACGGACGCATACCCGCGATTTTCTGAGCGCGCGCCTGCGTGTGTAGCTCCTTGCTCATCGCAAACTGCTGCGGGTTACGCTGCATCATCTTCGACACCTCGTACGCGCTCTTACGGTTCAGCTTCTCGCGGCGCTGAGCGCCCTCAGCCGACAGTGCATCATACTTGCCGCGGGTTGCGTGCACATACCAGGCACGAATCAGCTGAAGCGGCAGGAAGAAGAACGCGAACTTCCACGACCACGTAAACAGAAGAATCGGAATGACCGCAATAGAGCCCACACGACCCGTATAACCGAGCCAAATAAGCTCCACAAACGCACCCACCAGCGCAAAGAGCGCCACGGTACGAGTCCTAAACGCAACTCGGGAGGGGCGGTCCAGCAGGTAAGTCGTGCCGCCAGACTTGTTGTTCCTCATGACCAGCGGACCAAACGCCGCAATCGCCATAATGCACGCCAGGTAAACAACACAGAAAACAACCGGCGCCGCAATGAGTAGCAGCCACTCTAAACCGGTGGGGTCGGCAGCCACGATGCTGGTCGCCAACGGAAGCTGCGCCAGCGGAAGCTGTACGGTCGAGGGAAGAAGAATGGAATGTAGCATACCCTCATTATCGCAAGGCGACCCCGAACACGCCCCGCGAACCGTCATCTGCTAGGTATCTGGGCGCATCCTACACCCACACAGCGGAAAAGCGGGGGAGGGGGCGCCCCGGCACCTCCCAGAATCTGAGCTACCGCGCCGCATGAGCGAGACACGAGCGAGAATTTACACAAACGAAACCTCCCACCCGCACGACACACAGCAGAACCCGATAGGCTAGATAACAACAGGACACACGCCGGGGCAAGGAGGCGCCAGCACCGCTGGCACGCCGCCCGCCGGAACGACGGTGAAAACCGCTGAAAGTTCAGCGGAACCCACCGGGTCGCTCCCGCACTATATATCCTCGTCGCGGCACACAATTCAGCGCGCCTCCGCCACCCACAGACGGGTACCACGCGGATGCGCGCCCGCACCGAGAGGGCAACTCATGGACCGCCAACAGGAATTCGTACTGCGCACCATCGAAGAGCGCGACATCCGCTTTATCCGCCTCTGGTTCACCGATGTGGTCGGCACCCTCAAATCCGTGGCGCTCGCACCGGCTGAAGTAGAAAGTGCCTTCGACGAGGGCCTGGGATTTGACGGCTCCTCCATCGAGGGCTTCTCCCGCGTCTACGAATCCGACATGCTGCTGCAGCCGGACCCCTCCACCTTCCAGATCCTGCCCTGGCGCGGCGAGGAAGACTACACCTCCCGCATGTTCTGTGATGTGCTCACCCCCGACGGTGAGATTAGCGCCTCCGACACCCGCGGCGTGCTCAAGCGCGTGCTCAACAAGGCTGCGGAGATGGGCTTCACCTGCTACACCTCACCTGAAATCGAGTTCTACCTGCTCGAATCCTCCAAGCTTGGCGCCGACGGATTCCCCGTGCCCGTGGATCACGAATCCTACTTCGACCACACCCCCGGCGGCATCGTGCAGGACTTCCGCCGCAAGGCAGTGACCATGCTCGAAGAAGTCGGCATCTCCGTCGAATTCAGCCACCACGAAACCGGCCCCGGCCAGAACGAAATCGACCTGCGCCATGCCGACGCCCTGCAGACCGCCGACAACGTCATGACCTTCCGCACCGTCATCAAGGAAGTCGCCTACTCGCTCGGCATGTACGCAACCTTCATGCCCAAGCCCTTCACCAAGTACGCCGGCAGCGGCATGCACACCCACTTCTCCCTCTTCGAAGGCGACACCAACGCATTCTTCGAAGCCGGTGCCGAATACCAGCTGTCCAAGACCGCACGCCACTTCATTGCCGGTGTGCTCAAGCACGCCCCCGAATTCACCGCGGTCACCAACCAGTTCATCAACTCCTACAAGCGCCTCTGGGGCGGCGGCGAGGCACCCTCCTACGTCTCCTGGGGCCACAACAACCGCTCCGCCCTCGTGCGTGTGCCCCTGTACAAGCCGAACAAGATGCAGTCCGCCCGCATTGAGTACCGCGGCCTCGACTCGGCATCGAACCCCTACCTGGCTTACGCGGTGATTCTTGCCGCCGGCCTGAAGGGCATCGAAAACGAGTACCCGCTCATGCCCGCCGTGACCGAGGACCTCGCCGCCATGACCAACGCCGAACGCCGCGCCATGGGCTACAACCCGCTACCTGCCTCCCTGCGTGAAGCTATTAATATCACCGAGGAATCCGAATTCATGGCGGAGGTGCTGGGCGAGCAGGTCTTCGAGCAGTTCCTGCGCAATAAGCGCGCCGACTGGGACCAGTATCAGGCCCAGGTGACCCCCTACGAGCTCAAGCACAACCTCGGAATCCTCTAACCGCTGGATTCTCTGCCTCCTCGCATGATGAGTGACCGCTGACAGCCTCAGGGCGGTACCCGCTACCGGTAACACGCCGGCGGGTACCGCCCACAGGTGTATCAGCATCGCTTTTATCCCGCCGAAATTTATACTCTCTACCCACGGTTCTACCCACAGTTCTCACGCTATGACTGACAGCTCTCACTACCCGGCCACCGGGCTCATCCGCATTGTTGACCCCGCCAAAGAACCCAAGCCGCTGACCGACATCGCCCCCGATGCGCTCGACGACGAACAGCGCGCCGAAGCCGAACGCAAAGCCCAGCTGCGCCTGCACACCCGCATGATTGCCACCGGTTTTCATGACCCGTCCAAGGCGGAACGCTGGCTCAACGCGCCCGAACTGCAGCGCGTTTCGCAGGATGCGCTCTTTGCCGGGCTGCGCCTCGCACCCTCACCGGATATTGCGCTGCCTGCACTCGTGCGCCTGATTGAGAAGCATCCGGCGGTCGCTGAGCGCGCCAACCGCGGCGAGGAAGAATTCGGCATGTACCGCCTGCTCGGTGCATCCCAGGCGATTGGTGACTTCCTCTACCGCCGCCCTGAGCTCATTGACCCGCTCTTCGATACGCAGGTGTACCCGGCGGAGAGCGCGCTGATCCGTTCCCAGCACCCGGCGTCGATTTTGCCGGAGACCGACGGGGAATTCCTGACCCCCATCGCCCCGCTGGACACCCCCTATCGCCGCGATATCCTCACCGCCCTCGGCGCCGACCCGCAGGCTGAGCGTCCGCACGCTGCCGCCGAGCAGACCGGCAAGGACGGCTACGTGACCCTGCGCGTCGCCTACCGCGCCGCCCTGGCGCGCATCGCCCTGCTCGACGTGTGCTGCGAAGACCCGGTCGAAATGATGCCCACCATCGGTCGTCACCTCGCCGATTTGGCTGCCGCCGCGCTGGAGGGTGCGCTCGCCATTGCCCGCACGGAAGTGGCGGAGGGGCTGGGCCCCGGCCTGGCGGCTCCTCGCCGAGGCGAAGCCGTAGACGCCCTGGACTTGGCGATTATCGGCATGGGTAAATGCGGTGCCCGCGAGCTGAACTACATCTCTGACGTTGACGTGGTGTACGTGGTCGCGCCGGTAGAGCCTGCACCCAGCACCGGGGTAGAGGGTGAGACCGCCCCGCTCAAGCTCACCGAGAACGAATGTTCCACCATCGGCACGGAGCTCGTGCACGCCCTCACCCGCGCCATCATGGGCCCCGCGCCCGAACCTGCCCTCTGGGAGGTCGACGCGAACCTGCGCCCCGAGGGTAAGGACGGCCCGCTCGTGCGCACCGTCGAATCTTACGTTCAGTACTACAAGCGCTGGGCAGAAAACTGGGAGTTCCAGGCACTGCTCAAGGCTCGCCCCATCGCCGGTTCGGCGCAGCTGGGTGCCCGCTACGCCCGCGCGATTGACCCCTTCGTGTGGGAGTCTGCCGCCCGAGAATCCTTCGTGGAATCCGTGCAGGCGATGCGTGCCCGCGTGACCGACAATATCCCCTCGCACCAGGTAGACCGCCAGATTAAGCTGGGCCCTGGCGGCCTGCGCGATATCGAGTTCACCGTGCAGCTGCTGCAGCTCGTGCACGGTCGAACCGACCCCGCTGTGCGCACCAAATCCACCGTGGATTCCCTGGCGGCACTGACCTCGGTAAGCTACATTAGCCGCACCGACGCCGATGCGTTCAGCCGCGACTACAAAAAGCTGCGCGTACTGGAGCACCGCATCCAGCTGCAGCAGCTGCGCCGCACCCACCTGATGCCCGAGAAGGACGCCGAACAGCGCGCCCTCGCCCGCTCGATTCTCTCCCCGGAACGCAACGGCACGCTCTCCGCCGAGCAGATGCTCAAGGCGTGGCAGAAAATTAAACGGAACGTCCGTTCACTGCACGAGCGGATTTTCTTCCGCCCGCTACTTGCCGCCGTCTCCACGCTCAGCCGCGACGAAGTGGTGCTCAGCGAGCAGGCTGCACAGGACCGTCTGGCGGCGCTGGGCTACCGCGACCCGCGCGGCGCCATGCGCCACATCAAGGCACTCACCACGGGACTTTCCCGCAGCGCAGACATTCAGCGTCACCTCATGCCCGTACTGCTGGGCTGGTTCGCCCGTGGCGTGGACGCGGACGCCGGCCTGCTCGGCTTCCGCATCGTCTCCGAATCGCTCGGTAGCACCAGCTGGTACCTGCGCATGCTCCGCGACTCGCCGGCCGCCGCTGAGCGCCTGAGCCAGCTGCTCTCTAGCTCGCGCCCCATGACCGACCTGCTGGAGGACGCCTCCGCATCTATCGCCTGGCTGGACAAGGTTGCCGATCTCAAGCCGCTGGGGGAGGAGGCGCTCGCCTCCGAGGTTTCTTCGCTGCTGGCACGCCATGAGGACGCCGCGGAGGCGATGCGCGCCGTGCGCTACCTGCGCCGCCGCGAAACCCTGCGCACCGCTATGGGATGGACCCTGGGCATTGTCGATATTGAAGACACCTGCGCGGGTCTTGCCGCCATTGACGAGTGCACGATCGGTGCGGCGCTGCAGATTGCCTTGCGCGAGCTCCAGGCGGCACCGGAAGGCGCTGAGGGTATGGAGGCTGAGGAGGCAACTGGGGAGAAGTTGCTCACCCGCATCGCCGTCATCGGCATGGGTCGCCTCGGCGGTGCCGAGAACGGCTTCGGCTCCGACGCGGACGTCATGTTCGTGCACGAACCCCTCGACGGCGCAGACGAAGACGCCGCGCAGGAACAGGCGGCGCGCATCGTCAACCGCACCCTCGCGCTACTCAAACAGCCCGTCAAGCCCCCGATTCGCGCCGAACGCCCCCTCGAAGTGGACGCCGACCTGCGCCCCGAAGGCAAGCAAGGTGCTATCGTGCGCTCGCTCGACTCCTACCGCTCCTACTACGAACGCTGGGCGGAAACCTGGGAATTCCAGGCGCTCACCCGCGCCCGCCCCATCGCCGGCGACGAAGAGCTCGGCAAGGCTTTCGTGGAGCTCATCAACCCGTACCGCTACCCGGTAACCTTCACGCCCGAACAGGTGCAGCAGATTCGCCGCATGAAGGCGCGTGTTGAGAATGAACGCATGCCGCACGGCGCCGACCGCACCCGCCAGCTCAAGCTGGGCCGCGGCGGCCTGTCGGACGTTGAGTGGCTCGTCCAGCTCGTACAGCTGCGCCACGCACACGCCGTGCCGGGGCTGCGCACCACCTCCACGTTGAAGGCGCTGGATGCGGCGGTCGAAGCGGGACTGGTTGATGCTGCCGATGCGGAAATCCTCAGCGGTGCCTGGCTGCTCGCCACCAAGATCCGCGGCGGCAACGTACTCCGCGGCGTGCGCCAATCCGACACCCTGCCCTCGGGACGTGCCGACCTGGAAGCAATCGCCCGCTGGTGCGGATACCCCGCCGGTAGCGCCCGCGCCCTCGAAGAGGACTACCTGCGCCAAACCCGCAACGCCCGCAAGGTCTACGAGCGACTCTTCTTCGAAGAACTCTAAAAATCACAGGCGCGGATTTCATAGGGGAGGGGCGGGGAACCAATTGTGGCTCCCCGCCCCTCTTTCTGCGTTTTTCTGTGTTCTCTGAAATTTTTCTGCGGACTTTACTCTCCCAACTCTTGCGGCAACCAGAACAGTATTCGCCTAAAAACCCGAAAATGTGACCGGCACCATGAAAATAAATTTTGCCAACATGTCCCAAAAAAGAGACAAAATACCCCGTTCTGCCCCGGAAACACGCGGAACACTGGGTGTCTAACAAGGGATTTGGCAAACACTCAAAAACCCCGTATAGTATTTACCTGTCAGCACGACGGAGCGAAAAACTCCATCGGAATGATTCAAATTGAATACGCTGATATGCGGTTGTAGCTCAGTTGGTAGAGCACCACCTTGCCAAGGTGGATGTCGCGAGTTCAAGTCTCGTCAACCGCTCGTAAGGACTCCAAGAGTTCGAACGCGTTCCCTCGTGGAGCGTATGCGGTGAGGTGGTCGAGTGGTTAGGCAGCGGCCTGCAAAGCCGTGTACGCGGGTTCGAATCCCGTCCTCACCTCGCAACAAAACAACTGTTTTGTGAGCGCGATTGGCGCAGCGGTAGCGCGCTTCCCTGACACGGAAGAGGTCACTGGTTCGATCCCAGTATCGCGCACAAAGGAAAACCCCTTAGCTTTACGGCTAAGGGGTTTTGTGTTTAACCTTTGGTTTTGTTTAGGAGGGGTGGTGCCCTCCTTGTTCCTGCAGGGGACCCGCCCTCGCTTCGCTTCGGGCACCCTGATGTCTCTGCGGAGGACACCATCCCTCCCGCTCCCTGCGTAAAACACCCAGCCTCAGATTAGTAAGGGCGGGGCTTGCGTGCGCGATACCGGCATAACGAACTTAAGGGGGAGGGGGCTATCGCCTTCTCAATCTTTTGCTGGCTTTGCCAAATATGTGGGTTGGGATTGCGGCTCAGCGCCGCACCTTCCGGAAGCGACATCAGGGTGCCCGCCCGGGCGCTCTCCGCAGCGAAGCAAGGAAGAGCGGAGCGTCCGGGTGCGGCGGGTTCCCCTGCAGGAGCGAAGGAAAGGCGCGGCGCAAGGTGCCCAAAGGCTCCCATGCCGCGCTCCAACCAGGGATTTACGTTAAAGCTGAGGTTCAGGGTATTCTTTTGAGCGGCGCCGATTTTCTTTCCACAGCAAGCAATTCGAGGCCTGCCTGGAAACAATTATCGCCGCGCTGCAAACACATCACCCCACCTGAATAAAGGGCATACCATGTCTACTTCCATGACCCGCCGCAAGCTCGTCGCTGGTGCAGTCTGGGCGGCACCGGTCGTCGCAGCCTCGGCAGCCATCCCCTCCTACGCAGCATCCGTCGCCGCCACCAACGACTGCATCCTGGCGGCCAACCCGGCGTATAGCATCTCCGGCACCGACGAAGGCGCCAAGACCGTGCAGAGCTTCGCCGTGCCCAACAACGTCTACAAGCTTCGTTTTGAGCTGGTCGGCGGCGCGGGTGGCACCAACAACCGCATGACCCCGGCGGGCTCCGGCGCGAAGGTCACCGGCATCATCCCCGTAACCCCCGGCTCCACCGTGCAGATCATCGCCGCGGCAGGTGGTATCGGTGACGGCTCCCTGACCCCCACCGCCGGCGGTGAAGGCTACGGCAACGGCGGCTCCGTACCCGCCTACACGATTCCCGCCAACGTTACCGCGCAGGTCGACGCAAAGTACGCTGACCCGGCAAACTCCAAGAGCCAGGTCTACGCCGCATCCGGTGGCGGCTCCTCCGCATTGCTCATCGACGGCGTCGTGGTAGCGGTTGCAGGCGGCGGTGGCGGCGCGGGCATGACCAGCTCCGGCGTGTCCTACGCGGACCCCTGGTACTCCAACCTCGACGGCCAGATCGACGCCGGCGTGGCGGCCCTCGGCTCGGACGCATCCCCGCAGTTCGATGCGGCGGGCAGCGCCTCCGCAGCGGCAGGCTCCAACGGCACTCCCGGCTACGAAATCTACAAGGCTGAACGCTCCAAGGTGCTGACCTACAACTCCGGTTTCGGCGGCGCAGCGGGCGTAGGCGGTGCAGGCGGCGCGGCAGGCGCCCTGCCGGCAAGCGGCCCCATCATCGGCTTCGAAACCACCAACAACCAGGTTCTGTTCAGCCAGTTCGTTGCCGGTAACGCGGGTACCGGTGGCTTCGCAGGCAACGGTGGCGACGGCGCGGGCGCATACTCCTACCAGCTCGACGAGAACCCCGCCAGCGTGCACGAGAAGGGCACTTACGAGGACCGCAGCTGGGACCTGGACGTCTACAACGATGAGGGCGCGTACGCGCAGAACTTCAACGGCTACCAGTCTGTGGTGTCCGGCGGCGGCGGCGCGGGCTACGGCGGCGGCGGTTCCGGCGCGGCGCAGTCCGTCTCCTCGATTGTGCTGACTCAGAAGTGGCTGAACAGCCCGACGGGCGTGCGCCAGGGTCTCGGCTACACGATGCAGGGCGGCGCTGGTGGTGCGGGCGGCTCGTACATTGCACCGTCCGTGAGTGAGGGCATGATTGTTTCGGCTGAGAACGCGCCGCAGTGGATGCGCGAGCGCGGTAACGGTTCGGTGACGGTGACCTTCTGCGAGGCGGCAGCCTAACCGTTTTTCACGCTGAGAGGCGGTGTTCGTCCTCGCTCCTACAGGGGCACCCGCCCTCGCAGAGCTCGGGCACCCTGATGTCGCTACGGACAACACCGCCTTTCCGCGCTAGGTTCCCGGCTTAGCTTGCGCTGTGAACGGCAAAGAGCCCCCACACGATTACCTCGTGTGGGGGCTCTTTGCTTGTGCTGCAGGTGCAGCCGTGTTTTCCGGAAGCGCCCTCAGGGTGTCAACCCGGACGCTCTCCGCAGCGAAGCAAGGAGAGGACGGAGCGTCCGGGTGACGGGTGCCCCTGCGTAGGCGCGGAGGAAACATGCGGCGCACCTACACCTGAGTAGGAGCGAGGACGAACACCGCCATCCGCAAGCTCACAATCTAACGCTTGATGGCGTCCAGCGCCTCACGCTGAGCCTTCGCAATGCGCTTCTCAGACACCGTGTAGGCGGTGCCGAGCTCCTGTGCGAAGAAGCTGACGCGCAACTCCTCAATCATCCAGTTCACGCGGCGGAGCGCATCCGGCACGATGGTGCCTGCCGGTAGTGACTTGACCGCGTTATCGTAGGAATCCTCCAGATCCTGTACGGTGAGCATGAGCTGGTTGTCGCGGTGCAGGTTCGGGCCGAGCTTGGTCAGGCGCACCTGGGCGGCCTTGAGATAGCGCGGCAGGTGAACCAGCTGGTCGTATCCGGTTTGTGCGACGAATCCGGGGTAGACCAGGTTTTCCATCTGTGCCTTCACGTCGGAGACGGCGTGCATGGTCGTCAGCGAGGTGGCCTTCTTGATGGCCTTCTTCAGCGCGGTGGCTTCGGAGAGGATTTCGGCAACGAGCTTGGTGACGTCGAAGACCGTCTCGATGAGTTCGGCGCGCACGTGCTCGTAGAGTTCGCTGTATTCGGCGTGCGTGAAGATGGGCGTGTGCGGCACGAGGTGGTCGAGTGCCGCGACGGTGCAGTCGCGGATGAGTTCGTCGATAGAGCCGTGCGGGTTCTGCGTGAAGACGATTTTCTCCTTGTGGGAGAGGTGTTCGCTCACGTAGCGCACGGGCGAGGGTACCTGCAGCTGGAGCAGGCGGATGATGCCGCGGCGCTGCGCGTGCAGCTGCTCGGCCTCGGTGGGGAAGATGCGCAGGCCTACGCTGGTTTCTTCGTCGACGAGGGCGGGGTAGCCGTTGACCGCCTGGGTCGCGATGACACGCTGTACCTTGCGGGGGATCTCTCCGTTGGGGAACATGTCGGCGGGGAATTCGGTGAGGCCGCTGATTTCGCGTACTCCGCCGGATGCATCCGCGTTGGCAGAGGCACCCGGGTTCTTCGCGCCCTTCTTAGCAGAAGCCGCGGAGCTACCCGAGCCGCCCGAGTTGCCAGAATCGCCCTGCGCGAGCGCAACCATCTTCGCCATGGCCTCGTCGGATGCGCCGAGCGAGTCGGCGAGGGCGCTGCGAATCTCCTTGTGCAGCTGCTGCTGCAGGGCTCGCAGGTCCTTGCCCTCGCCCAGGATCTTGTTGCGGGCGTTGCGCACCTGGAAGCCCATTTTCAGGTGCTCGGGCACGGCGTCCCAGTTGAAGGCTTCGGGCTCGACGACCACACCGCGCAGGCGGCGCAGTACGAGCGCGAGGGAGGGGAGTAGCTCGTCGGTTGCGGGGGAGTAGTCTTCCTCGAGGGCAGCGCAGGCGGCGCGCGCCACGTCGGGTGCGGGCACGAAGTTGCGGCGAATCGCCTTGGGGAGGGACTTAATGAGCGCGGTGACGAGCTCGTGGCGCAGGCCGGGAATCTGCCAGCGGAACGGTTCGGGGCTCAGCTGGTTCAGGAACAGGATGGGTACCTGAACCGCCACGCCATCGCGCTTGGCGGCGTCGGTGCGGGCGCCTCCCACACCGGCGGTGGGGGCGTATTCGTAACGCAGGTCCAGGGTGAGTTCGCCGCTGTCGGTGCGCTGCACCCACTGGCGCGGGAACTGGGAGTCGTCGTAGTCGGCGGCCTCCTCGTTGATGAGCTTCTCGGGGTTGAAATCCAGGTAGTTGTCGTCTTCGAGACGTGCCTGCTTCCACCACTTGTCGAAGGCGCGCACATCCGTCACGTGGGCGGGGATGCGGGCATCGTAGAAGGCGAAGAGCACGGAGTCGTCCACGCGCAGGTCGCGGCGGCGCAGGCGTGCCTCAAGCTCTTCGACCTCGGCGAGGGCGCGCTGGTTGCGCAGGTAGAACTTGTGCTGGGTGTGCCATTGACCTTCGACGAGGGCGGACTGGATGAAGATTTCGCGGGCCGCGGCGGCGTCCACACGGGCGTACTGCACGGGGCGGTCGGCGTAGATGGTCAGGCCGAAGAGGGTGCCCTTGGCGTAGGCGACTGCCGCGCCGGAGCTGAGGGACCAGTGCGGTTCGGAGTATTGCACGCTGATGAGGTGCTTGCCGATTTCTTCGATCCACTGCGGGTCGATGGAGGCGTTGGTGCGCGCCCACAGGCGGGAGGTTTCGACGAGTTCGGCGGAGAGTACCCAGTCGGGGCTCTTTTTGAACAGGCCGGAGCCGGGGAAGATCGCGAACTTGGTGCCGCGTGCGCCGAGGTATTCGCGGGGGCCGCGGTTGCGTCCCTTGGAGTCCTTTTCGCGTTCTTCCTTGACGCCCACGTGCGAGAGCAGGCCGGAGAGCAGGCTCTTGTGGATGTCGACTTCGTGGGCGGAGGCGTTAATATCGCGTCCGCCGCTGGCGTGAATGTTGGCGGTGCGTCCCATTTCGCGCAACTGGGCGAAGAGATCCTGCCATTCGCGGATGCGCAGGTAGTTGATGAACTCGCGGTGGCACATCTTGCGCAGCTGCGAGGAGGACAGCGCCGCTTGCTGCTCGTTGATGTAGTCCCAGAGCAGCAGGAAAGAGGAGAAATCGGAGGTGTCGTCGACGAAGCGGGCGTGCATCGTGTCGGCTTCGGCACGCACGTCGGCGGGGCGTTCGCGCGGGTCCTGGATGGTCAGGGCGGCGGCGAGCACCATCATTTCCTTGGCGCAGTTGCGGCGGCCACCCTCGATAATCATGCGGGCCAGGCGCGGGTCCACGGGGAATGCCGCCATGGCTCGGCCGATGGCGGTGAGGGTTGCGCTGTTGCCGCGGCCCTTGCGGGGCTGGCGGGGGCGTTCGGTGAGCGCGCCGAGTTCGCGCAGCAGGTTCACGCCGTCGTTAATGGCGCGGGATGCGGGCGGCTGCACGAACGGGAAGCGCGAGATGTCGCCGGGTTCGCGCACCACGCCGATGGCGATCATCTGCAGGATGACGGCGGCGAGGTTGGTGCGCAGAATTTCGGGGTCGGTGAACTCGGGGCGCGAGTTGAAGTCTTCCTCGGAGTAGAGGCGGATTGCGATACCGTCGCTGACGCGGCCGCATCGACCGGAACGCTGGTTGGCGCTTGCCTGCGAGATGCGTTCGATGGGCAGACGCTGCACCTTGGTGCGTGCCGAGTAACGCGAGATGCGCGCGGTGCCGGTGTCGATGACGTACTTGATGCCGGGTACGGTCAGCGAGGTTTCGGCGACGTTCGTGGCGAGCACGATGCGGGGGCGGGAACCGGGGGAGAACACACGGTGCTGCTCGGCGAGCGAGAGACGCGCGTACAGGGGCAGCACCTCGTAGTTCAGGCGCGGCGACTTGAGAACCATCGCCTCGATAGCGTCCTTGGCGTCGCGGATTTCGCGCTCGCCGGAGAAGAAGATGAGGATATCGCCGGGCGCTTCCTTGGAGAGCTCCTTGATGGCGTCGAGGATGCCGTCGGTGGGGTCGTGGTCGTCTTCGATTTCGTCGTCGCTGAGGTAGTCTTCCTCGTCGAGCGGGCGGTAGCGGATTTCCACGGGGTAGGTTCGGCCGGACACCTCGATAATGGGCGGCGCGTCGTCGGGCAGGATTGCTTCGGCGATTTCGCGTTCTTCGGCGCTGAGGTTTTCGTCGACGATACCCTTGCCCGGCACGTAGCTGGGGGAGAAGTGGCGCGCGAAACGTTCCGGGTCGATGGTCGCGGAGGTGATGATGACCTTCAGATCCGGGCGCTGTGGCAGGATGCGCTTGAGGTAGCCGAGGATGAAGTCAATGTTCAGGCTGCGTTCGTGCGCCTCGTCAATGATGAGGGTGGAGTAGCGGCGCAGCAGCTTGTCGTTCTGAATTTCGGCGAGCAGAATGCCGTCGGTCATGAGCTTGATGGCGCTGTGTTCTCCGACCTCGGAGGTGAATCGCACCTGGTAGCCGACGGTTTCACCGATTTTCTGGCCGAGCTCTTCGGCGATGCGTTCGGCGACGGAGCGTGCGGCGAGGCGGCGCGGCTGGGTGTGGCCAATCAGGCCCTTCGCGCCCAGGCCCAGGTCGAGGCACATTTTGGGGATCTGGGTGGTTTTACCTGAGCCGGTTTCACCCGCGATGATGACGACCTGGTTGTCGCGGATCGCGTTCATGATGTCTTCGCGGCGTTCGCTGACGGGCAGCTCTTCGGGGTAGGTGATGACCTCGGGAATGAGCGGCTCGTAACGGCGCGGTGCCGGGCGGTTCTCCTGCTCGCCCTGGCGGTTACCGTTGTTGCCGCCCTGCTGGTTGCCCTGCTTGCGGGCGCGGTTGTTGGCGCCTCCGCGTCGGTTGGAGCGGGAGGCGTTGGAGTTGCGTTCGGATGCGCCGCCGGAGGAGTTCTTGCGGTCTGCGTTATTCTTCGGGGCGCTGTTCTTCTGCGCACCCTTCTTCGGGGCGCCGTTTTTTACCGCGTTGTTCTCAGTAGTTTTATCTGCGGCTTTTTCGCCGGTTTTTTCGGAGGATCGTACCTTTGCCGCGTGGATTGCGGCTGCCATGCTCGCCATGGTGGGGGCGGTGCGGGGCTTAGCCGAGGAGGGGCGCTGGGACTTGGAAGTATCTGCGTGTTTCTTCGTGGATTTCTGCTCAGACATATCCTATCCAGTGTACTCGCCTTGCCCGCGGTGGGCTTGGGCTGTGCTTTGTTTGTCATATTTGGGTTTGTTCGCGGGTAACCAGAGCGGGCGGCGGCGGAATACCGACCCCGGGTGAGCAATTAAGTTACAATAAATAGCATCAAATACTATCTAAAAAGCTAATAATTATTCATTTATATTTTAGGTACCGCAGATGCGAATTAACTGCGCTTCTTAGCTTTCTTTCGATAGTTTCGTTCAACTGCTACAGTGGTGAATAACACAGTAACGAAGGAGTGACTATGCCATCACCAAAGACGTACCCGGCAACGCGTGCTGCAGTGTTGGATTGCTGCGAAGACGGACAGCACGAAGAAATTCACCACCGCTGCGAAGAACTCTTCCAAGCTCTCGTTCACGCGAGTCTGCGCACCCACTTCGACCGCCTCAGCGCCGAAGAGACCCTCTATCTGGTCACCGGCGACGGCGAGCGCGTACAGATTTCCCCCGAAATGTACGGGCCCCTCACCTCCGTAGCGCGCGCATTCGCCGACCGCAAGGACGTCTGCGTGGTTCGCCAGGACCGCCTCATGACCACGCAGGAAGCGGCAGACTACCTGGGCGTATCCCGCCCGACCGTTGTTCGTCTGCTGGAGCGCGGAGATATTCCGTTCGAGCGCATTAACACGCACCGTCGCGTTGCTTTTGACGACCTCGAACGCTACCGCCTCGAGCACGAATACGTGAACCGCCGCGTTCGCTAAACCCGCATCTGGTCGATTACTTTCTGATCAATCACTCAGACCGGACAGTACGGTTTTAGATAGCGCAGTTGGGCTATACAGCGCGGTTGAGAAATCGCAGCATCTGCTGAACAATATCGGGGCTAAAACAACGCGAATCCCCGTGTTCGGCATCCGGAACCAGCACCAAATCGGTAGGCACCTGCCGCGTGCGCAGCGCCTGATACACCCGCACCGATTGCTGGTACGGCACACACGAATCACTAATACCGTGCACGAGCATCAGGGGAGTGGCATCGCCGCTGGCTCCCTGTGCAGGGGCACTTTCGATCTTATTCACTCGTTTCTGGGGGCGTACCGCATCAATAGGATGCGCACGCTCCCAGTTCTTTTGGGCGCGCTCAATGGAAACACCCGAAACCGCCCGCTCACCCGCGGAGGCGTCGATATTAGACATGTCTGCGGGGACCGGGTGGGTGCTTCCCAGTAGTCGCCATTCCGCCCCGTCATCCTCGGGATGGTCGAGGGCGTAACCAGCCAGAGGACGATCGGTGAAGATGGTCCTCAAATCGCTGACCCCGTAAAACGAAGCCGCCGCCGCCACCTGCGAACTATGGGACGGGTAGGCGCTCGCCGCCCTGCCCTCGAAGTATTCGTCGTGCTCGGGCGTGCTCGCATGATTACCGGCGGCGGAATTCTCAACGGCGGAATCTCCCGTATGCGCAACCATCATGCTCAGGTGCCCGCCGGCGCTTCCACCCGCTACCGCAATGCGCTGCGGATCAATGCCGAACTCGGCTGCTTTGGCGCGGAAGAAGCGCACCGCCTCCTTCACATCGTGCAGGGCACCGGGGAAGAGCGCCTGATGTGAATACCGGTAGTTGATGGAGGCGACCGCCCAGCCTGCCTGCTGGAAAGCGGCGCGCATGAGCGCCTGGGTGTTGGGCTGCTCCCCGGCGGGGGTGCGCAGGACGGTGTCTCGTAGTGCCTGGTTGGTGCCGAAGCGCCAGGCGCCGCCGTGAACCCACACCAGTAGCGGCGCGGGGGAGGAGATATCCGCGGTCGCGGGGAAGAAGTCGTAGGCGAACGCCTCGTGAGTTACCGGCGACTGCGCGCCGTAGCCGGGCAGCGAGTGGGCATCGTAAAAGCCCGCCTCGCGGTAAAAACCGGAGCGGTACTCGGTACTCTCAACGGTGGGTGTGCCCTCATGGGTCAGCGCGCCCTCAGTAGCCGGCGCGCTCTCAAAAGTCTGCATAGATCAGCGCCGCGCTAGGGAACCAGCACGATCTTGCCGCGCGTGCGTCCGGTCGCCACCAGAGCGTGAGCCTGCGCAGCCTGCGAAAAATCAAGCACCTGATCCACGTGCACTTTCAGCAAACCCAGGGACATGAGGCGGGCAATCTCCTGCATCTGCACACGGTCCGGGTGAACCGTCAGCCACTGCGCCTCAAAGCCACGCTCACGCGCCACGTCCAGCGGGTCGGGGCTGGTCAGGGTGACAATACGGCCGCCGGGGACCAGCACCTCCAGCGAATCGAGGAAGGTCTGCTTACCGGTGGAATTGAGCACCACGTCCATGGTCTGACCCAGCACGGCGCGAAAATCTTCGGTGCGGTAATCAATGGGCTGGGCACCCAGCGAGCGCACAAACTCGTGGTTTGCTGCGGAGGCGGTCGCAAAGACCTGAGCGCCAGCATGCGCCGCCAGCTGAACGGCGAGGTGGCCGACGCCTCCGGCACCGGCGTGGATGAGTACGCGCTCGCCCTCCTTCAGCTGCGCCACCTCAAAGAGTGCCTGGTATGCGGTCAGAGCCGCCAGGGGAGTGCCGCCCAACTGAGCGCAGGGAACATCGGCGGGCACCTTCACCAGCTGGTGTGCCGGGGCGAGAACATACTCGGCGTACGCACCGGCGGGGGAGGGGAAAGAAACAAGACCAAATACGCCGTCGCCCACCTTAAAACCCGTGTAGTCGCCGGCGGTGGCAACCACGGTGCCGGCAACATCCCAGCCGGGCACGAAGGGCTTGTACGACGGGTCGGCAAGCTGTGCGGCAGGGCCCAGACCCTTGCGGGTGGTCAGATCAATCGGGTTCACGCCGGCGGCAACCGTCTTGATGAGCACGTGACCGCGCACCGGCGAGGGGATAGGCACGTTTGCTTCGTGCAGAACGCTTTCGTCGCCCCATTCGGTGAGCTGAATCTGGCGCATGGTGGTCATCGGGTTACCTCCGCTGTTGTGGCTTGAAGCCGTGCTGATGTGACGGGTGTGCGCGTTTTCCCATTCTCTCAAGGCTGTTAGCGTTGCCACAACAGGCAGGCGGGTAGTGTCCACCCTCTGAGGTTGAAGAGGGTGTTGCCCGGCATAAGATGTTCAACAACCAGGCTTAGCCGTTAAATAAAAAGGAGCCGATACCCGAACAATACGCCTCGGATATCGGCTCCCGTGTTCCCTCTCGAATAAGAACATCGTGCCCCTGAAAGGATTCGAACCTTCGACCCCCAGTACCGGAAACTGGTGCTCTAATCCGCTGAGCTACAGAGGCAACCCACCTATGGTATCAGATATGCACTAGATAAAGGGTCAGGCACCTGCCAAGGCTTGCTAGAATAGTTTGTTATGACTCCTGAAGAACTCTCCGAAGCCATTGCGCTTGCCCTTGAAGAAACCATTTCCTCCGGCCAGCTGACCCTCGTGGAGGGCGCTGAACTGCCCGCCGTCCGAGTGGAGCGCCCCAAGTCCCGTGAACACGGCGACTGGGCAACCAACGTCGCTCTGCAGCTCGCCAAGAAGGTGGGCAAGAACCCGCGTGAGGCAGCAGCTCTTCTGGCAGAGAAGATTAGCGCCATCCCCGGTGTTGCATCCGTAGATATTGCTGGCCCCGGCTTCCTGAACATCACTCTGGACGCCGCAGCTGCTGGCGAGCTCGCCGCTACCATCGTTGAGGCTGGCGAAGCATACGGCCGCAGCGACAAGTTCGCCGGTAAGACCATTAACCTTGAGTTCGTCTCCGCGAACCCGACCGGCCCCATCCACCTGGGCGGCACCCGCTGGGCTGCCGTCGGTGATGCGCTCGCCCGCGTCCTTGAGGCTGAGGGCGCTAACGTCGTGCGCGAATACTACTTCAACGACCACGGCACCCAGATTGACCGTTTTGTGCGCTCCCTGATTGCCGCTGCCCGCGGTGAGGACACCCCCGAGGACGGCTACGCTGGCGCGTACATTGTGGACATTAAGGACCAGATTCTGGCTCAGCGCCCCGACGCGCTTGAGGCTGAGAACCCCGAAGAGATTTTCCGCGAAATCGGTACTCACCTGATGTTCGATCAGATTAAGGAGTCCCTGGCGGCATTCGGTACCCACTTCGACGTGTTCTTCCACGAGAACTCCGTGTTCGAAGGCGGCAAGGTGGATGCCCTGCTCGAGACCATGCGTGAGAACGGTCAGCTCTTCGAGGCTGACGGCGCATGGTGGATGCGCACCACCGACTACGGCGACGACAAGGACCGCGTGGTCATTAAGTCTGACGGCAACCACGCCTACGTGGCGGGCGATATCGCCTACTACCAGGATAAGATGACTCGCGCAGAGAACCCCGCCGACGTGGCGATTTACATGCTCGGCGCTGACCACAACGGCTACGTGGGCCGTCTGAAGGCTATCGCCCAGATTCTTGGCTACCGCGCCGACCAGATTGAGGTCATGATCGGTCAGCTGGTGAACCTGGTCAAGGACGGCAAGCCCGTCCGTATGTCCAAGCGCGCCGGCACCGTGGTTACCCTCGAGGACCTGGTCGAGGCTGTGGGCGTTGACGCGGCACGCTACGAGCTGACCCGCTACTCGGTGGACACCCCCATCGACATTGACCTGGGCCTGCTGACTTCCAAGAGCAACGAGAACCCGGTCTACTACGTGCAGTACGCTCACGCACGTACCGCCGCTGTGGCACGTAACGCTGCGGAGGCTGGCGTGAAGATTGAGGACGGCGTGGACACCTCCCTGCTCGACTCGGCTGCTGACGGTGAGCTGCTGGCTGTGCTCGGCCAGTTCCCCGCTGCCGTGCGCGACGCCGCGAAGTTCTACGAGCCGCACCGTGTCAACCGCTACCTGGAGCAGCTCGCTTCGGCGTACCACAGCTGGTACGGTGTCTCCCGCGTTGCACCCAAGGCGGATGAAGAGGTCACCGACCTGCACCGTACCCGCCTGCTGCTGAACAACGCGGCACAGCAGGTGCTGGCTAACGGCCTGAACCTGCTGGGTGTGAGCGCACCCGAGCGCATGTAATACCTTTTCGATTCAACCCCCGACCCGGTGCTACCGGGGCGGGGGTTGAACGCATTGCCCTCAAAGATACTCAACGATAGTTACTGAAAGAGACACGATGAGCGAAGCCCGCACCCTCTACGCCCCTGAATGGCTCACCTACCCCGAGCATCCCGAGGCACTGTCCCGCACCATTTGGACTGATTCCTTTACCCGCAATGAGCAGGGCGAACTCTGCATTGACGGCGTGACCGTCAGCGACCTGGCGGCTGAGCATGGCACCCCGCAGTACGTCTTCTCTGAGACCACTTTCCGCACCCGAGCCCGCTCCTACCGCACTGCTTTTGAACAGGCTTTCGCCGCGCACGGTGCTAAGGTGAGTGTCTACTATGCCGGCAAATCTTTCCTGTCCACCGCGGTGGCACGCTGGGCAACCGAGGAGGGTCTGTGCCTGGATACCGCCTCCGGTGGTGAGTTGGCGTTGGCTCTGCGCGCGCAGGTTCCGGGCGCGAATATCGCGCTGCACGGCAACAACAAGTCGGAGGCTGAAATTGCCCGCGCGATCCGCAACGGCCTGGGCCGCGTGGTGGCTGATTCGGTGGATGAGCTCAAGCTGATTGAGCAGGTGTACGCAGAGCTTGCAACCGAGCGTGTGGCGGAAGGCAAGGAGCCCTACGCCCCGGTTCCGGTGCTGATTCGCATCACCCCCGGCGTGCACGCCTCGACCCACGAGTCCATTGCGACCGCGCACGAGGATCAGAAGTTCGGCATGTCCCTGCAGCCCGGTACTGCCGCGCTCGCCGGTCTGGAAGAGGAAGAGCTGGAGCACTGGGGCGTTGAGGCTACCGACTCTTACGCGGCGCTGGCTGCTGCGATTCTGAACGGGACCGACTCCCTGGATTTCCGCGGTATTCACTGCCATATTGGTTCGCAGATTTTTGAGGCGGAGGGCTTCGAACAGGCGGCAACCACCGCCCTGGAGTTCATGAACCGCCTCAACCGCGACCTGGGCGTGACCCTGCCGGAGCTGGACCTGGGCGGCGGTTACGGCATCGGCTACACCGAGGCGGATCACCCCCGTTCCATTACCGAGGTGACCGAGTCGATTGCGGCTTCCGTCGCGGCAACCTGCGAGCGTCTGGGTATGGCGATTCCGCACATGTCGTTTGAGCCTGGTCGCTCCATTTCGGGCCCCTCGGGCGCGACCCTGTACACGGTCGGCACTATCAAGAACGTGAGCATTGAGGACGAGAACGGCGATATTCGCGTGCGCCGCTACGTCTCTGTGGATGGCGGTATGAGCGATAACGCCCGCCCGGTGCTGTACGAATCGGACTATTCGGTGACCCTGGCGAATCGTGCCCCGGTGGGGGAGCAGGTACTCTGCCGTGTGGTGGGTAAGCACTGCGAATCCGGCGATGTGGTGGTGCGCTACTGCTACCTGCCGGCGGACCTGCAGGCGGGCGATATTCTGGCGGTTCCGGCGACGGGCGCGTACTGCTACGTGCTGGGGTCGAACTACAACTTCCTGACCCGCCCGCCGGTGATCGCGACTGCTGAGGGTCGTCCCTCCCGTGTGATGATTCGCCGCCAGCGCGAGGAGGACATGCTGGCGCTGGATATGGGTTCGGATATATAGAGTTCCGTCCCAGATGCTATGAAACCGTGAAGCTTCCCGTCTCTGCCATGCGCACCGTGAGGTGGCGGTTGCGAGGCGGGGCTTCACGGTTTTGCGTGTTCAAAACTCTGCAGACAATAAGGTTCACCTCATTACTGTGAGGGATACCTCATCTCAGAGAGTAAAAGTCGCAGCTTGAGGCTGCTGAGCCGTCCTCGGCTCTTGATAAAGTGGTTGTTGAGTGCGTGCTCTGCACCGCATCCACGCCTAGCCCGAAGATATACCGGGGCGAACCCGGAACAGACCGTAGAAAGAGACTATCGTGGCTGAAAAGATCAAAGTAGCACTGCTTGGTGCCGGTAATGTCGGTTCCCAGGCTGCTCGCATCCTGGTCGAGGATAACGCTGTCCTTGAGAAGCGCATTGGCGCCCCCGTGGAGTTGATCGGTATTGCTGTGCGCGATACTAATGCATCCCGCCACTGGAATGCGGACCCCTCGCTGTACACCACTGACGCTGAATCCCTGATTGATGCGGCGGATGTGGTCATCGAGCTGACCGGCGGTATTGAGCCGGCGCGCACCCGCATTCTGCGTGCTCTGAAGGCGGGTAAGTCCGTGGTCTCCGGTAACAAGGCGCTGCTGGCTAAGCACGGTGTGGAGCTGCAGGCTGCCGCTGATAAGTCCGGCGCTCAGCTCTCTTACGAGGCTGCTGTTGCGGGTGCTATCCCGATTCTGCGCCCGCTGCGTGATTCCCTGGCTGGTGACCGCGTGACCCGCGTTCTGGGCATCATGAACGGCACCACCAACTACATTCTTGATCAGATGGACACCACCGGTGCTTCTTTCGCAGATGCACTGGCTGAGGCTCAGAAGCTGGGCTACGCGGAGGCTGACCCGACCGCTGACGTTGAGGGCCACGACGCCGCGTCGAAGGCTGCGATTGTTGCTTCGCTGGCGTTCCACTCTGACTTCACTATTGATGATGTGCACACCGAGGGCATTACCGCCATCACCGCTGATGATGTTGCTGCTGCGGATGCTGATGGTTACGTCATCAAGCTGCTGGCTATCTGTGAGCGCGAGGGTGAGGACGGCGCGAACATTCGCGTGAACCCGACCCTGATTCCTCGTCAGCACCCGCTGGCGGGCGTGCACGGTGCGTTCAACGCTGTGTTTGTTGAGGCGGAGAACGCTGGCGAGCTGATGTTTTACGGTCCCGGTGCGGGTGGCGCTCCCACCGCGTCGGCTGTTCTGGGTGACTTCGTGTCCTTGGCTCGTCGTCTGGTGCTGGGTGGCCCCGGTGTTCCGGAGACTTCCCACGCTCAGTTGCACGCAACCAGCCTGGACAACGTGATTTCCCGCTACTCGGTGGGTGTTCTGGTGGAGGACCGCCTGGGCGTTCTGGCGAACATTACCCGTATCCTGGCCGAGCACGGTATTTCGGTGGATTCGCTGCGTCAGTCCACTCCGAAGGAGGGCGCGGCTCAGATTCGTATGGTGACCCACTCGGCGAAGGATTCCGATCTGCGCCGTGCAATTGCCGTGATTGACGCTCTGGACACTGTGCGTGAGGTGAACTCGGTTATCCGCGTGGAGTCCGAGAAGCACTAGGCGCCGAGAATAACTGGGCTCGAAAGCGTTATCTACGTGCGGCACACGCCGCTTACTAAACCTGCGATGTTCGCTTGCGGGCGCATCGCTCACTAACTAACCCGCGTACCCGCTACCGCGCCGAACCTATGGGAGGTCCGGCGGGCGGGGCGCCAAGATTGAAGGAGAAGCCAATGGCACACGTGTGGCAGGGCGTTATCAATGAGTACCGTGACCGTCTGCCCTTCGCAGACGATGTGAAGGCTGTGACCCTGGGCGAGGGTGGTACCCCGCTGATTCACGCGCCGGCACTGTCTGCTGAGACCGGTAACACCGTTTACCTGAAGTTTGAGGGTATGAACCCGACCGGTTCGTTCAAGGACCGCGGTATGACCAGCGCGATGACCGCCGCTAAGCGTGACGGTGCAAAGGCTGTTGTGTGTGCTTCGACCGGTAACACTTCCGCTTCGGCTGCTGCGTACGCTCTGCAGGCTGGTATGCGCTGTGCAGTGCTGGTTCCGGACGGCAAGATTTCCATGGGTAAGCTGTCTCAGGCGATTGCTCACGGTGCTGACATCATTCAGATTGACGGCAACTTCGACAACTGCCTGGAGATTGCTCGCAAGCTCAGCGAGAACTACCCTGTGTTCCTGGTGAACTCGGTCAACCCTTACCGTATTGAGGGTCAGAAGACCGGTTCGTTCGAGGTTGTTGACACCCTGGGTGACGCTCCCGATTACCACCTGCTGCCGGTTGGTAACGCGGGTAACATCACTGCGTACTGGAAGGGCTACAAGGAGTACTCGGAGCCTTACACCAACCGTGACGGTAAGGTTCTGGAGCCGGTTGCGACCAAGCGTCCGATTATGTGGGGCTTCCAGGCTGCTGGCGCTGCACCGATCGTTGCTGGCCACCCGATTGAGGCACCCGAGACCATTGCGACCGCTATCCGTATCGGTAACCCCGCGTCGTGGGAGAAGGCTGAAGCTGCTCGTGACGAGTCCGGCGGTGTGATTGAGGCTGTGACCGATGAGGAGATTCTGGAGGCGCACCGCTGGCTGTCCTCGCGTGAGGGGGTGTTCGTGGAGCCGGCTTCGGCTGCCGGTGTTGCGGGTCTGCTGAAGAAGCACCGCGCTGGTGAGGCTCCCGAGGGTAAGACCATCGTGATTACCGTGACCGGTCACGGTCTGAAGGACCCGCAGTGGGCTCTTGAGGCTGTTAACGGCGTGAAGGTTGAGCCGACTAAGGCTCCCTTCGATGTGGTTGCTGTGGCAGATATTCTCGATTTGCACTAGTCTGTTTGTATCTATTGTGTGCACTCCGTCCCGGTTTTCGGGGCGGGGTGCACCTGCATGACAGTCCTTTTTGTATCTTTCACCTATTCACTCATTACGTCACCGATCGCGAGGTTCTTCTCATGTCTTCCCTGCATATTTCTGATATTCCGGTGGGCGCGTCCGTTAAGGTTCGCGTTCCCGCTACGAGCGCTAACCTGGGTCCCGGCTATGACAGCATGGGTTTGGGTCTTGGCTTCTATGATGAGCTGGTTGTTGAGCGTATTGAGTCCGGTCTGGAGTTCGAGCTCAGCGGTGAGGGTAGCGCGGATGTTCCTCGCGATGAGAGCCACCTGGTTTTGCAGGCGATGAAGGCTGGTTTCGCGGCGGCTGGTTTGGATGAGCTGCCTCCGGTGAAGCTGATTGCTGATAATAAGATTCCGCATTCTCGCGGTATGGGTTCTTCGGCGTCGGCTATTGTGGCGGGTGTGGCTGCGGCGAGCGGTCTGCTGCCGGAGGAGTACCGCCTGAGCCGTGAGCAGATGCTGCAGGTCGCCTCCGATATGGAGGGCCACCCGGATAACGTGGCTCCGGCGATTTACGGCAACCTGTCGGTGTCCTGGGGCGAGATGGGCAATTGGAAGTCCCTGATTATTCCGGTGCATCCTGATGTTCACCCTGTGGTGGCTGTGCCCGATTATGAGGTGTCGACGAAGCTTGCTCGTTCGCTGATTCCCGCACAGATGCCCCACGTTGAGGCGGTGGCGAACTCGGCTCGCGCGGCGCTGCTGGTGCGCACTCTCTCTGATGCTCCCGAGCACCTGATGGATGCGACCGTGGATTACCTGCATCAGGGTTACCGTGTGACCGCGATGGAGCCGTCGGCTGCGCTGGTGGCGTACCTGCGCGGTCAGGGTTTTGCGGCAGTGATTTCTGGTGCTGGCCCGACCGTTTTGACCTTTGCGCGCGGCGATGAGCAGGTGCAGCAGGTGCAGGAGGCTATTGCCGAGTTCGCTGCGACCCACCCTTGCAGCGCTATCGCGGATCGCCGCCTGAACTGGCGAGTGCTTCCCCTTGAAATTGATACTGAAGGTGTTATAGTTACTCAGTAGGACGTTATTAGTTCGTCCTATGTTGAGGTTCGCCCGTCGTTCAATGTAGACCGTCGATACTATCCTTCGTAACGTACTTCCGTTTCCCCTTATGCCTCAGGTGCTTTGTGTATCTGAGTGGGAGCCGGTAGGGTTCGGGGGAGTGCCTTTGGATTCCACGTCTTTCTTTGTTTCTGACGCATAGGGGAAGACTTTTCTGGGGGTTCGGTTTCGCGGCGGGTGCCCTTTCAAAGTGACCAATCCATCCTCTTCATCTCGTGTAGATGGTTCTTATAGATGATGGTTTGGGCTTGCCCACATTTGTGATAGAGCGCCTTATCTTCCGTGTGTGCTCGCTGTGTCTGAATCAGCGGGTACGGTAAGAGACGCGAACCGCCTCCAGCGCGGTTCGAGGGAGTCGAAGGTGCAGACTGCTGTTTTCTTTCGGCAGTGTCTAAACCTTTGACCGCGCTATAGCGCCCGCCCGATCTTTATTCTGAAGATTTTCAGGGCTTATAACCAAAGGAATTGTAGTTGGCAAAGAATATTGTTGTCACCGATGAGTACGGTACGGCTGCTGCCGCACCGGAACTTGCGAACTTGAAGGTCGCGCAGCTGCGTGTCCTCGCCCAGCAGCTTGGTATCCGCGGCTACCTGAAGTTGAAGAAGGCTGAGCTGGTTCAGGCTCTTGAGGAGCACCAGCGTGGCGGCGCCGTAGCCGCTCCTGCTGCGCCGAAATCTGAAGCACCTAATGCTGAATCCCCCAAGTCTGAAGCACCTGCGGAGGCTCCTGCTGCTGAATCTGCTGATGCTCCCGCTGCTGAGAAGGCTGAGGAGTCTAAGCCTCGCCGTACTCGCCGTACCCGCGCCCAGAAGGACGCCGAGGCGAAGGCAGAGAAGACTGCTGAAATGACCGAAAACGCTGAGTCTGCTGAGGCTCCCGCTGAGGGCGCTGAGAAGAGCGAGAAGGCTGAGAAGCGTACCCGTTCTTCTCGCTATGAGACTCCCGCTCAGAAGCGTGCCCGCGCTCGCCGTGCCGCTGAGGGTGAGGACGCATCAGCTGAGAAGTCCGAGAAGGCTGAAAAGTCTGAGAAGGGCGAGAAGGCTGAGAAGCGTACCCGCCGCACCCGCACCCGTAAGGATGAGAAGCCCGCTGAGCTTCCTCCGCTGGATGTGCGCGCTGAGCTGGCTGCTGAGCGTATTGGTGAGCGTTCGGAGCAGGTTGACCTGCCCGGTAACTCGGCTGAGCTGAAGGCTGCTACCGCTGATGGCACCGCTAGCCTGGACAGCCTGAACGCTGCCCTGGACATGACTTTTGGCACCCCCGACGGTGAGAAGAGCTCGAAGCGTACCCGCACCCGTGAGCGTCGCCGCGACCAGGACGGCGAGCGTACTGAGCGCCGCACTAAGCGTGACCGCCAGGCGGAGCGCGCAGAGCGCAATGCTGAGCGTAGTGAACGTGCCGAGCGTAAGGCTGCTGAGCGTGCAGAACGCGCAGAGCGTGCCGAGCGTACTGAGCGCCGTTCCAAGCGTGACCGCCAGGCTGAGCGTGCTGAGAAGCAGGCTCGCCGCCGCGAGGAGAACGAGCCTCGCCTGAGCGAAGACGATGTGCTGGCACCGATTTCGGGTGTTCTGGATATCCTCGATAACTACGCTTTTGTGCGTACCACCGGCTACCTGCCCGGCACCAACGACGTGTATGTTTCCCTGGCTCAGGTGAAGAAGTACAACCTGCGTAAGGGTGACCACGTGCTCGGCGCGATTCGCGTGCCGCGCGAGGGTGAGTCGAACAACCGCCAGCGTTTCAACGCCCTGGTTCAGGTTGAGGCGATTAACGGTCAGAGCGTAGAAGAGGCAGCTAACCGCCGCGTGTTCTCCAAGCTGACTCCGCTGTACCCCAAGGAGCGTCTGCGCCTGGAGACCACCCCGAAGAAGCTGGGTACCCGCGTGGTTGATCTGGTGTCCCCGATCGGTAAGGGCCAGCGTGGTCTGATTGTGTCCCCGCCGAAGGCGGGTAAGACCCTCATGCTGCAGTCCATTGCGAACGCGATTACCGTGAACAACCCGGACGTGTACCTGATGATGGTCCTGGTCGACGAGCGTCCTGAAGAAGTGACCGATATGCAGCGCACCGTCAAGGGTGAGGTTATTGCCTCGACTTTCGACCGCCCCGCTGAGGATCACACCACTGTTGCTGAGCTGGCTATTGAGCGTGCAAAGCGTATGGTGGAGCTCGGCTACGATGTGGTCGTGCTGCTGGACTCCATGACCCGCCTGGGCCGCGCATACAACCTGGCTGCTCCGGCATCCGGTCGTATCCTGTCCGGTGGTGTGGATTCTGCCGCATTGTACCCGCCGAAGAAGTTCTTCGGTGCGGCCCGCAACATTGAAGAGGGCGGCTCGCTGACCATTCTGGCTACCGCCCTGGTTGAGACCGGCTCGAAGATGGACGAAGTGATCTTCGAAGAGTTCAAGGGCACCGGTAACATGGAGCTGCGCCTGTCCCGTCAGCTGGCGGATAAGCGTATCTTCCCGGCGGTTGATATTAACGCTTCTGGTACTCGCCGCGAGGAGAACCTGCTTTCCCCGGATGAGATTAAGATTATGTGGGGTCTGCGCCGTGCCCTGGCGGGTATGGAGCCCGAGCAGGCTCTGGGCGTTCTGACCAACCAGCTGCGTAAGACTGAAAGCAACGTGGAGTTCCTTCTGACGGTTCAGAAGAACGGTCTGCGTCTGGTCGACTAAGGCTCGTATCTCACGCGCCCCACCTCCTCTTGCGGGTGGGGCGCGTGAGCCGTTCGTTTTGTGCATCCCTGCAAGGGGTGTGAGATGTCTAGTGCCTGCCCGTGCGGCGTAAAGTGCGGGAGATGGAAGAGAGAACAGAATGTTTGAATCTATTCAGGTTCTGCTGGATGAGCACGCTGACCTGCAGAATCAGCTGGCTGACCCCGCCGTGCAGGCGAATCAGGGTAAGGCACGCCGTGTGGGCCGCCGTTACGCGGAACTGACCGGTATTGTGACTGCGTACAACAAGTACACTTCGCTGAAGGATGACCTTGAGGCTGCTCGCGAGATGGCTGATGAGGATCCGGATTTTGCGGCGGAGATTCCCGGCCTGGAGGAGGAGCTGGAGGTTGCTCAGGAGAAGCTGCGCCGCCTGCTGATTCCGCGTGACCCGGATGATGGCCGTAACGTCATTCTTGAAGTGAAGGCTGGTGCCGGTGGTGACGAGGCGGCTCTGTTCGCTGGTGACCTGCTGCGCATGTACATGCGTTACGCCGAGAACAAGGGCTGGAAGACCGAGATTATTTCCTCGACCAGCACCGATGTTGGCGGTTACAAGGACGCCCAGATTGCTATTAAGGGCTCCTCGAATGAGCCTGCTGAGGGTGTGTGGGCGCACCTGAAGTACGAGGGCGGCGTGCACCGCGTGCAGCGTGTGCCGGCGACCGAGTCGCAGGGCCGTATCCACACCTCCGCGGCTGGTGTGCTGGTGTTCCCCGAGGTGGACGAGCCCGAGGAAATCGAGATTAACCAGAACGACCTGAAGATTGACGTGTACCGTTCTTCAGGTCCGGGCGGTCAGTCGGTGAACACCACCGACTCGGCGGTGCGTATTACCCACCTTCCGACCGGTATTGTGGTGGCGATGCAGAATGAGAAGTCTCAGCTGCAGAATCGTGAAGCTGCAATGCGCGTGCTGCGTGCGCGACTGCTGGCTCACCAGCAGGAGCAGATTGACGCTGAGAACGCGGCGCACCGTGCTTCGCAGGTGCGTACTATGGACCGTTCGGAGCGTATCCGTACCTATAACTTCCCGGAGAACCGCATTGCGGATCACCGTACCGGCTACAAGGCGTACAACCTGGATGCTGTGCTGAATGGTGACCTGGAGCCTGTGGTTCAGTCTGCTATTGAGATGGATGAGGCGCACCGCCTCGCTCAGGTGGGCCAGGAGCAGAAGTAATTCTGTACAGAAGTAGGTTCTGTATTTGCTCTTGCTGATTCTTCGGAATCGGCGTGAGATGTTGGTGAGGGGCTCGCCGCTGCGGCGGTGGAGCCCCTCACCTGTATGCGGTGACAGGTTTTGAATCGTTGGGGACTTGAGCCGTTGAAAGACGAGAAGGAGAGCTCATGAAGGTGAATGTGCACGACCCGCGCGGAGAAGAGCTCGCGCAAGTACTCACGCGCGCCACCGCAGCACTAGCGCAGGTACCCAGCCCCCGCGTGGACGCCGAGCTACTCGCCGCGCACCTGCTCTACGACGGCTCACGCTCACGCCTACAGCACGCCGCACTCATGGGGGAGCGGCTCACCCCCGACCAGGTTGCAGAGTACGAGGCGCTGATCGCCCGCCGCGCCCGCCGCGAACCGCTACAGCACATCACCGGCTCCGCTCCCTTCTACCGCCTAGAACTGGCAGTCGGACCGGGCGTGTTCGTACCCCGCCCCGAGACCGAGCTCCTCGTCGAAGAAGCCCTCAAAGTGCTGAGCACACGCGCTGAGCCGGCGACCGGTCCGTTGCGCGTCGTCGATTTGTGCACGGGGTCCGGCGCCATCGCGGCGGCAGTCAAGAGCGAACTACCGAACGCCCAGGTGTTCGCGGTGGAGCTCTCCGAGGACGCCATCCCCTACACCCGCAAGAACCTGGAACCGCTCGGCGTGCACCTGGTTCAGGGGGACGCCCTCACCGCCCTGTCCGAGCTTGCCGGAACCTTCGACGCGGTGCTCTCCAACCCTCCGTACATTCCGCCGGCGAACGTACCCGCCGACCCGGAGGCCGCCCTCCACGACCCGGACATGGCGCTGTACGGCGGGGGAGATGACGGCATGCAGATGCCCTCCGCTATCGCCGCCCGCGCCTTCGAGCTTCTAGCCCCCGGCGGCCTGTTCATCATGGAGCACGACGACACCCAGGAAGAAGCCGTTGCCGAACTCTTGGCACGTCTCGGCTTTGAGGGCTGCTACCCGGTGCGTGACCTGAATAATCGCCCGCGGCATAGCGTCGGTTATAAACCGCACCCACTAGAGCCTTTAAACTAGTAGATGCACCACCTAGCCAGCGCCGGGCTGCGTGAAGGCAACGCGTCCGCCTCCGCAGCAGGCTCAGAGCCGGCGAAATATGGTGAACGCTCGGAAGAACGCTTCCACATGGCGCGTTGTGGATGCCGGCGCCTCGCCGCATCCAGAAAAACATGAGAGAATAAGACCCGTGACTGCAAAGCTGTATCCCGTAACGACTGAAACTGAGACCCGCGAGGCCATCGAGGCTGCCCGCGAGGCGCTGAAGGCGCACGACACGATTGTGATGCCCACCGATACCGTCTACGGTATTGCCGCCGATGCTTTCTCGCATCAGGGCGTTGCCAAGCTGCTGGCAGATAAAGGCCGCGACCGCACCATGCCGCCGCCCGTGCTGATTTTTGATCTTGCTGCGCTCGCCGGCGTGGTGGACGACGTTCCGGACGACATTTACGACCTGGGTGGTCGCTTCTGGCCCGGCGCGCTGACTCTTATTCTTCACGCGTACCCGTCGCTGAGCTGGGATCTGGGTGAGACCCGCGGTACCGTCGCCGTGCGTGTTCCCGATGACGAGTTTGCCCTGAAGCTGCTGACCGAGCACGGTCCGCTGGCGGTTTCGAGCGCGAACAAGACCGGTCATGAAGCTGCACTGGATGCGCAGACCGCCATGGATTCGCTGGGTGAGGATGTTGCCGTGGTGATTGATGGCGGCGCCCGCCCGAAGCCGCTTGAGTCTGAGCCGAATGAGGACGGCGTGGTCGTGGTGACTGAGCGTGACCCGGCACCGTCCACGATTCTGGATTGCACCTCCTTCCCCTACGTGGTGGTTCGTGAGGGCGCGATTCCGGTGGAGGAACTGCGTGAGGTTGTTCCGTCGATTCTGACTCGTGCGGAGGCTGATGCCCAGGCGGCTCGTAAGGTTGAGGAAGCAGAGGCTGCTTCTTCCGCGTCGTCTGAGTCGGCTCCTTCTGAGCGTGCTCTGGACGATCAGGCTGACCTGGATGAGGCGTATGAGCAGTGGGACAGCACCCATACCGTGAGCGGTGAGCCTGCTCGTCGCGCTTCTGCACCGGCTGCTGGTTCTGTTGCGGCGTCCCTGCTGGGCGCTACGTCGACTCTGTCTTCTGCGTTCAGCACTGGCGTGGACCAGGAGCGTGCGCGCGGTTATCGCGATAACACTCCGAAGCCGGTTCGTGCAGATGAGCCGCAGACCCTGCCTGTGCCTGCTGATACTGCTCGTGCTCTGGTCTTTGGCGAGTCGAAGATTGAGACTGCCGCTAAGAGCAAGCCTGCTCAGAGCGAGGCAAAGGCGGCAGAAGCTAAGGCTGAAGACGCTGAGCCTGAGGCAAAGACCGAGCCTGCAAAGACCGAGCAGAAGGACGCCCCGGAGGACCACCTCTAAACCTCTACGCGTGTAAGAGTCCGGCGCATAAAGCTCGGCGCATAAAAACGTATAGGGAACCCCCGATATATCGTTTAGATATATCGGGGGTTCCCTTTTGCTATGAGTCTTACAGATTGCGTGCCCCTAGGTTGTGCGTCTCTACAGGCACGTGCGCAATCTACTTCTTGTCGAAGCGACGGTCCTTCTTCTTGCCCAGTGCGGTGTGGGCGTTGCGCAGTACTTCGCGTACGCGCGGGGTGGGTAGAAGGTTGTTGTCGCGTGCCCAGGAGTCGTCAATACCCTGGCCGAACCACATGACCTCGACCTTACGCACGGAGCCTGCGAACTTGTCGTTCATCAGCTCGGAGACGGTGTAACCTGCCTTGACGGCTGCGCGGCAGAGCCATTCGGGCAGGTGGAGCGGCTTGCGGCGGCCTGCGTCGAGCGTTGCGGAGGCGACGGTTGCGCCTTCCCAGGGCTGCAGGACGATGGTAGGCAGTTCGCCGGGGAAGGTGCCGAGCATGACCACGAATTCTGCGAGGGCGTGCACACTGGAGACGGGCGACTTGCCGGTGCCAGCGCCCGCAACGGAGGCGAAGGGGGAGGATGCCATCTTGGCGAAGAGTTCGGTGGTGCGGCGGCCGCGGCCCTGCACGCTGGTTGCGCGCAGGATGCACAGTTCGGGTGCGCTGTCGGGGTGCTCTTCGAGGAAGTAGTCCTGCAGGTCGAGCAGTGCTTCTTCGCCGAGTGCCTTGGAGAAGGAATAGGCGCTGAACGGGTTGGTCTCTTCGGAAGCGTCGAGTACGAGGCGCGGGCCCTGTACCGCTGCGGAGGAGAGGTGGATGACGCGGCGCACGCCGGTGCGCTGTGCGGCGATTGCGATGACTGCGGGTAGCAGGGCGTTTGCGCCGACGAGCGGGGGTAGGTCCTGCATGTTGGGTGCTGCGAGGCCCGCTGCGTTAACGACGACCTGTGCGCCGGCGAAGGCTTCTGCGAGGGAGTCGATGATGCCTTCAAGCTGGTCTGCTTCGTCGATGATGCTGTCTACGTCGAGGGCGCGAGTTGCGAGTCGAGGTGCCTCAATAGGATCAACGCTGATACCTTCTGCGTTCAGGCGCGCGACGATGGAGGAACCAACGAAGCCGCTGGCGCCAATGACTTTCCACTTGGATTCGGACATCTCTTTTACCTCTCACGAGCCCGCGTACGTTGCGGGGATTTATGGGGTCAGTTCAACTTTCCCATATTTGAACAGTTTATGGGGAATTTGTGGGGTTTTATTCGGTCTCTGGTCGTTTTTTCGTACGGGGTGCACAGCTCAAACACAGGCTGTGAAGCTGTCAGCTTGGCGGATACCCCAAAAGCGTGGGTACGGGTGCGTCCGCTATACGGATAAATCAACTGAATTCGGTTGTTTATCCGTCATAAAAGGCGTCTTTTGGGGTGACAGTTCACCCTCTAGTGGAGACCACAGGTAGAATGTTTTCTTTGAGTGATATATCCACACGGTTGAATACCGGGGGCGTGAGAAACACCAAGAGCGCCCTTATCGGCACGGGTATATTGCGTATCGGCTGATTCAGGCGCATCGCGCCGTGGAGGGAGAACTTATGGCAGAAAAGTACAGTGACGTGACCGCTTTTGCCCAGCCTTCTTCCGAACAGCCTTCTTCTTACGATTCTTCGAACGAGTACCCCCGCACGGTTGCTGTGGTGGTGACCTACAACCGTGAGGACCTGCTGCCGAAGACCCTGGCTGGTATCGCGTCGGGTGAGCGTGTGCCTACGGCGGTGGTGATTGTTGATAACGCCTCCACGGACGGCACCGCCGAGTATCTGCGCACCCTGGACTATGAGCTGCCGGTGGATTGCATCCGTCTGGAGAGCAATATGGGCGGCGCTGGCGGCTTTGCGGTGGGCATTGACCGTGCCCTGGAACGCCACAACCCGGATTTGGTGTGGGTGATGGATGATGACACCGAGCCGACCGAGAACACCCTGTCGGAGGCGGTTGCCGCCTGGCTGAACTATTCGCCGGTGCCTTCGCGGCGTCCCGCGGTGGTGGCGTCTCGTGTGGTGTGGACGAACGGCGAGGACCACCCGATGAACACCCCGCGCACCATGTTTGCGGCGGGGGAGCAGCGTCATGCTCGTGCACAGGCTGTGGGCGCCCGCCCGATTCGTAGCGCCTCGTTCGTGTCGATTCTGATGGATGCGCAGGCGATTCGCCGCAACGGTGGCCTGCCGATTGCTGAGTTCTTCATCTGGAATGACGACTTCGAGTTTTCGACCCGTCTGATTCATCACCGCGACGGCATTGCGGTGCCGTCCTCTGTGGCTAAGCACCACACGAAGACGTTTGGTACGACGAACGCCAACCCCGGCCCGCGTTTCTATAACGATGTGCGCAATAAGCTGTGGGTTTTCACCCGTTCGCGTACCCTGAACCCGCTGGAGAAGCTGCTCTATGGTGGCTCGTCGGCGCGTCTGTGGATTTCTACTGTGCTGCGCACTGATGACCGCCGCACCTACCTGGGGTATTTCCTCAACGGTGTGCGTGACGGTTTGCGGGCACCCACCCCGAACCGCCAGGTGCTTGAGGGTATTTACCCGCTGACTTTCCCCGGCCGCTACGGTGTGCCGGCTACTGCTAACGCCGTTGAGTCTGAGAAGGCGCGCGGTTGCGTGAGCTCTGCACCCGATTTCTCGGTGTTGATGAGCGTGTACGCGAAGGAGAATCCCGCGTACCTGGAGCAGGCGTTGGAGTCGAATCTGCTGAACCAGACTCTGCGTCCTTCGGAACTGGTTTTGGTGAAGGATGGTCCGCTGACCCCCGAGCTGGATGCCGTGGTGGACCGCTGGGTTCAGCGTGCCGAGAACCTGGATTGCCCGCCGATTCAGGTGGTGGAGCTGGCTCAGAACGTTGGTTTGGCGGAGGCGCTGAATGCCGGTCTGCAGGCGTGCACCTACGAGCTGGTGGCTCGTGCTGATTCTGATGACCTGTCCGAGCCGACTCGTTTTGCCCGTCTGATTCCTGCCCTGGTTGAGGGCGGCTACACGGTACTGGGCTCTGCCATGCTTGAGGTGAACGAAAGCAATACGGCGGTGGAGTCGACCCGCGAGGCGATTGTTGATTCCGAGCGTCTGCTCAACGCAATGGATTCGCGCAACCCGATTTATCACCCGTCGGTGGCGTTCGTGAAGAGCGCCGTGCAGCAGCTGGGCGGCTACGAGTTCGTGCCCGGCGCTGAGGATTGGTGGCTGTGGATGCGTCTGCGCGATGCCGGCTACCGTCTGGGCAATATCCCTGATGCACTGGTGCGTTATCGCGTGGGTGCGGGCGCGTACACGAAGCGTGGGGGAGTGGACGCCTGGTTGCAGGATCTGGCGATTCAGCGTCGCCTGTACACCGGTCACGGTATTTCTAAGCTTCAGTGGGCTCAGAACATGGCGGTGCGTAGTGTGTACCGTTTTGTGCCTGAGCAGGCGCGCCGTTCGGCGTTTCGTGCGTTGTCGTCGTTGACGGCTCGCGCTTCTTCTCGTTCTTCTGGTACCGCATCTGAAGGAGGCATGTAGTGGCTCAGTTGAAACCTCACGCTCATGTGGTGATGAAGAAGGCGGCTCAGCGTGGCACGCTGGTGACGGAGGGCGACTCCGGCACAATGCTGGTGAACCGCCTCTACGAGCGTAAGCCGTGGTGGCTGATTGCGCAGGCTCTGATTGATTCGAGCGCGTGGCTGCTGGCGGTTTTGTTCGCGTACATGCTCCGCTATAGTGTGCTGCTCAGTAACGGTTCGGTGTTCGATATTATTCACCCGGCGTCGTTGGCGATGACCGCTACTTTGGCTGTGGTGTTGCACCTGGTCATTGGTTTGGCGGGCGTGAAGATTTATAACGGCGTGTACTCTTATGGCTCGTTTGACGAGTCGTGGCGTGCCGGTGCGGCTGCTTTGAGCGCGGGCGCGGCGTTGACGATTTTCTCCTTTGTGGATGAGCTGCTGGGCCTGCCTCATATTCCGCATAGTGTGCCTGCGATTGCGGCGGCGTTTAGCCTGATTATGATGGCGGGCGCTCGCATGGCGAAGCGCGTCTATACTGAGCGCGGCGCGGTGCGTGAGCTGACCGGCGAGCCCGTGATTGTGTACGGTGCCGGTTTTATTGGCGGCATGGTCATGGATTCGATGCTGCATGATGAGGAGGCGAAGCTTCGCCCGGTTGCGGTCTTCGATGATGACCAGCTCAAGGCTGGTACGAAGTTCCACGGCATTTCGGTGATTACGACCTACCGTGAGCTGGAGCAGGCGATTCGTGAGTCGGGTACCCGTAAGATTCTGGTGACGATTTCGGATATGTCGGAGGATTATTTCGAGTCCTTCTGCAACCGCATGCGTAAGCTTAAGGTTGAGGTTCAGCGTATTAGCAGTGCGAATGCTCGCCTGATGGGTGAGCGTCTGATTACCGCGAGCGATAACGACCTGATGCGCGTGATTCGTGGCGAGATTAACTACGATATTGACCGCGATATTCTGCGTTCGTACCTGCACGGTAAGCGAGTGCTGGTGACCGGCGCGGGCGGTTCGATTGGTTCGGAGCTGTGCCGTCAGATTAGCGAGTTTGAGCCTGAGACCCTCATGATGCTTGATCATGATGAGACTCTGCTGATGGAGACGAAGGTTTCGATTACTCACGAGTCGAGCCTGGATGATGACCGCATCATTCTGGCTGATATTCGTGAGGGCGATAACCTGCTGGAGATTTTCCGTCAGCGTCGCCCCGAGGTGGTGTTCCACGCTGCAGCGCTGAAGCATGTGTCGGCGCTGGAGGCGTACCCGCAGGAGGCGTGGAAGACGAACTCTCTGGGCACCCTCAACGTGCTGCGTGCCGCGGAGGCGGTGGGCGTGAAGACCTTTGTGAACGTTTCGACCGATAAGGCTGCTGATCCGAAGACTGCGCTGGGTCAGTCTAAGCGTGTGGCCGAGCGCCTGACCGCGTACTTTGGCGAGAAGACCAGCAACACCTACGTGTCGGTTCGTTTCGGTAACGTGTTTGGTTCGCGCGGTTCGATTAAGCCGCTCTTTACGAAGCAGATCCTCTCGGGTGGTCCGATTACCCTGACGGATAAGCGCGCGACCCGTTACTTCATGCTGATTACCGATGCCTGCCTGCTGGTGATGCTTGCCGGTGCGATTGGTCGCCCCGGTGAGGTCATGGTGCTGGATATGGGCCAGCCGGTCAAGATTCTGGACGTTGCCAAGGCGATGCGCCAGGCGTATGAGCGGTATGACGTGGAGATCAAGGAGATTGGTCTTCGCAAGGGTGAGAAGCTGGATGAGACTCTCTTCGGCGGTACCGAGAAGCTGGTACCTAGCGAGGAGAACCGGTATATTTCCCGGTCGAGTGCCCCGGCACTTGATCCTGATGAGCTCGATTATGAGCGGTGGATTCAGAACTATCGGGAGCATAGTGGCTATGAGCGTCATGGCCTGGAGCGTGCCCCGGATCCGCGTACTTTGGCGGATGCACAGACGTTCTAATCTTTGCGGAAAGACACCGGATGCTGCACTTGCGTGGCAGGTGCGGTATCCGGTGTTTTCTCTTTTCTCTCGCTGTTGGGCGCGGGGTGAATGGAGCATATGGAGAGATTCTGTAACGTTGAGCCCCGGGCTACTGAAGAGTTCTATAGAATACGAAGTAAACACACACTACGCACACATCGTCCCTCAGCCGCGATTCTGGAGTTTGTGTCCAGAGGTAGCGGCGCCAATGCCTTGGAGCTGGTATGACCTCCTTTTCTGAGCTGTTGAGCATTTTTGCTCTTGCTTTTGTTTTGGGTGCCCTTTTGCCGTTTGCGGTGCGCCCAATTTTGCACCGCTACAACATGGTGGATGTTCCTAATGAGCGTTCTTCGCATACTGCTCCGACGTACCGCGGTATGGGTTTGGCGACTGCTGCGGCGACCTTTGTGGCGTTTGTGGTGGCTACTTTGTTTGGTTGGACGTACCGTTCTCCTGAGTCTTTGCAGCTGGCGGTGACGATTGCTGTGGCGATTCTGTGTGCTCTTGCCCTGGGTTGGCTTGAGGATATTCGTGGCGTGAGCATTGTGCGTCGTGCGGGTCTGCAGCTGGTGATTGGTGTGCTGGTGAGCGTGAGCTTCGCGACGGTGCAGGGTACGAATGTTCTGCTGCTGGTTCTGGGCGCGATTTTTATTGCCGGCTACATTAACGTGGCGAACTTTATGGACGGAATTAACGGTATTTCTGGTGCTCACGGTCTGGTGGCTGGTCTGGCGTATACGTTGACCGGCTGGATGGTGAACCTGCCCTGGCTGGCTCTGGCTGGTGTGGCTGTTGCCGGTGCTTTTGCGGCGTTCTTGCCGTGGAATGTGCGCCCGGGTAAGAACGTGTTTTTGGGCGATGCTGGTTCTTATGTTTTGGGCGCGGCGCTGGGCTCTTTGGCTGTGGGTGCGTGGTTCGCGGATGTTCCGTTCCTGCTGGCTTTTGCCCCGCTGATGACCTACCTGGCGGATGCGGGTACGACTCTGTTCCGTCGTTTTATGGCGGGGGAGCAGTGGTACAAGCCGCACCGTACTCACACGTATCAGCGTCTGACGGATGTTGGTTTCAGCCATCTGGGCTCGACCGCCGTCGTGACGGGTACGACCATTCTGGTGTGGGTGCTACTGGCGTTTGCGTCTGACCTGTATGCTTCGGGTGCCGTGGTGGCGACTGTGGGCGTGATGGTGGTGGCTCTTGCCGTGTTGGTGGTGTATCTGCGTATGCCGCAGCTCTTCGGCGGTGAGGCTCCTACGTCTACGATTGACCTGTCGAAGCGTTTTGCGACGGAGTCGAAGGGCTCGGCGCCGAAGGCGAAGCCCACTGCGTCCGACCTTGCTACTGATTCTTTGGCATCTGCTACTGGTGTTCCGGCAACTCCTGAGAAGGTTGAGCCGACCTCGCTGCATCCGGAGCCGATTATGCCGGACTCCGTGAAGGATCGTGCGGGTCTGCCTTCTTCTGTTTCCTCTTCTTCGGCTCAGTCGAATCAGAATCGTGGGGAGAAACACTAATGGCTTCTGAACACTCTAAACCTTCGGTTGAGGCTTCCGTAGAGCCTCTCTGGAGGCATGTGGTCGACGTTCTGTGGTATCCGCCGGCGGAACGTATGAGGCAGCAGAAACGCCGCCGAGAGCGTGCTCAAGCAGGTCTGAAGGCCTCTTCTTTCGAGAGTCAAGAGCTTTCCTGGAAATTTTTGTTCTACAGAGTATCGGCTTACTCTCTGCTGGCTTGGTTGGGCGGTATGATGAGTGCGTACCTGTTTGCGGGTCCTGTGGGCGCGCTAGGAATAACATTGGGCTTTCTGATAATCTATATATGCTTCACTCTGGGCGTATTAGTTATGTTGGTTGCTCCCATTTTCGACTGGGGTGTACCCAAATCGCTGGTGGTGAGCTACCTCGTGAAGATTGCTCTGCTCGGTCTGGTATTGATGTTTGTGCCATTCCCCGAGAATCTGAGGCACGGTTGGACTCTCGCAGGCGCATGTACCGGCGTGATTCTGTGGATTGTTATTGAAACAGTCAGCATCGCACGACTGAGAATTTTGTACTTCGACACCGACTCGGAAGACCATGGTCGGTAACACGATTGGTGTTTGAAAGGAAAAACGTTTGGCCGAAGAGAAGAAATGGTGGGACGGAGATAAAAAGCTCCGCACCACCGGAGAATTGGTATCTGACGGAGGTCTCTCCGGCGCAGTCATGTCGATTCTCTATCTGATCATCGGTGTAGCAGTGTGGGGAGGCATCGGTTACCTCGGTGACCTGGTCTTCTCCACCACCTGGCTGGTGTGGGTTGGCGTCTTGATTGGCGCCGTCGGAGGTTTGACCCTCGTCTTTACCCACATGACCAGGCAGAATAAAGACCGCTAGGTCATTGAACGCGGACCGCCAGGTCACACATTCATCCATGTAGTTAGCATGTCAGTCGTTTATAGGCAGACATGGGCTCTTGATAGCCACTAGCAGCAAGAAAGGACTTGCTTTGATCGAGAACGGGTTGATCCTCGCGGAAGCCTATGTGCCGCCGACCCCTGAAGACATGCATCTGCCCCCCTTCTTCACCATTGGTGATTTCGCTTTCGGTAAGCAGAACGTACTGATTCTGCTGTCCGTGGTGATTATTGCGGTCTTCTTCCTCACCGCAGCACGCAAGCGTGCCATGGTTCCCGGCAAGACTCAGTTCATCGCTGAATCCGGCTACATGTTTGCTCGTAACTCCCTCGGCAAGGAAACCCTGGGCGTTCAGCACTACAAGCCTTTCGTGCCGATTCTGTTCGCCTCCTTCTTCTTCGTTCTGGTGAACAACCTCTTCGGTTCGATTCCGTTCGTTCAGCTGCCCTCCTTCTCCCACCCCGGTAGCGCCTACGCACTGGCTGGCGTGGCATACCTGACCTGGGTTGGTGTTGGTATCAAGCGCAAGGGCCTGGGCGGCTTCTTCAAGGACATCACCATGCCTTCGGGTCTGCCGGTCTGGATCTACCCCATCCTGATCCCGATCGAGTTCTTCTCGAACCTGCTGATTCGTCCCGCAACTCACGCACTGCGTCTCTTTGCGACCATGTTCGGTGGTCACCTGGCGCTGATGGTTGCATCCAGCATGGTGACCTACATGGTTGAGACCCTGGGCGGCATCGGCTACCTGGCTGCTATTGCTCCCGGTGCTCTGGGCATGTTCCTGTACTTCCTGGAATTCATGATTCAGTGCATCCAGGCTTATGTGTTCGCTCTGCTGCTGGCTGTGTACCTGCAGGGCTCGGTTTCCGAGGGACACTAAACTCTCTAGTTTTTTAGGTTTTCGCGTTCGTCATTGGGCGTGAATAAAGCAACCCACACGTTCACTGTGCGGGCTATTAACTCAAATCAAACTCTGTTCGGTCCGGGTATGTTCCCGGTCGAGCACTGTTGAAAGGAAAAATAATGGTTGGTTCCATCACTGCGGTTGGCTACGGTCTGGCAGCTATCGGCGGCGGCATCGGCGTGGGTCTGATCTTCGCGGCATACATGACCAGCGTTGCTCGTCAGCCCGAGTCCCAGAAGACCCTGCAGCCCATGCTGTTCCTGGGCTTCGCACTGGTCGAGGCACTGGCAATTCTGGGCCTGGTTCTCGTCTTCATCAAGTAACCGGCTCTGCCACATCCTAAACGACCCATCCCATAGAACAGGATTCCCTCCATGATTTATCTGGCAAGCGAAGGGGGAGCGGAGGCAACTTCGAACCCCCTGATTCCCGACGTCGGGGAAATTGTCATTACCCTCATCGGATTCCTGATCCTCTACTACATCGTTGCTAAGTACGTTGTCCCGGCGTTCGAGAAGATCTACCAGGACCGTAAGGAAGCAATCGAAGGTGGCCTTGCCAAGGCCGAGAAGGCACAGGCAGAGGCTGCAGCGGCTCGCGATGAGTACACCCAGCAGCTCGAAAGCGCTCGACTGGAGGCTCAGAAGATTCGTGAAGAGGCACGCGCAGAGGGCGAGGCAATCATTGCCGATGCTCGCGAGCGTGCAACCGCTGAGGCTCAGCGCATTAGCGATAATGCAGCAAAGGCTATCGAGGCAGAGCGTGCGGCAGCAGCAGTGTCCCTCCGTTCCGAGGTTGGCACTCTTGCTACCACCCTTGCCGGCAAGATTGTGGGCGAAGCCCTCAACGATGATGAGCGATCGGCCCGTGTGGTAGATCGTTTTCTTGCTGACCTTGAAACCGAGAAGCAGAACGCAGGTGCGGCTCGGTAATGGCAGGAGTATCTACTGAATCACTGAGCAAGGTGGAAGAGGTGCTGGAAGCTCACGCTTCCCTGCAGCCCCTGAACCTGGCGAGCGAGCTTTTCGCTGTGGTTGATGTTCTCGACCACAACGGCACCCTGCGCCGTGCTGTCACCGATTCTTCGCGTGATGCAGCAGCACGTCAGGGTATCGCTAACACCGTCTTCGGCGGCAAGATCTCTTCTCAGGCTATGGCTGTTCTCACCAACGCGGTGGCTCAGCGCTGGTCGGATGACGCAGATCTGGCGAACGCCCTGGAGCGTGCAGCAGTGCTCGCCGTGACCGCATCGGCTCAGTCTCGCGGTGGCGTGGACGCCCTGGACGAGGTTCTCAACGAACTACTCACCTTTGTGCGTACCGTTGATTCCAACGCTCAGGCGCAGGAAGCGCTGTCCGACCATCAGGCAAGCAAAGAAGCAAAGAAGAAGCTCGCCGTGGCGCTCGGTGGCCCCGCCACCACCGCCGAAGGTGTGCTTCTGCTCGAACGAGTTGGCTCCAACCCCCGCGGCCGTCACGCTGCACGGGTAGCCGATGAGTTCGCAGAAATCATCGTCACGCGACAGAACCGTTACATTGCGCGAGTAACTAGCGCGATTGCGCTGTCGCAGGCACAGCTTGAACGTCTCGGTCGCGCGCTCAACGCCGTGTACGGCCGTGAGCTGAAGCTCGACGTTTCGGTGGACCCCGCCGTTCTTGGCGGTCTGCGTGTTCAGGTGGGCGACGAGGTGATCGACGGTACCGTCGAGACCCGCATGTCCGATCTGACTCGTTCCATCGGCTAGCGGCTCAAGCTAGCGACGCTGAACCGTTCGTCGCAACGGTGATTTAGAAGATACCTCGGGTAGCGGGTGCGTGGCTGATGCCTCCTTCGCAGAAGTGGCGGCATTGCCCGCCCGTTCAACCCGAATTGCAAGTTTCGGTTGGTTCCGTTGACGGAACGCAACCACAATGAGAGAGCAGGGACACAAGATGGCCGAACTGACCATCAATGCCGACGATGTCCGTAATGCGCTGAACGAGTTTGCAGCGTCTTACGAACCCGGCAATGCAGAACGTGTTGAGGTGGGTCGAGTTGTATCGGCCTCCGACGGTATCGCTCGTGTCGAGGGTCTTCCCTCGGTTATGGCGAATGAGCTGCTTCGTTTCGAAGACGGCACCCTCGGCCTCGCACAGAACCTGGATACCCGCAATATTGGTGTGATTGTCCTGGGTGACTTCACCGGTATTGAAGAGGGCCAGGTCGTACACCGCACCGGTGAGGTCCTCTCGGTGCCCGTGGGCGACGCGTACCTCGGTCGCGTTGTTGACCCCCTCGGTAACCCGATTGATGACCTGGGCCCCATTGAGGCTGAAGGTCGCCGCGCACTGGAGCTGCAGGCTCCCGGCGTGACCCAGCGTAAGTCGGTTCACGAACCGCTGCAGACCGGCCTGAAGGCAATCGACTCGATGATTCCGATTGGTCGCGGTCAGCGTCAGCTGATCATTGGTGACCGCCAGACCGGTAAGACCGCTATCGCGATCGACACCATTCTGAACCAGAAGGACAACTGGGCTTCCGGCGACCCCGAGAAGCAGGTTCGATGCATCTACGTGGCTGTCGGCCAGAAGGCATCCACCATTGCAGCTGTCCGCCACACCCTTGAGACTCGCGGCGCGCTGGAGTACACCACCATCGTGGCATCTCCCGCATCCGACGCAGCAGGCTTCAAGTACCTGGCACCCTACACCGGTTCGGCTATCGGCCAGCACTGGATGTACGGTGGCAAGCACGTCCTCATCATCTTCGACGACCTGTCGAAGCAGGCAGAAGCATACCGCGCTGTGTCCCTGCTGCTGCGCCGCCCGCCGGGACGTGAAGCATACCCCGGTGACGTCTTCTACCTGCACTCCCGCCTGCTGGAGCGTTGCGCTAAGCTCTCTGACGACCTCGGCGCAGGTTCGATGACCGGCTTCCCGATCATTGAGACCAAGGCAAACGACGTTTCCGCCTTCATTCCGACCAACGTCATCTCCATTACTGACGGCCAGATCTTCCTGCAGTCCGACCTGTTCAACGCTAACCAGCGTCCGGCAGTCGACGTCGGTATCTCCGTCTCCCGTGTTGGTGGTGCCGCACAGACCAAGGCTATGAAGAAGGTCTCCGGTACCCTGAAGCTGGAGCTGGCACAGTACCGTGCAATGGAAGCGTTCGCAATGTTCGCATCCGACCTGGACGACGCTACCAAGGCACAGCTGACCCGCGGTTCTCGCCTGACCGAGCTGCTGCGTCAGCCGCAGTACACCCCGTACGCAGTTGAAGAGCAGGTTGTCTCCATTTGGGCTGGTACCTCCGGTCACCTCGACGACATCGAGGTTTCCGACGTGCTGCGCTTCGAGGAAGGCTTCATCGAGTACCTGCGTCACAAGACCTCGGTACTGACCGATATCGCTTCCTCCGGCAAGCTTGAGGATGACACCGTTGCCGCGCTGAAGACCGCAGTTGCTGACTTCAAGCAGGGTTTCAAGTCTGAGGGCAGCAGCCACCTCGTCGACGCAGGTCACGAGGAGCACAAGGCAGCTCGCGATAGCGACATCACTCAGGAAACCATCGGTTAGCGATTAGTCCTCGCCTTCTCCCCGCCTCAGCTATGAGGCTGGGGCGGGGCAGAAAGCAAGGAGAAAGGAAGCTCTATGGGAGCCCAGATTAGGGTTTACCGACAGAAGATTGCTTCGAC
>NZ_CAUUDY010000010.1:0-71550 GCF_963544205.1 uncultured Rothia sp.
GGTCAGACGATAGCCACATCCCTTCTCAAACATTTGCGCTGCCTGCTCCCGAAGCGAACGATCATGTCTTAATCCCAGATTTATAGACATGAAAAGCCTCCCGTTTCCTGGACTTTATTTTTGATGTCCAAGAAACGGGAGGCAGTTCAATGGTGAGGTGCGGGGCTTTGCTGTATGTATGCCGTGTGTTTCCTGGATTGAGCCCGACATGCTTGTTTCCCTGATGGGGAGAGTCTAGGGTGAAGTTAACACCCCTCGCGTGTGGAATGTGAAAGGTCGTGGATGCGATGTCGCAGCTGCCCCAAAACAATGAAGCCTTCGATTACAACCCCGAATACGCCAAGCTATACCAGGAAGATAACAACGAGCAGTCTAACCCGGATACTTCTGACGAACAGCTACTACCCGCCAATGAGTCTCCGGGTGATTTTTCAGATCAAGCGGCGGGTAAAAGGGCAGCGAACTTCTCCCTACTTTTTGGCTTCCTCAGCCCGCTGTCTTTCGTTCTAGGGTGCTGGTCTCTTGTCCGAGGTCTTGAAGAAAGTGCTCCGCAGATAGCTCTCCTTGCCCCAATCCTGAACATCCTGGGTATCTGGCAGGGGTTCGTGGCACGCCGGTACGGTACGCGTGCCAGCGGTGGCCTGATTCTCAACGGGCTGGGGCTATGCATTTTCATTGGTATCGCCGCCCTCATCCTGCTGATTGTGAACGCCTTGTCAGGCATCAACTAACGACGCCGGCTCGATAGTGAGCCCAGATGCTCTCCCGAGTCGATAGACACGTAACACCCGGTATTGAAAGGTTGTGGATGCGATGTCGCAGCTACCCCAAAACAATGAAGCCTTCGATAACACCCCTGAATACGCCAAGATCTACCAGGCGAACAACAGCGTGCAACCCAGTGCTGACGATAGGGACGAATGGCAGCAACCTGCGAGCGAGCAACCTTCCGACGCGCAGAGGACACAAGCCGGTGAAAAGGCCGCTAACTCCTCCCTGATGTTCGGCTTCCTCGGACTGATGGCTCTCTTCCTAGGAATTGGTTGCCTTGCCAATGGCCTTGCAGCTGGTATAGTCATAGCCTTTGTTGCGTCATTCCTGAGCATCTTAGGTATCTGGAAAGCGTTCGGGGCAAGAGAGTACGGTGTCCCCGCCACCGGAGGTCTAATCCTCGGCATAGCAGGGATCATCATTGACCTTGCTATCATCGCCCTCATCTTATTGATTCTGCAGGCTTTGTCAGGCATCAACTAACGACGCCTCCGGCAACCCGAATTGGTGTACGCAAGAGCCCCGCTCCTCGCGTTGAGGAACGGGGTTTTGCTATATATGCCGTATATCTCGTGGATTGGTCCTGGCAGGCTTGTTCCCGCGGTGGGGAAGGTTTAGGGTGGGTTTAGCATCTGTGTCGGTACGTGAAAGGTTGTGGATGCGATGTCGCAGTTACCCCAAAATAATGAAGCCTTCGATAACAACCCCGAATACGCCAAGCTCCACCGGGGAAATAACAACGGGCAGCCCAACCATGGCGCCCCGGGTAACCAGCCACTACCTACGCGTCAGTTTTACCCGAGCTACCCGAGGAATATCGTCGGACCCACAGGCATCCTGGAAGAGGGACGCAAGTTGGCTCAACGGTCACTAACCTTTGGCATCATCAGCATGGTGCTTATCCTCGTAACGTTCTGGGTGCCCTACAGCCTTCTCGGATCTTTTATTCTGAGCATCCTGGGAATCATGTCTGCGCGAGATGCGGAACGTCGCGGTGCACCGGCAAAAGCGGGGCGTATCCTCTGCTGGATTGGTGTGATTCTGCCCATCGCCCTGTCAGTCCTGGCGGCTATTACCCTGCTGGTGCTTGTTTTCACCTTGAAGGGATAGCGTCGTAACCGGCTTAGGAAGTTTGGAGTGCCGAGAGCCGAATTTGTGGTCTTTCGTATTTGATATGCAAAGAGCCCCGTTCCTCATGTTGAGGAACGGGGCTCTTTGCACTCCACACATGAGGCGGAGCAGAAGCTATAACGCGGATGGTAAGGGATTTGAACCCTTGAGACGGGGTTACCGCCTACTGGTTTTCAAGACCAGCTCCTTCGGCCGCTCGGACAACCATCCATGCACTCCAGAGACCGGCATTTTATGGCAATACCGTGCCGCAGGGCACTAAGAGATTATCGCACGTTGTATGCTTTCTGTAAATCGCGCACCGACGATGGTGCTTCCAGCAATGAGGAGGACTCATGAGAGCAATTATCGAGAATAGTCACGGTGGACCTGAGGCTCTGACAATCACCAAAGTACCCGCCCCCGTGCCCCGCTCCCATGAAGTTCTCATCCGTGTTCACGCCGCCGGAATCAACCGCGCCGACGCTCTGCAGCGCCGCGGATTCTACCCGCCGCCCGCCGGTGCGAGCGCTATCTACGGCCTCGAAGTAGCCGGCGTTATCGAGGCGGTCGGTGAGGGTGCCTCTGTGGAGAACCGTGGCACTTCCGTTATGGCGCTGCTCGCCGGAGGCGGCTACGCCGACTACGTGACCGTGCCGGTCGACCACGTGCTACCCGTGCCGGAACAGTTGAGCTTTGTCGAGGCCGCTGCCATTCCCGAGGTCGCGGCAACTGTCTACTCGAACCTGGTGCTCACCTGCGGTATGAGTATGAACCCCGCCGAAAACCTCAAGGAAGACGGCGAACCCGCGGTGGTCCTCGTACACGGTGGTACCGGCGGTATTGGTGTGCACGCCATCCAGTTGGCGCTCGCCGCCGGTACTCGCGTGTTTGCGACCGTCAGCACCGAGGAAAAAGCCGAATATGTGCGCTCACTAGGTGCGGAACCCATTATCTATACCGAACATTCGTTCCGTGAAGTCCTGCTGGCTGAAACTGGCGGACGCGGCGCCGACTACATCCTCGATGTCGTGGGTGGAAAGTACCTGGACGACAACCTGCACACTCTCGCCGACGGTGGCCACCTGTGCATTATTGGTCTGATGGGAGGCGCCAAGGCAGAAGCGAACCTGGGCTACATGCTCTCCCGTCGCCTGTCGGTGCACGCCACGAGCCTACGCACCCGCTCCGACCGGCAGAAGGCTGAGATTCTGCGCGGTGTGCGCGAGAACGTGCTACCGCTGATTGAATCCGGCAGGATCGGTGTGGGGCTCGACCGTGTCTTCGATATGGAGGAGGCAGCTGCCGCCCACGAGTACTTCGACTCGGGTCAGCATCGCGGCAAGATTGTGCTGCGCATGCTGTAGGGGTGGTGCCCCCGCGTTACTGCGCTGGAGCGGTGCGCGGGGTGACCTCTATGTGCAATATATGCTGAACTATCTGCTGACATCTCGTCACTAAAAGAGATTTAGGGTAACCTAAGTATAGGGAGGTTTGCGGGTCGCCGCAGAGCCCAACACGGGCAGCCTCCACTGACCAACAAACACGGCACACACACCACGCAGAGGAGGGCATATGGGGCTCAAAAGCTACCTGCAATCGCGCCGCGACGACGCCGAACTAGGTAAAGGTATCTGGCGCCGATCCCACGACCGGTTCATCCGCGGCATTGACCGCTTCCACCAGGTCCTCGAACGCCTGGCGGCAACCGACTCGTCCGCCCCTATGATTGAGCTCATCGTGCCGGACGCAAACACGCTCGCAGACCTGATTCCGCGCGTGCGCGCAGTCGCTATGGAGGCGCACCGCCTCGCCCCCAGCGACGGCGATATTCCCGCCTCCCCGTTCGGCACCTACTCGGATTTGAACCGTGCCCTCTCCAAGGCGGGTAACGCGGTGGCTCTCTGCGCTGAGGCGCTCGCCATGGCACGTTGCTTCGGCGAATGCGCTACTGGATGCGACCGCCAGGTGAGCGTACACCGCCGCGTTGAGGCCGTGGTGCAGCACATTGAGGATGCAGAGCGTCTGATTCAGCGTGCCCAGAAGGAAGCCGCCGGCGAGCTGACCTTTGATGACGGAATCCCCGTGGGACGCACCGAACTCGTCGAAGCCTAACACCAATCGCGTGACCCGCCCGCAGCACCCAAACCGGACGTTGCGGGCAGGCTCATTTAAACCGCCCACCGTGCCGCGTCCGCCAGATGAACACGGCCAATCTGAACGGTGCCGAGAGGGCGGGTTAGTTTGATGTGCACCTCAACAGGCGATACGCTTAAAGAAGGGGTGTAGGACACTTCTTATGCGGTTCCGTCACAATGGAGGTGACGACACAATGCGATGGTACGCGCGGAAGAACCGCAGGCTTTTTCCTGCCCCTCTACGGCACAACCTAATGCACCAATAATTCACGGAAGAAGTCACACACCATGTTTGAATTCCACCGCAACGAGCGCGCACGCCAGCTGCGCCCCAGCCTCTCTCGTTCCTGGCTCCTCGTGCGCGCCAACTCCACTGAAGAAGTTTTTGAAGAGGCCTTCGAATCTGAGGCTGACTCCATCATCATCGACCTTGAAGACGGCTGCCCGCCCGAAGAGAAGGACGCAGCCCGCGAACAGGTCGTCCGCATGCTCAACTCCGGCGTGGTCGCATGGGTGCGAATCAACGCCATCACCACCGAACACTGGTGGAAGGACGTCAAGGCCCTCAAGAACGTGAAGGGCCTGCGAGGCGTCATGCTCGCCACCGCAGAGCACGCCACCGACATCGACCGCACCGCAGCCGAGCTGCCCGCCGGTACCCCCATCATCGCGCTGATTGAGTCTGCACTCGGCGTGCACCACTCCGTCGAAATTGCCCGCGCAATCGGCACCTTCCGCCTCGCATTCGGCGCAGGCGACTACCGCCGCGACACCGGCTCCTCCGCAACCCCCATGGCGCTCGCCTACGTGCGTTCGCAGCTGGTCATCGCCTCCACCCTGGGTGGTCTGCCCGGCCCCATCGACGGCCCGACCCTCGGCGCGTACGGCGGCGACCTCTCCAAGGCGTGCGGCTTCGCAAACGACCACGGCATGACCGGTAAGATTACCCTGGACATCCGCCAGACCGAGACCATCAACGCGGCATTCTCTCCGAGCGAGGTTGAAATCGAAGAAGCACACCAGATGCTCGACGTGCCCCTCGACGGCCCCCGCGACGGCTCCTACCTGCCGCGTTACCTGCGTGCAAAGAAGGTCAAGGAACTCGCCAAGGTCTACGGACTGTGGGGCAAGACCGACAGCGACTTCCAGCGCGCATCCAAGTAAGGCGCTGGTCTAAAGTACACGCGTAAAAAGCCGCGCATCCGAACCCCGAACGGGGAACCGGATGCGCGGCTTTTGTATGCTCTAAAACCTCTGGCGCGCTACAACTTAGATGCTAGTTGCGGGGTGACTTACCGCCCGTCAACGCATGAGCACACACATACGAAGTTACCAAAGAAATCACAATCGGCACCAAGAACGAGGTGTCATCCTCATACACGGAACGGTAGAAGAACCACACCGCCAGGGAAATCACCAACGCCAGCACGTACACCAGCGCAAAACGCATCGTGGCGCTCATCGGACGGGAAGAACCCGCAGCGGCACGACCACCCTGCGCACGATTCTGCAAACGCTGAGTATTTGAGGAGTGAGAAGACACGAGAATCTCCTAAAAATCGACGGTGACATCTCTCAAGACAATGACATCTCTCAGATGCTAAAAACCGCCGCAACACACCGGAAACCGGCACGCGTTACGGCGGATGTGGAGCCCCCAGTGGGATTCGAACCCACGACCTTTTCTTTACGAGGGAAATGCTCTACCCCTGAGCTATAGAGGCACATATGCTGTCATCCGTAGCCGCCCGAAAGCAGTCGACGAACAGTGCATACCCCGCAATAGTACCAAAAAGGCGGGGGAGAGGCTAATTACTTTCAGCACCGAGACCACAGGCGCAAGTGGGCGCCAGGGATCCTATGGCGTGCACTGCATTCACCCCACAAACCCGCCCGCAGATAGGGAATGTTCAGGGCAGAGGCATACAATAAACCCTGTAACCACGGCGGCTGACAGCACCTCACAGTGCACATCAACCACAAACCAGCCCGCCACCCGTAGAGAGGAACCACCATGACTTCACCCCTCAACCGCCGCACCCTGCTGCTGGGCGTAGTACCCGCCGCCGCACTGGGCCTGAGCGCATGCGGTTCCAGCTCCTCCCAGCCCTCCGCATCGGCATCTGCAAGCGGTTCGGCGAGCGCATCCGCAAGCACCGCCGCTACCTCGGCAAGCGCCTCCGCGAGCGCTTCGGCATCCGCTGACCCCTCGGCTTCGGCTACTGCTTCGGCAACCGCCGATGACGGCTACGTCGGTTACCGCCTCAACCGCGAAGTACCCGGCGCAGGCACTGCAACCCTGTACACCGACTACCAGTGCCCCTACTGCGCCAAGGCAGAACCCAAGTTTGAAGAAGCCGCCAAGAAGCTCGACGGCGTGCTGAACGTGACCGTGCGCCACATGCCGCTGAACATGCACGCCAACGCCGTGCCCGCCGCACTTGCCGTAGAGGCCGCCGAGGCGCAGGGCAAGCATCTTGAAATGGCGAACAAGCTCTTCGCTACCCAGAACGACTGGAAGAACATCAAGGAACGCGATAAGCTGCGCACCCTCTACAACGACTACGCCAAGGAACTGGGCCTGAACGTCGAAGAATTCGATAAGGTCCTGCTCGCCTCCGACACCGTCAAGCCCATTCAGCGCGACTACGAGCACGCCGTGAAGATCGGTGTGAAGGGCACCCCCACCTTCGTCGTGAACGACAAGGTCGTTGAGGGCCTGGATTCGTCCTCCTCGGTGGATGATCTGGTCAGCACCTTCAAGCGTGAAGCCGGCGTGAAGTAGTGGCGCACATTCAGCTCTCCGGCGGTCAGCGCGCCGAAATCCACCCCGACGGGTTCAGCGACCACGGCTACGTCCTCGAAATCGGTGGCGCCGAGCAGTCCCACGTGGATGTGCAGAACCCCGACTACGTGTTCTACGAGTACCTGCGCCGCATCGCGAACACGGTGGATGCGCTCGCACCCGCCGGCGAACCCGTCACCGCCGCGCACCTGGGCGCCGGTGCGCTCACCCTCGTGCGCTATATTCAAGCGACCCGCCCCGGCTCCCGCCAGGTTGCCGTGGATATTGAGCCCGAGCTCATGGGCTTCGTGACGGACCGCCTGCCGCTACCCGCCGGAACCGACTGCCGGTTGGTGGTAGGGGATGCCCGCGAACAGCTGGCGAACCTGCCCGAACGGCTGGGCGTGGACGGCTTCGATGCGATCATCCTCGACATCTTCACCGGCATGGACGCACCCGCCCACCTGGCAAACCGCGACTTCTACCGCGAACTCAAGGATGCCCTGAGCGAGCGCGGCATGGTCGCCATCAACGTGGGTGACGACGCGGGCCTGCCCTTCTTCCAGCTGCAGGCAACCGCCATGCTGGAAGTCTTCGACCACGTGTGGTGCCTGTGCGAAAGCTCCATGCTCAGCGGGCAGAATGAGGGCAACCTCGTGCTGGTTGGTACCGCCCGCGAGCTGGATGAGGACACCCAGGACTGGCTGTACGCGATGGGCCCGCATCCGGCGGAGGTGCTCACCACCGATGAGCTGCGCGACCTGCTGGAAGAGCTGGCTGAGAGCTAAATCTGACATGCAAAATCGTTGAGGCGGGTACCGACCGGGTACCCGCCTCAACGGTTTTCTGTATGGGTTTTCTGCCGGTCTGGATGCGCCGGCGGAATTTTGGTTTTTACTCGGGTAGCGGCATGGGAACGGGGTCCTTGCCGTTATCCTTCTGCTTGGGGGAACCGCCCTTCGTGGTGGTCAGCGTAATACCCACACTCGCGGTCATCAGCAGGAAAATCGCCACCCAACGAATCGGGCCGGTCTCCTGATTCAGTAGCGCCCAACCGGCAATCGCCGCAATGGCGGGCTCCAAACTCATCAGCACACTAAATACGCGTTCCGGCAGGTTGCGCAGAGCCATCAGCTCCGCGCTATAGGGAATCACCGAAGCGAACAAGGCAGTACCAAAAATCATGAGGAGTAGCATCGGATCCTGCGCCGCATTCCAAATCGGCTGAGGCGCCGGAACAACCGCCGCCACCGGGGCGATAAACGCAGCACCAACGAGCATCGCCACCGCCAGGCCGCTCGCACCCGGAACCAAGGCACCCACCTTTGCGCTAGAGCGGATATACAACGCCCAGAACACGCCAGCAATCAGGGCGAACGTCAGACCCAGGTAATCGGTATCCTTACCGACCGCCGCCTCATAACCGAGCACCAACATGCCCGCCAGGGCGCAGAGCACCCACACCGCGTCACGGAGCCTGCGGGTCAGCATAGACGCCAAAGCCAGCGGGCCCAAGAACTCCACCGCCACCGCCAAACCAATAGGGATGCGGTCAATAGCGCAATAGAAGAAGCCGTTCATCAGACCGAAAGTCATACCGAAAATAACGACGGCACGCCACTGCTCCTTCGACCAAGACAGCGCACCCGGTGGCATGTCGCCGCCGCGGCGGGCACGCCAACGGGCAGCCAACCACACGGCGCCACCGACCACGATAGAGGCAATGGCCAGGCGGCTGACGCTAATAACCAGCGCACCAAACAGCGGGAAAAGAGTGACCGCGAAGGCGGCACCGAACTGCAATGAGGAGCAAGACATCAGCACAAACATGATGCCCAGCGCTGGGCGTTGGTGGGTGGTATGCGACAAGGTTCTCCTCCCAGTGCCTCATGATGAGGCGGTGTTTCGTGATGTGCTTGCGTGTTGTGCTACGCGGCCACAAAGAAAAAGCACCCCGGGCAACACGAGATACTATCCTACTCGTGACCCGGGGATGCTAGAAACAGTTGACGCGGCTAAAGCTCAGTCGTCTAGAGGCCTTTCGCCTCACGGTCAGCCTTAATCTGCTGAGCCGACGGGAGCGTAATGGAGCTGGTCGCCATCTGCGCAATATCCACGCCGTGGGCATCCACCGCACCGGGCAGGTAACGATCGGGATCCTCCATAGTGCCCTCCTCCTGTGCCTTCTTCTGCGCACGGGCGTGAGAAATTGAAATGCCGATACTCGCAGCCACCAGCAGAGCAATAGCAGCCCAACGAACCAGGCCGGTCGCCTCACCAAGCACCACAATACCCACAGCCGCCGCAATCGCAGGCTCCAGGGACAACACCACGCTATAAATATGCGCGGGCAGCAGGCGCAGGGAAGAAACCTCACCCAGCGCCGGCAGGGCAGAAGCCAACAGACCCATCAGGCAGCCAATAGCCAGCAGGTTCACATCCTGAGTGACCTTCAACAGGTTATTGCCGCTCAGAATAAACGGGAACGGCAGAACCAGCAGGGTCGAAACAGCGTTACCCATAACCATGCCACCCATACCCGGGATCAGCGCGCCCACCTTCTCCGTCGCCAGGATGTAGGCGGCACGAGAAATAGCGGTCAGCACCGCAAAGAACACACCCACCAGGGCGAAATCCTCCGGCTTAGCCTGCGACTCAGCAGTCAGAATCGCCATGCCCGTAAAGGACAGCGCAATCCACACCAGGTCCAGCTTGCGGCGCGACATAACCGTCGCCAGCACCAGCGGACCCATAAACTCAATGGCCACCGCAATCGCCAGCGGAACCTGCTCAATCGCCACATAGAAGAACGCATTCGCACCCGTCAGCGCAATACCCATGACAATGACCGTCAGCCACTGTTGGCGGGTCCACGAACGAATCTGCGGGCGGAAAAACGCCCACATCAAAATGGTGGAGGTCAGCAGGCGCAGAGTGACCACGCCCCAGGGGCCCAAATCGCCCATGAGCTGCTTGGCAAGAGCCGCACCGAACTGCGCCGAAATAATCGCGCCGGTCGCGTACGCAACACCCAGCCCCTGAGTCGTCAGGGGAGAACGCGCAGCATCGGGCGTATGGGTGGAAGAAGTCATAGCAATCCTTATAGTCCAGAAGAGGTATTAGCCGCTATCTGTCATCAGGCGCGACCCGGAATCGTCGTGAAACAGGTCACGCACTATGCAAACAATGAATAGTGTGTAATCTAGGACAATTTTACGCGCTTTAAAAATGGGCGCAAATAATGACCAAAACACCCTAACCAACCGCACACCACCCGCACGCCCTCGGAGAAATTTCACTCCCAAACCCCACCACAACCCCCATATTCAGGAAATATTCACCCAGCCGTGATTTACTGAGAGCATGCTTGACCCGAAGAAGTCTCTATTCGATGAAGACGGCAACCCCCGTCCCGCGCTAACCACCACCCTCGACAACGTACTGCGCATGCAACGACCGCTCGCGCTGTCCATCGTCAAAAAACTCCGTGAAGCGCACCCCGACGAAACCCCCGAACAAATCCACAAGCGCCTCGACCGCACCTACCTGCGCGACATCACCGCCATCGGCGGCGTCACCGGCGCATCCGCATTCGTACCCGGCGTAGGCACCGTCACCTCCATGAGCCTGTCCGCGCTCGCAGTCGGCGGCTACCTCGAACGCACCGCCCTCTACGCCCAGGCAGTCGCAGAACTGCACGGCGTGCACGTACACGACGCCGAAACCGCCCGCTCCATGGTCATGGCAATCATGCTCGGTGACGAAGGCTCCCAGCTCATGAACACCGTGCTCCTGCAGACCGGTAAGGCAAGCGGCGTCTCCAACAAGTGGGGCATGCTGCTCGGCAACTCCTCCGGCGGCAAGATGTTCAGCGTCGAGCGCACCATCCGCAATATGTTCATCCGCCGATTCCTGACCCGCCAGACCGGTGCACTGCTCGGCCGCGCCCTGCCCTTCGGCGTCGGCGCAGTCGTGGGCGGCGGCGCGAATCTGAGCCTCGGCAAGGACGTTGTTCGTAACACCCGCCGTGCCTTCGGCGACGCACCCGCCTACTTCCCCGCAGAGCTCATGATTACCCCGCGCGCACCGCGCGTACAGGGCGGCGAAGGTCCGGAAAGCTCCTCCGGCGTGGCTGGCGCCCTCCTCAAGGGCGTCAAGGACGCAGGAAAGGCGGCAGGCAAGGTCTTCACCCGTGGCAAGGGCAACGACACCGAAACCGGCCACCGCCGCATGCTCGGCCGCTAAACCCGCTGGCTGGCAAACAGAGCAAAGACCCAACACACTAAAGACCCCGGCTCCCCAAACACAGGGAACCGGGGTCTTTAGTTTTTAATCCTTTGCTACGGACTAAGCGTTCTTCGCGTGATCGAGCAGCTGAGCCGCAATACCGTTATAGGTGTGCGGAGTCAGAGCCGACAGACGCGCCTCAGCCTCGGGGGAGAGACCCAGAGTAGCCACGAACTCCTTCAGACGAGCTGCATCCACGCGGTGACCGCGAGTCAGCTCCTTCAGACGCTCGTACGGGTTCTCCATGCCGGGAACACCCGCGATAGCCTCAGCGCGCATCACCATCTGAATTGCCTCAGCCAGGACCTCCCAGTTGGAATCCAGATCAGCGGAAATCACGTCGGTCGCGATATCCAGACGCTGCAAGCCCTTCACCACGTTAGAGATAGCCAGAACCGAGTGACCAAACGCCACACCAATATTGCGCTGCGCCGACGAGTCAGTCAGGTCACGCTGCCAACGAGAAGTCACCAGAGTCGAACCCAGCGAATCCAGCAGAGCGTTGGACAGCTCCAGGTTAGCCTCCGCATTCTCAAAACGAATCGGGTTCACCTTGTGCGGCATAGTCGACGAACCGGTCGCACCAGCCACCGGAATCTGACGGAAGAAACCAATCGAAATGTAGCTCCACACATCGGTGCAGAGGTTGTGCAGCACGCGGTTGAAGTGCGCGATATCCGAGTACAGCTCGGCCTGCCAGTCGTGCGACTCAATCTGAGTGGTCAGCGGGTTCCAAGTCAGACCCAGGTGCTCCACAAAACCACGAGAAATCTTCTGCCAATCAGCGCTCGGCACCGAGGCGTAGTGCGCGGCGTAAGTACCGGTCGCACCATTAATCTTGCCGAGGAACTCGGTCGCCTTCACGTGCTTGACCTGGCGCTTCAGGCGATAGGCGAGCACGCCCATCTCCTTGCCCAGGGTGGAGGGGGTCGCCGGCTGGCCGTGAGTGCGGCACAGCATCGGCACGTCGCGGCCGTCCTCAGCCAGCTTCAGCAGAACATCAATCAGCTCCTCCGCAGCGGGGATCCACACGTTCTCAACGGCGTCCTTGATACCCAGCGCGTAGGAGAGGTTGTTAATGTCTTCAGAAGTGCAGCCGAAGTGAACCAGCGGCACCAGGTGACTCAGGCCCAGGCCCTCCAGGCGGCGACCAATGTAGTACTCGACCGCCTTCACGTCGTGAACGGTGACAGCCTCAATCTCAGCCAGCTCCGCCACAGAATCAGCGTTGAAATCGGTAACGATGGCGCGCAGGCCCTTCTTCTGCTCCTCGCTCAGCGGGGACAGACCCGGCAGCACCTCGTGCTCGCACAGGTAAATGAACCACTCAACCTCAACGTGGATGCGGTCGCGGTTCAGAGCCGCCTCAGAGAGGTAGTTGGTCAGGGGCGCGGTCACGGATGCGTAGCGTCCGTCCAGGGGGCCCAGCGCAAGTTCGCCGGTGCCCAGGTCAATACGGCCAGAAGGCAAGAAGGTGTTATTGGTGTGAGACATAGCTCTATTTTTGCATGAATTCGCTGAAAAAAAGAGGCGGGAAGAGCATGTGGACGTGACGGGCGGCTTGGTTAGTTACAGAAATATGACAAAACGAGGGGACGCGGAGGGGGAATTTTTTGGGTTTTGAGGACGCAAAACGTGCGAATTTTTCGAAACAAGCCTGAGTTATCCACAGGTTGGCGCACTCCACCTGCACGGTCACCGCGGCAGATTTAGCCTAAAACAAACCCAAACACAGGACAGAAATAGGCGCACAAACAACCAGCCCAACCACCGAAAGGACGCTCCGTGACCACGATCGTCGACACCGCACCACCACCCGTACCCCAGCTGCCCCGAATCGAACCGACCGATATCCTCCGCGCAGCAGGACACATGGGCATCGGCACCGCCGCCGGCCACGCCCTCGCCGAGCAACTCATGGCAGCCGCCGCGCTCGCCCGCGCCAAAGGCGCAGAACTCTCCCACCGGATGCGCACCGAAGCCCAAGAAATCCGCACCGCACACCAACGCGCCAACGAACTCAACGGCGACCACTGGGCATCCGAAGCCGGACGCGCCTACCGGCGACAACTTGAAGAACACCGCGAAAAAATCCGCAACCAAGCCGAACAAGCCGAAAGCGCCGCCGCCATGATTGCCGCCGCCGGCGAAGAACTCGCCAACGACCTCACCACCAAAGCGCAGGCAATCGAAGCCGCCGCCTCCGCCGTAGATAACCTACTCGGCAAGCTCGCAGACGGTGCCGCCGACATCCTCGAAAAACTCAACCCCGGCGAAATTATCGCCAAATCAGGCGTGCAAAAAGCCCAGTCAGCGCTCGATTCGCTCATGCACGTGAACCTGCCCGACGGGCTGAGCTCCCTCATCCGAACCCAATAATCTCACCCTAGGAGACACCATGATTACCGGACCCACCGTTGCGCCCATCGGTGACCTCGCCGACTCCGCAGGGCCCACCGCAGGCACCATCAGCGTTGAGCTCGAAGAAATGCCCGCCATTGCCGACGGCCTCGATGTCGTCAGCCGCACCTGCGCCGACCGCACCATGCCCATTCTCGGCATCGCCACTGAAACTCGTCTCTTCCTCGGAATCAACGGACGCGCCCAGCAGGCTGCCGCCCTCTGCACCGGCCTCGCCACAGACCTCGGTATGAGTGCCGCAAAGTTCGGCGCAACCGCAGCCGCCGTCCGTGTAGCTCACAGCTCCTACCTGCAGGTTGAAAACACCGTCGCAGGCTGGTTCGAATCCATGGGCATCGCAAAGGACGGCAAACTACCCGACGGACGCAGCACCCGAGACCACTTCCGCGGACTCATTGCTGGAGAACCCGGCGAAGCTAACTACCTCTTGAAGCTCACCATTCCCGAGCTTGGGTACTTCTCGGCCTATTGGGTATTGCCTCATTCACCTGTAGTGGCAGCCATTATCTTCGGCTTCACTGCCTACATGGATGCCAAATGGAATCCCGAAATTGCTCGTCAGCGAGCATTTGACCGCCTTGCAAGCATGTTTGGCATTCCGCGCGGACTTCTTGCTCGAAAAGCCATAAGACTTGGCGTGTTCAAACTTGCTGGAGGCAGCCTCATCAAGGCTACCGGGTATAAAGCTCATAACGTACGTACTACCTCAGCTGATGAGTACGGCATAGCGGCGCATCGTGGCGAGAAAAGCCAGCTCTCTGTGGGCGCCAGCTCGGATCGCCTGCAGGCGGCTGCTAAGGCACAGGATCAGGAATTTGAGCGTTCTCAGCAGGACCCGACTAAGGGTGAACGCGGTGCCGTACTTGTCACCGTTATGTACGAAGCAGGACACGAAGGCGACCCTGCCTATGCCCTATATGTGGTGAGTATCCCGGGTACCAACTTTGCGTCCTGGGGCGGTTCTCCCATGGACCCGGCAGGTGCCGTGCGTGAAACCTTGGGTACAGATACTACGAGGAACTCTGCCTACCAGATGGTTTTGCAGGCTCTACGTGATGCTGGAGCACCTCAGGGCGCTCGTGTGTACATGGAGGGTTTCAGCCAGGGTGCCATGATTGCCTACAACATGGCTAATAGTCTCGAGGTTGCCAAGGAAATTAACATCGTGGGCATCTATGCTCAAGGTACTCCGCTACGAGGCTTGCCTGCCAAACGCCGTGGCTTCGCCGTGGACTATGTAGAAGGCGAAGGTGATATTGTTCCGGATAGTGCACTGAGGGATGAGGGAGGCTGGCGTCCTGACGACCGTGATACAGCAATCACCGTCCAGAACCCCGTACATGATGGTGGAAAATACCGAGAAGCCCTAGAACGCGAGGGGCATAGTAACGCGGTGTTTGGTGGCATGCGTGCGGCAATGGACGGCAAAGAGTATGTGCTGGGAGAGCAGAAGGTTACCTCGGGCTCCGCCATGCCAGACGGGTACAGCTCGGTTGAACGAAAGGGCGTAACGACCGAACGCCTAGGATTCTACCTTGCCCAAGCCTACAAATCGGGGGTCAAGATTGACGAGAAGGGCATAGATGAAGCGATTATTCAAGGAACGGACGGTAAGGTTAGGGGCCTTCAGGACGCCAAAGATAAGGGGGAAAAAATCAAACAAGGGGCTAAAGACGCATGGGAGGCAGGCAAGCCACGCCTCCCTCACTCCGAACCGAAGCCTGCATGGCCCGAAATGCCAGTGCCGCAGATGCCCAAGGTGCCCCTCCTGCAGGGATACAACCCGCAGCATCTGCCGCCCGCCATCAATATGCCGAGCGACCTGAGCCGCCCCGAGCCTGCCCCCATCAAGATGCCCGGGGACCTGAGTCGTCCGGAGCCTGGGCCCATCAAGATGCCCGATCGAATCGAGGCAGAGGGGCAGCTACCCCCTGCAGGTCTGATTCCGCCGGACATTCTGCCCAAACCTGCAGATCTGCATACGCACATCGAAAAGGCTGTTACTCAGCCATTCATCGAGCAATTGCAGCTCCCTAGTGTGGGTTCTGCTCTCAAGAATCCTCCAATCTTCCAATCCGGACAGGGCGGAGATTACGACGGCGGTGAGTCGCTCATCCCCACTCTGCCGGACCTGAAACCTGCGCCCATGCTCCCGCCCAAGAGCATTGACCCGGGATTCCTCGCACCAACTCCGCCCGAGAATATCGATCCCGGGTTCCGCGCACCAGGCCCTCCCGAGGACCTGACTCCCCTCGAGGAGCGTGAACCCCTGATGGTCTAAAAGCCCAATCTCAAGAACCAATCTTGACGGCTCGGTGGAGGGTGGAGGGGACGAGTAGAGTAGAGAAGAGAAGAGGGGCGCCGCCGGTCCAATACCCGGCGGCGCCCCTCCATCTATGCGTACAGCGCTCGCGGCTAGTCTCTGCTACCTGCACAGGTACAGCTTGCTCGCGACCTGCTCTCCAGGTGAGAAGCGTTAGCCTCCGAGCCGCCCGCAGGCACATACTGGAAGCATGAGCCAGTCAGCTGAACACGCCAACATCCCGGTCCGCCCCGTCTTCAACACCCTGCCCAGCTACGCGGCAGGCAAGCCGCCCGCACCCGTTGAAGGCCTCACCCAGTACAAGCTCTCCTCCAACGAGAACCCGCTGGGCCCCGTACCCGAGGTTGCGCGCGTCCTCGCAGAATTTGCGACCGCGCACCGCTACCCCGACCCGCTCTCCACCGCCCTGCGACAGAAGCTCTCCGCACGACTGGGTGTGGACGCTGACGACATCGTCACCGGTGCCGGTAGTCTCGGCGCGCTCAACCAGATTCTCAAAACCTTCGCCGGCGTAAACGCCGACGGCGTTCAGGACGAAGTCATCTACGCCTGGCGTTCCTTCGAGGCGTACCCGATCCTTGTCGGCATCATGGGCGCTCGCAGCGTGCAGGTGCCGAACCTGCCCGACGGCTCGCACGACCTGGACGCCATGGCCGCCGCCATCACCGAGCGCACCCGCCTGATTCTGGTCTGCACCCCCAACAACCCGACCGGCCCCGCCGTCACCGAGACCCAGATTCGTGCGTTCCTGGCGAAGGTGCCCTCCCACATTCCCGTGGTGATTGATGAGGCGTACTTCGAATTCTGCGCTGCCTCCACCGTGCAGGAGGGTGAAGAGCCTCCGCTGAACGGCCTGGATATCTACTGTGACTACGAGAACGTCATCATTCTGCGCACCTTCTCCAAGGCGCAGGGCCTGGCGGGTCTACGCGTGGGCTACTCGATTTCGCATCCGCAGATTACGCAGCACCTGCGCGTGGCGGCGACCCCGTTCGCGGTGACGGCGCTGGCGGAGGCGGCGGCTATCGCCTCCATCGAGCATGAGGATGCGGTGATGGAGCGCGTGAGCCACCTGGTCTCTGAGCGTGAGCGTGTGACCGCCCGCCTGCGCGAGCTGGGCTACGAGTTCCCGAGCACTTACGCAAACTTTGTGTGGCTACCCCTGGGGGAGCGCACGGGTGAGTTCGTGCAGCTGATGGCTGAGCATGCACTGTCGGTGCGTGCGTTTGGTACCGAGGGTGTTCGCGTGAGTATTGGCGAGGTGGAGGCGAACGACCGTTTCCTCTCCCTCTGCGAGGTCTTCGCGAAGGGCCTCTAGGGTCTCTCATAGAGGAGTGCGGGTACCCACCCGGCTCTAATTGAACAATGTACTATTTTCCCTAGTCGAGGTTCGTTTGGGCTCTTCAAATGGTTCTCGCGTGAGAAAAATGGCGGCTCGAAAAAGCGCTTAATGGCTAAACTAAACCTCCCATATATTCCTGTAAAAGAATATACGGGAGGTTTAATTTAATGATGTTCAAATAGTGAATGACAGGGCACAATACACTGCGTTATCAGCGTAACTGCCGCGAGATAAAGCCGAAAAGAGTAGACTGGTAACTATATATGCCCAGACCCTCACAGGCCTACCGGAACACCTCAAACCCTGCACCATCAGGTGAACGTTGAGACTAAAACCCAAGCCGCTGAGGGCCAAGCCCTCGTCATGTGTGGAGGTTAGATGCACGAGAACGACAAGTACCCGGGAGTGCCCGAACGCATCCAGCTCATGGATGAAAACGGCACCGTACACGAACACCCCACCTACAGCCGGTACATCGAAGACGTCAACGCAGACACCCTGCGCGAGGCATACCGCCTCATGTACACCACCCGCCGATTCGACGACGAGGCAACCGCCCTGCAGCGCCAGGGCCAGCTCGCCCTCTGGGTGCCCAGCCGAGGCCAGGAAGCCGCACAGATCGGCTCCGCACTCGCATACGCACCCAACGACTACATCTTCCCCTCCTACCGTGAGCACGCCGTCGCCCTGGCGCGCGGCGTGGACTTCCGCGACCTGATTACGATTTTCCGCGGCTCCACCACCCACGGCTGGGACATGAAGGCGCACAACTTCCACACCTACACCAAGGTGCTTGCCGCTCAGACTCTGCACGCCGTCGGCTACGCCATGGGCCTGAACTTCGACGCCGACATCGAAGCTGAAACCGGCACCCGCCCCACCGGCCAGGGTCAGGCAACCGACCCCGCCGAAGACAAGCAGAAGCCCGCCGTGGCGGTCTACTTCGGTGACGGCTCCTCCACCGAGGGTGACGCACACGAGTCCATGGTTTTTGCCGCCTCCTATAACGCGCCGGTGCTTTTCTTCGTGCAGAACAACCGCTGGGCTATCTCCGTACCCTTCGAGGTGCAGTCCCGCGTGCCGGTGTCCACCCGCGCGGCAGGCTACGGCTTTGAAGGTATCCGCGTGGATGGCAACGACGTTCTTGCCGTGCTTGCCGCAACCCGCTACGCCATGGAAAAGATTCGTGCCGGTGAAGGTCCCGTGCTGATTGAGGCTGAGACTTACCGCCTCGGCCCGCATACCACCGCGGATGACCCCACCAAGTACCGCACCGACGCCGACCTTGAAGGTCCGCTGCACCGCGACCCCATGATTCGCCTCGAGAAGCACCTGCGCGATAACGGTTATGCTGACGACGCCTTCTTCGAAGAGGTTGCAGAATCCGCTCAGCAGGTCGCAAACGGCGTGCGTGAGGCAGTGCTGAACTCCGAGGTTGCCGACTTTGAGCATTTCTTCGACCGCGTCTACGCGCAGGAACACCAGCAGGTGGAAGACGACCGCGAGTTCTACCGCACCTACATTGCAGGCTTTGAGGAGGAGTAAGCATGAGCGAGAAAATTGAACGTTTGACCCTCGCCAAGGCCATCACCCGAGGCCTGGAAGACGCTATGGAAGCCGACCGCACCGTCGTCATGCTCGGTGAGGATATCGGCAAGCTCGGCGGCGTGTACCGTGTGACCGAGGGCCTGCAGGCGCGCTTCGGCAACCGCCGCGTTATGGATGCGCCTCTGGGCGAGTCCGGTATTATCGGCACCTCGATCGGTATGGCGCTGCGCGGCTACCGCCCCGTGCCGGAGATTCAGTTCGACGGCTTCGTGTTCCCCGCGTACAACCAGATCACGAGCCAGCTGGCGAAGATCCACAACCGTACCGATAAGCAGTACACGGTGCCGGTGACCATTCGTATTCCGTACGGTGGCGTGATTGGTTCGGTGGAGCACCACTCCGAGTCCCCGGAGGCACTGTTCGCCCACACTGCGGGCCTGCGTATTGTGACTCCCTCGACTCCGCACGAGGCGTACTGGATGACCCGCAAGGCGATTGAGTGCCCGGACCCGGTCATTATTTTTGAGCCGAAGCGCCGCTACTGGCTCAAGGGCGAAGTGGACTTTAGCGATACTTCCTTTGACCCGTTCAGCGCCCAGGTGGTGCGTGATGGTACGGACGCGACCATCGTTGCGTACGGCCCGCTGGTGCCGGTTGCTCTGGCTGCCGCAGAGGCCGCGGTTGAGGATGGTCGTTCGATTGAGGTCATTGACCTGCGCTCGATTTCGCCGCTGGATGTGCCGACTGTTGCCGCTTCGGTAGCGAAGACCGGCCGCCTGATTATTGCTCACGAGGCGCCGACCTTCGGTGGCATGGGCGGCGAGCTGGCGGCGGCTGTTACGGAGCGTTGCTTCTACAGCCTGCAGGCGCCGGTGATTCGCGTGGGCGGCTACTACATGCCGTACCCGGTTTCTCGCGTTGAAGAAGAGTACGTGCCCGATATTGACCGTATTCTTGAGGCGGTTGACCGCGCTTTTGACTACTAGGCATGCCCTGATTTGACGTATCAGCGTGTTGCGCTATGGCGGGTTGCAAGCCCGCACAGAATATTCCGTATAGGGTATATACCCTAGTGAGAGGTAAAAATGTCCCAGATTTTCCCGCTCCCTGACGTGGGTGAAGGCCTGACCGAAGCAGAAATCCTCAGCTGGAAGGTAGCCGTCGGCACCGAGGTCGCCATCAACGACGTGCTGGTCGAGATTGAGACCGCGAAGAGCGTCGTGGAACTGCCCTCGCCCTTCGCAGGCACCGTTGAGGCACTGCTCGTTGCCGAAGGTGAAACTGTTGAGGTGGGTACCCCGATTATCAGTATCTCCGGCGGTGACAACGCACCCGCAGCACCGGCTGCACCTGCCGCGGCAGAGACTGAATCCGGAACCGCGCTGGTCGGCTCCGGCCCCAAGGCGGATGCGGTGAAGCGTCGCGCCCGTAAGCGTCCCGCCTCCGCAAATCAGCCTGCACAAGCTCCCGCGGCACCGGCTGTTCAGGCACCGGTGGCGCATACTCCTGCCGACCCGGTGAACCGCAACCAGGGCCTGCTGAGCGAGTTGGCTGAGCGTGCCTCCCGCTTTGTGGAGAACAGCCCGCTGAACTCGATGGTGCAGCGCCTGTCGCACGAACCCGCGGCTGCGGCGCCGGCACCGACCCTGCCGCCCGAGCAGGTTCCGCACCGCCCGACCCTCGCGCCGCCTCCGGTGCGCCTTGCCGCAAAGGAGCTGGGTGTTGACCTGGCGAACGTGACTGCTACCGGTGCGCGTGGCCAGGTGACCAAGCAGGACCTCATGAACTATGTGGCGCACCTGAGCGATGTGCAGCATAGCGGCGCCCGCCAGCCGTTCTGGCAGCCCGCAGTCACCCCCGGTGACCGCATTGAGCGCATTCCGGTGCGTGGTGTGCGTAAGGCAACCGCGAAGGCGATGGTTTCTTCGGCGTTTAGCGCCCCGCACGTGTCCATCTTCGTGGACGTTGATGCCTCCCGCACCATGGAGTTCGTGAAGCGCCTGAAGAAGTCTCGCCACTTTGAGGGCGTGAAGGTCACCCCGCTGCTCGTGCTTGCCGCCGCGGTAATTTGGGCTGCTGAGCGTAACCCGCAGGTCAATGCGACCTGGACCGACAGCGAAATCCAGATTAAGCACTTCATGAACCTGGGTATTGCTGCGGCGACCCCGCGCGGCCTGATGGTTCCGAACATTAAGGACGCTCAGGAGCTGTCCCTGCGTGAGCTGGCTGTTGCGCTGAATAACCTGACCACCCGCGCCCGTGAGGGTAAGACTCAGCCTGCTGAGATGGCGAACGGCACCCTGACCATTACGAACATTGGTTCGCTGGGTATTGATACGGGTACCCCGATTATCAACCCGGGTGAGGTTGCGATTGTTGCCTTCGGTACGATTAAGCAGAAGCCGTGGGTGGTTGACGGTGAGGTTATTCCTCGCTGGGTGACGACCCTGGGCGGCTCGTTCGATCACCGCGTGGTGGATGGTGACCTGTCGGCTCGTTTTATGGCTGATGTGGCTGCGATTCTTGAAGAGCCTGCACTGCTGCTGGACCACTAGGCGGCATGTTTCGGCTGGTCAGCGTTTTATCGCTGGGTAGCTGAAGCTGCTTAGGATACAGATTTAGATAGAGAAAACCTCCGGCACCTTGTCACAAGGTGCCGGAGGTTTTCTCTATGGTTTTATTCCTATCGCAACGAGGCGCAGGTGCTGAGAAGCCTAGGCGTCCTCGCGTGCCACCTGGTCGTTCGGATACTTGTCTACGCGGCGGTGGTACAGGCGTCCGCACAGGCCGCCGAGGATAGCGCCGAGGAAGCTCAACGCCAGAACCAGCAGAACCGCCAGCAGACCGTTCGCGAAGTCACCCGCAATCAGCTTCTGCAGGGACAGGGACGCAACACCGTTCTGGAACAGCTGAGGCGCCAGGAAGGTCGCCAGGGATCCGAGGATGAGCGCCATAATCTGCCAGAGCCACACGGCGATGCCCTGCTTTGCGCCGGCGAATCGTGCCATACGGCCCGCCGCGTAACCGCCCACCAGGTAGGCAAAGAAGATGAGCACACTCAACGCCACCGCGACCGGCACTGCGTTTGATGTGCCGCTGAAGAGGCGGGAGACCACCGAGGCGTACTCGATGGACTCGCTCTGACCGGTCAGGGTCAGCCACGACTGGATAGCCCACAGGCCACCGTCCATGAGGGAGATGGTAATCAGCCAACCGAGCAGGCCGGGCAGCAGGTGCATGCGGGAGTAGCGGCTCTTCTGCATGGACAGCGCGGTTGCGGCGGTGAGGATGGGTTCTGCACCCGCCGCACCGGCATCACCGGCGGGAGTGGGGATGACGAAGTGGTCATCATCCGCCGGATTAGCCTGCTGGGCACTGGGTGCCGCATGGGCGTTGCTGGGTGCGGGCACCTCGTAGCTTGCCGCAGCGGTAGGAGCGGTAGAAGCATTACCGCGTACGTTGTCCGCGCTGGGAGCTGCAGGCTTGTCGAGCCAGCTGAGGTTGTCGGTAGCAGGTTCACCCAAGTCAGCACCGGAGTCTGCACTTTGAGCGGCGCTGTTTGCGGAGAGGAGCGGCTGGGTTGCGGGAGCCGCCTCGGTGAGGGGACGGGTCGCATCCTGCGAGGACTGCGCAGAGGACTGAGCCGAAGAGACCGACTCACGCGCCTTTTCGTGGGCGCGGCGTGCGGCGTTCAGCTCCTCATCGGTCAGAACCACGGTGGGGTCGTCGGAGGAGAATGCCGCCTCCCACAGGTCACTTTCGGTGGGAGTGGACGCCGCGGTCGGGCGCTGCTGCGGGGTGTTGTTCTGTGCGTTCATTAAATCCTTTGGATTCTAGTCCTGGGTGCTGATTTAGCGGTTGCGGTCAGCGTAGAAGGCGCGTGCTTCTTCCAGGGCTTCTGCGGAGTAGGTGTGCGGGTACGCCGGGCGTTCGTTCTCGTCCAGGGTGCGAACCACGCGGCCGGGGTTGCCGACGACCAGGGAGTTAGCCGGGACGTCCTTGGTGACGACGGTGCCCGCACCGATCACGGAGTTCTTGCCGATGGTCACGCCGCCCAGGATGATGGCGCCGCCGCCAATCCAGACGTTGTCTTCAACCGTGATGGGCTTGCCACCTTCCCAGTATGCGGCGCGGTCGACGGGGTTGAGCGGGTGGGTGGGGGTGAGGAACTGTACGTTGTTGCCGACGAGCACGGTGGAGCCGATGCGGATCGGGCAGACGTCCAGGAATACGCAGCCGAAGTTGAAGAAGGAGCCGTCACCAATGTAGGTGTTCACGCCGTAGTCGAAGCGTGCGCCGGGGCGGATGTGCGAGTGCTCGCCCAGGTGGCCGAGGTGTTCACGGTAGACGTGCATTGCCTGTGCCTGCTCGCCGCGTGCGTAGTGTTCTTCGGCGAGGATGGTTGCAGCGTGGATGCGCTTGTACTGCGCGGAGCATTCGGCGTCGGGCATGTAGGCGGCGCCGGAGACCATGCGGTTGAAGATGTCGCCGTTGGGGCGCTGCGGGGTGTGCATTAGTGGGCTCCTCCCAGAAGGTAAGCGAGTGCGATGATGGCCATTCCGAACAGGATGACGACTCCTCCGGCGATTGCGAATCGTTTGGAAATTTCGCGGAGGAGCTTCTTGAACTGTTCGTCAGTGATGTCTTGCTGTCGTTTACTCATGCTTTAAGTATCCCAGAGTTGCGGGGTTCTGCCTTAGTGTTTCGGTGTTTATTGCGGTATCTGGGGCGGGTGTACCGTGTGATTTTCAGCGTGGAAAGAAACGGTGCTGAGTTGAAGCCTGCGGGTGCGGGAAGGCACAATCATTGCATGACTGAGGCTCAGAAGAACACGAACCTGCAGGATGCGGCGGCTCCTGCATCCCCCGCTGGCGCATCCGCTGGTGTAGCTGCTGGTGCGCATCCGTTGGCGCATCGCCCCTGGTTGAAGAACTATACGCCGTGGACTGCTCGCGATATTGAGCTGCCTGAAACCTCGCTGAGCCACCTCATTGACGAGGCGGTTCGCACCGTACCGCATAAGGTTGCGCTGGAGTTCTTTGGCGCGACCACGACCTACGCTGAGCTGGGCGACCAGATTGAGCGTGCGGCGGAGGGCCTGCGTGTGGCGGGTGTGCAGGCGGGTGACCGTGTGGCGCTGATTCTGCCGAACTGTCCTCAGCATATTGCGGCGTTTTACGCGATTCTGCGTTTGGGCGCGATTGTGGTGGAGCATAACCCGCTGTATACGGGCGCGGAGTTGCGCCATATGTTTGAGGATCACGGCGCGAAGGTCGCGATTGTGTGGGATAAGATCGCTTCGCATATTACGGGTCTTCCGGCTGATATCCGCCCGAACCATATTTATTCGGTGAACATGATTTCGGCGATGCCTGCGCTGATGCGTACCGCGCTGAAGTTGCCGTTGAAGAGTGCGCGTGCTTCGCGTGAGAAGCTGACGGGTCCCGCTCCGGGTACGGTGCCGTGGTCGCATCTGCTGAAGAGCGACCGTATTGATCCTGCGCATCGCCGCCCGACCGCGCACGATATTGCGTTGCTGCAGCACACCTCTGGCACGACCGGTCTGCCGAAGGGTGTGATGCTCACGCACCGCAACCTGGAGTCTAATGGCCGCATGGGTGAGGCGTGGATTAACCCGGGTGATGACGAGGTGATTTACTCGGTTCTGCCGCTGTTCCACGCGTACGGTATGACCCTGGGTGTGACGATTGCGTCGCTGTGCCGTGCCCGCTTGGTGCTGTTCCCGACCGTGGACATGGACCTGATTTTGAAGGCGATGAAGAAGACCCGCCCGACTATTCTGCCTGCGGTTCCGCCGGTGTACCGCCGCCTGCTGGATGAGGCGAAGAAGCGCGGTATGTCCCTGGAAGGTATCCGTTACGCGGTGTCCGGTGCGATGAACCTGCCGCCTGAGCTGGTTGCCGAGTGGGAGGAAGCCTCCGGCGGTTTCATGGTGGAGGGCTACGGTCTGACCGAGTGTGCCCCGCTGGTGTCCTGCAACCCTCTGAATGACACTCGTCGTGCCGGTTTTATTGGTGTTCCGTTCCCCTCCACCGATATTCGCGTGGTGGACCCGGAGACCGGCGAGGACGTGCCCGAGGGCGAAGAGGGCGAGCTGTGGGTGAAGGGCCCGCAGCGTTTTGCCGGCTACTGGAAGCGTGAAGACGAGACCGCGAAGACCATCACCCCCGAGGGTTGGCTGCGTACCGGCGATATTGTGCGCCTGGACGAGGACTACTTCATCCAGATCGTTGACCGCATCAAGGAGGTCATCATCACCGGTGGCTTCAACGTCTCCCCGACGGAGGTTGAGGTCGCCCTCAAACAGCACGACATGGTCGCGGATGCGGCGGTGGTCGGTATTCCGCTGCCCGCCGGTGGCGAGATGGTGGTCGCCGCTGTGGTTCCCGCCCCGGGCCGCGTGGTGCAGGAACACACCCTGCGTGAGCACTGCTACTCGAAGGTGACCCGCTACAAGGTTCCGCGCCGCATCGTGGTGGTGGATGACCTGCCCCGTTCGATGCTGGGTAAGGTTCTGCGCCGTAAGGTGCGTGAGCAGCTGATTGCTTCGGGTGAGTTCGATCAGTAGGCGCTAGCGGCTCGCTGATTGCCCGTTTTATGAACGCCGGCTTGGGTTTTTGTACCCTTGCCGGCGTTTTGTGTGTGCCTGAATACACCGGCAATGACATCGTCAATGACGCTTTGTGACCTGGAAATAATCACCGCATGACGAATTATGACAAAATATGACGACCTTGACGTTCTATGTCTCATGAATAGCTCTTAACTTCCACACCCGCCCCCGCGCGTGCTGTAATTGTCCCATCATCATTCCCATCGGACGTGCTAATACCAACGTCAGCACCCGGCGGAACGCATCATCATTCAACAGAAAGATTCATAGCCGTGAAGAAGTTTGCTGCTGCACTCGCAGTTGTCCCCATGGTCATTGGCCTGGCAGCCTGCGGTTCCACCAACTCCTCCTCTTCCTCCTCTTCCGCATCCAAGAAGGTCACCATCGGTGTGGTTGGCTCCGAGAAGTTCAACAAGACCCTGAAGGAAGAAGCTAAGAAGCAGGGTATCGACATTGAGTACAAGGAATTCAGCGCTTACACCGAGCCGAACCCCGCACTGGACGCCGGTGACATCGACATGAACCGCTTCCAGCACATCGCGTACCTGTCTAACTACAACGTGAGCGCTAAAAAGGACCTGCAGATTGTCGGCCCGACCGTCATCTACCCGATGGCTCTATTCTCCAAGAAGCACTCCAAGCTGGCTGACATCCCCCAGGGCGGCGAGATCGTTATCCCGAACGACACCGTGAACGAGGCACGCGCGCTGAAGCTGCTGAAGACCAACGGTCTGGTTACCTTCAAGAACGCTGACGTTGACGCACCCACCATCGACGACGTTGACACCGCTAACTCCAAGGTGAAGGTCACCCCCGTCGACGCAACCCAGACCGTGGTTGGCATGGAGTCCGCTGACGGCGCAGTCGTCAACAACGACTTCCTCAAGGATGCAGGCCTGAAGCCCGCAGACGCACTGGCTCAGGACGACCCCAAGACCGACCCCTCGGCAATCAAGTACGTGAACCTCTTCGTTGCTCAGAAGGACAAGGCTGACGACGAGACCTACAAGAAGATTGTTGAACTCTTCCACTCCAAGGCCGTCATGGACGTCGTTCAGGAAGAGACCCGCGGCACCGCTGTTGAGGTCAACGTGAGCACCGACGAGCTGCGTCAGTCCCTGGCTAACGAAGAAGCCAAGCTGCGCGCCAAGAAGTAATCTTCTCAATACACGCCTCCTCTAGGCACACGCAAAGGCGGTAAGTCTAAGAACCCGATGCGGGTCACGATAGGCTTACCGTCCTTTGCGTAACGGCGTTAAGGCCCTTTAGCGCCCCAACCACGACATTTACGGATACATATTTATGAGTGAACTGGCACAGAGCTTCGGCGATAGCACCTCGCCCATGGTGGTTCTGGACGGAGTCTCCAAGGTCTTCGGCAACGGCCCCAAGGCAGTAGTTGCTGTCGACAACGTCTCCCTCACCATTAACCGTGGTGAAATCTTTGCAATTATCGGCTACTCCGGCGCCGGTAAGTCCACCCTGGTCCGCCTCATTAACGGCCTGGAAACCACCACCAGCGGCACCCTGACCGTTGGCGGCTTCGAAATTTCCGGCAAGCGCGACTCCGAACTGCGCGAAGCACGCACCAACATCGGTATGATCTTCCAGCAGTTCAACCTGATGAACTCCCGCACCGTGCTCGGTAACGTCGAGTTCCCCCTGAAGATTGCCGGCTGGTCTAAGAAGGACCGCCGCGCCCGCGCCCTGGAAATGCTCGAGTTCGTGGGTCTTGCCGACCGTGCAGGCCACTACCCGAACCAGCTTTCGGGCGGTCAGAAGCAGCGTGTGGGTATTGCCCGTGCGCTCGCGACCAACCCCGCACTGCTGCTGGCGGACGAGTCCACCAGCGCGCTGGATCCGGAAACCACTCATGAAGTGCTTGCGCTCCTTAAGCGTGTGAACCGTGAACTGGGTGTGACCGTCGTGGTGATTACCCACGAGATGGACGTGGTCTCCAGCATCGCTGACCGTGTGGCAGTCATGGAGTCCGGTCGTGTGGTGGAGCAGGGCAACGTCTACGACGTCTTCTCCAACCCGCAGACCGATGTGGCGAAGCTGTTCGTGGCAACCACCGTCAAGCTTGCCCCCACCGGCAAGGAGGCGGCTGAGCTGCGCGCTAACCACAAGGGTTACCTCATCAACGTTGAAATCGTGGAGGGTAACCAGGAGCTCGGTAAGGTGCTGTCCTACCTGGGTGCCCGTAACGTCCGCTTCAACATTGTGGGCGGCGGTATTGAGACCCTGCAGGGCAAGGCGTACGGTACCCTCACCCTTGAACTTCTCGGCGAAATCACCAGCATTGATGCCGCTGTTGCTGAACTGAAGACCGTTGCTCGCGTGCAGGAGGTGCGCTAAATGTTTGCTACTACTCTTCCGCTGGCTGCGTCTAAGACTGACTGGTCTGAGTTCCTGCCCGAGAAGCTGCTCCCGGCTATCGGCGATACGTTCTACATGGTGTCTATCACCATGCTGTGTGCCGGTCTGGTTGGCCTGATTGTGGGTGCTCTGCTGTACACCACCCGTGCAGGTAATATTTTCCAGAACCGTTTCGTGTACACGATCCTGAACATTCTGGTGAACGTGATTCGCCCGATTCCGTTCATTATCCTGATTGCGGCGCTGGGCCCGCTGACGAGCGCCGTGGTGGGTACCCGCCTGGGCGTGAACGCTGCGGTTTTCGCGATGAGCTTCGGTGCTGCGTTCGCAATTGCCCGTATCGTGGAGCAGAACATGGTCTCCATTGACCCGGGTGTGATTGAGGCGGCCCGCGCGATGGGCGCTTCGAAGCTGACCATCCTGTTCACCGTGATGATTCCCGAGGCACTTGGCCCGCTAATCCTGGGTTACACCTTCCTCGTTATCGGCGTGGTGGATATGTCCGCTATGGCCGGTTACGTGGGTGCCGGTGGTCTGGGTAAGATCGCGATTGTGGACGGCTACCAGCGCTTCAACGATGAGATCACCTGGGCTGTTGTGGCGATTATTATCGTCCTGGTTCAGCTGGTTCAGTTCATCGGTAACGCACTGGCGAAGAAGGTTATGCGCCGATAAACTCGTACCGCTTAGGTACAAGCTGATAAAGCATAGAAGACCCCCGGTCTGCTCTTCAGGAGCGGGCCGGGGGTCTTTCTTCATACCGGGGGAGGGGGCGCTAATTACTTAGCCCTGCGCCGCCTCAGACTGCTGTGCCGCCTCAAGCTTGGCGATCCAGGTGCGTGCCGCCTCCCAGAGCTGCGGGTCCTTGAACGAATCGAAGCGTCCAAAACCGGTCGGTGCCTTTGCCGGGTCGGTGCCTTCCGGAGTGTAAATCATGACCTTCGTACCGGCGTCACGTGCCGCCTGCGCGCCCGCGGGGGAGTCCTCGAACGCCAGCGCCTCGTGACCTTCAAAGCCGAGGCGGCGTGCCGCCTCCAGGTACATGTCCGGGGCGGGCTTACCGGTGGGAACGTCGTTGCTACTGACCCAGGTGCGCACCAGCGGGGCATAACCGTAGCTTTCCATTTTCAGGGTCAGAATCTTCGCGGTAGAGTTCGACGCCACCGCAACGGGCATGTGCTCGCTCAGGAAGCCCAGGAACTCCTGCGCACCCTCAATCAGGTCCACGCCGGAGCTGATGACCTCGTGCTCGGTGGCGAGCAGGTCCTTCATCACGCGCTCATGGTGCTCGGCGTATTCTGCGGAGGCGGTGTCCGGCTTCTGGCCGTTCTGCGCCTCGTAAGAGAGCAGTGCAAGCTCCTCGGCGACGTCGGCTGCCGCCAGGCCGGTGAGGCGGTGCTCCACCTCCTCGGTGAAGGGAACAGACCAGCGGGCGAAAAGCTCACGCTGCACATCGTTCCAGACGGTCTCGGAATCGAGGAGGATGCCGTCGCAGTCGAAGATTGCGCAGCGGGGGAACCAATCGGAGGGTACTGTGTGTTCAAACATAATGTCAGTCTCTCACAGGGCTTTAGGCTATGGAAGCGGTGGCCCGGTGCGTGAGAAAACATGCAGGGTGTAAGCCGGGTGAGGGCACAAACGCACGCACTATAAGCACGCGGCACATAAGTAGGCATAAAGAAACCCTCCCGCTGCATCCTGAGAGAATGCAACGGGAGGGTAAAGCGCGACAGCTTAGAGCGCAGATACCGGCTTGTGGGTCACCTGACGCATAAACGGAATGGTCGCCAGCAGACCCGCGTAGACCAGCACCAGACCCAGCGCAATAGCGCCGAAGGTCAGACCGAACATCTTCGCCAGAACCTCACCGGGAAGACCCTGAGCCGCAATCAAAGCCGTCAGCGGCAGACCCAGCAGTGCAGAAATCACGCTGATGAGCACCAGCGGGCCAAAGACCACGGTAAGACGCGAAGCCTGCAGCAGCCTCGTGGGGGTACCCATCATATTCAGCGAAGAATACAGCGAACCGCGCTCGTAAATCGCGGCGCTCTGGTTCAACACTGCGGAGAGAGTGACCAGCAGGTACGAGAAGAACAGCATGAGCAGCATGCCTTGGAACATGTCCTGCATGATGGTCATGAAGGGGCCGGCGGCGGGACCGGCTTGCTTCGCGTCTTTGCTCATCTCACCCGCGAGAATCAGGATGGGGCCGAAGAAGGTCACCAAGAAGGTCGACAGTGCCACACCCGAAACCTGACGCCACGCCCCACGCGGGGATTCCAGCACCGCACGGTAACCCAGCAGAACCGACGCCTTCTGGGTCATACGCACACGAATCTTTGCGTACGCCCACACCAGGAAGGTGCCAATCAGGTCGATAGCAACCATCATCAGCAAACCCGGCAGAGCAATGAAGATCGCCAGGTTCTTCATGGCGCTATCGGCACCGCCGTCCTGGAAGGGCGAGAACATCTTGAAGCCCGTGGAGGTCGACGCCAGAATCATCACGGCAATGACCAGAACAACACCGATACCGAGGGCAATGTAACCTGCGGAGCCAGCCTTCGCGCGGGTACGCACACCCAGCGGGCTGATGCTGACCTTCGCCAGACCGAAGAGCGAGCTTAGAGCCGCCAGGACCATACAGCCCAGGAAGCAGTAGAAAATTATGTTCACCGGCAGGAGCATATTCTGAGCACCCAGCGGAACGTTCATGAAGTGCATGGCACCGAACGGGAAAATCAGCACCAGGTAGAGCAACAAACCGATGATGAAGCCCACGAGGGAGTACACCAGCGCGTCCGCAACCGACAGACCCACAATCAGGGTCGTGGAGGCACCAATCAGACGCAGGGACGCAAGGCGCTCGTCACGGCGGCGGGCACTCAAACGAGCAGCCGAAGCGCCCAGGGTAAAGAGCGGAACAACCAGCACCAGAGCGGCAACCCACGCCAAACCCATGTAGAGCTTCTGAATGCCCATCAGGTTCACCAGTTCGTGGTCAACGTTGGCGGCGTGGTTAAGCCAGGTGCTCAGCGCCTGAACGCCGCCGGCAACCGTCAAAAACAGTGCCGAGGAGGCGGCAAAAGCCAGCACGGGAAGAATCGCCTGCGAACTCCATAGGGTTCGCTTGGCGAGTAGAGCATAGATTTGCATTATGCACCTGCCTGAGACTGAGCGCCCGGATTCTGAACGCCGAGGTTCTGAGCACCGGGGTTCTGAGCGGGAACGCCGCCCTGGTTATTGCGCTGATCGCTCACAATCTGACCGTCCTGCAGGTACACCACGCGGGAGCACGCTGCCGCCACGTTCGGGTCGTGAGTAACCACCAGCAGAGTCTTACCCTGCTGCGGAATCATGGTCAGCAGCAGAGCCATCACCTCACGCGCGGTCTTCGAATCCAGCGCGCCGGTCGGCTCATCCGCGAAAGTCACGGGGGCACCGTTCACCTGGGAACGGGCAATCGCCACACGCTGAGCCTGACCACCGGACATCTCACCCATACGGCGGTCCAACATCTGCCCCAAACCCAGACGGTTCAGCAGATCAGCCGAAATGGAACGCGCCTGCTGGCGGGGAACACCGGCAATCATCGCGGCGAGGGAAACGTTCTCCTCCGCGGTCAGCTCGGGAACCAGCAGACCCTGCTGGAACACGAAACCAAACGAGTTAGCGCGCAGGGAGGTGCGCTCACGCTCGCTGAGGGACTCCACCGCCACCTGACCGGTCGGGCCATTGAACAGCACAGAACCGGCATCGAGCTTGATAATGCCCGAGAGCGCATGCAACAGGGTGGTCTTACCGGAACCGGAAGGACCCATAATCGCCACGGACTCGCCGGGGAAAATATCCAGGCTCACGTTACGTAGCACCGGGTTATTGCCGTAAGACTTGTGCAGGTTACGGGCAGAAATAATTGCACCGCGCGCGAAGGGCGCCTGCTGCATCTGCTGAGGTGCCTGAGCCGGGTAGCCCTGCGGCTGACCCTGATAGTAGCCCTGCTGGCCGGGCTGACCCTGCTGAACGGAATACTGACCGGCAGGCTGCGCCGCCTGCGGAGGGGTCATTGAATACGGGTTCTGAGCCTGGAACTGCGGGTTCTGGGTTTGAGGATGGTTCTGGGATTGAGGATTCTGCGTCATGACAACCTTCATTGGGTATGAACTAACGGAAGTACACTTCTATCATCTCAGCTTCTCGGCGGCTCACCCCTCCGTCTGAGGGCTGAAAAATATGGGAAAACCCTGAAAAAATTCGCCCGACCGGGCGCTCAACCACCCCACTGCTCATACCGCGGTATGAGTGCGCCTCAGTAGAAGGGATAAGCCGCGCACCCCTTGAACTGCACTGAGGCTTTGAACTGCACTGAGGCTTTGAACTGCACCGAGGCCTTGAACTGCGCGGGGGCAATGCCATACTAGAAGGATGACCGACGCACAGAACACCCCCATCATCACTCCGGTAGCCGACCCCGAGGCAGGAACCCGCATCATCTTCCTGCGCCACGGCCAGACCGACTGGAACATCGACCACCGCTTCCAGGGCGGCACCGACATCCCCCTCAACGACACCGGCAGAGAGCAGGTCCGCACCGCCATCGGCGCCCTGAAGCAGGCAGCAGCTGAGGGCACCACCGTGGACGCTATCGTCTCCTCGCCCCTTTCCCGCGCCGTAGAAAGCGCCGAAATCGTAGCCGAAGGCCTGGGCGTACCCTACCGCGGTGCCGTTGACGGCTTCCAGGAACGTTCCTTTGGCGACTTGGAAGGGCAGATCGCTACCCGCGAGCTGATCCTCGCCTCCCGCCAGTCCAACAATGCTTTCAATGTGGAACCGAAGAAGGACTTCCTCGCCCGCTCCCTCGCGGCGCTGAACCGCGTCCGCCGCGAATACGAGGGTCAGACCGTTGTGGTCGCCGCGCACGGCATGCTGATTGCCATGACCATGACCGCCCTGGTCGCTGAACGCCATCCCGAACTGCTCAACGAGGACGGCATCTACCCGATCCCCGTGAACGCTTCCCTCACCGAGGTGCCCCTGCAGTACCTGGACGATGCCATCGACCGCCTGGTCGTGCAGCATCTGGAACCTGAGCTGGGCCCCGAGGAAGTACCGGCGGGCGCCGAGAACACGACCCTCACCCTGATTCGCCACGGCCAGACCGACTGGAACAAGGCGAACCTGATGCAGGGCATCACCGACATTCCGCTCAATGACACCGGTCGCGAGCAGGCACGCACCACCGGCAAGAAGCTCGCCGACATGGGTCTGGAGTTCACCGTGCTAGTGTCCTCGCCGCTGTCCCGCGCCCACGAGACCGCGCAGCTGGTCGGTGAGCACTTCGACCTGCAGGTGCACAAGACCTACCCCGAGCTGGTGGAACGCGCCTACGGTGCCGGTGAGGGCCTGGACATTCCCGCCCCCGAACGCCGCGCCCCCGAACGCTACTACCCGAACGTGGAATCCGAACGCGACGTGTACATTCGTGCGGTGCGCACCCTGCGCAATATCGTGCGTGAACTCTCCGAAGAGCCGGGCGACCAGAAGATTATTGCCGTCAGCCACGGCAGCTTCATTCGCCGCGCCCTCTCCGCCGCAGCCGGTGAAGAGTGGACCGTGACCGTGCCGAACGCCGAACCGCTCACGATTGACGTACCGGGCCTGTTCGCGTGGGATTCGACCAAGCAGTTCGACGAGGTGGGTCGCCTTGTCTGGTAAAGAATGGTCTGGCGCTCGCGTATGGCGGCTGATTCTCTGGCCGGTCACGGCGCTGTACTGCGCGGTGGTGGCGAGTATCGTGTTCGCCCCCGTGCACGTGGACGATAACGAGATGGGAGGCCGCCTGGCGCAGCTGCTGGATACCGGCCACGCCGAGGGGTGGCTGCCTGCGTTCATCACCTATTCGAGCATTGAGCAGCTTTCGAACGTCATCATGTTCATTCCGGGCGGTTTTCTTTTCGCCCTGCTACTCAAACCGAAGGCTCGCCCGCACGTGCTGTACTCGGGATTTTTGGTCAGCGCCTGCATTGAGACGATCCAGAGTTTCATGCCTGATCGTACCGGCGATCCGGTGGATGTGCTGATGAACGGTTCGGGTGCCCTGCTGGGTGCGGCGGGTGCTTTGGGCGTGCATCGTTGGCGTCGCGTGCGTCGCGAACGCAAGGGCAAGTAAACGAGCACCCAAATAAGCGCGCATTAATTGCACATGTTCTGCTGGTGGAGGCGCTGGTTTCGAGGGTTCTCGCTGAGGATTTTCGGAGCCGGCGCCTCCACTTTTTACCCTGTGAGGGCGCCGTGTAGGTGTTGGACACTGTGGGGATGGTGGGGGAGCGGGAAAACCCAACAGTTCATTAGGTCAAACAGACATAAACAGGCAGTGACCTCCGATATAGTGTGGTTTCTGTAGGGAACATTCGGGTAATATTCCGGTAAATACAGCGTTTTATATTGACTTACCCACAAAAACCCACATAAAATCAAGTATTACCCTAAAGCGTTCTGTCGGTTCGCTGAAACCATGTCTCTCACGGTCCTGAAAGCCGAGCAGAATGCAGAAAAGAACGCACAGATTTCCTCCCACTAGCCCAAAGGAACACCAGATTTATGTTCGCAGAAGAACGCCGTGCCGAAATTGCAAAGCTTGTTGCCTCCGCACGTCGTGTCAACGGTGCTGACCTTGCGCGCCGTTACGATGTGACCATGGAGACCGTGCGTCGTGACCTCGCCGCACTGGAAGAGGCAGGTAAGCTCCGCCGTGTCCACGGTGGTGCTGTCACCATTGAGCAGTCCACCTCCCTGGAGTCCTCCATCTCCTCCCGACAGGGCATGAACACCCCCGAAAAGCGCCGCATCGCCACCAAGGCATACCAGATGCTGCGCGACTCCGAGGCGGGCTCCATCGTCCTGGACGCAGGCTCCACCATCGAAATTCTCGCCGACCACATCGGCGCTGAGAACTTCAGCCTCAAGACCGGCAATGACCGCATCGTCATCACCCATGCACTGCACATTGCAGTCAAGCTCGCCGAAGCCGAAGGCGTCACCCTCGAGCTGGTCGGTGGCCAGCTGCGCAAGATGACCTGGGCTGCTGTTGGTGCACGCGCCGCAGAGCACTTCGGCACCATGCGCCCCGACATTGCGTTCATCGGTGCCAATGGCATTGAAGCGCATTTCGGCATCTCCACCCCCGGCATGAACGAAGCCATTGTCAAGACCGCGATCTGCAAGTCTGCTCGTCGCGTGGTCTTGCTCTGTGACTCTGCGAAGTTCGGTCAGGAATCTCTGGTCCGCTTCGCTGGATTCGAGGATATTGACACCCTCATTACCGATCGCGAGCCCGAAGGTGCCCTCCGTCAGGCACTTGAGGCCGCAAACGTTGAGATTGTGATTGCCTAATGATTATTACTCTGACTGCAAACCCCAGCCTGGACCGCACCATTGAACTGGGTGCGCCTTTGGCTCACGGTGCCGTGCAGCGTGCTGTCGGTGCCGTACAGGATCCCGGCGGCAAGGGCGTGAATATTTCGCGTGCCCTGCAGGTTTCCGGTGTGCCGACCCTCGCCATTGTGCCCGGTGAAGCAACCGACCCGGTGCTGACCGCACTGCAGGCTGTGGACGTCGAGTTCGCTAACCTGCCCACCGGCGAGCCGATTCGTTCGAACATCACCGTGGTTGACCCGGACGGCACCACCACCAAGCTGAACGCCCCCGGCACCGTTTTTGATGCTGAACTACGTCAGAAGCTGGACGAGCTGGTGGTTGAGCGTTCCAAGGGTGCCGACTGGGTGGTTTTGGCTGGTTCGCTGCCTCCGGGTCTGGAACCGACCTACTACTCCGAGCTGGTGGCGGCACTGCGCGCCTCCGGCTACGAGGGCAAGATTGCTATTGATACCTCTGAGGCGCCGCTGATTGCGACCGTCGCCGGTGAGCACAAGCCCACCCTGATTAAGCCCAACTCGGAGGAGCTGGCTCAGCTGACCGGTAGCGATAACTGGGAGGAGCTGGAGGCTAGCCCCGAGCTGACCGCTCGCACCGCCCAGAAGTTGCTCGGCGACGGTATCGAGTACGTGCTTGCCACCCTCGGTGGCGGCGGCGCGGTGCTGGTCACTGAGCAGGGTATCTGGCACGCTGTGCACGAGCCGATTCAGGTTCGTAGCACTGTGGGTGCTGGTGATTCCTCGCTGTCTGGTTTCTTGATCGCTCACACTCGTGGTGAGGATGCCCCCGGTTGCTTGGTTCAGGCGGTTGCTCACGGTTCGGCTGCTGCTGCTCTGCCGGGTACTCGTATGCCTTCGCTGGAGCAGACTACTCCTGAGAAGGTTACTGTTCGTCAGCTACAGCTTTAGGCTGGGCTGTTTGCGCACCTCCAGCTTTTATTCCCAATGGGGAATATAAGCTGGGGTGCTGTGCATATACGCCCACACGCATATACGCACACTGCACACACTCACACAGGTTGCACACACTTTGAACTCATATAGGGGAGAAACCTGGCACCCGCCGCACATCTTCCCGCCCCAACACATACCTGAGGAGGGAATATGTCTGATCTGATCACCGCAGATCTCGTCCTGTTGGACGAGAACCTCGGCGAGACCCGATTTGACGTAATTGCCAAGCTCGCCCAGGCAGTCGTAAATGCCGGACGCGCTACCGACTTCGAGCAGCTCTACGCGGCTGCCGAAGCACGTGAATCCAAGACCGACACCGGTATCCCCGGCGGTATTGCGATTCCTCACTGCCGTAGCGCTGCCGTGACCGAGCCGACCCTGGCAATGGCACGCCCTAACCCGGCAGTTTCCTTCGGTGCTAAGGACGGCCCCGCCGACCTGATTTTCTTCATTGCTGCACCCGATGGCGCTGACCAGGCTCACCTGAAGCTGCTGTCCACTCTGGCACGCTCCCTGATGAAGAAGAGCTTCACCGCGTCCCTGCGTGAGGCATCCTCGGCTGAAGAGATTGTTGAGCTGGTCAACGGCGCGCTCGGTGTGGGTGAGAAGAAGGCAGAGGCTAAGCCTGCTGAGGCTGCGCCCGCTGCTGCACCCGCCGCCTCCGCTCAGGAAGCACCCGCTACTTCCGCTCCGGTGAAGAAGATTGTTGCTGTGACCGCATGCCCCACCGGCATTGCTCACACCTACATGGCCGCTGACGCCCTCAAGTACGCTGCTGAAGAGCTCGGCTACGACCTGAAGGTTGAGACCCAGGGTTCCTCGGGTAACGAGAAGCTGACCCAGGCTGATATTGATGCCGCAGACGCCGTGATTTTCGCGGTGTCGGTGAACGTGCGTGAGCGTAACCGCTTCGCGGGCAAGCCCTTCGTCGAGTCCCCCGTCAAGCGCGGTATTGACGAGCCGAAGGAAATGATCGCGGAGGCTCTGGCTGAGGCTGAGAACCCGAACGGTGCGCGCGTTGCCGCTGCTGCATCCAGCGCTGAGGACAGCGCGGGCGCTACCGAAGGCGCTTGGGGCTCCCGCATCTACAAGGCTGTGATGACCGGTATCTCCTACATGATTCCGTTCGTTGCCGCCGGCGGTATTCTGGTCGCCCTGGGCTTCGTTTTCGAGGCAATTACCATGCCGAACCTTGGCGATGTGAACACCAAGGCGATTCTCGAATCGGCAACCCTGTTCAACCTCGGTGATGTGCACTGGACCCTGTACCTGGGTGCTGTTCTGCAGACCATTGGTGGTTTCGGTCTGAGCCTGATGGTTCCGGCTCTTGCCGCGTACATTGCGTACGGTTTGGCTCAGCGTCCCGGTATTGCTCCGGGCTTCATCGCCGGTTCGGTGGCTCTTGCGGTGAACGCGGGCTTCCTCGGCGGTATCGTTGGCGGTATTCTCGCCGGTCTGATTGCGTACGCTCTGGGTACCTTGAAGCTGCCCCGCTGGCTCGGTTCTATGATGCCCGTGGTCGTTACTCCGCTGGTGACTTCGCTGGTTGCCGGTCTGCTCATGTACCTGCTGCTCGGTGCGCCCCTGGCTTGGGTTATGACCACCCTGCAGGATTGGCTGACCTCCATGTCTGGCGGTTCTGCCCTGGTGCTGGGTCTGATCCTGGGCGCCATGATGGCTTCTGACCTGGGTGGTCCCATCAACAAGGCTGCTTACCTCTTCGCAACCGCTGGCCTGTCTTCGGGCGCGACCGTGAACCAGGAGATCATGGCTGCCGTCATTATCTCCGGTATGGTTCCGCCGCTGGCTATGGCTCTGGCAACCACCCTGCGCCCCAAGCTGTTCAACGAGAACGAGCGTGAGAACGGTAAGGCTGCGTGGCTGCTGGGTGCATCCTTCATCTCTGAGGGTGCTATTCCCTTCGCTTCGGCTGATCCGGCTCGTGTGATTCCTTCGACCATTGTTGGTGGTGCTCTTGCTGGCGCTATTTCGATGAGCGCTCATGTGGCTTCCCCGGCTCCGCACGGTGGTATTTGGATTATCGGTCTGGCACAGAACCCCCTGATGTTCCTGGTGGCTGTTGTTGCCGGTACCGTTGTTTCGGCACTCGTGTACGTGGTGCTGAAGTCTGTGGGTGCCCGCTCTAAGGCATCCGCATAAAGGCCGTATAACCTCACCTTCATTTGATCGTCTGTTTGCAGGCGTGAGCGTGAAAAAACACGTTACACTGTAGACAAACCACAGATAGGACATGAATTTATGACTACCTACAAGGGCGTCGGCGTATACGCCGGCCGCGTTATTGGCCCCGTTCTTCAGATGCCTAAGCCCATCGAGGAACCCAAGGACGGTCTGCGTCTGAACGGCGAGACCGCTGAGGCTGCAGCACAGCGCATCAAGGACGCATCGGTCCGCGTCAAGGAAGACCTGCTCGCTCGCGCAGAGAACGCAGGCCGCGACGGCAAGGCTGTTCTGAAGTCCACCTCTCAGATGGCTACCGACCGTGCACTCATCAAGAGCGCTATCAAGCTGGTTGAGACTCAGGAGATGGCTCCCGAGCGCGCAATCTGGGAGGCTGCAACCTCCTTCGCTGACCAGATGGCTGCTCTGGGCGGCTACATGGCTGAGCGTGTGACCGACATCCACGACGTGCGTGCCCGCATCGTTGCTGAGCTGACCGGTCAGCAGGCTCCCGGCATCCCGGTTTCTGATGAGCCGTTCATCCTGGCTGCTATTGACCTGGCACCGGCTGATACCGCGACCCTGGACCCCGAGAAGGTTATCGCCCTGATTACCTCTGACGGTGGCCCCCAGGCACACACCGCTATTCTGGCTCGCGGCCTGGGCCTGCCCGCTATTGTGGCGGCTAAGGGCGTGACCGACATTGCTGACGGCACCATCGTGTACATTGACTCCAACGAGGGCATCGTTGACACTGAGCCCACCGACGCTGACCGCGAGGCGGCTATCAAGTATGCAAACCGCAAGCCTGTCGCTGACTTCGACGGCAAGGGCGTGCTGGCTGATGGCACCCGCGTTGAGCTGTACGCAAACGTTGGTGACGGCAAGTCCGCTGAGAAGGCTGCAAGCCTGAAGGCTGAGGGTGTTGGCCTGCTTCGCACCGAGTTCGGCTTCCTGGGCCACGACGCTGAGCCTTCCATTGAGACTCAGGCTAAGACCTACAAGTCCGTGTTTGACGCATTCCCCGGCAAGCACATCGTAGTTCGTACCCTGGACGCTGGCGCTGACAAGCCCCTGCCGTTCCTGAACGTGAACCCCGAAGAGAACCCCGCACTGGGTGTTCGCGGTTTCCGTACTGACTGGACCGTTCCGGGCGTTCTGACCCGCCAGCTGGAGGCTATTAAGCTTGCGTCTGAGGATTCCGACGCGGACATCTGGGTTATGGCTCCGATGATTTCGACCACCTCCGAGGCTCGCAACTTCGCGAACATGCTCAAGGAGATTGGCCTGCCCGTTCACGGTGTGATGGTTGAGACCCCCGCAGCTGTGATGAACGCTGAGGCTATCCTGGGTGAGGTTGACTTCGTGTCCATCGGCACCAACGACCTGACCCAGTACACCATGGCGGCTGACCGTCTGCTGGGCGACCTGGCGCACCTGAACAACCCCTGGCAGCCCGCAGTGCTGAAGATGATCAAGATGACCGTTGAGGGTGCTCAGCGCGCATCGGTCACCGCGGGTAAGAAGAAGTACGTGAGCGTCTGTGGTGAGGCTGCTGCTGACCCGGCTCTGGCTGTTGTTCTGATTGGTCTGGGCGTTGACACCCTGTCCATGAACGCTGGCGCTATTCCCGCTGTGGCTGCGGTTCTGAAGTCCGTGACCAAGGAGAAGGCACAGCAGATTGCAGCTATCGCTCTGCAGCAGATTTCTTCTGCTGAGGCGAAGGAGAGCGCACGCAAGGCTCTGCCGATTCTGGACGAGCTGGGCCTCTAAGCCTTAAAACGATTCCGGGTTCTGCCTGCCGCCCCTTGGCGGGGTGTGCTAGGCGGTGCCCGGGTCCATAAAAATGTCGGGTGCAGAGTTTTATTTCTGCATCCGGCATTTTTGTACTTGTTAGCGTATGGCTGAACGGTACAATTTATAGAGTAAGGGCGGGTCCTGAAGCGCCCCGTTCATTTAGAATAGGTACTGATATATTTTCGGTTCCTTGATCAAAGGAGAAACATAATGGCAGAGCGCGAAGCCACTATTGCAAGCCGTGTTGGCCTGCACGCACGTCCGGCAGCTATCTTCGCTGAGGCAGCTGGCGACCTCCCCGTCGAGGTCACCATCGCAGCTAAGGGCGAGCCCGCAGATGAGGCTATGGACGCTGCATCGATTCTGTCCCTGATGTCCCTGGGTGCAAAGCACGGCGACGTTGTTGTCCTGCGCGCTGAGGGCGAAGGTGCTGAAGAGGCTCTGGACTCGCTGGTTAAGATCCTCGAGACCGACCACGACGCTGAGTAATTGACTTTCGCCTCTGAGGTGGCCCCGAGCGGTGCGCTTCAGATGCTGTGAAGGCTACAGCCTTAAAGCGTGAATATCCCGTCACTTCGGTGGCGGGATATTTTTTTATTATGAATAATTCATTTTTTATTGAGTTGTAAGTGGGGCATGGGGAATATTTCTCTGCTAAATCTTAATGTATATATAACCTTTATTTTCCCTCGGAAATAGCTCCAAAAATATATCCCCAAATATCTTCTGTACAGTAGCGCCCCGGATTTCTCTACATATCGATGAAGATATTTGGTGTTGGTTACGCAGTGCGCTTTTTGCGTGCAAAACCACCGGTCAGAAAAGTGATATTTCTGCGTCCCAGTGCTACCGCAGAATCGTGCCCTTGTTAGACTAAAAAGGCACTGTCTATCTGGGAGGGACATTGGCAGAATCGAGGAACACCCCCGCGGAATCCAAACCGCGGGAAGCTTCGCATGCAGGCGAGGCAAATACTGCCGCAACGGAAGGAAGCGAGCAGAACACCACCGCGGGCTACATTGCCGGTAAACGCGGTTTTCCCCTGGTTTCGCTAGATCAGGTCACCGACGAGAAATTGCGCCGCGTGCTGGCTCAGCAGACCGCCTCCACGAAGAGCTCGGAGGGTACCGTCGCTGCTGAAGCTGTCAGCGAGGTACTGCAGGAAGCCGCAGCGGATATGGGCATCACCTCGCAGGAGGTAGAGCCCGCCAGCGATCCCGAGCCGATCCCTAACGGCCACGGTGCGCGCACCGTCATTGACCCCTCCCTCGTGCCTGATGACGACCTGGATGCGTACCGTGAGGACTCTAACCCCGTCACATCCAGCAACCTGGTAACTGAGGCGGCGCTGACTCGCCCCTCCCAGCCGGTGCCCATGACCGGCATGATCCCGCAGGTGCCCAACTCCCACGCAGCCCGACGCTACGGTGCGGAGCCTACCGCCGTGCCGAAGACCGGGCCCGTCTCGATGCCCACGACTACCGTTCCGCTGGTCAATGGAGGCTCTCGCGGCCTATTTGGACGCGGTAGCGGCGGCCGCTGGGGTTCGCGTCGCCTCCGCTCTTTTGTGCGCACTGAGGAGGCGGCACCCGCCGCCCCGCGCGGTGCCCAGCGTATTGCTCAGCGCCAGTTTGTGCCGATGATTCGTACTGAGGAGCATGAGCGTCGTGAGGCGTTCCGCCGCGAGAAGGAGTACGCTCGCGATACGCTGAACTTCACCCTGCGTCTGGCGGAGGCGATGTTCCACTACGGAGCGGACGCTATGGACGTGGACTCGGCGATTATTGCGGTCTCTTCGGCGTACGGGCTGGACTCGGTGGAAGTCGATATTACGAACCAGTCGGTGACCATCAACTACACCTCGGACCCCGATATTTACATGGAGTCCCGCATTGCTAAAGGCAATACGAACGCTGACGAGCGCTTCACGCACACCCTGGTGCGTGTGGTGCGTTCCTCCACTGAAAACTATGAGGCGCTCTCTGAGGTCTACGGCCTGATTTATAAGATCACGCGTGGCGGCATGACCCTGGAAATGGCCGATGTGAAGCTGAACCAGATTACGCACCGCCCCAAGCCGTTCCCGCCTCTGGTGGTGTGGCTGGCGAACCTGGCGTGTGCTGGAACCCTGACGGCGGCGCTGGGCGCGAGCTTTGCGACGGCGTTGAGCGCGGCGATTATCTTTATTCCCGTGTACCTGCTGATTCAGTGGTTGAGTTCGATTGGTATTCCGGCGTTCTTCCGCATGGCGGCTAGTGCGGGTCTGATGACCTTCTTGGCGATTTGGCTGGGCGGTGAAGGGTCGATTCTTTCGGTGCTTCAGCGCCAGGGTGAGCCGATTTCTGCGCCTCTGGTGGTGGCGGCGGGCATGATTATGTTCTTGCCGACTCCGCGTCTGGTGGGTGCTGTGCAGGATGCGATTAATGGCTTCCCGGTGACGGCTGCGGGTCGTTTTGTGTCTACGGGTATGAGCTTCTTGGGCCTGGTGGTTGGTATTGCGACCGCGGTGAGCGCGATTAATATTTTCAACGGCCCGACCCTGGATATTGAGCAGCTGCGTTTTGAGCCGACGACCCCGTTGGTGGCGTCGTTCTTCTTCTTGGTGGCGATTGCGACCTTTGCGATTACCTTGCAAACGAAGCTGGTGAAGGTCGGCTGGCTGATGCTGATTACGGGCTGTGGCCTGGCTGCGTATTACAGCTATGAGCTGCTTGCTGGCCCGAGTACCGGTCGCGGCCCGACGGCGTGTGCGGCGGTTGTGATTGGTGCGTTGAGCACGTATTTTGCGTACCGTCTGCATGTGCCTCAGGCGATTTTCTCGATTCCTGCGATTACGTTCTTGCTGCCGGGTCTGTCGTTCTTCCGCGGCATGTATCTGCTGACGGTTGAGACGGACGTGATTCTGGGTATGCAGAATATGATTACGGCGGTTTCGATTGTGGTGGCGATGGCGTCGGGTGTTGCGTTGGGTAATTACACGATGCAGTATGCGCTGCAGCATTTTACGACTCCGCGGAATGTGGAGCCGGTAGAGACTGCAGATTCTTAGCCTTATTTTCAAGGGTATATAGCCAATATTGCATATAATGGGCGCATGAAAGGGGCGGTAGCTTGCGAGTTGACCTCGCAAGCTACCGCCCCTTCGCTATGCCCTTGTGCTGGGTCTTGCGTAGGCTCTCGTACTGTGCCTAGCGCACCGTCCAGTCCACCGGTTCAGCACCCTGCTGCACCAGCAGAGAATTCACGGTCGAGAACGGGCGCGAACCAAAGAAACCACGATGCGCAGACAGCGGCGAAGGATGCGCCGACTCCACGCTCGGGTACGGTTGCAGCATGGGTGCGCACTTGCGTGCATCCGCACCCCACAGCAGGCCAACCAGCGGCTGATTGCGCGCAACCAGGGCACGGATAGCGCACTCGGTGATTTCCTCCCAGCCCTTGCCGCGATGCGAGCCGGCATCCGACTCGCGCACGGTCAGAACTCTGTTGAGCAGCATGACGCCCTCATCTGCCCAGCAGGACAGGTCGCCGTGATTAGCCGGAGCGATACCCAGGTCGTCCTCAAGTTCCTTGTAAATATTGTTCAGCGAACGAGGCAGTGGCATACCGCGGTGCACCGAGAACGACAGGCCCATCGCATTACCGGGGGTGGGGTAGGGGTCCTGACCAATAATGAGGACCTTCACCTGGCTCATCGGGCGGCGGAACGCATTAAAAATATCGGCGGCAGGCGGGAACGTGCGGTAACCCGCCGCGTGCTCCTCACGCAGGAAAGCGCCCATGGCGTGAATCTGCTCTTCGACCGGGGCGAGGGCTGCCGCCCAATCCTCGCTCATAATGCTGCTGAGGGGCTGGTTCATGAATCTCCTCGGGGAATTTCCTGGGGGCTGATGCGGCTCCGGCGGTCACGGTGCCGGGCGCGCTACGGTTACTTCTCTTCTAGACTAGGGGATGACGAATACGCACGCTAGGAGACGCCAGCCGCGGCAGGTAAACCATAGACAGGAGGCAACGTGCTAGAACAAGAACGCGCTGAAAGCGCTGAGACCCAGGCGAAGGCTCAGACAGAGACCCAGCCGGAAGCGGAGCAGCAGCCCGGCGGTCTGACCCCGGTCGAGCGGCGCATCCTTGAGGTGGAACGCCGCCGCTTCAAACACCAGGGCTCCAAGGAGAAGGCAATTATTGCCGCAGGGTTCACCCCGATTGCCTACTATCAGCGCCTGAATGTGATGCTGGACGACGAGCGGGTGCGCGCCGCAGCACCGCAGATTATCGACGTCCTGCGTGCCCGCCGAGACGCTGACTAGCGCAAGAGTGAGGGGCGTGCTGAACGCCGCCCTGGAGCCTCCCTGTTGCTTTCCTATCGCACCGCACATCGCAGGTTCAGGTAGAGATTGAACACTGTGCGGCGTCCGTCTCTTTCACAGCCGGTTGCGGGGCGTTCGCGTTGGTTCCCGCTAATTGAGACGGTACTCTAGGTACTAGAACACCAAGACCGCACCTTCATCTGCCGCGCCCGCGCACCATGCAGGACGGCGCGGTACCAGCCGGTAAACAGAGACCCGTGAAATGAGGATAAATGAGCTACCCCCGCGATGAATTTGACGAGGTAGACGAGAACACCGCCCGCCGCGGAACCTACCGCGCGGTCAACGTCGACCCGGCAAAGAGCCCCAAGGGTGCTATCCCCCTGGTCGCCGCCGGTGTGGTTGGCCTGCTGATTGGCGGTGCAATGTACGTGTACGCGCCGCGCACCGCCTCCCCGCAGTACTCGGCGTCCACCGCGAAGAGCAGCTCTGCTCCCGCAAGCGCGTCGGCGTCTTCTGCGCCGGCTACCGCCTCCGCTTTGGCGAGCCCCACGAAGACTGGCCTGGCTGAGTCTATTTCGGTGGCGGTCTACAATGCGTCTGCTCCGGCGGGTAGTGCCTCCAGCGCGGCGGCTCTGCTGACTGGCTACACCATCAGCGAGACCGCGAACTACACCGGGGCGGCACCTGCAACCAGCGTGGTCTACTACGCTGAGGGCTACCAGTCGCAGGCGCAGAGCATCGCCTCGAAGCTGGATATTTCGCAGGTACGCCAGGCGACCGCCAACGTTGAGATGGGCAACCACGAGGTGATTGTGGTTCTGGCGTCGGATTACACCGGCTAAAACCCAGTCCGCGTCGCTTCTGTAATTACAAGTTTTCTTTCAACCCCACCCGTGCAATTCCAATCGTGCACCGGGTGGGGTTGATGCTTTTAACGCCCATTTTGGCGGGGTTGCTGACCGCAGATTAAGCACTGGGCGATTAACCCTTCAACCTTGGGCTTAAACGTTTGCTCCACGCCGGTGCGGGTGCCACAATTGATGTAGCATTCGGGCGTTCTGCGCCCTACTCTGCCCACACCCCTGTCACGGTTGTCGTCACGGGTGCGCGGGGGAGGGGTAGCGACCCGATTTTAGACGTACTGCATCCCAGCGGGATGCAGGAGAATATCCTATCGTTCAGGAGGACACTTATGGCAAAGCTCATTGCTTTTGACGAAGAGGCACGCCGCGGCCTGGAGCGCGGTCTGAACACCCTCGCCGATGCAGTGAAGGTGACCCTCGGCCCCCGCGGCCGCAACGTTGTGCTGGAGAAGGCGTGGGGCGCCCCCACCATCACCAACGACGGTGTCTCGATCGCGAAGGAAATCGAGCTGGAGGATCCGTACGAGAAGATTGGTGCGGAGCTCGTCAAGGAAGTTGCCAAGAAGACTGACGACATTGCTGGTGACGGTACCACTACCGCTACCGTTCTGGCTCAGGCACTGGTCCGCGAGGGCCTGCGCAACGTGGCTGCTGGCGCTGACCCGCTGAGCCTCAAGCGTGGCATTGAGAAGGCTGTTGAGGCTGTGACCGAGGCTCTGCTCTCCTCCGCGAAGGAAGTTGAGACCGAGGAAGAGATCGCTGCAACCGCTTCGATTTCCGCTGGCGACGCTGAAATCGGCAAGCTCATTGCTGAGGCAATGGAGAAGGTCGGCAAGGAAGGCGTCATCACCGTTGAGGACTCCAACACTTTCGGTCTGCACCTGGAGCTGACCGAGGGTATGCGCTTCGACAAGGGCTTCCTGTCCGGTTACTTCGTGACTGACCCGGAGCGTCAGGAAGCAGTCCTGGAGGACCCCTACATCCTGGTTGTGAACCAGAAGATTTCGAACGTTAAGGACCTCGTCCCCGTCCTGGAGAAGGTCATGCAGTCCGGCAAGCCGCTGCTGATCGTTGCTGAGGACGTTGAGGGTGAGGCTCTGGCTCTGCTGGTGCTGAACAAGATGCGCGGCTCCATCAAGTCTGTGGCTGTGAAGGCTCCGGGCTTCGGTGACCGCCGTAAGGCTCAGATGGCTGATATCGCTATCCTGACCGGTGGCCAGGTCATTACCGAAGAGGTTGGCCTGTCCCTGGACGCAGCAACCCTGGACATGCTCGGTTCTGCTCGCAAGGTCGTTGTGACCAAGGACGAGACCACCATCATCGAGGGTGCAGGCGATGCAGCAGCTATCGAGGGCCGCGTGGCTCAGATTCGCGCAGAGATCGCTAACTCTGACTCCGACTACGACCGTGAGAAGCTGCAGGAGCGCCTGGCTAAGCTCGCCGGTGGTGTGGCTGTGCTGAAGGCTGGTGCTGCAACCGAAGTTGAGCTGAAGGAACGCAAGCACCGCATTGAGGATGCTGTGCGTAACGCTAAGGCTGCTGTTGAGGAGGGTATCGTCCCCGGTGGTGGCGTTGCCCTGATTCAGGCCGGCGTGAAGGTCTTCGACAAGCTGGAGCTGACCGGTGACGAGGCTACCGGCGCGAACATTGTGCGCGTGGCTATTGACGCACCGCTGAAGCAGATTGCTTCTAACGCTGGCCTGGAGCCGGGCGTTGTGGTTGACCGCGTCCGTTCCCTGCCTGCTGGTACCGGCCTGAACGCTGCGACCGGCGAGTACGAGGACCTGATGGCTGCCGGTATTGCTGACCCGGTGAAGGTGACCCGTTCGGCTCTGCAGAACGCTGCGTCGATTGCCGGTCTGTTCCTGACCACTGAGGCTGTTGTTGCGAACAAGCCGGAGCCCGCTGGCGCGGCTGCTCCCGGTGCAGACGCAATGGGCGGAATGATGTAATAACTTTTTGTCCCTGATGGGGCAAAAAGTTATGGAATCCGTGGCGCGCAAAGCGTGACACGGTGGTGACCTAACGCTGGTACTCAAACCGGCGCAGGTCCACGCATCCGTATGAGGCGGGGGCGGCTACCCACGTTGGGTGGCCGCCCCCGCTTTTTCTGTTCCAATTTAGCGGTATCTCAGATAGGCGTTTGCGAGGCGAGGAGGGGGCAAGCGATATGCTGAGAACATGAGCTCTAACACCACGTCTTCCTCTCATCTCTCGCAGGCCCCGGACTGCACCAACCGGAGCGTGAAGAGCATCGGCTCGCGGGGCTCGATTCTGAGCATCGGGTCGGTGAACTCGTTCTGCAGTATTGGCTCCGTGAACTCGGTGTTTTCGATTGGCTCGGTATGCTCGGTTGGATCCATTGGCTCTGTCTTTTCTGCCGGAGCCGTTGCCTCGTGCCTGGGCTTTCTTGGCGTGCTGTCGGTTTTTTCAGGGCTCTCCGTGCTTTCGGTGGGGTCGTATCGGTCGGTGCTGAAAGTAAATCGTCGCCCCGGGACCCCCGGGACTCGGCCATCGGGTCCTTCGCGCTCCTAAGCGCTCGTGTGTGACAGGCCGGCGGCGTGCCGACTCGTGGAGGCGGTAAAATGGTGCCCCTATGGAATGTGCCTATTTTCGTGAAGACCTCTGCTCCTCCTGCCCCAGCATTGAGACCGCCTACACCGCGCAGGTGCAGGCGAAGCAGGAGCACGCCCGCGCCCTGCTTGCCGCGTACCCGCAGCTGCAGTGGCTGGATCCGGTGACCAGTGCGGAGGGGGGCTTCCGCAACAAGGCGAAGCTCGTGGTGGGTGGTTCGGCGAAGAACCCGACCCTCGGCATCGTGGATTACCGTACGGGCGCGTCCACTGATCTTGGCGAATGCCCGCTCTATATGGAGCCGATTCAGGCGGCTATTCCGGTGCTGCGTGAGCTGATTCAGCGCGCAGATTTGACGCCCTATGACATTCCGAATCGTCGCGGCGAGCTGAAGAATATTCTGGTGACTGCTTCGGCGGCGGGCGAGCTGATGGTGCGTTTCGTGTTGCGTTCGAAGAAGCTTCTGGTGCCGATTCGCCGCCAAATGGACTGGCTGAATGAGCGGCTGCCGAACCTGGCGGTGCTGTCGGTGAACCTGCTGCGTGAGCCGGTGGCGCGCGTTGAGGGTGATGAGGAGATTATTCTTTCGGAGCGTCAGACCCTGCCGATGCAGGTGAATGATCTGACCCTGCATCTGCGCCCGCAGAGCTTCTTCCAGACGAACACGAAGGTCGCTGAGGCAATGTATGCGCAGGGCCGCGAGTGGGTGCGTGAGGTGGCTCCGCGCTCGCTGTGGGACCTGTACTGTGGCGTGGGCGGTTTTGCCCTGCACGCCGCTTCGGTGATGGACGGCGGCTCAGTGACGGGCATTGAGATTAGTGCGGAGGCGGTCGCCTCGGCACAGCGTACGGTCGCTGAGTACGGTTTGAAGGGCGTGAACTTTTCGGCGCAGGATGCGCCGGAGTTCGCGGTGTCTTCGGGTGCGGTGCCGCAGATGCTGGTGGTGAATCCGCCACGTCGCGGTATTGGTGAGAGCCTGTGCGCGTGGATTGAGGGTTCGGGTATTGACCGCGTGGTGTATTCGAGCTGTAACGCGGTGACTCTGGCGAAGGACCTGGAGCGTATGCCCTCGTATGCGCCGGTGCAGGGCCGCGTGTTGGACATGTTCCCGCATACGGACCACTATGAGGTCATGGTGCTGCTGCAGAGGCAGTAGCGGCTTCTATACGTATGAGCGGTGGCGCCTCGGAAATAATCAGCCGAGGCGCCACCGCTCTTTCATGTCTAGTGTTGGGGCGCGGTTGAGCTCTCCGCTTCTAGCCCTGCGCGGCGAGGATACCCGCCGCGTACGCCGCCTGACCCACGTGCTGCGCCGCGTCGTCAATCATGCTGACCAGACGCACGCCGCGAGTCACCGGCGGAGTCCACGAACGGTCAATCACCTCGTCCAGGTCCGAATCGCTCAGCGTCTCCGCGTAGTCCGCGAGCGCCTCGCCGGTTGCCACAAGGTACTCCACCAGAAGCGCGGAATCCTCCACCACGATGGAGCGTGCCTGCTCGGCGGTATGGCCGTAGCCCATGGTGTCGCCGAGCTCGCCCAGATTGAAACGCTCCCTGAAGCCCTGAGTCTCCCAGACCTGCGGCTGACCGTTCAGAGCGGAAAGCTGCATGTCCATCTGCCGCCCGGCGTGCCAGAGCAACCAGGCGATAGAGTTCGGGTGCCCGCCCGGATGCGCGTTCAAAGCCTCCGCTGACAGCCCCTTGACGGCCACGGCGGCTTCGATGCCGGGGCGGCTGGCGGCGTCACGCAGAATGTCGTGGGTTTTCATGGAATCCTCCTGAAGATGCTGGCTCCTCGCAGGGAGCCGGGTAGTTTCAGTCTACGCCCGCGTGTTCGCTGCCTTGAAAGAGCCGGTTTGAAAGAAAAATGTGGCGCTCGGGAATAATACTCATTTCTTCCCGTTGAACCCTGCGAAGACATCATCATCTAAATTCCACAGGAGAACACTATGACCACCCCCGCTCAGCTGCACTTTGACATGGTTGTCATCGGTTTCGGTAAGGGCGGCAAGACCCTCGCCGGCGCATACGCGAAGACCGGCAAGAACGTTGCCCTCATCGAACAGTCCACCGGCATGTACGGCGGCACCTGCATCAACATTGGTTGCGTGCCCACTAAGGCGCTGGTGCACCGCGCCGACGAGTTCCGCGCCAGCGGCGAGCGCAGCCTTGAAGAAGCAAACGCTGCCTACGAGTCCGCCGTGGTGTTCCGTGACAAGCTGACCGGCATGATGCGCGCCAAGAACCGCGAGATCCTGCTGTCCAACGAGACCGCTAAGCTCATTGACGGTCACGCACGCTTCATCTCCGACACCGAGGTTGAGGTCACCGCGGGCGAGGACACCCTGCGCGTTACCGCCGACTACTTCATCGTCAACACCGGCGCCGTGTCGGTCATCCCGCCGATTGAGGGCGTCCGCGAGTCCGAGCGTGTGCTTACCTCCACCGAGCTACAGAAGCTCACCCCGCGCCCCAAGCGCCTGGGTATTATCGGTGGCGGCCCCATCGGTGTTGAGTTCGCCGGTATTTTCTCTTCCTACGGTACCGAGGTGACCATTCTGGACGGCGCGCCCGCCCTCTTCGGTCGCTACGATGAGGATGTTGCCCAGGTTGCCCGCGAGATCATCGCCGACCAGGACATTACCGCTCATACCGGCGTGCGCGTGCAGTCCTTCAAGGACGGCGCCGATTCCGTGACCGTGACCTACCTCGACTCCGAGGGCGCCGCTCAGGAGCTGGAGGCGGACTACGTGATGGTCGCGACCGGCCGCAAGCCCGCCACCGAGGGCCTGGGCCTGGAGAACACCAGCATCGAAACCAACGACCGCGGCGCAATTGTCGTGGATGAGCACCTGCGCAGCACCGTGCCGAACATTTTCGCGCTCGGTGACGTGAACGGTGGCCCGCAGTTCACCTACATCTCGATGGATGACTACCGCGTGGTGCTTTCCCAGCTGGTCGGTGATGGTTCCCGCTCCACCAAGGACCGTAAGGCTGTGGCTTCGACTATTTACATGAACCCGCCGCTGTCTTCGGTTGGTATGACCGAGCGTGAGGCAATTGAGGCTGGCCACAAGGTGAAGGTCGCTTCGAAGCCGGTTGCCGCGGTTGCCGCGATGCCGCGCGCGAAGACCCAGGAGAACCCGCGCGGCATCATGAAGTTCGTGATTGATGCGCAGACCGACCAGATTCTGGGTGCCCAGCTGCTGGTAATCGAGTCCATGGAGGTTATTAACCTAGTGGCGCTGGCGATGCGCCACGGCATTACCGCTTCGCAGCTGCGCGATGAAATCTACACTCACCCCTCGATTACTGAGGGTCTGAATGAGGTTCTTGCCGTCGCGGTGCCCGTGAACTAGTTGAACTAGAAATGCGCCCGAATCCGCGGTGCGTGTAGCGTTTCTGCTTGTCCGAGTGCTTCCCTGCCCGTTCCACCCGTTGTGCTGTCAACGGGGGTGCGGGTGGGGAAGCATTTTTGTTAAGGCGCAGATATACCCTTTAGCTAAGCATGCCCTAAGATGGTTATGAGATAAGCGCAAGCTCACTGACCGAGTGGTCGATGCGAGGGGCTCGGAGGAGAGCCCCACTCACCGCTACGCCCACCGCGGTGCGCCACCTGCGCCACGCATACAACCGAAAATCTAGGCACGAACCGGGAGAATCATGGCACTGCCCAAAATTAAGCCCTACACCTACGTCGACCGTGAACACAGCAATCGCGTGAGCTGGCCTGTGGACCCCTCCCGCGCTGTACTGCTCGTGCACGACATGCAGGTACACTTCGTCCAGGCTTTCGAAGGCGCCAACCTGGGTGAGGGTAACGATAACCCGGACGCACAGATTAACATCGCCATTCGGAACCTGCGCCGCCTCATTGACGCCGCCCACGCCGCCGGAATCCCGGTCTACTACACCGCGCAGCCGCCGCGCCAGAACCCCGAAGATCGCCGCCTGCTCATCGACTTCTGGGGCGACGGCCTGCAGAACGATGAGTCCGCCCGCGTGCTCGACGAACTGGCACCCACCGACCGCGACACCGTGCTGACCAAGTGGCGCTACTCTGCGTTCGTGCGCAGCCCCTTCGAGGACCTGCTCAAGGAGTCCGGTCGCGACCAGCTCATTATCGGCGGCGTGTACGCGCACATTGGCTGCCTGACCACCGCCCTGGAGGCGTTCATGCGTGACATTCAGCCGTTCATGGTTGCCGACGCGCTCGCAGACTTCTCGGAGGAGGAGCACCGCATGGCGTGCGAGTACGCTTCGGGTCGTTGCGCCCGCGTGCTGAACACCGCCGATGTGCTCGCAGACCTGCAGGCCGCTGAGAAGGCTGAGTCTGTTGAGGAGGCGCGCGCATGAGCTGGGTCATTGTGACCGGTGCGAACGGCGGTATTGGTGAGGCTACCGTCCACCAGCTGATTAAGAACGGTTATTCGGTATTTGCGGCTGACCTTGCGGAGCAGCCCATTGCCTCCTTCGGCACCTACGGGGACGCCATCTTCCGCTACCGTTCCGTGGATGTGACCAGCGAAGAATCCGTCACCGCCCTCGCCAACGCCGTGGCGGCACTCGATGAACCCATCACCGGCGCGGTGCTCGCCGCGGGTATCGCCCACAGCCAACCGCTGCTGGAAACCAGCTTCGCCACCTGGAAGCGCCTGCACGCGGTCAACTCCGACGGCGTGTTCCTATGCCTGCGCGAATTCGCGCGCATCATGATTGACCAGCAGGAAACCGACCCGACCAACAGCCGCTCCCTGGTGACGGTCGCCTCCAACGCGGCACGTGTGCCCCGCGCGGAGTTTGGCGCCTACGGTGCATCGAAGGCGTCGGCGGCGCGTGTGAGTTCCAGCTTCGGTCTGCAGCTTGCCGCGCACGGTATTCGCGTGAACTCGGTCTGCCCCGGCACCACCCGAACCCCCATGGTGACTGACGCCTGGGAGGGTGAGGACCGCTCCGCCCTGCCGGTTGCAGGTAACCCGCAAACGTTCCGCCTGGGCATTCCGCTGCGCCGTATTGCCGACCCGGCAGATATTGCGGCGGTCAACGCCTTCCTCATCTCGGAGGCGGCCCGCCACATCACCATGCAGGAGATTGTCGCTGACGGCGGCGCGACCCTCTAACGGCACCCCGCGTCCGGCGTTTAGATGCCCGGCGCGAACCCACACACCACTGATAGAAGTACAATGACGAACCTTCCCGACTTTATCTTTGCCACCGGCACCCGCGTTCTGCGTGCATCCGGTGCGATGACCCCTGTCACCTTCGATAATGCCCTGGACGAGGCGAAACGTGCCGGTAGCGCCGTCGTGGGTCTGATTCCTTTTGACCCCGATATGCCCGCCTACCTCTTCGTGCCTGAACGTCTGGAGGAGCAGCAGGTGCCGGTCCCCGAGCAGACTGTGGCGCTTGCCGAGCCGGTATCGGTCACCGGCCGGCAGAACGACCGGTTCCGTGCCGCTGTTGCGACCGCCGTGGAGCGCATGAAGGCGGGTGAGCTGAGCAAGATCGTGCTTTCGCGTGTGCTCACCGCCCGCTACGCACCCGGCGCCCTGGACCTGGAGGCGCTGTACAACAACCTGCGTGCCCAGCAGCGTTCCGCGTTCAACTTTGCGATGCGCCTGCCCGAGGGTGAGCGCGGCATGAGCGGAAGCTACCTGATGGGTGCCTCCCCGGAGCTGGTGTTCCGCACCGAGGGCCGCGCCTTCAAGACCCACCCGCTTGCCGGTAGCGCCCCGCGCATTGCCGAGCCCGGTAGCGCCGAGGACGAGGCGATTCGTGACCGCCTGTTCGCCTCGCCGAAGGACCGCCACGAGCACGCCTACGTCATCAACGATATTGCCGAGCGCCTGGCACCCATCGCCGAGGAGCTGAACGTGCCGCAGGTGCCCTCGCTGCTGCAGACCCCGCAGCTGTGGCACCTGGCGACCCCCATCGACGGCGTGTTGAAGGAGGGACTGACTTGCCTGGACGGTGCCCGCGCGATCCACCCGACCCCCGCGATTTGCGGTGCCCCCACTGAGAAGGCGCTGGAACTGATTCGCCAGCTGGAGTCTTTCGAGCGCCGCTACTTTGGCGGCCTGGTCGGCTACATGGACGCCGAGGGTAACGGCGAGTGGGCGCTGGTGTTGCGTTGCGCCCAGGTCAGCCCGGACGAGGCGGTGCTGTACGCGGGTGCGGGTATTGTGGCTGAGTCCGACCCGGAGCTGGAGCACACGGAGACCGGTACGAAGCTCGGTAGCTTCGGCCGCGCCCTGGGCGTGGATACCCTGGGCGAAGATACCCCTTAGGTTCTGCCACGAACGCCTTGACGAGGCAGAATACAACGACTGAATAAAACGACTGAATACAACGACGGAACGCGCTCGCTGGCATGGCGGGCGCGTTCAGTCGTTGTATGAGTTGGTAGGGGATTGAGCGTGGCTAATCGGTGAGCAGGCGCTTGAGCTCCAGGGGAGTAGCCACGGGCAGAAGCTGAGCCTCAACCTGCGCGGGCTCACCCTCGGTCGGGTTCTCCACAGCCAGGGCGATGAGCATCTTCTGCGCGTGCTCGGGGTTCTCAGTATCGGGTAGCGCTACGGGCACCCACTGCAAGCTAAAGCTACGCTCAATAGCCTCACCGCCCTGAGCCGCGGGTGCGTTAAAGGCCGCGCGGGTCGTCAAGCTGTCCTGAGTCAGTACACGCAGAGCGGTCGGGTCGGGGGTGCTGCCGTCCAGCAGGTCACCCGGGACCTCCTCGTTCATGGCAAGTTCGAGCGCATCCAGCAGGTCATTGGTGAGCTGCACCCGAACCAGGGAGGGTACCACGCTCAGGCCGTGGCCGGTTGCCTTGAGCACCGCCTCCTTAGCGGTCCACAGTGCCAGCGACAGCAGGCGTAGGGCGGAGGCGGGGCGCTCCTGCGCCACCCGCTCATAGAACGTACGTTCTTCATTGGAGAGCGCCAGGCGCGCAAAACCGGAGAACAGGCGCGCATCCAGAGTCTCAACATCCACGCCGAGCACCGCCGAGGGGTTGCGGCTAAAAGCGCCCACGACCAGCGGGTTCACCTGCGACATATTGAAATTCACGCCCGCAATACGCGGCTTGCCGTGCTTCTTGCCGCTGGTGCACAGGGCGCAGGAGCGATCCACCTCAATCTCGGAAGCAGCACTTGAGGGCACATCCAGACGAGCCGCCGCCATGGCACGCATAAGCGCCTGAGTGCTCAGGTAGCTGACCGCCGCCGTGGAGGTCGGCAACTGCGCCGCATGCTGCTGCTCGGCAAGACCCAGGTAGCTCAACCAGCTAAAACGCAGGGAACCGTACATGGTGCGGGTGGGAAGAGCGAAAATCTGCACGCGCTCGCTCGGGCGGGCGGTAGGGCGCTCCGGGCGCTGTGCGCTGGGTGTTTCGGGGGCAGAATAGCTCATAGGTTTAGTGTACCCGCCCGGCATTAGGGCAATTGGCGTTGCGAGGCTGCTTGAGGTTGTCCACAGGCGTGACTGCGCGCTACGCACCCTCGCCGCCGGTGCGGTAAAGTCATCACAGACATCATTACGGACTGCCGCCCGCTAGAGGGGCGGCGCAGAAAGAAGGTACCGTGAACAGCACGCAAGAGATTATCGCCGCCGCAGACGGCTCGGCGCTGGGTAACCCCGGACCGGCGGGCTGGGCATGGTATATCGACGACGACCACTGGGCGAGCGGCGGTTGGGCGCACGGCACCAACAACATGGGTGAGCTCAAGGCTGTTCTGGACCTGTTCGAGGCGACCGCATCCCGCCCGGAGGCGAAGCTGCGCGTGTACTGCGATAGCCAGTACGTCATTAACTCGCTGACCAAGTGGATGCCCGGCTGGAAGAAGAAGGGCTGGAAGAAGTCCGACGGCAAGCCCGTGCTCAACCGCGACCTTCTGGAGGCGCTAGATGCCGCCTTGGCGGGCCGCGACTACGAGTTTATTTGGGTGAAGGGCCACGCGGGCCACGAGCTCAACGAGAAGGCTGATTCTCTGGCGAATGGTGCTGCGCGCGCCTACCAGGAGGGTCGCGAACCCGCGCACGGCCCCGGTTTTGGCGCCCCTGCTGTGCCTGCTGCTGAACCTGTTGAGGCTCCGGCTGTTGAAGAGTCTATTGTGAACGCTCCCGCGGCTGAACCGGCACTCTCCGAGTCTTCCGCGGACGCCCACCTGCCCGTGCAGGAATTCACCGCCGCCGAGATTGAAAACGCCCAGCGCGGCGTTGAGAGCCTGCGCCTGTCCGGTCTGCTGCGCCCCGCCTCCGCGGTGAACGCCCCCGACCCGGAGGCGGTCCGCACCCGCAAGGAGCAGCTGGCGCTCGCGGCAGAACGCGCCGCTGAGCGTGACGCAAAGGCGCTGGCACGCCAGCAGGAAACTGCCGTTCAGCAGGCATCCAGTGCCGCGCAGGCGGAAGAAGAGGATGACCTGACCGGTCTGGAAGAGTTCGCCGGCATGGATCCGAACGATGTTGACCCGGCGGAACTGCTGGGCGAGACGGAAGAACACGCAGAAGAGCAGGTGGCAGAACCCGCTGTAGCACCCGTGGAGGAAGCGCCCGCTCAGCCTGTTGCACCTGTTCAGACTGCTGCGCCTACCCAGCCCGCTGAACCTGCACAGGTGGCACCCGCGCCTGCCGCACCTTCCCTGAACCCCGAAGAAGCCGCCGCCGCAGAACAACTGCTCGAAAGCCGCGGCTCCGTCATGGAGGCGGTGCAGCTGGAATCCATGCTGCACGAGCGTCTGGTGTGGGTGACCGCCACCGGCAAGTCAGTGTCGCGCTCCTCGGTACTGCAGTACCGCGAACGCGCCTTCACCCAGCAGGGTGCCCCGCTCAAGCAGGGCGTGCAGGTGCTGGATTCCTCCAGCGTGCTGGTCATGGCGGCGGTTGCCACCGCGCGTGGCCGCGTGAGCCGTTCGAGCATCTGGCATTACGACGCTGAGCGCGGTCTGTGGCGTCTGCGTTTCCGCCAGGAGACGCCAGCCTCCTAAACCCCCGCCTCCTAAAGTTCAGACTCTTAGGGCACGGGCTTCTGAGCTCTCAAAATTTCCGCGCAATAAAACCCCGCCGCATCCTCACTTTCGAGGATGCGGCGGGGTTTTCTCAATAGATGTTCGCCGCCTTCTGGCGAATCTGGCGGGCGGTGTGCCGTGCGACCGGGACCTTTTAGCTGCCCGGTCTGCCGCCTGCCTGCGGGTGGGGTTTTGGGCTTGCCGCCCTGACCCCTTAGCCGACGAACATGGAGGCGTTAGCCTGCTCGGTGTCTGCGTAGTTTACGCCTGCACGGGTGAGTGCCTCGTTGATCTGGGTGATGGATGCTTCGACCTGGCGCTGGGTTGCATGCCACTGGTCCAGTACGCCCTGGAAGTTCGCGGATGCGGAGCCGGTCCAGGAGCTCTGCAGGTCGTGCAGGGAGGCGGTCATACCGTTGACGTCTGCGGTGATGGATGCGACGTAGGATCGTGCCTGTGCGCTCTTGGCTGCGATGACTTCGGAATCGACATTGAACTGTGCCATGGTTTTTCTCCTTTGAGATTAGGTGAGGTGGGGCGGTTGCCCCGGGTGGCGCTTGGGGTTTGGATCTCGGGAAGGGTTGAGTTCCTGACCGGAAGCTTGTTATCACTATATCTTTCAAAATGCATCAAATAAGCTAAAAAATGATGAATTGATAAATCTGTGGATAAAACCGCCAGGTTGGCTCCACCATCTCGAAAAAATCGAAAACCAGCCTGAAAATGACGCCGCCATGACGCGCACAGCAAAACCCCCGAACCGTAGAACACTCAAGTTCCACAATCCGGGGGTTTATGCATCAGTGCTACTTCATCAGCTGATCGTCCGAGACGGGCGGCGGGTAGAACGGCAAAGAAATCACGAAGGTAGCGCCGCCACCGTCGGTCTCTTCAATGTGGATCCTCCCCTCGTGCTGCTCAATAATCGCAGCCACAATGGACAGACCCAGACCCGTACCGCCGGTCTCACGCGAACGCGAGGTGTCGGTGCGGTAGAAGCGCTCGAACACGCGCTCGCGGTCCTCGCCGTGAATGCCGGGGCCGTGGTCGCGCACCTCCAGCACGGAGAGCGGGAAGCCGGGAACCTCTTCGCGCACGCCCACCGCAATCTCCAGGGGAGAGCCGTCGGGGGTGTAACGCATGGCGTTGGTCAGCAGGTTCGCCACGACCTGACGCAGGCGTGATTCGTCGCCGAGCACGGTTGCGGAGGTCGGCGCCACCTCTTCATTCAGACCCACCAGGGACACCGCACGATCGGGTGCCGTAGCGTAGGCGTCGTTACTAGCGTCCACCGCGAGGTTGAACAGGTCGAAGGGCGCCAGCTTGGATTCGCGGCGCTCATCAATACGTGCCAGGGTCAGCAGGTCTTCCACGAGCTGGCCCATACGCTTGGACTCCGATTCGATGCGGCTCATCGCGGTTGCGACAGCCTCATCGGTGGGCAGAGCGCCCTGACGGTACAGCTCCGAGTAGCCTCGAATACTGACCAGCGGGGTGCGCAGCTCATGCGAAGCGTCACCCACGAAGCGGCGCATTTTCGCCTCGCTCTTCTCGCGGGCTTTGAAGAGCACCTCAATTTGGGCGAGCATCGTGTTCAGCGAGACCGCGAGGTTACCAATCTCGTTGCTGGGGTTGTAGTCCTCAATACGCTGCGAGAGGTCGCCAGCGGCAATCTTGGCGGCGGTCTGCTCCACACGCGCGAGCGGTTCGAAGGTGCGGGTCACAATCACCCAGGTCATCGCAATCGCGGAGGCGAGAGTCGCCAAACCAAACGCGAAGGTCAGCACGCCCACGAGGGCAACAACCTGGTTGGTCTGCTTCAACGGCATGGCAATAATCAGGGATGCCGCCTCCGTCAGCCCGGAGGAATCATTCGACTCGATGGGTACGGCGAGCACACGCCAATCGGAGGAACTACCCACCGAATTGACGGTGACCGCCTCCTCGTTTTGCTTGCGAACCTTCTCTTCGGTCCAGCCCTGCAGCGCCGGCTCGCTGAACTGTTCACTGTCCTCGGACTTGAGCGAGTACAGTACGTTGCCGTCCTTATCGAGCAGGTACAGGCGGTAGGTGCTCAGGGATTGCTCCTGATTGCCGGAGGGGCGCACGGTCGCCAACTGCACGAGCGAGGGGGCGCTGTTCTTCATCTCTTCGTCCAGCTGGTGCACCATCTGGGCGCGCAGAGCGGAAATTGCCACCAGGCTCGTCACCGCGATGGAGAGGGCGATGAGCATGGAGGTGATGAGCACTAGCTGGGTGCGAAGGGAGAGAGACTGAGGGATCCGGTCGAGGGGTTTGAGCGCCACGTTAGCCTCGAGAACCGCGAATCATGTAGCCCACACCGCGCTTGGTGTGGATGAGCGGCTCGTGGTTTTCGCGGTTGTTGTCAATCTTGCGGCGCAGGTACGAAATGTAGGACTCGACGATGGAGGAGTCGCCGTTGAAGTCGTACTCCCACACATGGTCGAGGATCTGTGCCTTGGACAGCACGCGGTTGGCGTTGAGCATCAGGTAGTGCAGCAGGTTGAACTCGGTGGGGGAGAGGTCAATCTCTTCGTCACCGAGGAACACCTCGTGGGTGTCCACGTTCAGGGTGAGGGCGTCAACGCGCAGTACGGCGTCGTCCTCTTCCTGGACGCTACGGCTACGGCGCAGAATGGCGCGGATGCGGGCAATAACCTCGTCGAGGGAGAAGGGCTTGGTGACGTAGTCGTCGCCGCCAGCGCCCAGACCGGTGACCTTGTCCTCGGTGGCGTCCTTCGCGGTCAGGAAGAGCACGGGGGTGGTGGTGCCGTTTTCGCGCAGGCGGCGGGTTACCTCGAAGCCGTCCATGCCGGGCATCATGACGTCCAAGACGATGAGGTCGGGGTTTTCGGCGTGTGCCTTTTCGAGGGCTTCGCGGCCGTTGCCGGCGGTGACTACTTCAAAACCGGCGAAACGCAGGGAGGTGGCGAGCAGTTCAAGAATGTTGAACTCGTCATCGACGACTAGGAGTTTTGCTTCAGCAGACATACTCTATCTTTCTCTCTGAATGGCAGGCTGTACTTGATAAGTGAATGATGTGTGTGTGAGCTTGCGGCTCAAATTTTTATGCCTTGTTGCGGCGCATGACCGACAGAATAAGTGCGGCCATGAGGGCAATAAAGGCGACGGGGAGGAGGACCAGCGGAATCTGGCTCATGAGGGCGGGCGGCGCTGCCCCAACCCACTTCATCACGAGCATGGCGACTCCGGTGAGCAGGCAAATCAGGGCGAGAAGCGCACCGCCTGCGCCGAGCCAGCGGATGGCTCCAGCGTAGGGAAGGGGCGCGGGCGCCTGGTCTGCGGTATTGCGCGTGTCCTGTACGGGTTCATTACTCATGAATTTAACGGTATCAGCTCACACACAGCTGTTCGTGGGCGAAGCCCCAGATTTAGCGGTTTGAGACCCAAATTCACAGCGTATGTGAAGCTTGGGGGTACGGCCGCACTGTTTGCGCACGCGAGATGCTTTAATAGGGGTATGTCTGAACAGGTTATTGAACTGCTCCCCGAAACTACGCCCGCTACTGACGCGCCTGCAGAGTCCGTTGTGCCTTCTGCCGCGCTTGAGAGCACCGACGAGGGTAGCGCTGTACCTGCTGAGACTCAGCCCTCCGTGAACGCTGAGGAGACTGAGGCGGCTGATACGCCCGCTGAGGAATCTACCTCTGAGGAATCTGCCTCCGGGGAATCTGCTGCCGAAGAAACCGCACAGAACGAAGACTCCACCCCCGACCCCTTCACCCCGCTGGATGAAGAGGTAGGCGCCCCCTCCCTGGGTGTTCCGCACAAGCTGCGCCGCACCTCCAAGGTGGATGAGATTCTTGCCGCCGCCAAGGATGTGGCTTTGCAGGGCGTTCAGGAAATCGCCCCGGCACACGCTATCGGCCTGGTGCACCACGTGCGCGCCGAGGAAGAGCGTCTGAGCACGCACCTTTTCGAGTGCACCCTGCCCGGTTACCGCGGCTGGTTCTGGTTTGCGACCCTCTCGCGTGCGCCTCGTTCCCGCGTGGCAACGATCTGCGAGGTGGGCCTGCTACCCGGCGACGACGCGCTGATTGCGCCGGATTGGGTGCCGTGGGCTGACCGCGTTCGCCCGGAAGACCTGGAGGAGAACGCCACGCAGGAGAACGCAGAGTCTGCTGAAACCACTGAAGCAGAGGAATCTGCTGAGCTTGCAGAGAACAAAGCGGAAGAGAACGAATCTGCCGTGGAAGAAACCGCTGAGGCTGAGTCCGCAGAGTAAGCCTACCGTCTACTCCTCTTAATAAGGGGTGGGTTAGCAAAAGCGTATATATAAGGTGTCTTGAGTCGTCCAATGAGTTTTCATTGGGCGACTCAATGACTTAAGCCGTGGCAAAAGCCGCTGAAAAAGTACATAATAGATTATTGAATAAGTAACGACTTAGGCAGTGCTATCTAAGTACTGTTGCGGTGAAAGCTGGGAGAGATATATGACAGACCTCATCGATACCACAGAGATGTATTTGCGCACCATCCTCGAACTGGAGGAAGAGGGCATTGTCCCCATGCGTGCGCGCATCGCTGAACGACTCGAGCACTCCGGCCCGACCGTTTCCCAGACTGTGGCACGCATGGAGAAGCACGGCCTGCTCACCGTTGAGCCGGACCGCCACCTCGAACTGACCGAGGAAGGCCGCCATAAGGCGGTTGAGGTGATGCGTAAGCACCGCCTGGCTGAGCGCCTGCTCTCCGACATTATTGGTCTGGAACTTGAGTACGTGCACGAAGAGGCATGCCGCTGGGAACACGTCATGAGTGACAAGGTGGAGAAGCGCATCCTGGAGATGCTCAAGGACCCCAAGTTCTCCCCGTACGGTAACGCTATCCCCGGACTGGAGGACCTGGGTCACGCTAGCGAGAAGAACGACGAGCGTACCGTGCCCATGTCCCTGGCGGCACGCGACTCCGGTCCCGAGGACCGTTTCACTATTTCTCGCTTCCCCGAGTCCATTCAGACTGACGTTGAGCTGTTGAAGCTGCTGGCTGACGCAGGTATTGTCTACGGCGCTTCGGTGTCCGTGGTTGCCGGTCAGGACGATGACGTGATTGTTCACGCTGATGGCGAAGAGGACACCCTCTCCCTGGACATGGACGTGGCAAACGCAATTGTGGTCAAGCGCGGCGGCAACCTCTAAGCTCTAATTCTGAGAGTCCGCTAACCCAGTTCACGCTAAACGGTGGTATCGCCTCCCTTTGTGGAGGAGGTGCCACCGTTTTTGTGCACGTGTTAGGGCTGCTCGGTCTTGCGGGGGAGGCTTTGGGGAGCTGAGGTGCCTAGTGGACGGGGTATTTCAGAGTTTGGTCATGTGCGCGGGCACATATACTCCTCTCTCAGAGTTTTAGCAACTGCGCTTGAGTGCATTTTTCGGGTTTTTCGCTTAAATCTAAGGTTGAAACTGAGGGGCACGCCGGTTTCTGAGCGAGTAATGGGAGTAAAACCTTAAGAGACGAGGCTCATTTTTAAGAGTTTTGAACCCTGTCCTTAAGGGGTGCTGGTGCATTAAAAGCGAATGTGCATCCTTGTGAAACACCTAGTCAAGAGCCTTAAACGGTAGCTGTTGGTTCCATTGAGAGGGGGTCAAATGCCTGGAGTGCCAAGTTTTTCCCCCAGGGTGAAAGTCCAAAATTTAAGCCCGAATGAAGTGACAACTGGGAGTTTTCTGTGTATTCTCATTTCTGTGCCCAAATCCTAATCGTAAGAGGGCGCCGTCGAAGCGGTTCCGCTGAGTTCTGCCAACGCTTCGATGAACGTCTACCCAATATGGCAGAAGCGGGGGACCCAATCCCCAAGCTGGGATACGGCTTCTCAATCGAGAAGCCTCGGGGCTAAGTCACTTCGGTGGCCGAGCGAATCCATGCTCGAGTCCGACAGCTCACCTCGTCAGGCAATGGAGGAATTACTAATGGCTAAGAAGATCGTACGTACCGCAGGTGCAACCCTCGCAGCAGGCGCAATCCTGCTCGGCTCGACCGTTCCCGCGAACGCATTTGCGCAGATCCCCGCTGCTGCTGATCTGTCCTACGACTACACCAACTACGAGTTCGACTACACCAGCTACAACACCCCCGCAACCACCTACGTTGCACCTCAGGCTCAGGCACAGCAGGCTTACGTTGCTCCCGCAGCAGCTGAGGCTCCCGCTGCACCCGCAGTTGAGACCACCTACGTAGCACCCCAGGCTGAGACCCAGCAGGCTTACGTTGCACCCGCTGCAGCTCCGGCTCCCGCTGCTTCCTCCGCTTCCACCGGTAACGCATCCCGCGACGCAATCGTTGCAACCGCAATGAGCGGCCTGGGTGGCGCATACGTTTGGGGCGGCAAGACCTTCGGTGCATGGGACTGCTCCGGCTTCACCTCCTGGGTTTTCGCTCAGCACGGCATCAAGCTGACCGCTTTCACCTACGCAATGAAGAACGAGCTGCGCCCGACCTCTAACCCCCAGCCCGGCGACATCGTCTTCCAGAACGGCTACAGCCACGTTGGTATCTACCTGGGCGACGGCAAGATGATCTCCGCTCTGAACCCCACCAACGGTACCCTGGTGCACCCCACCTCCTGGATGTCCGTTGACGGCTACTACACCGCTCTCTAAGCCTTAGCGCATAGAAGCTGGCTCTAGCCCAACATACTTCAAAAAGGCGCCTACCCCACACGGGGTGGGCGCCTTTTGCGTGCCCGAGATTTGTGTATCCGAGATGTGTGTACCCGGGAGGTTCCACAAAAATACCGCCGAGAGTGCACCTTGGCGTGGGTGCATTCTCGGCGGTATGTGTTTGAGGTGTATGCGGCTAGGATGCCAGAGCCTGCAGAAGCCTCTGCGGGTCACGCCCCCACTCGCTGAGCTCAGTACACAGATTAGCCCGTGCATGCTCCTCCCAGAGCTTGAGAGCCTCTTCGGAAAGGAAAATGCGCTCGCGACCCAGGATAGAACGCAGGAAGGTCGTACGACCGATACGGAACGCCTCATCGTCAAAATGAGCGTACTCGCTACGCACCCCGCGCAGGTAGCGGCGATAGCGTGCCGAATCAGCCGCCAGGATAGCCATATCGGCATCGAGGAACAACTGAATATCCGTCGGTTCATAGCCCGCCGGTAGGTCGGCAGACTCGGGAAGCTCGTGGGTTGCCGTGGCACGCACCAGAAGGCTCACCATCTGCAGCTCCTGCTCGGTGAGCAAACCCGCGGTAACCAGCGGCTCCAGGGAAGTGCTCGCCAGCTGCTCGCTGCGGCGCTCATCCTCACCCGGTGCGCCCTCATAGACCGCGTCGTGGAACCACGCCGCCAGAATCAACACCAGGGGAGTAGAACCCTGCGCGCGATGCGCGTAGAGGCGATCCAGGTCGGAGAGCATCTGCGAAAGGTGCCCGCTGTGGTGGTAGGCGCGGTGCGGCTGCTCCCACGCCTGCAGCAGGCTCTCACCCAGCTCCGCCACCTGCGCCGTGAGTTGAGCCCGCAGCTCGGCGGGAGCCTCCACGTGCTTGAAGCGGGGCGTATTGAGACGGGGTGTAAACGCCGCCTCCCAGGCGCGAAGCAGACGCGGGCGAATCTTCTCGGGGCGCTCCTTGAGCGGAATCCGTAGACCGCTCGCAATGAGCGTGCGAGTCAGCTGTGCGCCGCTGAGCTCCTTCGCGCCCGCCCGTACTAGATCCCTGTAGAGGTGCGCCGGAACATCGTAGTGGTCGCGGTCGAAGGCACGCTCACTGATGCCCGCCGTTGCGGCGAACTCGTGCAGTTCCGCCAGGGACACATCGGAGATGAGGTGCGAGAAGACGGTGCCGTGTGCGGGCCAGGTGGGCGGGTCAATGTAGATGCTCATTCGTACATTGTAGGAGTGGTTCTGCCGCCGGGTGCGGGTGTCTTCAGACGGTGAACACAGGGCGGCGAACACGGGCTGTGCGGACTCGCGGTGCGGGGTGCTTTATACTGGATAGGTACGCCCTCGTAGCTCAGGGGATAGAGCACTTCTCTCCTAAAGAAGGTGTCGGACGTTCGAATCGTCTCGGGGGCACACAGAACCGGCAGTCATACCGGTACGAGAAACCGCCCGTCGCTTGCATTAGCAGGCGCGGGCGGTTTCTCTGTTTCTGCACGTAACGAGCACTCAAGAAAACACGTTGTTATAGCTGAGACAGGTCAATCTTGCCCATCAGCAGAATCTTCTCATGAGCGGCCTTATCCGCCACCAGCTCAGCAATATTGTGCGGGACAACCTGCCAAGAAATACCCCAGCGATCTACACACCAGCCGCAACGCTCTGCCTCAGGTATAGCCGAGAGCTGCTCCCAATAGTAATCAATCTCCTCCTGGGTACGGCACGAAAGAACTACCGAAACCCCCGGTGTGAATGTGAAATCGTGGAAAGTACCGGAATCAGCAGCCGCCATCCAGGTGCCGTGCAGGTTGAAGTCGGTAAACATGACCGCATCTGCCTCGAAGGGGCTACCTTCCGGATAGTGGTACAGGGTGCCGCGGCGGGCATCATCAAACATAGAGATCCAGCCGTTGGTGGCTTCCGCTGCATTGCCGTGATTCGTGCCGCCAAACATGAAAGAAGGCACGACGAAGGGTCGCGGGTCTCCTGCAGGGTTGGTAAGCATCAGCTGCCAGGTCATACCAAAACGATCACGCACCCAGGCGTAGCGTGGGGAGAAAGGATACTCACCCAGTTCCATCAGCACACCGCCGGTACTTAGCTCTGCGTAGAGTTCATCGAGGTATGCTCGCGCCTGCGCCTCACCACCGAAGAGGAGCGGATCAAAGTTTAGGATGCAGCTGATGGACTGGTTCGGGACGTACCGGTCATCACCATTAATGAGTGAGAGCTGGAAGCCATGGATGCTTAGAGCTGTCGTAAGTCCGGGCACCTGTTCAACGATAGAAGCATCGCGAAAAACCCTGGTATAGAACTGTGCGGCTTCGTCGGCTGAGCCATTGCACGATAGGGCTATTGAGAGGCTCGGAGGTAAGGTCTGGGTCATGCGGTCATCCTAGCATGACTATTCTGTGCCACCGGTGTGCCGTTGCCGATTTAGGTTGTGAGGCTGATTGACCGAACGGGTGGGAGCGGGGGAGTAAATGCGGTAGCATGGAATATCGAACGTGTATTCTAGGCAGCGAGGTAGATGATGAGCGACAAGCCCGAACAGCAGAAGCAGCCCTTCACCGAACAGGACGGCCTCTTCGCCGCCGAACTCGTCACCCCCGCAGCACCCGCACCGGCTGACCTTGCACCGGCTGACGAGCCGCCCTTCGACCCGTACTACGACGTACCCCCAGCCGAGGACGACTACTACGCCCCTCCCATGGATGCCCCGGTGATGGAGGCGCCCGCACAGGACGCACCCGTCGCTCTGCCTACCGGCATGCCCGCTTACGGTACCCCCGCTACCAGCGCGCCTGAACCCGGCGTGCCCGCAGCCTTCACCGCCGCAGACCCGCTCGGTGACTTCATGCCGCCCGCCTACCGCGTCGGCGGCTACGGCGAGGACTTCGACCCCGCCGACCCCTACGGTGAACGCACCCACAGCCTGAGCGCCGTGGACCCCGCCTCCCTCACCGCGGGGCTCAACGAACGCCAGGAAGAGGCCGTACTGCACTCCGGCTCGCCCCTGCTCATCGTCGCGGGTGCTGGCTCCGGTAAAACCCGCGTGCTGACCCACCGCATCGCCTACCTGCTCGCAACCCACCGCGCGACCCCCGGCCAGATTCTCGCCATCACCTTCACCAATAAGGCTGCCGCCGAAATGCGTGAACGTATTGAGGTGCTGGTTGGCCCGCGCGCCAAGCACATGTGGATTTCGACCTTCCACAGCTTCTGCGTGCGCGTGCTGCGCCGTGAGGCCGCCGCCCTGGGTCTGAAGTCCACCTTCACGATTTACGATTCGACCGACTCGCAGCGCCTGCTGAGCCTGATCATCAAAGAGCTCAACCTGGACACCAAGAAGTTCACCGCCAAGGCAGTGGGCAACCGTATTTCCGCGCTGAAGAACGAGCTGGTCAGCGCTGAGGCGTACGCATCCCGCGTGGCTAGCGATAACCCGTACGAGAAGACCATTGCGCAGATTTACACCGTCTACACGCAGCGTCTGCGCGCCGCCAACTCCCTCGACTTTGACGACCTGATTGGCCGCACCGTCTTCTTGCTCAAGAAGTTCCCCGAAATCGCGAACTACTACCGCCGCAAGTTCCGCCACATCCTCGTGGACGAGTATCAGGACACCAACCACGCCCAGTACCAGCTGGTGCGTGAACTGGTCGGTGCTCACGCGAAGGCGTCGGCTGACCGCGGCCCCTACCCGGACGCGGTGCCCCCGGCGGAGCTGACCGTCGTGGGTGACTCCGACCAGTCCATTTACGCCTTCCGTGGCGCGGATATTCGCAATATTACGGACTTCGAGAAGGACTACCCGAACGCCCACACGATTCTGCTGGAGCAGAACTACCGTTCCACGCAGAACATCCTCTCCGCGGCGAATGCGGTCATTGAACGCAACCCCGACCGCCGCCCCAAGAAGCTGTGGACCGCCTCCGGTGCGGGCGCGAAGATTATCGGTTACGTTGCCGAATCCGAGCACGCCGAGGCGCGCTACATCACCCGCGAAATTGACCGCCTTGCCGATGAGCACGGCGTGCAGCCCGGTGACGTCGCCATCTTCTACCGCACCAACGCGCAGTCCCGAACCCTCGAGGACATGCTCATGCGTGCCGGCCTGCCCTACCGCGTGGTCGGTGGCACCCGCTTCTACGAGCGTAAGGAAATCAAGGACGCGCTCGCCTACCTGCGCGCCCTGAGCAACCCCGATGACGACGTGAACGTGCGCCGCATCCTGAACGAACCCAAGCGCGGTATCGGTGCCAAGTCCGAGTCCGTGGTGGCTGAGTACGCGAGTGCGAACCGCATCTCCTTCTATGCCGCCGCCCGACAGGCAGCCGACATCCCCAGTCTGGGTGCCGCCGCGGTGAAGAAGTACGCAGAGTTCGTGCGCCTCATGGATGACCTGGCGCAGATTGCCCGCACCGAACCCGCCGCAACCTGCCTGGAAGCGGTCCTGGAGCAAACCGGCTACCTGGCGGCCCTGCGCGCCTCCAAGGACATTCAGGACGAGTCGCGCGTGGAGAACCTCTCCGAGCTACTCGACGCCATGGTCGAGTTCGAGACCGAGAACCCCGGCGCCGACCTGGAGCAGTTCCTCGAGCACGTGGCTTTGGTCGCCGACGCCGACTCGATTCCGAACCGTCCCGCCAGCGCGGAGGGTGAGAACGCCTCCGCCGCACAGATTGCCGCCGAAGCAGCCGAGGCGAAGGCACAGGGCATGGTCACCCTCATGACCCTACACACCGCCAAGGGTCTGGAATTCCCCGTGGTGTTCCTGACTGGCATGGAACACGGCCTGTTCCCGCACCAGCGCGCCCTGACCGACGAGAAGGAAATGAGCGAGGAGCGCCGCCTTGCGTACGTGGGTCTGACCCGCGCCATGGAGCGCCTGTACCTGACCCGCTCCGAGACCCGCACCATGTGGGGTAAGAGCCAGTTCAACCCGCCTTCGCCCTTCCTGGAAGAGATTCCGGAGGAGCTCATTGAGTGGAAGCGCACCGCCGGTTTCTCGGGATTTGGCGCCTCCGGTATGGGTGCGTATGGCGCTCGCGGTGGCGGTTCCTATGGTGGCGGTTCCTACGGTGGTTCTTACGGCGGCTATTCGGGCGGTTCCCGTTCGGGCTCCGGCGGCTACTCGGGTGGCTACAGCTCCGGTAGCTCGCGCGGCTCATATGACCCCTACGAGTCTCGCCCCGCACGCTGTTCTGAGCCGTCCATCGCTGATATTAACGGCTCGGCAAGCTACGGACTGGCGGCCGCTGCTGCCTCCTCGAAGGTGACGAACCGATCCCGCGTGCACCAGAGTAAAGAAATTCCGACCCTGGCGGTCGGCGATACCGTGCGCCATACCAAGTTCGGTGAGGGCCGCGTACTCGCCGTTGAGGGTAGCGGTGATAAGACCGTGGCGAAGGTTCGCTTCGGCTCGGAAGAGAAGCGTCTGCTGTTGCGTTATGCGCCGCTGGAGAAGGTGAGCTAACGCCTCAGGCGTGAGAACCTGACAACGCCGTTGGAGGGGCAGGTACCTGAGATGCCCGCCCCTCTTTTGTGGGCTGTGCCGGGCGTGTTGTCCGCCTGCTGAGAAGGGCTTCGGGGCTTTGTGGAGCACGGCGGTAAACACCGCATTTTCGCCGGTATTTCGCGGTGGATTGGGGAGCGTCAGCTCGGGTTAGTTACCCGATACGCGCCCTTTAGGTAGAACATACCCAAAATATTTGTGAGCTGAGTCGCTAAAATCTCAGATTTGGGGCTCTGTGAGTGCGAGCTCACGCCGAATCCGATAGAGTAGAGACGAGAGAAATTCCCCGCGTCAATGATGCGTGTGCGCCGGGTGCGAGAGACCCCTATCGCACCGTACCGGCCGCATGGGGGAACCTCCTCTAATGACCAGGCCGAGTGCACCAGTACTCGGCACCACTTCGAAGAAGAAGGACACCTGTGGACCTTTTCGAATACCAGGCGCGCGATCTCTTCGCAAAGCACGGCGTACCCGTGCTCAAGGGCATTGTTGCGACCACCCCTGAAGAAGCAAAGGCAGCAGCTGAGGAAATTGGCGGCCTGACCGTCATTAAGGCTCAGGTTAAGACCGGCGGCCGCGGTAAGGCTGGCGGCGTTAAGCTCGCAAAGTCCCCCGAAGAAGCTTACGAGCACGCTAAGGCAATTCTCGGCATGGACATCAAGGGCCACACCGTTCACCGCGTGCTGGTCGCTGACGGCGCAGACATCGCCGAAGAGTACTACTTCTCCCTGCTGCTGGACCGTGCAAACCGCTCCTACCTGGCAATGTGCTCGGTAGAAGGCGGTATGGAAATTGAGCAGCTCGCTGCTGAGCGTCCCGAGGCACTGGCAAAGATCGAGGTTGACCCGCTGGTCGGCCTGGACCAGGCTAAGGCTGAGGAAATTGCTAAGGCAGCAGGTTTCTCCGCAGAACTGCAGGAGAAGGTTGTTCCCGTTCTCGTCAAGCTGGGCGAAGTCTACACCAAGGAAGACGCAACCCTGGTTGAGGTTAACCCCCTCGTTCTGACCCCCGAGGGCACCATCCTCGCCCTGGACGGCAAGGTCTCCCTGGACGACAACGCAGAATTCCGCCAGCCCGAGCACGAGGCTCTCGTGGACAAGTCCGCTGAGAACCCGCTGGAAGCTAAGGCAAAGCAGTTCGACCTGAACTACGTGAAGCTGGACGGCGAGGTCGGCATCGTTGGTAACGGTGCAGGTCTGGTTATGTCCACCCTGGACGTCGTTGCATACGCTGGTGAGAACCACGGCAACGTCAAGCCCGCAAACTTCCTTGATATTGGTGGCGGCGCGTCCGCTGAGGTTATGGCTGCTGGCCTGGAAATCATTCTGGGCGACGAGCAGGTCAAGAGCGTTTTCGTGAACGTCTTCGGCGGCATCACCGCATGTGACGCAGTGGCAGACGGCATTGTGAAGGCTCTGGAGATTCTGGGCGACGCAGCAACCAAGCCCCTGGTTGTGCGCCTGGACGGCAACAACGTTGCTGAGGGTCGCCGTATCCTCTCCGAGGCGAACCACCCGCTGGTTGTTCTGGCTGAGACCATGGACTCCGGCGCTGACAAGGCAGCAGAGCTCGCTCACAAGGCGTAATCGCCAGCAAAGGATTTCAAGGAAGTAATATGTCTATCTTTGTGAACAAGGACTCCAAGGTCATCGTTCAGGGCATCACCGGTGGCGAGGGTACCAAGCACACCGCACGCATGCTCGCAGCAGGCACCAACATTGTGGGCGGCGTGAACGCTCGCAAGGCTGGCACCACCGTCACCCACAAGGCGAAGGACGGCTCCGACATCGAGCTGAACGTGTACGGTTCCGTAGCTGAGGCTATGGAGAAGACCGGCGCGAACGTCTCCATCGTCTTCGTTCCCCCGGCCTTCACCAAGGCAGCAGTTCTCGAGGCTATCGAGGCTAAGATCGGCCTCGTCGTCGTCATCACCGAGGGCGTTCCGGTTCAGGACTCCGCAGAGTTCTGGGCAGCTGCTAAGGCATCCGTGGACGAGAACGGCAAGCAGATCACCCGCATCATCGGTCCCAACTGCCCCGGCATCATCTCCCCCGAGGAGTGCCTGGTCGGCATTATCCCGGCGAACATCACCGGCAAGGGCAAGATTGGTCTGGTTTCCAAGTCCGGTACCCTGACCTACCAGCTGATGTACGAACTGTCCGACATTGGTTTCACCACCGCTATTGGTATTGGTGGCGACCCCATCATCGGCACCACCCACATCGACGCTCTGGAAGCTTTCGAAGCTGACCCCGAGACCGAAGCAATCGTCATGATTGGTGAGATTGGTGGTGACGCTGAGGAGCGTGCTGCAGAGTACATCAAGGCAAACGTGACCAAGCCCGTCGTTGGTTACATTGCGGGCTTCACCGCTCCTGAGGGTAAGACCATGGGCCACGCAGGCGCTATTGTCTCCGGTTCCTCCGGTACCGCTCAGGCGAAGAAGGAAGCTCTGGAAGCAGCAGGCGTGAAGGTCGGTAAGACCCCCTCCGAGGCTGCAAACCTGATGCGCGAAATCTTCGCAGCGAAGTAAACAGCATA
>NZ_CAUUDY010000011.1:0-70598 GCF_963544205.1 uncultured Rothia sp.
GGAAGCTGTGTAAGGGTTACTATTTATAGCGTCCAAGTTTCGGGGCGCAGTTCATTTGGCTGAGGCGGGGGCTTCATCTTTTCATGCAAGGTTTATCTATCGGGATTCCGTGCTATCCGAAGTTTGCGGTGCCGGGGTCCGTGGTGCCGAAACCCATGCCGGTGGAGTCGTTCAGGTCCACCAGGTGCGGGGCGAAGCGGCACCAGTAATCGGTGAGCGCGCCGTTCGATTCGCGGATACCCACGCCTACCGTGCGTCCGTCGACAACCCACACGCCGAGAATGGGGTGGCTGACCGGATTGATAATGCCCTCGTAGCGCGGTGCCGGGATGTACTCCTGGTAGATGAATTCGCTTTCGGGGGCGTTAGCGAAGAAGTCGTCGTCTTCGGGCTTGATGAAGACGTCGTAGTCGGGGGCATAGATTTCTACGCCGTCGCCTTCACGTCCGAAGAGGGGCTTGCGAACCCAGTTGCGCATGCCGCCGCGGTGACCGGCGTAGGTGGGGACCAGGTTCGGGTGGCCGGGGTACTTATCCCAGAGCGCGGCGAGTAGCAACTTATTGGAGAGGAACATCTTCCACGCCGGCTCAATCCAGCGGTCCATGGCGCCGTGGTAGGCGAAGAGGAGCTTGTCGTAGCCTGCTTCGCTGTCGGTGACCAGGTCCTCCCAGGGGTAGAGCTTGAAGAGGTTGGTGATGCGCCGTCCCTGTGGGTCTTCCCAGCTCTTGGTGTCTTCGTTGAAGATGACTTCGTCGATGGGAATCATGTGGGTTTTGATGCCCGCCTGCTGAGCCGAGTAGGCGATGAGCCAGAGGTTGTTGTAGTCCTCGTTGGTCTCGTCAATCTCGGGGGGCACGTGCGCCAGGTGCAGTACAGGCTGCACTCCGGCGGTGATTTCGGGGGCGAAAATGTGGCGCCAACGGTTGGTGAAGGCTTCACCGATTTCACCCCAGTGGGCGTAGCCGCGGGTGTCGAGGCGCTGGTCTTTCGCCCAGGTTTTCTGGCTGACTGCCGCCTCCACAATGCCGGTGGGGGTGTCGGCGTTGTATTCGAGCAGCTTCATCGGGTCGCCGGGCACGCCCGAGTAGGTGAAGTCGAAGCGGCCGTAGAAATCGGCGTCGCGGCGGTTCCAGGATTCTACGGCGAGGTTGAATGCCGCCTGGGGCAGACCGAGGGTGCCGAACGCACCGGAGGCGATGTACTCGACGGTCTCCAGACACATGCGGTGCATTTCTTCCGCCTGGGCGCGCACAGAATCCATTTCTTGCGGGCTGAAAATGTAGGCGGCGTATTCGTTCCAGTAGTGGTCGGTGTCCTGGGGGCCGTCCACGCTGTAGGTGAGGCCTTCCTCAATGATGACGTTCTCCCAGTCGGGTCGGCCGACGGGAAATTCTTCACGGCGCATGAGGGGCTAGGCTCCTTCGAAGTAGTGAATGGAAAATAGTGAGGAAAATGCGGGCGGGACCGTTCAGTCCCTGCCCGCATTCAGTGTGATGGCTTATGGCTTAGCCTCCGGAGCGGCCGCCACCGGACTTGGAGCCGCCACCGAAACCGCCCTTACTGCCGGACTTGGACGAAGAACCAGACTTCGAGGACGAGCCGGACTTAGAAGAGGACTTCGAGGTGTTCGACTTGCTGTAGGTTCCGGTGCTGCCGCTGTTGTTGGTGCCCTGCTTACCGCTGGAGACCGAGCCGGTCGTCTTATTGCGCACCGTGGAGGTCTTACCGGAGTTATTGGTGCTGGTCACCTTGCCGGAGGAGACGGTGGAGGACTTCTTCGCGCTGCGGTAGGAGTCTTCGAAGCTACCGCCCTTAGAAGACACGCCACTGTAGACGGTGCCGTTGCTCGGGCGGGTAGTGCTGCCTCCGGAGAGCTTGGTGCCCACGCCGGGAACCGTGGGGGTTCCGGTGGAGTTCGCGGCGCTCTGGCGCCCCAGGTAGTACCAGAGGAAAGCATTCGAATTATTGTGGGTGGTGGTCGAGCCAGATGAGCCTGAGGAACCGGACGAACCGGAAGAGCTGGAGGAACCCGAGGAACTCGACGAGCCCGAAGAGTCGCTGCTGGACGAGTCGGTCGGCTCCTGAACGCCAGCCTTCTCACATTCGCTATCTTCCACGCGCAGGCCGGTCTTCGCATCCTGGCAGACGCGGGCGTACTCTTCGCCCTGCGACAGGAACGCGTTCTCTTCCTGGTGCATGGAGTTGTAGGCGAAGATGCCACCGCCAACCAGCAACACGCCAGCACCCGCTACGGCAATCATCTTGGCGATGCCGGGGCGGGTCGCGCCCAGGTTCAGGGTCTGCTGGGCAGAGGTCTGTGCGGCGCGGGTAGCGAAATCTGCGACCGCTTCCATGCGGTTGCGAGGCTTCTTCGGGCCGTTAGGGGTGGTGGTTCCGCCGGGGTATTGGGGAGCAGAACTCATGCATCTCTCCTTGAGGGGTGGTGCGTGGCGTAACGCTCAACGCGTACATGAAGCTGAGTAGGTACAGCATCATCCAGCGACTTTCGCCGGACTATCGGTGTGATTCCAGCATATCAAGCCCCAGCTTTCGGGTTCTTAGCTGACGGCAAAATCTCAGTAAGCTTCGCCGCTTGTTGCGCAGTTGTTTCCCTGCTGTTTGCTTTTGCGATGATTCCCCCTTAAATATCTACCTCTACCTACCTCAACGAACTGCCGTTACGCTCGCTTGCAGGCGGGCCTGCCGGAAGGTCACGATTCGTCACACATCCCCTGCACTGCACCGGATTGAAACACTTCTTCACACAAACTCGCGCGCGAGTGCACAAAAGTTTTAGAGTATGCCACATGTCTACACCGCATGCATCATCTCGTTCACGTCTGCCCAAGTGGGCTACGTCTTTCGGCAACCAAATCATTGCTTCCCTCATTCTGGGTATTGTTCTCGGCGCGCTCGCCCTCGCACTGGGCGGGGACGCGAAGAGCAACCCCAACTGGCTCATGGTGACCCTGGATACCATCGGTTCCTCCTACGTCACCCTGCTGAAGGCGGCGGTTGTTCCGCTGATTTTCACCGCCGTGGTCGCCTCCATCTCGAACCTTTCGCAGGTGACGAACGCGGCACGTCTGGCGGTTAACACGCTCATCTGGTTTGCGATTACCGCGTTCTTCGCGGTGCTCATCGGTATTGCCATGGGCCTGATTGTTCAGCCGGGCGTGGGCGCGCAGGTGCAGGGCAAGGCGTACACCGGCTCGACCGGTTCGTGGACCGCGTTCCTGACCGGCCTGATTCCGGTGAACTTCCTGGGTCTGGGCGTCAGCGCCAAGTCCGGTGATTCCGGCATCACCGCCTCCGCGTCCTTTAACGTGCTGCAGATTCTGGTTATTTCCGGTGCGGTCGGCATTGCCGCGCTGAAGGTCGGCGAGGCTGCTAAGCCCTTCATCGACGTGGTCAAGAGCGCTCTGGCGATTATTCAGAAGATTCTGTGGTGGATTATTCGCCTGGCACCGCTGGGTACCGTGGGTCTGATCGCTAAGGCAGTGTTCGCCTACGGTTGGGCGTCGATGGGTTCGCTGGTCGCGTTCGTTATCGCCCTCTACATTGGTCTGCTGCTGGTCTTCCTGGTGGTTTACCCGATTATTGTGCGTGCGAACGGCCTGTCGGTCCGCCAGTACTTCTCGGGTGTGTGGCCGGCGCTTCAGCTGGGCTTCGTTTCCCGCTCCTCGATGGGTTCGATGCCGATGACCCAGACCGTTGCAGAGCGCAACCTGGGCGTGCCCCGTGCGTACGCATCCTTCGCGGTTCCGCTGGGTGCGACCACCAAGATGGACGGCTGCGCTTCGGTTTACCCGGCCCTTGCCGCAATTTTCGTGGCTCAGTTCTACGGTATTCAGCTGGACTTCACCCAGTACCTGCTGATTGTGATGGTGTCCGTGCTCGGTTCTGCTGCGACTGCCGGTACCACCGGCGCTATCGTGATGCTGACCCTGACCCTTTCCACTCTGGGTCTGCCGCTGGACGGTGTGGGTCTGCTCCTGGCGATTGACCCGATCGTTGACATGGGTCGTACCGCCCTGAACGTTGCCGGTCAAGCTCTGGTTCCCGCGATTGTGGCTCGCCGCGAGGGCATCTTGGATGAGGAGCTCTACAACGCTCCCCGTTCTGAGGGCGGCTTCGTGGCTCAGGAATTCTACGATGAGCGCATCGCCGGCGAGGCGCAGCGACTTCACGAGGTGGAAGACAACACCGCCGTGGCACACCGCTAATCTGACGAAGGCTCACGCACACGGCGCTAGGCGGTACCGCTTAGCGCCGTGTAGCTTCTCCGCTACCCATGCCCCCAGCATGGGCAAAATACATTTGTCAAACGTCATAAAAGTGTCACTATTGATTCTTTTTTTCTTTAAGGTTTGAGAAGAGTTATGATTTTGAACGGCGTGTTCCATCTCCTACGTGGTTGAGGGGGATGGGACACGCTCTTTTCGTCCCCCCTTACTTTTCCGCCCATTCCCCCAGCTTCTTGACACCCTTCAATCTGCACTCGAGGGTAAGGCTCACCCGCAAGGCTCTAAAATAGAACCTATGAGTACCACACCGATCCGTTTGATTCTTGCCTCCGCATCCCCGGCACGCCGCAAGCTCCTGGAAGACTCCCGCATCGCCTTCACGGTGCGCGTCTCCTCCGTAGATGAGGATGCCGCGCTCGCCGCCGCTAACGAACAGGCACGCACCCAGGGTCGGGAAGGACTCACCCCGGCTGAGACCGCTTCCCTGCTGGCGCAGCTGAAAGCGCAGGCAGTTGCCGCTGAACTTGCTGCTGAAGGTGTGCGGGATGCGCTGGTTCTGGGCTGCGATTCGGTCTTCGAGTTTGAGGGTGTCGCCTACGGTAAACCGCACACCGCCGAGGCGGCACGCGAGCGCATCAGCGCAATGAGCGGAAACTACGGTGTATTGCATACCGGTCACGCGCTCGTGGATTTGCGCGGTCTTGAGCCGGGTGCCGAGCTGTCCGCTACTTCTGAGCTGCCCACCGTTTTTGAGCTGCGCAGCGCTACCGTCCACTTTGATACGCTCAGCCCCGAAGAAATCGAGGCGTACATTGCTACCGGCGAGCCGCTCTGGGTAGCCGGTTCCTTTACCCTGGATGGTTACGGTTCGGCGTTTATTCGCGGTATTGAGGGCGAGTTCCACACGGTGGTGGGCCTGTCCATCCACGCGCTACGCGATATGCTGCGCCGCCGCGAGGTCGCGGTGACCGAGTTGTGGCTGGCGCCCCAGGATGAGGAGTAGAACCGCTCCCACCGTATAAATCTGTCTCAAAGCGCGCCCTGAAATACACATTGTTGAACACCAATCGATAAGATAGAACAGTATGATGCGCGTTATATTCGCCAATCCTGCCGATGTATCCTTGGAGCAGGAGATTAAAGGAGAGCTTTAAGTGACTCAGCACCAGGCAGAAGCCGCCAAGAAATTTACTGCAGTCCCCGGCCGCCACACCGGCCCGGTCAGCAAGATTCTAATCGCTAACCGCGGCGAAATTGCTGTCCGCGTGATTCGTGCAGCCCGCGATGAGGGTCTGCAGACCGTCGCCGTCTACGCTGACCCGGACCGCGACGCCCAGCACGTGAAGCTTGCCGATGAAGCCTACGCTCTCGGCGGCGCCACCGCGGCTCAGTCCTACCTGGTGATGGACAAGCTCATTGAGATTGCTATCCGCTCCGGCGCTGACGCTGTGCACCCCGGCTACGGTTTCCTGTCTGAGAACGCGCAGTTCGCTCAGAAGTGCATCGACGCGGGCCTGACCTGGATTGGCCCCTCCCCCGAGTCCATTACCCAGCTGGGCGATAAGGTGGCGGCACGCCACATCGCGCAGAAGGTGGGCGCTCCCCTGGTGCCCGGCACCAAGGACCCGGTTAAGTCCGCCGATGAGGTTGTTGCGTTCGCCGATGAGCACGGCCTGCCCATCGCGGTGAAGGCTGCCTTCGGTGGCGGTGGCCGCGGCATTAAGGTCGCCCGCGACCGCGAAAGCATTGTTGAAATGTACGAGTCCGCTGTTCGTGAGGCTACCGCGGCGTTCGGTCGCGGCGAGTGCTTCATCGAGCGTTTCTTGGATTCGCCCCGTCACGTTGAGACTCAGTGCCTGGCGGATGCGCACGGCAACGTCGTGGTGGTTTCTACCCGTGACTGCTCCCTGCAGCGCCGCAACCAGAAGCTCGTTGAGGAGGCGCCCGCCCCCTACCTGACCGATGAGCAGAACGAGCGCCTGTACGAGGCGTCCCGCGCGATTCTGCGCGAGGCTGGCTACCAGGGCGCCGGCACCTGTGAGTTCCTGGTCGGCACCGACGGCACCATCTCCTTCCTGGAGGTCAACACTCGACTGCAGGTGGAGCACCCGGTTTCCGAGGAGATTTCCGGTCTGGACCTGGTTCGTGAGCAGTTCCGTATTGCTCGCGGCGAGAAGATTGAGGAGAAGGACCCGGTTCTGCGCGGTCACTCCTTCGAGTTCCGTATTAACGGTGAGGATGCGGGCCGTTCCTTCATGCCCGCCCCCGGCACCATCGAGAAGATGACCGTGCCCACCGGCCCCGGTGTGCGTTGGGATTCCGGCTTCGTGGCTGGTGACGTTATCGGCGGTAACTTCGACTCCATGCTGGCTAAGCTCATTGTCACCGGCGCGGATCGCGAGCAGGCTCTGCAGCGTGCCCGCCGTGCCCTGGCTGAGCTGAGCATTGAGGGTATGCCTACCGTCATCCCGTTCCACCGCGTCGTGCTGGATGACCCCGCCTTCGCACCGGCTGAGGGCGGCGAGTTCAAGGTGCACACCCGCTGGATTGAGACCGAGTTCAACAACACCATCCCCATGTACTCCGGTGCTCCCGGTAGCGTGGATTCGGATGAGGATGAGCGCACCACCGTGGTCGTTGAGGTCAACGGCAAGCGCATGGAGGTGTCCCTGCCCGACCTGGGTGGTGCCACCAAGCCTGCCGCTAAGCCCGCCTCCAAGACCCGTAAGTCGCGTTCGGCACGCGGCGCGGCGAAGGGTGGCGGCGACGAGCTGACCAGCCCCATGCAGGGCACCATCGTGAAGGTTGCCGCTTCTGACGGTGACACTGTTGCTGAGGGCGACCTGATTCTGGTGCTGGAGGCTATGAAGATGGAGCAGCCCATTACCGCACACAAGGCGGGTAAGGTTTCGGGTCTGTCCGCTAAGGCCGGCGATACCGTCACCTCCGGCGCGGTACTGGCAACCATTAAGTAACGCTCTATCTCGCTACTGCGGTCTCGATACCACGAGCGCATATTCTACGAATCCCCCGGAAGGGTATGAGGTAATACCTCGTATCTTTCCAGGGGATTTTCTATGTCCGCTCTTGCCTGTTTAGGTGGGATTTACGCCGCTAACCCTTGTGTTCGCGTCCAGATAGTGGCTGTATTTGTTTGGGTTTTTCTGAACAGAGTTATAATGTTGCACTTTAGAGGAGCCTTTCAGATTCCGGCGCCCGCCGCACCCACCCGGTGCGGTCACGGCACCCAGTACGCGCCTACGGCACACCCGCCTCCCGCGCTGACCGACAACGGAACACCTACCTCAGGCTCCATGTGTACACACAAATTCACCATCTCGGGAGTTTTCCTCATGAGCGCTTCTGCATCCGACACGAAAGCGTCTGCTGCACCGGTGAAGAATACGACTCCTCGCAGTCGAGTTATTCTCGCCTCGCTCGTTGGTACCACCATCGAGTTCTACGATTTCTACATTTACGCCACGGCAGCAGTGGCTGTGTTCCCCGTACTGTTCTTCCCCTCGAAGGACGCAACCACCGAGCTTCTGGCTTCCTTCGCCACCTTCGGCGTCGCCTTCATCGCGCGCCCCCTCGGTTCCGTGATCTTCGGCCACTTCGGCGACAAGATTGGCCGTAAGGCAACCCTCGTCGGTGCACTGCTCACCATGGGTCTGGCAACCTTCATCATCGGTCTGCTGCCCACCTACCACCAGATTGGTCTGTGGGCTCCGACCATGCTGACCATCATGCGTTTCTGCCAGGGTCTGGGTCTGGGCGGCGAATGGTCCGGTGCGGCACTGCTCGCCAGCGAATACGCTGAGGACGGCAAGCGTGCCCGCGCCGCCATGTGGCCTCAGCTGGGTGCACCCATCGGCTTCGTCCTTGCGAATGGCTTCATGCTGCTGCTGACCAGCTGGATTACCTTCAACTCCGCAACCGACGGTAAGACCCTTGACCACCCCTTCCTCATTTGGGGTTGGCGTATTCCGTTCCTGCTGTCCATCGTGATGGTTGCTGTCGGCCTGTACGTGCGTTTCAAGCTGGAGGAGACCCCCGTCTTCGCCAAGGCTGCCGCTAACAACGAGAAGGTTAAGACCCCGCTCGTTGAGGCGTTCAAGGTCGCTTGGTGGCCCATGATTCAGGGTACCTTCATCATGGTGGCATGCTACGTGCTGTTCTACCTGATGACCGCATGGGTCCTCTCCTACGGTATCGGCAAGGCTGACAAGGGCGGCCTGGCTATCCCCTACCGCGAGTTCCTGATCATTCAGCTGATCTCCATCATTGGCTTCGCAATCTTCATCCCGATTTCGGGTTGGCTGGCTGACAAGTACGGCCGCCGCACCCAGCAGCTGTGGACCACCATCGCTATGGCTGTCTTCGGTCTGTCCTTCGGCCTGTTCATCTCCCCCTCCGTCGTCGGTACCGGTGCGAACGCAAACGCCGCAGTGGTCACCCTCTTCATCTTCATCGGTATGTGCCTGATGGGTCTGTCCTTCGGTTCCATGTCCGCGTACCTGCCGGAGCTGTACCCCACCAACGTGCGCTACACCGCCAGCGGTATCGCCTACAACGTGGCGTCCATCCTCGGCGCGGCACTGACCCCGTTCGTGGCTGTTTGGTTGAACTCCACTTACGGTGTGGCTGCAGTGGGCGGCTACCTGGCATTCGCATCGATTCTGAGCGTTGTCTTCATTCTGCTCACTCACGAAACCCGTGACGTGGACATGAACGCTGTCAGCACCACGAAGTAAAGCTTCGCGCAGCTAACGCGTTTCTACGGCAAAGCGGTGGGGGTCGCCTCCTGATTCTTAGGAATTCAGGAGGCGACCCCCACCGCTTTTGTACGTTTCAGAGATACCGGCTCTCTACAAGCCCAGGGTATCTATGCGCAGGCTACAGGCCGCGAGTATGCAGCTTGCGCGCAGCCTCAGCAATCGAGCCGGAGAGCGAGGGATAGACCGTGAAGGTATCCGCCAGATCGTCCACCGCGAGCTTCTTCTCCACCGCCAGAGCAATGGGGTAAATCAGCTCGGAAGCACGCTGACCAACCACCACACCGCCAATGACGGTGCCGGAGTGGCGGCGAGCAAAAATCTTCACGAAGCCGTCGCGCATCGCCATCATCTTAGCACGCGGGTTAGTGCTCAGCTGCAGGGTCACCGCGTCACCACGGTAGGCGCCCTCGGCAAGGTCCTTCTCACTCACGCCCACGGTCGCAATCTCCGGGGAGGTGAAGATGTTCGCGGCAACCTTATCGGTACGCAACGGGCGCACCGCATCACCCAGGATGTGCGCCATGGCGATACGACCCTGCATCGCAGCCACGGAAGCCAGCGGGTAAACACCCGTGCAGTCGCCGGCGGCGTAAATGCTGTTCACGCTCGTGCGAGACACACCGTCCACCTTAATATGACCGCTCGGGGTCTGCTCCACACCGGCTGCTTCCAGGCCCAAATCTTCAGTGTTCGGAATCGAACCAATAGCCACCAGGCAGTGAGTGCCGGACACCTTACGGCCGTCCGACAGGGTCACGATGACACCGGAACCGTCCCCGGTACGCTCAACAGCAGCCGCACGGGAACGGGGCATCACTCGCACGCCGCGACGTTCAAAGACGTCCTCCAGCACGCGGGCTGCGTCCTCGTCCTCACCGGGAAGCACGCGGTCACGCGAAGACACCAGAGTCACCTTCGAACCCAGGCCGTTATACGCCGACGCGAATTCGGCACCGGTCACACCCGAACCAATCACAATCAGCTCCTCGGGAACTTCGCAGAGGTTGTACAGCTGAGTCCAGGTCAGGATGCGCTCGCCATCAGGCATGCCGGTCGCCATTTCACGCGGATGCGTACCCACCGACAGCAGCACAAAGTCCGCCTGCAGGGGGTAAACCAGACCCGCCTCGTCAGTCACCTGCACGGTGTGGCGGTCCAGGAGCTTACCGGTACCGTGAATAATCTTCACGCCCGCAGAAGCCAGAGCACGCTTAATATCGGCAGACTGCTGCTGGGCCAGGTCGCGGACTCGGCGATTCACGCGGTCCATATCAACACGAAGCTGCGGCGCCTTACCCTTCGTGTTCTCGATGCCCAGGCTACCCGCCTCGGAGAAGCGGGTCATCATATCCGCCGTAGCAATCAGGGTCTTAGAGGGCACAACGTCAGTCAGAACGGCGGAGCCACCAATGGCATTACGCTCGATCAGAGTCACATCCGCGTTGGATGCGGCAGCCACCATCGCTGCCTCGTAGCCGCCGGGGCCGCCACCAATAATTACAATTCGCTGAGATGCATAATTCACCGTTGAAGTCATGCCTTAATTGTGAGCTATGCCGCCTGCGTGGGGCAAACGCACTCGCCGTGCAGATGTGCCATATTGTGGCAATCTGCACGGCGAGCATTTTCTGACGCGGTAGCCCGGTATGACCGGGCGCTCCCCTATTCTTCTAGTCTCTAGTCTTCGAGAGCCTGGGGCTTCTCCGCATAAATCGAGTTAATGAACTTCTCAGCCCACTGCAGCATCGCGCCGTCCACCAGGTCCTTACCGCCAACCGGCATAGTCTTCGGGCGCGGAACCAGCGTCAGCCAGGTATCCATACCCTTCGGCTGAGCGTGCGTGGAGCCCGGGTACACACGCTTCAGACGCATCTGGCGAGACTCCGGCAGCGGCGTAGCGGTCACCACGCGAACCTTCGGGCCCAGAACCACCAGCTCATGAATACCGGCGGCGCGGGCGTGCATACGCACCGTCGCCACGGCAAGCAGGTTCTCTACCGCCTCCGGCAGTTCGCCGTAACGGTCGACCAGTTCCTCGCGTGCCTCCGCAATCTTCTCTTCGGTATCGGCTGCTGCAATCTGACGGTACGCCTGCAGGCGCAGACGCTCCGAATCAATGTAGGTGTGAGGAATATGCGCGTTGACGGGCAGGTCAATCTTCGTTTCGACCTCGCGTTCTTCCTTCTCACCGCGATAGTTCGCCACGGCCTCACCGACCAGGCGCAGGTACAGGTCAAAACCCACACCCGCAATGTGGCCGGACTGTTCGCCACCGAGCAGGTTACCCGCGCCGCGAATCTCCAGGTCCTTCATGGCAAGCTGCAGACCCGCACCCAGCTCGTTGTGGGTCGCGACAGCCTTCAGACGCTCGTGCGCAATCTCGCCGAGGGTCTTGTCCACCGGGTACAGGAAGTACGCGTAGGCGCGCTCGCGACCACGACCCACGCGCCCGCGCAGCTGGTGCAGCTGGCTCAGTCCGTAGTTCTGGGCGTGGTCCACGATGAGGGTGTTCACGTTCGAAATGTCCAGGCCGGTCTCCACGATTGTGGTGCACACCAGCACGTCAAAGCGGCGCTCCCAGAAGTCCACAATAATCTGCTCCAGGCGCGACTCGCTCATGCGACCGTGGGCGGTGGCGATGCGCGCCTCCGGCACGAGCTTGCCGATTTCTGCGGCAACATCGTCGATATCAGCCACGCGGTTGTGCACGAAGAACACCTGTCCCTCACGCATGAGCTCGCGGCGAATCGCGGCCGTAATCTGGCTGTCGGTGCGCGGGCCAACGAAGGTCAGTACGGGGTGGCGTTCCTCCGGGGCGGTCGCCAGGGTGGAGGTTTCACGAATACCGGTCAGCGACATTTCGAGGGTGCGCGGAATCGGGGTTGCGCTCATGGCGAGCACGTCCACGTTGGTGCGCATCTGCTTGAGCTTCTCCTTGTGCTCCACGCCAAAGCGTTGCTCCTCGTCAATGATGACCAGGCCCAGGTCCTTGAACACCACGCTGTCCGAGAGGATGCGGTGGGTACCAATCACCACGTCCACCGCGCCGGATGCGATCTCTTCGGTAATCTGGCGGGTTTCCTTCGCCTTCTGGAAGCGGGAGAGCACGCGAATCTTCACGGGGAAGCCCGAGAAACGCTCGCTGAACGTCTCGTAATGCTGCTGAGCGAGCAGGGTCGTAGGCACGAGCACGGCAACCTGCTTGCCGTCCTGTACCGCTTTGAACGCGGCACGCACGGCGACCTCGGTTTTACCGAAGCCCACGTCGCCGGAGATGAGGCGGTCCATGGGGATTTCTTTCTCCATGTCTTCCTTCACCTCGTGGATGGCGGTGAGCTGGTCGGGGGTCTCGTTGTAGGGGAAGGACTCTTCCAGCTCACGCTGCCAGGGGGTGTCGGGGGCGAAAGCGTGACCGCGCGATGCCTGACGTGCCGAGTAGAGTTTCACCAGGTCGGCGGCGATTTCCTTGACTGCCTTGCGAGCGCGGGACTTGGTCTTCGCCCAGTCGCTGCCGCCCATCTTGGACAGGCTCGGGTTCTCGCCGCCCACATAGTTGGAGATGAGGTCCAGCTGGTCGGAGGGCACGAAGAGGCGGTCGGGCGCGCCACCGCGCTTGGCGGGGGCGTACTCGATGACCAGGTATTCCTTCATGGGCTGCACGCCGTTGACCGGGGAGGCACCCGCCACCGGGCGGGAGGTCATCTCGACAAAGCGACCGATGCCGTGGCGTTCGTGCACCACGTAGTCGCCGGGGTTCAGTGCGAGCGGGTCGACGGCATTGCGGCGACGGCGCGTCTTGAATTTCTGCCCGGCGGCGCCTCGGGGTGCGTAGGTGCCGCGGCGTCCGAGCAGTTCGGCTTCGGTGAAGACGGCGAGCTTCGCCTCCTCGATGAGGAAGCCTGCGGAGGCGGGCGCCTCGCACACCTCGACGATGCCGTGCTCGAGGTCGCCTGCGGGGTCGGCTTCGAGGCTGGTTCGTCGGGCTGCGGGTACGGCGAGCGCCCCTTCCCCGGAGTGGAAGAGGTCGATAAGTCGGTCGGTGGAGCCGCGGCCGTTGGTGAGGGCGAGGACGGTCCACTGTTTCTGAATGAGGTCGCCAACCTGGCTGAGCATGCGTTCGACGGAGCCGTTAAATGCGGTTGCGGGGGCGGCGTTGACGGTGTAGGTGTCGATTCCGTCTTCGATAGCATCGGCGATGCTCTGGCTCTGGATTGCTCCAGCGGCGTCTTCGAGCAGGTCTGCGTCGGTGACGAGTTCGGTGATTTCCCACCAGCTGAGCTTGGCTTCGAGTGCCTGTGCGGTGGTTTGGTCAATAGTTCGGAATCCGCTGTCGCTCATGCGCAGCTGGCCCAGGTCGATGGGTGCTACAGCATCGGCTTCTGCGGAGGTATCCCAGGCGGCGGCGAGGAATTCTTCGTTGGTGGCGACGAGGTCTTCGGCGCGGGCGCGCACGCGTTCGGGTTCGACGTTGATGATCATGGACCCTGCCGGCAGCAGCTCGGTGAGGGTAGTCATGGATTCGATGAGTAGCGGGGTGAGCGATTCCATGCCCTCAACGTAGATTCCGCCCGCAATCTTCTCAAGCATGGATGCAGCGGCAGGGTAGTCTGCCTTCAGGCGTGCGGCTCGGCTCATGACCTCGGGGGTGATGAGCAGTTCGCGGCAGGGCAGCAGGGTGAGTTCGGTGAGTTCCTCTCCCCCGCTGAGGGTGCGCTGGTCGGCGACGGAGAAGTGGCGCATTTCGTCGAGTTCGTCGCCGAAGAATTCGAGGCGTACGGGGGTGTTTGCGGTGGGCGGGAAAACGTCGATAATGCCGCCGCGCACCGCGTACTCGCCGCGCTTGGCGACGAGGTCTACGCGGGAGTAGGCGGCGTCGTTAAGTCCTCGTACTACGTCTTTGAAGGGGTATTCTTCGCCGCGGACCAGGTGTACGGGTTCGAGCTTTTCGATGCCGGTGACGATGGGCTGGATGACGGCGCGCACGGGTGCGATGACGACCTGGGGGCGGGTGGTGTTCCCGGTGATGGCGCGTAGCACCTGCAGGCGGCGGCCGACGGTGTCGGAGCGCGGCGAGAGGCGTTCGTGCGGAAGGGTTTCCCAGGCAGGGAAGAGCGCGATGTCGGCGGCAGGCAGGTAGGAGCGCAGCGCTGCGGCGAGGTCTTCTGCCTGGCGGTCGGTGGGGGCGATGATGAGGCTGAGCGCTTCACCGGTGGCACCGCGTACTGCGGTGGAGATGTCTGCGATGAGTGCGGCGTGGGTTCCAGCAACTGCGCCGATGAGGGTGCGTGCACTGCGTTCGCGGGGCTGTGCGGAGGCGGCGGTGCGGATTGCCGCCCAGCTGTTGAGCTGGTTGAGGGTGTTCAGGAGGGGCTGCAGGGGTGCCTCGAGAGGCTGTGCGGTAGCTTTTCGGGTGGTGCTCACGGGTTCTCCTGAATCTGCGGTCCTCGGGATTGGCGGGTTTGCCGGTTTTGGCGAGTATGCCAGTAATGTGTGCCGTGTTGGGTACCTGCGTGAGGTTGGGTACCCGAGTGGTTTTGCCTTTATTTCACGGTGCTTTTGTGTGTTTTGGGGGTGTTTTTTTGCGGCTTCTCCATTGTAGGACTTGTCTGCATTTTCTGGCATTTTTCTCCTGCGTTCTTCTGGGGTGGAATATATGTCTTTTTGCACTCGACTGTCGCTTTCATGGGTGATATTTGAATATGGTTTTCTTCTGTGTCTTTTCCTGTGTCACAACGCCCATTGCATGGGGCGCAAATCACACACTCACAGGTATCTTTGCACTTTGTGCACCATTATTTTCACAGCTTAATCCTGTACCCTAATCATTAGCACTTATAGAAAAACCAGACGGTATATCCTCTTCCGGATTCTGTTTACCTCTTCCAACCAACCTCAGGTTTTCAGTATTTACTGCGGTTTTTCTAGTGCAATAATTCACCGTATCTTTCGATGTTTCTTCCGGAACGTCGCATCAGAAAGACGCATATGACAACCACATACACGAACAAACCCGCTGAAAAGCACCATGCCCGTTCATGGTCCGCTAAGAAGTGGGCCGCTTTCGCACTCGCTTTTGGTACTGCTTTTACTGCGGCACCGCTTACTCCTACTACCCCCGCCTCGGCTGCGACCGGAACCCATGACGGCTCCAGCAGTGATAAGGCGGCTGCTTCCTGCTATGAGGTCAAGCAGGTTAATCCTTCTGCCTCTTCTGGCACTTACTGGCTGTACACCCCGCAGATGAGCGGCCCGGCGCAGTTCTATTGCGATCAGGAAACTGATGGCGGCGGCTGGGTCATGATTGGCCGTGGTCGCGAAGGTTGGACTGAGTCCTACAATGGCACCGGCGACCCGAACCAGTTGCACCAGAACCCCACCGGCCCTTCCGCTTTTACTCCGGTCCAGCTTCCCGCAAACACTGTCGATGCTCTGCTGAACGGCATTAAGCCTCAGGATCTTCCCGACGGTATGCGCCTGCACCGTGCCCACAATGCGAGGGGCACCCAGTGGCAGAACGTTTATGTTCAGCGTCCTCAGACTGAGCAGTGGACCTGGGCGATGAGCTACGGTCAGCGTTGGGGCACCGTGAAGTTCACCGGTGCCGGCATTAACCGCACCGCTCACATGGGCCGTTCCGCTTCGGAGATGGCTCCGGGTATTACCACCAGCTCGGTGCGTTTCTTCGCTAACCCGAATCAGGGCTACCAGATCGGTTTTGCGTACGGTGCGCTGGTGAACTTTGGTAACGAGAACTCGGATTCGTACATTTACCACAAGCGTGGTTCTGCCGGTTACTCTATCCCCTTCACTCAGGTGTTCCTGCGTCCGAAGCTGACTCAGAATGATCTGCACTTCTCGCAGATTGGTTCTGGCTCTGCCGCTAGTAACCGCCGCGCCCTGCCGAATAGCTACACGATGCCCGTTCGCTGGCGCACCAGTGAGCAGACTGGCACCGGCAAGAAGAACGAGATGAACACCTACGTTCAGGCTATTACTCAGGTGGGAGACACCGTCTTCACCGGCGGCGACTTCAAGTACGTTGAGTCTGCTGGCGGCGAGCGCGTGGACCAGTCGTACCTGGCTGGCTACAACGTAGATTCGGGCGAACTGGTTCGTTCCTTCCGCCCGACCTTCAACGGTCAGATTAAGGCTCTGGAGGCGCTACCGAATAACCGCCTGGCGGTCGGTGGCGAGTTCACCCAGGTGAACGGCGAGAAGGTCAACCACTTTGTGATTCTGGATGCGACCACCGGCCAGATTGACCGCACGTGGGATCTTCAGATTCAGCGCCGTAACGGCGATGCGGCTCAGGTGAAGACCCTGCTGGTTCAGGATGGTTACCTGTACATTGGTGGTAACTTCACCCACGTGAAGGGCAATACTTCTAAGGCGTACGCTTACTCGCGTGGTGCCGCTCGTATTAAGCTCTCGAACGGTGCGGTGGACTGGAATTGGCGCCCGAACTTCAACGGTACGGTCAACGGTATTACCGCTGCGTCCGATAATTCCACTGTTCACGCTGCGGGTTACTTCACCGAGCTGAATAACCAGCGCGCGTTCCGCCTGGCGGCACTGAATGGTTCTAACGCTTCGAATATTAAGTGGGAGTGGGAGCCGTCGCTGAAGCTGAACATTACTGACCGCATTGTGTACGCGTTCCAGTTCGATGTTCAGGATGCTGGTTCGACCGTGTGGACTGGCGGCGCTGACCACCTGATTGCGAACTACTCGAAGAACGGTTACGGCCGTATTTCTTCGTCTATCTCTAAGTACGGTGGCGACTGGCAGGATCTGCATCTGAGCGGTAACACCATTTACGGTGCGTGCCACTGCGGTGATGTCCTCTTCGAGGGTTCGACCGGCTACCACACGTATTGGAAGGAATCGAAGGCGGTTCACCGTATGCGCCTGGTCGCAGCGTTCGACAAGGATAGCGGCGAGGTCATCGGCGAGTTCAGCCCGGTTCTGAAGGGCGCTAGCGGCTACGGTGTTTGGGAGTCCTTCATGGATTCTCGTGGCAACCTGTGGGTTGGCGGCGACATCAACCGTTCGCTGGGTGCTAATGGTGAGCAGCGCACTGTCGGTTTCGCTCGCTTTGCGGCTCGCGACGTCACTCCTCCGTCAACTCCGTCGAACCTGTCGGTTCAGCGTGATGGTTCGACCGATAAGCTGTCTTGGTCTGGCGTTCGTGAGAGCGGCGCTCGCTACCAGGTGCTGCGTGATGACCGTGTGATTGCTACGGTATCCGGTACCAGCTACGAGGTTGAGCACACCGATGGTGCACGCTACTACGTGCGTTCCATTGATGCATCTGAGAATTTCTCGGCTTCTACGGGAGCTGCTCAGGCTTAGGTCAGGTTACTGATCTAGTTTCTTTGAGCCGCCGCCTGGTTCGGGCTCTGCAGGGTATGCGGGGTCTGGATCAGGCGGTGGTGCACCCGGGGTGTATGCCCCCTATAGTTTTGGTTTGGTCCGGTTTTCCCAATTTGCTATCTCTTCGCCCCTGTGGCGGCTATGATGGGTTGGGATTCATTGCGTCGGATAGGTTGCTTCCGTCCTTCCGATGATGGGCTGAATCTTTGTCTGTGGTGTTTCTTCGCTGTTGGTACGGTCGGGGAGGCTTCACAGATTTTTAGCGTTCCGCTTCTTGTGATGCGTTGCCGTTGTTGGCTTCGCGCGTGAGCTGGTGGGGCGTATTCATTCAATTTCCGATAACTACACTCACTGATTCCGGCTACAGACTCGCTGTTAGTGCTTTTCATACTGCTTCTTTCCCCCGATACCTGGTTACTATGCTGTGCCTTGTGTTGGGTGGGTGGTGCTGTGTGATTTGCGTTTTCTGCCGTATGCCGGTTGAGGTCTCTAGGAGAGACATAATGAATTTTCTTCCGTTCGCGAGTGGAGGGCGTTCGCAGGGCGCTGCTTCTTCCGCTTCTGAGGGTTCTCGCGTAGCTTCTCGTGCTGGTTCCCGTGCTTTGGGTGCGGCAGTTGCTTCTTTTGCGATGGTTGCGGCTTCTTTGGGCCCGATTGCTTCGGGTGCACAGGCCGCTGATGCACGTTACTATAACGGTTCGTCGAGCGAGCGAGCCGCAGCCAGCTGTTGGGAGGTTAAGCAGAATAATCCGCAGGCTAAGAGTGGTGCGTACTGGCTGTACACCCCGCAGATGAGTGCTCCTGAGCAGTTTTATTGTGATCAGGAAACTGATGGCGGCGGCTGGGTCATGATTGGTCGAGGCCGCGAGAGCTGGACCGAGAACTATAACGGTCGTGGCGATGCCAAGCAGCTGCATCAGAACCCCACTGGTTTTGACGCGGTGCAGTTGCCGGGTCAGACGGTGAACGCGCTGCTGAACGGTACCCGTCCGCAGGATTTGCCCGATGGTGTGCGTTTCCACCGCGCCATGAACGTGAACGGTACCGCATGGCAGGATTTTAAGGCTACGCGTGCCGCGAGCACCGAGTGGTCTTGGACCCTTCGCTCAACGATGTACTGGTCGAACATTTCGATTACTCATCCGCGACAGTACCGTGGCTACAACTACTACAGCCAGGAGAAGACGGCGGGCAATATCTTCCGTTACGGCTATTCGGATGATTTCCGTTCCCTGCACTTCGTGGAGAAGCCGTCACAGGGTTATAAGCTGGGCTTTACCTACGGCCCGAACGCTAGGATTACGGGTTGGTTCCAGAATTACCTGTTGAACAGGGCCTCTTCCTACATCTACCGCCCGGCGAATGATTCGACCGCCCCTTTGGTGTTCACTCAGATGTTCTTGCGCCCGAAGGTGACTCAGAACGATTTGGCGGCTAAGGGCCTGCACGCTTACGGTCAGCAGGGGGCTCCGGCAAGTAACCGCCGCGCGTTGCCCAATAGCTACTCTGAGAAGTGGAAGTGGCGTACGAGTACTGACACCGGTACCGGCAAGAAGGGTGAGATGAACACCCAGGTTGAGGCGATTACCGAGGTTGGTGGCGCCGTCTTTACCGGTGGCGATTTCGCGTACGTTGAGTCGGCGAGTGGCGAGAAGGTTGAGCAGGCTTTCTTGGCTGGCTACGAGGTGGGCACCGGCGAGCTGCGCCGCTCCTTCCGCCCGAAGATTAACGGTCAGGTGAAGTCGGTTGAGGCTCTGCCGAACGGCTTGCTTGCCGTGGGTGGTTCCTTCGATCAGGTGAATGGCGAGTACTACAACGGTTTCGTGATTCTGGATCCGAAGACCGGTCAGGTGGCTAAGGATTGGGATATTCACGTTCAGAGCCGCATCTCTTCCCTGCCGGTGCAGGTGAAGACCCTGCACGTTCGCGACGGGTACCTGTACCTCGGTGGCTCCTTCACGCACGTGAAGGGTAACACCTCCCCCACGTACGCCTACTCCAGGAACCTGGCCCGCATCAAGCTGAGTAACGGCGAGGTGGACTGGAACTGGCGTCCGGTCTTCAACGGCACGGTTAACGGTGTGAACGCTTCCGAGGGAAATAGCCACGTGTACGTGGCCGGCTACTTCACTCAGCTCAACGGTGGTGAGGCATTCCGTATCGCCAATATCAAGGATCCCCGCCAGAGCGGCGGCGATTGGACTCATGAGCCTTCGTACGTTCCTTCCAGCGCTCAGACCTGGGATTTGAAGAACGAGCGTAAGATGTGGGGCTTCCAGTTCGATGTTCAGGATGCTGGCTCTTCCGTATGGCTGGGTGGCACCGAGCATATGATTAGCCGCTACGATAAGTCGACCATGCGCCGCACCTACAGCGCGATTACTCGCGAGGGTGGTGACTTCCAGGATCTGCACCTGAACGGCAATACCATTTACGGTGCGTGCCACTGTGGTGACTTCATCTACCAGGGCGCGACCAAGGTTGATTCGGAGTGGGTGAACGCTACGGATGCCCAGACGATTCGTTTGGTTGCAGCATTCGATAAGGATACCGGCCAGGTGCTACCGGAGTGGGCCCCGATTATGAACGGCGCCTACGGCTACGGCGTGTGGGAGTCCTTCGTGGATTCGACCGGCACTCTGTGGGTTGGTGGCGATATCCGTAAGTCGCTGGGTGCTAACGGTGTCCAGCCGACCATTGGTTTCGCGCGTTATGCACCTCGCGATGTGGCGCCTCCGGCTACCCCGAGCAATCTGAAGGTCACGAAGAACGGTTCGAAGGATCAGCTGACTTGGTCGGGTATTTCCGAACGTAATGTGAAGTACCAGGTTCTGCGCGATGATCGTCCTATTGCAACGGTAACGGGTACGAGCTATTCGGTGGATCACCGCGATGGCGCCCGCTATTATGTGCGCGCGGTAGATAACTCGGATAACTATTCGGCAAGTACCGAGGCTGTCCAGGCGGCATAACCCCTCATCAGGGCGACATGCGCTTTTATGACAAATAATTTTAGTGATGTTCGCCCTATTGTCCCGGGTTGGTTCATAACCAGCCCGGGACTTTTTTGCACATTGTGAATCTATTTCATTCATTTACATGAAGGTTTTTTCATCCAGAGATATATATTTACCTTCTATTCAAGCCAAAATAGAGCATTATTTAGGGCTTATTCTCATCATTTATAAAAACGTTATTTTTGCGAGTCTAAGTATTCTCCCAGCTTTGCGTGCTAGCCTTTAGGTGCTTTGCCATCGCGCAAGGTATTATCTTCCGGAATATAGTCGATCTCACTCCAACCACTAAAGAGGCTTCCTATGTCAGCATTCTTCAAGCAGCCCTCCCGGTCTCGCCTTCTGGGCACCCTGGGCACCCTTGCAGTATCTGCTCTGGTTCTGAGCGCTTGCGCTACTGAAAACCCGAGCTCCGATAGCTCTTCTTCTGCTTCTGCGTCCGCTAGCGTTTCCGCTTCTGCGCACGCTTCTTCCGGTCAGTCGTCGAGCACTTCTCCCCAGGTCTCTGAGCAGGGCACTGCTTCTGCGTCCGTTGAGGCTTCGGGCGATGCATCCCCCAAGGCGGATGCTGAGGCTACTTCTTCTGATGGCCAGAAGCTTGAAGAGATTTACACCGGTTCGGAGGAAATGAAGAATGCTTCTTCCGTGCCCGTTGACACTGAAGAAGTGAAAAAGACCACCGAACTGGTCAATTCTTTTGAAAACATTCTGACCAAGATTAAGGCAGCTCCTTCTGCCGCTCCTTCCCCGGAGCGCACCGCTGATCCGACCAGCGACGAAGAAGCTGAGCAGCAGAATGTTGAGCAGGCTCGTGCTGTCCTCGATGATGAGACGATTCGTTCCATCGAGGCTGTCGCCGTGGATTCTGCTGCCGCTGAGTTTGCTGTGCAGGCTTCCGAATATGCGCTGGCAGGCTGGCATTATGAAGGTTCTTCCACTGTGGTGGGCACCCCCCGTATGACTGCAACTCAGTACAAGGGTCAGCCCGCGCGCATGCTGGAAGTATGCATGGATTCTTCCTCTGTGAAGATCTACGATGAGAATAATCAGCCTGTAAAGGATGATAATTCTCCCAAGCGTTCACTCAATATCTACACCCTCGTTCAGGTCGATGGTCAGTGGAAGATTGCAACCCACGACTTCCCGAACAATCCTGACTGTTAAGGGTTTTAATTAAGATGCCGGTTTCCAACGATAATTCGCTGGAAACCGCGCATTATCGTCCATCGCGCATTAATGTTGATGCGCATTCGATAACATTTCTTGGCATTCATTTGGAGATATTATGAAAGCCCACCTTGGCATGACGGGCTCAGGCTTTTCTCGTTCTGCTATAACCCGCTCAACTCTTTGCTTGAGCATTGCTACGGCTTTGGCTTTGCCCGTAGCTATCCCCGCTATTACGCCGAGTACCGCGGTCGAGCAGACTGCGGAAAAAAGGGACTCTGCTTTCTACAATGGCACGACCTCCGAGCGTGCTGCCGCCAGCTGTTGGGAAGCCAAGCAGGCTAACCCCGAGGCAAAGAGCGGCGCATACTGGCTGTACACTCCCGCGATGAGCCAGCCGGCCCAGTTCTATTGCGATCAGGAAACTGATGGCGGAGGCTGGGTCAAGATCGGTGAGGGTCGTGACGGCTGGACCGAAAACTACGAGGGCCAGGGCGATACCTCCCAGCTCTACAGCGATGCTGCCCCCGCATCGTCCGGTTTGACTCTCGAACAGGGCAAGCCCCTGAGCTCCCTGCCCGCCGCAAAGACCCCGATTCAGCTTTCGGGCACCACTATTTCTCAGCTGCTCAACGGCGTTCGCCCCGATCAGCTGCCCGATGGTTACCGTTTCCGTCGCGCTGTAAATACTTCTGGCACTAAGTGGCAGGAGGCGACGGTTGACCGCCGCCAGACCTCCGAGTGGACCTGGGCTCTGCGTTCGAACGCTGTCTGGGCTAACGCGGTTGTCACGAACCCTGACGAGTTCTCTTCCTACAACGAAAATGGCCGCAGGGACTGGCCTAATGGCACGTGGGAAGACCATATGTTGGGCGGCCAGAACTACGGCTTCAGGACGATGCTCTTTGAGGAAATGGCTTCGCAGGATTACCGTATGGGTTTCCGTTACGGTGCGAACGCTCCCATTTCCCAGGATGGCTCTGAGCCGGCGATCACCGATGCGCAGAACTCCTACATTTACGGTAAGGAAAGCAACGGTGAAACCTCCTTCGGTTACACCCAGATGTTCCTGCGCCCGAAGCTGACTCAGAACGATTTGCACCTGGGCGCTATCCCGGATTCCGGTACTCAGGCGAGTGCTCGTCGTGCCCTGCCCAGTAGCCGTTCGGCGGATTGGCGTTGGCGCACCAGCACCAAGACCTTCACCGGTGAGACCAACGAGATGAACACCTACGTTGAGGCAATCACCGAGGTCGATCACGGCAACGGCACCTCCAGCGTGTTCATTGGTGGCGACTTCATGTACCTTGAGTCTTCCACCGGCGAGCATGTTAACCAGTCTAATATTGCTGCCTTTGACCCGGAGACCGGCGATTTGCGCCGCGATTTCAAGCTGACTGTTAACGGTCAGGTTAAGTCTGTTGAGGCACTGCCGAATAACCGTTTGGCGGTTGGCGGTACCTTTACCAAGGTTAACGGTGAGGAGCGTAAGAGCTTCGTCGTTGTTGACGCCACGACCGGTGAAGTTGCTCCGGAATGGTCCCAGGTTAAAGTCGAAGATCGTATTTTGACCGAGCCAATGACGGTAAAGACCATCCACCGTCAGGGTGACTACGTGTATATTGGCGGCACCTTTACCCACGTTCATGAAAGTGAAAAGGCGGGTGTTGCATATTCGCGCAATATTGCCCGTTTTAAGCTGGGTCAGCCTTCTGACGGCGTGCCCGGTATCGTGAGTGTGGATCGCAACTGGCGTCAGGTGTTCAATGGCACCGTCAACGGTATTAGTGCTTCCGCTGATAACTCTCATGTTTACGTAGTCGGTTACTTCACGTGGCTTAACGGCGGTCTTGCCTACCGTGTGGCTGATATTACTCAGAACCTGCAGAAGGGTAGCCCGTGGGTGTACCAGCACTCTGAGATTCCTGCCGGTGCTAATGTCTCTGACCTGCGTAACGAAACCAAGATTTGGGGTTTCCAGTTCGACGTTCAGGATGCCGGCACCGGCGTCTGGGTGGGCGGTACTGAGCACCTCATTTCTCGTTATGACAAGGCAACTCTGACCCCCACCTACACCGCAATTACCCGTGACGGTGGCGACTTCCAGGATCTGCATCTGCACGGCAACACCATTTACGGTGCCTGCCACTGCGGTGACTTCCTCTACCAGGATTCGCGTAATAAGCGGTTCCCGGTGGGCGGTTCAAGCGTGATTCACTCTGTCAAGCTGGTTGCTGCGTTCGATAAGGACAGCGGTAAGATGCTGCCGGAGTTCTCCCCCGCGATTAAGGGTGACCACGGTTTCGGTATCTGGGAGTCTTTCGTGGATTCGAAGGGTACCCTGTGGGTTGGTGGCGATATTCACCGTTCTCTGGGTGTTCACGGTACTCAGGACACCGTCGGTTTTGCGCGCTTTGAGGCTCGCGATGTGACTCCTCCGGCTACCCCGCAGAACCTGCAGGTTGAGCTGAAGGACGATAAAGACGTTCTGACCTGGGATGCTGTGCAGGATGCCGGTAGTGTCCGCTACCAGATTCTGCGTGATGACCGCGTCATTGCTAGCACCTCGGGTACGAAGTTCGAGATTGACCACACCGATAATGCACGCTACTTTGTGCGTGCGGTGGACAGCTCGGATAACTACTCTGCTTCTACTCCGGTTCAGGTAGCTCCGGTTCGTCCGACTCCTACCCCCACGGAGACCGCAACCGAGACTCCTACCGCTGCCCCGTCGGCAAGTGCTGACCCGACCGCTACTGTTGATCCCACCGCCTCGGCAACTCCGAGCGTGGAGGTAACGACCGAGGCGCCGAAGCCCGCTGATCCTAAGGAAGAAAATCCGAAGGACGAAACCGCTAAGGACCAGATTGTTCTGCCCTACGCATCCGAGTGGAAGTACATGGTCGCTGCCAATGCTCCCAACCGTAAGCATGCGTGGAAGTACAACTTCCACTTCACCTTGGAAGATATCGCGCAGGAAGCCTGGCAGACCGGCAAGACCCCGATCGGTGTGGGCAACGGCAACCTCAACACCCGCGCTAATGTACCTCTGCTGCGTACCCGCAACAACATCTACGCGTACACTACTATCCAGCTCACTCGTGAGCAGGCGAGCCGCGACCTGGTGCTGACCACCTACGCGGATGACGCTATTGCGGTGGGTGTCAACGGTGAAGAGGTTGGACGCTCCAACTTCGACATCAGGGGCAAGCTGTGGAATAGCGCGGCGGCTTCCAGCTCGGTAGATACTGCTGAGGCTCAGAAGACTCCGGTGACCTTCACGGTTCCGGCTTCTCAGCTGAAGGCTGGCGAGAACCTCATCGCGGTTGAGGTTCACCCGGCGTTCGCTCGACGCAACACTCTGCCGAACGTGAGCTTTGATTTGCAGGCTACCTCCAAGGCACCGGTTGCTGAGCAGCCTGCTGAGAAGGAAGCAGACAAGGATGCGGAGGCTCCCGTGGCAAACGAGGCTGAGCAGCCCGCGGTCGATAACGCGAACAACGCGGCAGCCGACCAGGGTGAGCGACGCATCGTCAATAACGGAGTTGGAACCCGCGTTCCGGTGCAGTATCGAAGGAACTAATACCTTCTAGATAATCTCAGCTAAATGGGGTTTGATTTTCTGAATGGTTCAGGAAATCAAACCCCATTTGCGTGTGCCACCCGCTTTTCTGCGTTTTTGCATCATTTATTCCTGTTATTTGTGTTTCTGTTATGTGCGTCTCTGCGCAATGTTAAGATATGAATTCTAAAACCATAATTCGCAGGAAGAAAGCATTGATACCCCCGGTTGGCTAGGCCCCTAACCACCTTTCAGGGACCCGCCAATCTGCACTAAAGCGCATTGTCAGCGGCTTTTTACGACACAATTGTTGACCCTGACCACACGCGCCCTGTCGCACTTTATCTCGTTGTAAAATATCTATATAGTGGTGTATGTGAAAAAGGGACCAACCACCCCTTATTTTCGCGTGCGGGACTTCCGGACTTTCTCGCGACCACCCCGAAAGGGAGTAATTCGCTCTCCTTCACTCCTCTCACCGATTAAAAAGGAATGTGCATGTCCACCTCTGAGGCACCTCACACCCCAAACTCCGCACCCGCATCGGGATTTTCTGCGAAGTTTTCCCACACCTTGCGCTCCCTTGAAGCAGCACAGAAGCCTGGCATTGGCGTTCCCGCCTACACTCGCTGGGTTAACCGCCGAGTAGCACGCTACTTCGCTGCGACGGCTGTCGCTCTGGGCATCACTCCCAACGGCGTTACCGCTATTTCCGCTGCATGTTCCGCAGCAGGCCTCATCGTTCTGATCACTTGCCCGCCCAGCGTCGGTGTAGGTATCTGCGTTGCGCTGCTTTTCGCCCTCGGTTACGGTCTGGACTCTGCTGACGGCCAGGTTGCTCGCGTGACCGGTGCGTCTTCTCCCGCCGGTGAGTGGCTCGACCACGTGGTCGACTCCATCCGTGTGCCCTCCGTGCACATGGCGACTCTGCTCTCCTTCCTGCTGTACCCGGCACACTACTCTTTCACCGATTCCAGCGCATTCAACGGCTGGATTATTGCTATGCCGATGATTTTCACCGCGCTGACCGCCGGTCACTTCATGAGCCAGATTCTGGCTGAGCAGCTGCGCAACAACCGCAAGACCGCGGCACCGCCGACCGGTGGCCCGCTGCGCTCCTTCATCAACCTGCACATGGACGCTGGCACCCTCTGCTGGATTTACATTTTCGTTGGTTTCGGCCCCGTATTCGTCATCGTCTATGCACTGCTTCTGCTGGCTAACGCCGCAACTGTTCTGCTGTCCATGCGTCGCAAGTACGTTAGCCTCGCGACCCCCGCTGAGTAAGGAGAAACCCAATGATGCACTTCACCTCTCGCAACCCTGCCGTTTCCGCCGTAATTGCAACCAACGGCAAGCGCCCCGAACTGCTGCGCGTGGCGGTCCGCTCCATTCTTGAGCAGAGCTACCGTGGCTTCGTTGAGGTTGTTGTCGTCTTTGACCGCGTTGAGCCCGACCATCTCGAAGATATTGAGGTCGGTGAGAACCGTGCTCTGAAGATTGTCTCCAATACCCGCTCCGGCGGTCTGGCTGGCGGCCGTAACAGCGGCATTATCGCCTCCAGCGGCGAGATGATTGGCTTCTGCGATGACGACGACTACTGGATGCCGTCCAAGCTCACCCAGCAGGTCGCTCTCTGGCGCGAAAACCCCGAAGCAGCCGCTATCTCTTCGGGTATTACCGTCCGCTCCGGCGGTCAGGACATCGTGCGCCTGGCACCCGAGCGTGCGACCTTCGCGGACTTCCTGCGTTCGCGCATCACCGAGATTCACCCTTCCGCTATGCTGTACTCTCGCGAGGATTTGCTCGGCGTTGACGGTAAGCCCGCTCGCATCGGCCTGGTCGATGAGGAGCTGCCCGCTGCCTACGGTGAAGACTACGACCTGTTGCTGCGTGCAACCCGCCACGGCGATGTGCTGAGCGTACCCGAGCCGCTGATTCTGGTGCTCTGGGACCGTCCATCCTTCTTCTCCGGCAAGTGGCAGTCCATGGTTGACGGCCTGAGCTACATTCTGCGTAAGTTCCCCGAATTTGAGCAGGATCCCAAGGGCCTGGCACGTATTGCCGGTCAGATTGCCTACGCTCAGGCTTCTCTGGGCAACAACAAGGAGGCGCGCGCTTACGCTCGTGCCGCTCTGCGCCGTGACCCCAAGCAGCTTCGTGCATGGGCGGCGTATGTTGTGTCCACCGGTGTTATTAAACCCGCTACTCTTCTTGATCTCGTCCAGAAGACCGGTCGAGGTCTCTAACCAGGTATCGCACAGACATGGTTTCCTCTTCCGTTCTTTCTCATCCGGGTGCTTCGCCCGTGGCGCTAAAGGATTCCGCGGAGTCGGCTAGTACGCCGCCCAGCGGTATTCTGCGTGCCCGCGCGCGCATCCGCCCGATGTCGACAGCGCAGAAGAAGCTCCCCGCCTGGCCCCTGCTGGCTTTGCTGTACGGCTTCCCGGCGCTGTGGGCTATGGGGTTGCTTCAGATTGCGCCGCTGGTACTGGCAGCGATCATGCTTTTTTACCTCATTATTCGAGGTAACGTGCGTGTGCCCGGTTCCCTGTGGGTGTGGGGTGCATTCTGCGTGTGGGTTGTTGTTGCGGCGCTTGCTCTGACCCGTTCCACCGACATGATCGGTTGGGGTCTGCGTTTTGTGAACATTCTCAGTGCAGGCATTTACGCCCTGTACTACTACAATGCGCGTTCCTCTATTAGCCTCAACAGGTTGTTGGGTGGTCTGGCGACCCTGTGGGTGACCCTCATTGTTCTGGGTTACGGCGGTGTGCTCTTCCCTGAGTTCCGTCTGCGTACCCCGATGAGCTTCATCATGCCTTCTGGTTTTATGCAGAACCCGCTGGTGCGTGACTATATGCTTCCTCCCCTGGCGGAGGTTCAGCGTCCTTGGGGTGCCCCGGAGGCGTATATTCGCCCCTCCGCACCGTTCCCCTACGCGAATAGTTGGGGTCTGGCGTATACCCTGCTTACTCCGGTGATGCTGGCGTGCCTGTTGCGTCTGCGTTCCATCTGGCTGCGTATTGCGTTGCTGATTGGCATGGCTCTTTCTACTGTTCCGGCGATTGCGACCAGTAACCGCGGCATGTTCATTGGTTTGGGTATTAGCGCGGCGTACGTTTTGCTGCGTCAGTTCCTGGCGGCTAATTGGCGTGCTGTGGGTATGGGTGTTGCGGCGATTGCGGCTGTGGTTGTTGCACTCTTTGCTTCGGGCACTGTGGACCATATTCTGGGTCGTCAGGACTACTCGGACTCCACCGGTGGTCGTGCGGCGCTCTACCGTGCTACTTGGAAGGCGACCCTGGAGTCCCCGATTATCGGTTATGGCACTCCGCGTATGGAACCGAGCATTGGCGTGTCGATGGGTACCCAGGGCTACCTGTGGACTCTGATGTTCTGCTTCGGTTTTGTGGGTCTGGCATTATTCGCGCTCTTCATGGTGTGCACTGTGGCAAGCGGCGCACGAGTGAAGACCGCCTCCGGGTACTGGTTGCATAGTGTTCCGGTGGCGTGCTGCGTTGTCTTTATTTTCTACAGCTTCGATATTGCTCAGCTGACCATTCTGATGCTCGCGTCAATGGCGTGCATTCGTTCCATTCGGGATGGTGAGGGGCTATGACGAAGAATCAGTCCCCTCGTGGCTTAGATACTTCTGCGGTTTCATCTTTCGACGATGCATATTCGACGGGTGGTCATCCTAGCCGCCGTGCGCGTCTGCGTGAGAGCGGCGAGTATGTGGAGCCGGCAGCGGAAGAGGCTGAGTCTTCTGCTGATGAGTTCGCTCCGACGGTGGATGACATCCGCTCGGGTCGTTTTCCGGCGACCACGGCTCTGTCGATTGTGCCTCCTGCTCAGGGCTTTGCCCCTAAGGACTCGCTCCCCGAGTCTTTGGTAGTGGGTTCTGAAGCTACAGATTCTGCAGATGCGAGCGCCACCGCTGCGGCGGGTGCTCATCTACCCGGTTCCCGACGGATAGCCTCGGCTACTGCTGAGTCTGCCGATTCTAAGGCTCAGGCTGATAGCGGCTCCGTGAAGGATGCGCCGGTCAATACGCTGGTCAAGAAGGCTCCTGCTAAGGGTAAGCAGCCTAGCTTGGCGAAGAGCGGCTCTCTTGCTTCTCTGTGCGTGATGTACGGTGCGGGTATCGCATTCGTGACCACGATGGTGGTGTCGAACGGTATTGGTGCTGAGGGTTCGGGCGAGTTTTTCCGTCTGATGGCGCTTTTTGCGATTGCGATTTCGCTGGTAACCTTCGGCGCGGATACTGGCTTGGTTCGTACGATGAGTGCTCAGCGTGCGCTGGGTCGGTACGGTGTGCTTCCGCAGCTGATTCGGTACGGTCTGGTTCCCTCATTGGTCACTTCGGTGTTGCTGGTGGCGGGGGTGTACATCTACACCGAGATTGTGCCTATGGCTCCCGAGTATCAGGCGGCGATGCGCGTCAGCTCGGCTTTCGTGCTGGTGGCGGCGCTGATGACGGTGTTTTTCGGCGCTCTGCGTGGTCTGCACCGTGTGGTTACCTTTACGATTCTGCAGAATGTTCTGCTTCCTACTCTGCGTTTTGCGGCTGTGGGTTTGGTGGTTCTGTTCTCGGGTCAGCTCATGGATTTGGTGTACGCGTGGACTGTGCCTGTGGCGGTGACCGCGATTGTGGCACTCTGGTTGTTGGAGCGTGCATTCCCCAATGAGGAGCATGTGGAGGTCCTTCCCTCTGAGCATTCTCCGACTGAGACGTTCCGCTCGTTCTGGGGTTTCAGCTCTGCACGCGGTGTCGCTACCATTGTGGAGACGATCCTGGAGTGGATTGACGTACTGGTCGTGACGGCATTCTTGGGTGCCGCTGCCGGTGGCATCTATGGTGCTGTGAATCGTTGTGTTCGTGTGGGCACCATGATTGAGCACACCGGACGTGTGGTGACTGGCCCGTCGATTAGTGCGGCGTTGGCGACTCGTCAGCTGGATCGTGCTCGAGAGATTTTCTTGTCGACCACTCGCGTGTTGACTGCGCTGTCGTGGCCGTTCTACCTCTCTCTGGCGTTCTTCGGCCCCGTGCTGTTGCATTTCTTCGGCAAGGGCTTCGAGGCTGGCGCTGGTATTCTCTGGGTGATTTGCCCGGCAGCGATGCTGTCGATGAGTGCCGGTGGTGTGCAGTCTGTTCTGCTGATGAGCGGTAAGAGCCGCTGGCAGCTGTTGAACAAGCTCTCTTCGCTGGCGGTGGCTGTGACCTTGAACTTCACCTTGGTTCCGGTTTGGGGCCTGTACGGTGCGGTGACGGCGTGGGCATCTGCTCTGCTGATTGATACCTTCCTGGCGAGCTACCAGGTGTTCCGTCTGGTCGGTATTCGAGCTTCGGCTCGCGAGATGGCTCCGTCGCTCTTCTTGGGCGCGGCTGTTCCGACGGTGTGCGCTCTGGTGTCTTTGGCCATCTTGGGTCAGAGCGTTTTGGGTGTCATCGTGTACGTGGTGCTGCTGGTGCCGGTGTACGGTGCGGTGCTGTTCCGCTTCCGTAAGGCACTCGGTATTGAGCGTTTCCTGTCTGCCCGCCGAGCGAAGTCTTAGACTTCCGCTTCTTCTACGTTTTTCTCCGATATTTAGTGTCCGTTTCTCTTCCTCAAGGATGTCCTCATGGATAACACCTCTCATACCTCCTCGGTTACCCTTGGCAGCCAGGTACGTCGCATTTTCCGACACCGTCTGCTGATTCTGCTGTCGGTTGTGGTTTTCGCTGTGGTGGGTGCCGCCTACGGCTACATGACCAATAGCAAGTACACTTCTAAGGCTTCGCTGGTTGTTTACCCGCTGGTGGTTGATCCCGCCGGTACCGGTAGCGCTAACTCCGCGAAGGTGGATATTGCGACCGAGTCTCGCGTTGCATCCTCTCGTGAGGTTGCGCAGAACGCGGCTAAGGCTCTGATTGCTAATGGCGATACTCTCTCTGAGGCTCAGCTGACCAGCCGCTTGATGAACTCCGTCAAGGTGACTGGCACCTCCCAGACTGCTGTTCTGGATATTGAGGTGACCCGCCCCAACGGCACTGAGGCTGCACGTTACGCTAACGCTATGGCGAACGCGTACCTGCAGGTTCGTTCCGAGTCGCTGAAGAGCAGCGTTGATTCTGCTCTGCACCAGATTGATGAGCAGATTTCTGCCCTCGAGGGTGACAACAACCGCGCGGCTCTGCTTTCTCAGTTGCAGGACCGTCGCGCTCAGATTCAGCTGACTTCTACCACCGGTGGCCGCGTGATGAGCGAGGCTCAGGTGCCTTCTTCTTCCTCGGCTCTTGGCCCGGTGAAGATGGGTATTGTTGGTGCTGTTGCCGGTCTGCTGATTGGTGCTGTGCTGGCGTACGGTCGTGACCGCACCATGCGTCACGTTGGTTACGCTGATCGTCTGGAGGATGCTGGTATCCCTGTTCACGAGCTGGGTTCCACTTCTGAGGCGAATGACGCGTTCATGTTGCTGCGCACCATTGGTGCTCCTGACGGCGACGTGAAGAGCGCTGGCGCTTCCGGCATTGTGATTCTGCCCGGTACTGACCGCGGTGTTGAGCACCTGTACCAGATGCTGCAGCGTGTTCTGCCCACTGAGTACGCACGTTTCACCGATTACGCTTCGGTCCGTGACGCTCTGACCCGCCACACTCCCGAGTCGCTGGTTGAGAAGAGCGAGACTCCTCTGGTGATCAGCCTGAGCACCGCTACTCCCCTGTCGACCCAGCTGCGTTTCGTTCAGGCTGGCGGCGTTGCTCTGGTTCCGGTGACTGCGGCTACTTCTCTGCAGCAGGTTCGTGAGCTCTTCACTCAGCTGGATCAGCTTGAGGGCGTGAACGCTCTGGCTGTGTTCCTGGACCGCGAGTAATTGCGAGTAATCGGGTTTCTGTTGATGGATGCCTCGCTTCTGTGCGGGTTCGTCCTTCGTCCTTGAGCGTAGGGTGCGGTGACACCTGCTGAGGCGGATCTGTTGCGGCAGGTCTGTTGATGCAAGTGTTGCCGGGCCCGGCAGCTCACCCTTATCTTCTCTTCTTATTTTTCTCTTGTATTGGGGCTTTAGGAGAACACTATGACTGAGGCAACTTCCTCTCAGGCACCGAAGAAGAAGCTTCTGCTGGTTTCTAGCAGTGGCGGACACTTGAAGCATCTGACGGCTACTTCTGCTGCGTGGCAGGATTATGACCGCGTATGGGTTAGCTTTAAGCAGCCCGATGTTGAATCTTCTCTCGCTGATGAGAAGACCTATTGGGCGTATTACCCGACCACTCGAAATATTAAGAACGCTATTCGTAATTTGTTCTTGGCATTTCGTATTTTCCCGAAGGAACGCCCGGATGCGGTTGTTTCTGCGGGTGCGGGTGTTGCTGTTCCTTTCTTTGTTGCGGCTAAACTTTTTGGCGTAAAGACTCTTTACATTGAGTGTTTTGACCGACCGACTCTGCCGACGATGACCGGCAAGATGCTGTACACCTTTGCTGATCGAATTATTGTTCAGAGCGAGGAACAGCAGGAGAATTTCCCTGATTCTCGTGTAATTCATCCCATTTTCTAAGAGTGATGAATTTATCCTGGAAATAGCGTCCCCGCGTGTGCTGGGGGCGTTATTTTCAGGGTATAGTATTTATTAATACATACAGATACGCATAAGTCGTGCGCTCCACTGTGGACTCACCATCCAAGCGAACTAACCACTCGCCAGAGAAGCGTATGCGGAGATTACTCACCATTTTCTCCGGCACGACGCCACCGCGTATACCCATGATGCCCTCCGGATTTTTGCGTCAGGTATACGGGGTTACTACCGATAAATACATAGAGAGGAATAGGCGATGTCTATTCAGAACTTCCCCCGCGTCAGCGTTGATACTTCCAAGTTCGACCTGCCCGTATTTACCCCTGCCGTCGCGCCCGTTCGTATTCCTACCAAGACTTACGATTTGGTGGTGTCCCTCGGCACCGACGTTCACACTTTTGATCGTCTCCTGCGCTGGGTTGAGGCTTACCTTGAGGCTCACCCCGAGGTCACCTGCCTCGTGCAGCACGGTCACACTGCGCCCATTAAGCACGCAGACAACCTTAAGCTTCTTCCCGCCTCCGAACTGCTGGACTACTACGCAACCGCACGCGTGGTGCTGGTTCAGGGCGGCCCCGGCTCTATCCAGGATGCCCGCCGCACCGGCGCTCTGCCCCTGGCTGTTCCGCGCCGCGCAGAGTTCGATGAGGTTGTTGACAACCACCAGGTCCCCTTCACCGCTTTGATGGAGAAGCGCGGCCACGCTGTTGTTGTTGAGAGCCGTGAAGATCTCTTCGCTAAGCTCGATCTTGCTCTAGCGAACCCCTCCCTGTTCCGCACCGCTGAGCCGTACGTCTCCACCCCGGAGATTTCCGCAGCTCAGCTGGGCGAGGAACTGCAGGACCTGCTCGCTGGCAAGACCCACCGTAAGGATTCCTTCTGGGGCCGTCTGAAGCAGGCCGCTCGCGCGCACCGTGCGGGTAAGGCTGAGATGGCTCGCATCGACGCGATGGCTCCCAGCGCCTAAGGTTTTCTTGCTTTCTAAGCTCAGCATCCTCGTGATGCGGTGTGGGAGGTGCTCTGCCGGGTGCTTCCCACATTTTTAGACCGGCATGCGAATCCTCCAACCACCCTGTGAGAGGCTGTGGATGTTTTCCCTTGTTCACGGCATATTCTCAGGTGGATTCGCGTCTTTACATTGGTTGCGAAACCCCGCGCACCGTATCCTTAGTAAGGGATAATGCGCGGGGTTTTCGCGCACTACGAAAGGAACAATTATGGCAGTTCAGGAATCGACCGTTATCAACGCAAGCGTTGAGCAGGTTATCGAGGCGTTCTCCAGCGAGGACTTCGCACGCTTCGTCTGCTCCGAGGTTGGCGTTGAGTTCGGTAGCTTCTCCGTTTCCGGTGACACCTCCGCAGAGTTCACCGCAACCACCGAGCGCACCGTGCCCGCTGAGCGCGTACCGGACATCGCTCGTAAGTTCGTCGGTAGCGGTGTCTCCATGACTCAGGTGGACACCGTGAGCGCACCGGCAGCTGATGGTGCACGCACCGTCTCCACCGAGGTGAAGGTTAACGGCGTGCCCGTTTCCGCTCAGGCTACCCAGAAGCTGACCCCCGAGGGTGAGCAGACCCGCCTGGACGTCAACGGCGAGGTTTCTTGCTCCATCCCGCTGGTGGGCAAGAAGATCGCTGCCGCAGCTGAGCCGCAGGTTGGCCGCGTGCTGAAGGTTCTGGGCACCTCCGCTGAGAAGTGGCTGGCACAGCGCTAAAGCTTATAAACGCTCGCCTTTGGAGGTGTAGCTGATATACGGCTAGATACGCCGATATACAGAGGATCCCCGTCGTAAGTAATTACGGCGGGGATCCTCTGTTCTTTATGGGTCTCTACGAGCTCTAGCGCCCGTATGAGGGCCTATGCGCGTTAGGAAGCGACAATCGCCTCGGAGTACTCGCGCTCGCCGAGCAGTTCGGCGAAGCGGCGCATCTCTACGCGCAGGTCGTGTTCTGCTTCGAGCAGATCAACAACCTTGCGGAGCTTGGTGCTGGAGGTGTGCTCGGTGTAGGGGAAGTAGTGTACCTCCACGCCGACCTCTGCGAAGCGTGCTTCGAGAGCGTTACCCTTGTCGGTGCCCTTCCAGTCGTCGCCCTTGAAGAAGACGTTGAAGGGCTTCTGCTTCCAGGTTTCGAGCTTGTCGGGGGTGGTTTCGACGTGCACTTCGTCCACGTAGTCGATGTGGCTGACGATGGCGGCACGCTCTTCGATGGGGATGACGGGGCGGCGGCCCTTGGTCACTTCCAGGACATCATCGTGCACGACGCCTGCAATGAGGTAGTCGCAGTTTTCCTTGGCCTTGCGGAGAATCTCGAGGTGGCCGTAGTGGAAAAGGTCGTAGGCGCCTGCGGCGTAGCCAATAATCATGGGGCTTCCTTGTGGTTGGTAGCGGCGATGGGTATTCCGGTGTGGTTGAGGTACCGGAGGGTGAGAAACGTATCCGCGGTCTAGGGTGAGAGCATGAGATGAAACGAAGAATGTGCAATATTGAGAAAATATTTTCTTATATTGCCCTATTTCTTCACGCTGTTGCCTTAGAACGTGCGGGTCCGAAAAGAGTTTCTCGAGGGTGCTGGTTGGGCGCCCTTCGTCCTTTTATTTTACCAGTCACCTTTTTGGAGGAAAAAGGGGAAGATATAAATATGAGGCGGATACAGTGTAGTATCCGCCTCATATTTTCTATACCTTACCTGAAATCAAAGAAAGCTTATATAGATAAACAATTATTTGCTAGGTTTTAGCGAAGATTTTTAGCCAGTATTTTCTGCATACTTTGACATCAAATACCTACGTCCTGGTGCAGGATTTTAGCTTCGAAAGCCATTTCGGTAACCATTCGGTATTTTCGATTGGCGTTCAAATACTAGCTACTCCCCGTCACTTCAGCCTGCCTCCCCAGCAAAGAACTAATTCTTAGCAGCTGCTTCCTTAGTGGCTTCCTCAACAGCAACCCAGGAGAGCATTGCGCACTTCACGCGCGCCATGAACTTCGAAACGCCAGAGAATGCCGCCATATCGCCGTACTCTTCTTCGTCCAGGGTCACCTTGCCGCGCGAGCGCAGCATCTCGCGGAACGCATCCACGTGGCGCTGAAGCTCGGAGGTAGTCATACCGGGAGCCATTTCAGAAAGCACAGAAGCGGCAGCCATGGAGATGGAGCAACCGTCACCTTCCCAAGAGATAGACTCGATGGTCTTCTCGCCGTCCTTCAGCTCGTCAGAGAGCACCACGCGCAAGTTGATTTCGTCACCGCAGGTGGGGTTGTACTGGTGGTTATCGGCGCTTGCATGGCCGGCGGGTACCTCAACGAGGTGCTCGCCGCTGCGCTGCTTAGAATGCTCCAGAATGATTTCCTGGTACAGGGATTCAAGAGACATGGTGTTCTTCTTCCGTCAGTTGGTATGTCTGAAAAATTGGGGCGTTAGCATCTAACGCGTCTGTTTTAGAGACCGAAGTAGGGGCGAACCTCAGCGAGTGCCTTCAGGAAGGCGTCCACATCTTCGGTCGTGTTGTAGATGTAGGTGGAGGCGCGGGTCGAGGCGGTCACACCGGCGCAGCGGTGCAGCGGCTGGGCGCAGTGGTGGCCCACTCGCACGGCGATGCCCTGGGTGTCGAGCAGCTGACCCACATCGTGCGGGTGCACGCCGTCGATTGCGAGAGCAACCAGGCCGGCACGCTTGGAGGGGTCGGCGGGGCCGAGCAGGCGCACGCCTTCAATCTTCTGAACGCCCTCAACCAGGCGAGCGCCCAGTTCGTGTTCCCACGCCTCAACGTTCTCCATACCCAGGTGCTGCAGGTAGCGCACGGCAGCGGCGAAGGCGACTGCCTGCGAGACGCGCTGGGTGCCCGCCTCAAACTTGATGGGGGCGGGCATGTACTCGGCGTCCTGCAGACCCACGCGGGTAATCATGGAGCCACCGGTCAGGAAGGGCGGCAGGGCGTTCAGCAGTTCGGCGCGGCCGTAGAGGGCGCCAATGCCGGTGGGCGCCAGCATCTTGTGGCCGGAGAACGCCGCAAAGTCGACGTCCAGGGCGTGGAAGTCTACGGGCATGTGCGGTACGGACTGACAGGCATCCAGCACAACGAGAGCGCCGTGCTTACGAGCCATGGCAACCATGCGGGGCACGTCGGTAATTGCGCCGGTCACGTTCGAGACGTGGGTGAACGCCACGATGCGGGTCTTCTCATTGATGATGCCCTCGGCTGCCGCGTAGTCGAGCTGACCGTCCTCGGTGGAGGGGATGTGGCGCAGGGTCGCGCCGGTGCGCTGGGCAAGAATCTGCCAGGGGATGAGGTTAGCGTGGTGCTCAATCTCGGTGGTGACGATTTCGTCGCCGGGGCCCAGCGCGAAACGCTCAGCGGCGGGACCACCGATACCCTGGGAGGCGTTACCAATGGAGTAGGCAACCAGGTTCAGCGCCTCGGTTGCGTTGGAGGTCCACACGAGCTCTTCATCCGTGGCGCCCACAAAGTTGGCGACGGTGATGCGCGCGTCCTCAAACAGGTCGGTTGCTTCGACCGCGAGGGTGTGTGCGCCACGGTGTACGGCGGAGTTAGCGTGCAGGTAGAAGTCGCGTTCTGCGTCGAGCACCTGAAGGGGTTTCTGGCTGGTCGCCCCCGAATCCAGGTAAACCAAGGGATGCCCGTTGACCTCGGTGTTGAGGATCGGGAAATCCTGGCGAAGCTGGCGTACGATGTCGTCGCTCAGCGGGGTGTTGGCGGGGGTGGAGTATTCAGCCACGGGTACCTTCTTCTCTCGCTCATACGCTCCACGGGTCGGGTATTTTCCCGTCGTGGAGCGTATAACGTCATTCTTTTCTAGCTTATTCCCTTGAGTGGCTCTTGCATAGTTAGGTAGAGCCTAGTTCGCGGGGCGCACAGCGGCGAGGCAATCGGCTAGGATGCGGCCCCGTGGTAGCGCTGCTGGGTAGCCTGTAGGCCCTCCTTGATGAGCATGACGGTTGCATCCGCGGCGTTCGAGATGAGGAACGGCAGAGCCTTCGCTTCGGTGCTGCTGAAGGGTTTGAGCACGAAGTCCGCGGTGTCCATGCGTCCGGGCGGACGACCGATGCCGGTACGCACGCGGTAGTAGTCCTTGGTGCCCAGCGCCTTGGTGATATCACGCAGACCGTTATGGCCGCCCTCTCCCCCACCAATCTTGAGCTTAATGGTGTCGAAGGGGATATCCAGTTCATCGTGCACCGCGATGATACGGTCGGGGTTAATATCGTAGAACTGGGCTAGAGCCGATACCGGGCCGCCCGAGGTGTTCATATAGGTCAGGGGCTTGGCCAGCACTACCTTGGGTCCGCCTATACCCAAACGTCCTTCCAGCACCTGGGCGCGCGCGCGTCCGTGCTTCTTGAAGCCACCGCCTACTTCACGCGCCAGTTCATCAACCACCATCTGGCCGATGTTATGGCGGGTTTTCTCGTACTCCGGGCCCGGGTTCCCCAGACCAACAATGAGCCACGCATCAGACATATCTTCGCCCTTTCCACGGCGCTGTAAAAGGTTTTTAGAAAATTCATGGACTACACCATTCTATGAGTATGGCCCGCTACCACCTCAGAAGAGAGGTAGCGGCGGGCCATCCACAAATCATTGTTGCGCTAGGCGCAGGGCGCGGTCTAGTGCTTTGAGTTATCTGAGTCGTGAGCTTCGCCAGCCTGATCTGATTCCTCGGAAGCTTCAACGATGTCACCCTCGGGTGCGTTTTCGCCTTCTTCACCGGGCTCGGGAACGTCGAGTTCCTCGGGCTCAGAAACGTTAACGATCAGCAGTTCAGCGTCTGCAACCAGGGTTACGCCTGAGGGCAGTTCAACGTCTGATGCCAGAACGTGAGCGCCAGCTTCGCGGCCTTCGATGCTCACGGTCAAAGCTTCGGGTGCCTTCAGTGCGTCAGCTTCAACCAGAAGAACGGTTTCTTCCTGGTTAGCAACGGCGCCAACAGCAGGCTCGCCTTCAACGTGTACAGGAACCTCAATCTCAACGCGCTCGCCGCGCTTAACGGTCAGCAGGTCGATGTGCTGCAGTTCAGGGCGGATTGCGTGACGCTGGATGTCCTTGATCATTGCGAGGTGTGATTCACCTTCGATGTCGAGGTCGAGGATAGCGTTGGGGACGCGGGCAGCCAGGGTGGTTGCGTGGCCGGGGAGTACTACGTGCTTGGGCTCTTCGCCGTGGCCGTAGATGACGGCGGGGATGTCGCCTGCCATGCGGATGCGGCGCGCGTAGCCCTTGCCGAAGTCGCTACGTACGGTAGCTGAAATTTTGATGGTATCTGACATGAGTTGTCCACCCTTTCTTGGTTAGAAGTTATGCGCCAAGTGGAATAGGGACTGGCGCCAGAAATCTCTTTCCAACCAGCCACCGTCAGTTACGGACCTACACGTTTCGTGTATTCCACCGCCTTGGCCAAGACAATATTGTACAGGTTCCCGGCTCTTCTTCAAGGGCCGGGAACCTGTGATATGGCGCTTTTCACGCCTTTTATGCTGTTGTCAGCAGATATAGAGCCAATTCCTTAGAGGATTAGGAGCCCATTTCTGCCAAGTAGGCGGCAAGCGCCTCGCGGTGATCACGCGGGGTGAAGCCTGCGGCAATCAGCTTGGACAGGTCCATTGCCGAGTTCGTCGGACGGTGAGCGAAAAGCTCAACGTTGGCGAAGTAGGCCTCGGTGGTGGTGTCGCTGACGCGTGCCGGGTCGTGGCCGGTACCCTCGTACACCGCGCGGGCGAACTGGGCCCAGTTGATGACCTCGCCGGTGTTCGACACGTTGTAGGTGCCGTATTCCGCGCCCGAGAAGAGCAGGTGCAGAGCAGCAGCTGCCAAATCCTGGGTGAAGGTCGGGCGACCCCACTGGTCGGCGACCACGGACGGGTCGATGCCGCGCTCTGCCAGGGAGGCCATGGTGCCCACGAAGTTCTTGCCAGCACCGACAACCCAGCTGGTGCGCAGGGTGTAGTGCTTACGCCACGCGGCGGCGGCAACCTCACCGGCAGCCTTGGATGCGCCGTAGACGCTCAGCGGTGCCAAGGGGTGATCCTCCGGGTATTCCTCACCCAGGGGCAGGGAACCGTCAAAGACGTAGTCGGTGGATACGTGTACCAGCGGCAGGTTAGCTTCTTCACAGATGGAGGCAAGAGCGCTCACGCCCAGGGCGTTAGCTGCCCAGGCGTCGCGGCGACCCTCGGGGGTTTCTGCCTGATCCACTGCGGTGTACGCTGCAGCGTTGATGACCGCACGGAAGGAGCGCCAGCGGAATGCGTCGCGCCACTGCTCGGGCTTACCCAGGTCGAGGCGGTCGCGGTCCACAGCCAGGAAGGGTACGTTCTGCTCGGTGAGCTGGCGAACCAGCTCGGTGCCGAGCTGACCGCCCGCGCCAATAATCAGGATCGGGTCAGCTTCCAGGGGCTTAATCTCGTTCAGACGCGGGTGGTTACGGTCCTTCTCGGAGAGCTCAGCCTTCGCCAGGTCGATGGGCCAGTCGATGGCGACGGTCTCATCGGCAAGGTTCAGGAAGCTGTAGCCGGATACTGCGTCCGCCGACCAGTGGTCGTTCACCAGGTAGGTGTAGGCGGTGTTCTCTTCCAGGGTCTGGAAGGAGTTACCCACGCCGCGGGGCACGAAGATTGCGGTGTCCGGACCCAGCTCAACGGTGACGACCTTGCCGAAGGACTCGCCAGCGCGCAGGTCAACCCACGCACCGAAGATACGGCCGGTCGCAACCGACACGTACTTATCCCACGGCTCGGCGTGGATACCGCGGGTGGTACCTACCGAAGCGTTGAAGGAGATATTGTTCTGCACCGGGTTGAAGTCGGGCAGACCGGCTGCGACCATCTTTTCGCGCTGCCAGTTTTCCTTGAACCAGCCGCGGTTATCGCCGTGAACCGGCAGGTCAATGATGAGCAGGCCGGGAATCTCGGTTTCAGTAACCTTCAATTCCTTGGTCATTACTGGCCAGCCTTTGCATACTTAGCCTCAACCTCAGCCTTCAGGGGCTCCCACCAGCCGCGGTTGTCGGTGTACCACTTAATGGTGTCGGCAAGACCGGACTCGAAGTCGGTGAACTTCGGCTCCCAGCCGAGCTCTGCACGCAGGCGGCTACCGTCGATTGCGTAACGCAGGTCGTGACCGGGGCGGTCAACCACGTGCTCGAAGTCGTTCTCATCCTTACCCATCAGGCGCAGGATGGTACGCAGAACGGTGATGTTGTTCTCTTCGCCGTCTGCACCGATGAGGTAGGTTTCACCAATCTTGCCCTGCTCCAGGATGCGCAGCACAGCAGAAGAGTGGTCGGACGCGTGAATCCAGTCACGAACGTTCAGGCCCTCGCCGTACAGCTTCGGGGTCAGGCCCGAGAGGATGTTAGTGATCTGGCGGGGGATGAACTTCTCGATGTGCTGGTAGGGGCCGTAGTTGTTGGAGCAGTTAGAGATGGTTGCTTCAATACCGAAGGAGCGGACCCATGCACGCACGAGCAGGTCGGAACCTGCCTTGGTGGAGGAGTAAGGAGAAGAGGGGTTGTAGGGGGTGGTTTCGGTGAACTTTGCAGGATCGTCCAGCTCGAGGTCGCCGAAGACCTCGTCGGTGGAGATGTGGTGGTAGCGAGTACCGTGCTTACGGACTGCTTCCAGAAGGCTGAAAGTACCGATGAGGTTAGTGTGGATGAACGGTTCGGGGTTGGACAGGGAGTTGTCGTTGTGCGATTCCGCAGCGTAGTGGACAACAGCGTCTGCCTTGCTGACCAGTTCGTCAGCCAGCTCGCGGTCGGCGATGTCGCCTACGACGAGCTTGAAGCGGGATTCAGGAAGACCATCCAAAGACGCAGCATTTGCGGCGTAGGTCATCTTATCCAGCACAGTAATAGTGTGATCAGTGTTATCGATGAGGTGGTGAACAAAGTTCGAACCAATAAAACCGGCACCGCCGGTAACAAGAATGTGAGCCATACGGTAGATTTTACCTGGCTAAACGGTGATTTTTATGCCTCAACAACGAGATAAACATGACACAATAAGAAGTTATGAAGGGAATTATTCTTGCCGGCGGTACCGGAAGCCGTTTGCACCCTATCACTCAGGGTATTAGCAAGCAGCTCACTCCGGTCTATGACAAGCCGATGATTTACTACCCGCTGTCCACTCTCATGCTGGCGGGTATCCGCGATATTTTGATTATTACCACTCCTGCCGATCAGGAGCAGTTCCAGCGATTGCTCGGTGACGGTTCCCGTTTCGGTATTAATCTCGAATACAAGGTGCAGCCTTCTCCGGATGGCCTGGCACAGGCATTTATTCTGGGTGCTGACTTTATTGGTAACGACCCTGTAGCACTCGTGCTCGGTGACAATATCTTCTACGGCCCCGGCCTGGGTACTCAGCTTGCCACCTACGAGCAGAAGGACGGCGCAACCGTCTTCGCTTACCGGGTTGCTGACCCTCGCGCCTACGGTGTGGTGGAATTCGATGAGAACTTCAACGCGCTGTCCATCGAAGAGAAGCCCGAGAACCCCAAGAGCGACTACGCAATTCCGGGTCTGTACTTCTACGACTCGAAGGTTGTAGAGTATGCACGTCAGATTAAGCCTTCTCCGCGCGGTGAGTTGGAAATCACTGACCTTAACCGCGTCTACCTGGAACAGGGTAAACTGAAGGTCGAGGTTCTGCCTCGTGGCACTGCGTGGCTCGATACCGGAACCTTTGATTCACTCGCTGATGCCACTAACTTCATCCGCACCGTTCAGAGCCGTCAGGGCCTGTCAGTTGGTTGCCCGGAGGAAATTGCGTGGCGCCACGGCTGGCTCTCCGATGATCAGTTGCGCGACATCGCTACCCCCCTCGTCAAGAGCGGCTACGGTAGCTACCTGCTCGGATTGCTCCGCTAATAACCCACCAGGGGATCTAGTATCCCTTCACCGCCTGCAACAACACTCCACGTTGCAGGTACGCTAACTCAAACCTTTCTGGAGTATTCTCACTACCATGACCATTTTGGAATTTTTCCGCACCACGAGGGCTAACCTCTGGCTGCTGATCATTGGCATCGTTGTCGGTGCCGCAGCGGGCTTCGGCTATGCCTCTCTCCAGCCGAAGGTCTATGCTGCATCGTCCTCGGGCTACGTGACCGTGGGCGAGTCCGGTACGGTGGATGTTCTCTCGGGCTCTACAGCCGCTAAGGAGCGTGCTCGCTCCTACGCAGCTATCGTCTCCTCTGAGGCCGTGGCACAGAAGATTAAGCAGAACAACCCCGAACTGTCCTTGACCACCGGTCAGATTCGTTCTAGCCTCACCGCAACCGCAGGTGACAACGCTGCACTGATTACCGTAAGCGCACAGGCTTCTTCCCCGAAGAACGCACAGCTGCTCGCTAACGGTGCACTGCAGGCTACCGCCGACTACATCAAGGAAATTGAGCAGAACCCCGGTAACGCTCAGGCACTGGTGAACGGCGAAAACACTAGCGCATCCCCCACCACCAACAACACCGTTCGCGTGATTCCGCTGAACAACGCAAGCGTGAACCCGCCGCTGGTGGCTCCGAACTACCAGCAGAACGTGCTCGTTGGCGCCGTTGCTGGCCTGGCCCTGGTGTATCTGGCTATCTTCCTGCGCCGCGCACTTGATCAGCGTATCCGTACCCGTGACGACGCTACCAAGGCAACCGGTGCAAGCGTCCTCGGCGTTCTGCCCGTCAGTGAGGACCTGAACGAAGAGAATATCGTTAACGGTGACACCGACGATCACATCGCACAGGAGTCCATCCGTCAGCTGCGCACTAACCTGCGCTTCGTGAACGTTGACACTCCCCCTCGTTCGTTCATCGTCACCTCCGCAGTGCCCGGTGAAGGTAAGTCGACCGTGTCGCTTTCGCTGGCTCGCGCAATGGCTGATGCAGGTTCGCCCGTCATCCTCATTGACGCCGACCTCCGCCGCCCGACCGTGGCTAAGAAGCTGAAGCTCGACGCTAAGGTTGGTCTGACCCAGGTTCTGGCTGGCCAGGTTGAGATTGCTAACGCTGTGCACCAGCTGGGCGATTCGAACCTCTTCGTCCTGCCCGCAGGTCGTATCCCCCCGAACCCCTCCGAACTTCTGGGCTCGGATAAGATGCGCCAGCTGATCAACGAGCTCTCCGAAGAGTTCATCGTGGTTGTCGACGTTCCGCCGCTACTGCCCGTGACCGACGCTTCGCTGCTCTCCCACTCCGTGGATGGCGTGATCCTCGTTGGTTCTATCGGTCGAAGCCACCGTGAACAGATGACTGAGGCAGCAAGCATCCTGAAGAAGGTTAACGCTAACCTCTTCGGTATGGTTCTGAACCGTGCACCCCGTAAGGGCCTGGGTAACTCCTACTACGGCTTCGGTTACGCAAGCTCGTACGTCGGTTACTCCACCTACTACGGTTACGGTAAGGACGGCGATAAGAAGTCGTCCAAGAAGTCCTCGGCTAAGAAGTAATAACGTAATAAGCCCCCTAAATCTTAGGGAGCAACTTAGGGCGGGATGGGCAGTTTTTCTGTCCGTCCCGCCTTATACTTATCTGGTATACATGTGCACCGAAAGGCTATTGTGACCACTCACTCACCCAATACCCCGGAGCCGCAGACCACTCCTCTTGCGGCACGGATTCGGCTTGCGCACGCCTACTTCCAGCGAATTGCCGACCTGCATTCCATCGATATTCTGCATGTCAAAGGCTACGCTTTCTCCCAGGAAATTTACCGCAAGGGCAGGTATAGCTCCGACGCTGACCTGCTGGTTCGCCCCTCTCACGTGGACCGCTTTGTAGAGATCCTCAGGGCAGACGGATGGCGTATTCAAGCCCATTTCGAGACAGGCTCCGTGTTCGAACACGCGATGACGCTCTACCACGCTTCATGGGGTCTGACCGACATTCATCGTTTCTTCCCCGGTCTTGGACGCCATGGCGATTATGAGAAGGCGTTTGACCGTGTCTGGGCGGCACGTAAGACTCGCATGATCGCTCACCGTCCCTGCGTTGTCCCCAGCGATTTGGATGCGCGTCTTCTCGTGGTGCTTCACCGCGCCCGCGCGGCATCGCGTTACAGCGCAGATATTAACTATCTGGTCTCTCTGCTCTCCTACAGCGATTGGCAGCGCCTGCGCGCCCGTGCGGAGGAGCTTGACTCCTCCCTGGCGTATAGCGCAGCGATGGGCGGTCTGGAGCAGTACCGTGACGACCGCGACTACCTGCTGTGGCTGTCTGTCTCTCAGGACGTCCCCCACTATATTCAGTGGATTGGGCGTCTGCAGTCAGCAACCACCCTGCACGATAAGCTACGCACCCTCAAAAATATTTTCTTCGTGAATAAGGACCACTTGGCAATGCAGCTGGGACGCACCCCCACCAAGGCTGAAATTCGTGCCAAGTTCTTTGAACGTTTCGGAATCAAGGTGAAAAAATGAGCAACCCGGTAGATTCCCATCAGACTGTCTACGGTATCCCCGAGAACATCGCGTACGTTCATTCTGAAGAGTTCGCTAAGTACTCCCCCACAGCAACGTATCTTGCAAATCTTGCCAACGGTGAGCTGTCTGTTCTTCAGGATTCGGCCTCCATTATTTGGAGTATCTTTGAGGACCCGATGTCTCTACAGGAGGCTATCGATCTGCTCTGCGAAATGTATGAACAGCCTGTAGAGACCATGGGGCCGCAGATCGAGGGTTTCATCCCCGAGTTGCTCTCCAAGGGGCTCCTAGAAGCCCGCTAGGCTTCCAAGAAGACACAAAGAAGGCGGGGCGGTAGAACTTTATAGTTCTACCGCCCCGCCTTCTTCTATGAGCCACCTAGCTCTTTTTAGTCTTCGGGCAGAGCCTGCACGTAAGTCTTCAGACGGCTAATGAAACGAGCCTCCGAGAAACCGTCAACGTGCTCACGGATATAGTCAGCGTCCCAGTCATCCGGGTTGAAAGCCTTGAGCGCTTCCACCAGCTGCTCCACGGTCGGCTGGTTGATGAACATACCGGTCTTGCCTTCCTGAATGGTATCCAGGAAGCCGCCCGCACGGTACGCAATCACAGCCTTACCGCTAGCGCCCGCCTCCAGCGGGGTGATACCGAAGTCCTCATAAGAGATAGCCAGAAGCGCCAGACAGTGACGGTACGCGTAACGCAGCTGGGCATCCGAAATACCAGAAACGATACGAACAGTGGGGCCCGCAAGCGCTTCAAGGCGTTCCTTCTCCGGGCCACGACCAACCACCAGCAGCTTCTTACCCAACTCGTTGCATGCCTCAACAGCCTTATCAACGTTCTTGTAGGGTAGCAGGCGCGAAACAATCAGGAAGTAGTCCTCCGACTCAGTGAACTCTTCCAGACCCGGAATAGGTTCAACCGGTGCGGTGGTGTCTACCGAGTGCGGCGGGAAGAAAATCGGAACATCTTTTTTACCGTACACCGTCTCAATGCGCTTCTTAATCACGCTCGCGTTCGCTACGTAGACCGCCGAACGGTGAGCCGCCCAGTGGTCCCACAGCATCAGTGCAGGACGCAGAGTCTTCAGCAGCAGAGGCACGGGACCGGTGCTCTTCTCGCCCAGGTACTGATCGCTCAGATAGAGCCAGCGCGCCGGCGAATGGCAGTAAATGAACTTTCGGCCGGCGAAGTTGAAGCCGTGCGCCCAACCAGTCGTGGACACCACAGCACGCTCAGCTGGCACCTTCAAGAAAGAAGAAGCAAACGGCAGAATCGGCAGAGCCATACGGTGGTTACGACGCAGATAGCCAATCTTGTTCAGCGGACTCGTGATAATCTTCGCGTCCTTGAACTCCGGGAAGGTGCCCTCCGGGTCGTACAGAGTCGTGTAAATCGGTGCATCCGGGAACGCACGGTGCATTGCCAGCACAACACGCTCCGCACCGCCACGCTGAGTCAGGTAGTCGTGGGCAATTGCAATCTCTTCAGTAGCCTCAGGCTTCACCAGCGGCACGTAACGACGCACCAGGCGGCCAAGCTTCTTGAGGCTCTTCGGGATATCCGCAAGCACCGCGTCAGGGTTCTTCGGCCCGGTAAACGGAGCGGAGGTCAAGAGCTGAGTGAGTGACATTTTCTTTTCCTCCTAGAAAACTTTCTGAGCTCGCTCAGGATAGTGAATACCGGCGTAGGATGCAGCCTCGACCTGCAGTGCCACAAGCTTCTCAGCAGCCTTAGCAGGCAGCTTGAGCAGAATCTTATCGCTCGCATCGCCCAGAGCCTTAATGGTCTTCTCGGTGGTGAAACGAGCGAGGGTCTTGACCAAGAACCCCCACGGACCCGTCGGGTTCGGGGCAGGGTGTGCTTCCTCGCCGTGCTTACGGACGAAGATGGTGCGGGCAGAGCCCGAGTGCAGGGCGCGCAGAGCACGCACTGCAGCGGTAGTAGCCTCGGCGTAGTGCTTGACCTCGACCTCATCAGAGATGATGATACGGCCACCAGCGTCATGAACCATTTTGCCCATGTCTACGTCTTCCCAGCCGTAGAGGCGGTACGCGGGGTCGTAGCCGCCAGTACGGTCAAAGTACTCAGCAGAGATAGAAGAGTTGCCGTTCCAGTACAGCCAACGGCCTTCTTCAGCTACGCTGAGGGCACCTTCTTTGAATCGGGCATCGCGGAAGTTACCGTACACACGAGAGTAGGGAGTGTCCGGGTACACGTTCTTCAAGGTACCAATCACACCGTCGTAATCACGGTGCAGGCGGATCCGCGCTTCAACGTAGTCGGCAGCAGGCTCAAGATCGTCATCGCAACGGATAAGAACATCCGCATCAGCCGCACGGTGGCCAGCGTTCAACGCAGCCACGCGGCCGCGGTTCTCCTCGAAAACGATCTTGGTCAGGTTCAGCTTGCCTTCTGCAATGTATCGGTCAAGCACAGCTTCACTGTTATCAATATCGCCGTCGAGGACCACGATAACCTGGAAGTCCTTCTCGGTCTGGGCGGCAAGGGCATCCAGCGGGTAGTGCAGAATATCTGCACCACCGCGAGAAGGGATGATAACCGCGGCCTTGTAACGGTGGGTAGTCGTCATAATTTTCCTTCAGGGTTTGAGTGAGAGGATCTCCGCTGGGAATGGCTTATACGTTTAGAAGCACCTTAGCGGATAAAACGCTCCAGAATCTCACCAACACGGACCTTACCTGCTTCAGGCGAGTAGTTTTCCTGCCAACGCCAGAACAGCTCGGAGGTTCGCTCCGCCAGCTCTTCAGTCTCCTCACGGATTTCCTGACCCAGCTTCTCAATCGCCTGAGCAAGTGCCTGCGGCTGGTTCACCGGGACGATATAGGGGTAGGAGCCGTTGCCACCCACAACCTCCATCAGAGGTGCAGCATCGCTGATAACGACAGGGATGCGCGCGCTCATCGCTTCAGCAACCACAAGTCCAAAGGACTCTTCAGCACCAGCCGAGGGGACAACCAACATATCAATGTTAGAGAACAATCGGTCCGGAGTGGTCCAGCCCAAACGGGTGCTGAACGGTGCGACACGAGCCAGAGCAGTCTCAACCTCAACACGGCCCTCTTCAGAAGCAAAGACAGGCTCGCCACCGATGATGAAATCGTAGATGATCTCATCCTTGTTGAGAATGCTCAACGCCTCGCACAGAGCAGGAATACCCTTAGCAGGAGTCAGACGACCCAAGAAACCAACACGCAGACGACGATCGCCAACGTGATGGTCCAGCTCAGTTGAGACACCGTTGACCCAGTTAGCGAAAACCTCGCTGCCAGGGCAAGCACGTGCGACGTAACGGCTAGGCACCAAAGTAACCGATGCATTACGACGAGCGAACGGTACCAGCTTGGCATTGATACCAGTAGCGTACTGATGCAGGTGTACGATGCGGTTCTTACGGCCACCCGTTGCTACTGCGGGAACCAGACCATTGCACCAAAGCAGGACATCCTTATTCTGGGCATGCCATGCACGCAAAGCAAGCATGTACTGTGCGCGATTCTTAGCAGGCAACATAATGCGAGGGAAACCCTCATCCGCGGCAGCTTCCATGAGTTGCTTCGGTTCCGAGGGGCCCACAATGGTGACCTTGTACCCGAGGTTACGGGCTGCGCGGGCAATGTTCAGAAGCATAACCTCGCCGCCACCAATATCACCGTTATTGGTAGCAATATACAGTTCTTTCTTCATTGTTCTACTCCTAGAGCAATTCACAAGGGGAATGTTGTTTTGTCCTTCTAGAGAACAATCCAGACTCCCCCGGATACGCCAGAACAAGGCGCTTCAATAAGCGGTTCAGCAGATAGTTACACGACGCTCACGATGCAGAGAAAATAGGCACCCAGATCAGAAACGATCCGTGTGTACTTCCTCTACCCCTCACGTGCACCCTGCGCTATTAGCGGCTGGTCTTTAGATTCCTTTGCATCACGAATCTCAATTCGTTCGTCAAAGCCCTCGATACTCGCCTCGTCATGGCCGGTGCCCAGACGCTGTTCACGCTCGAGCAACAACACACGCAAAGCCAGTCCGCAGGCAACAGCCCACGGCCAGGTGTAGAACACCTCACCCAGACGCGATGCACAAATCATGATGGCAACGCCTGCACCCTGCACAACATAAAACTTTGCGGGCAGGGTCTTCTGACCGCTAAATACGTTCACGATAAAGAGAACAGTAATAGTGACAACCAGAATCATCCAGGGCCAGCCGCCCTCAACCAGGGCAGACCAGTATGAATTGTGGAAGAACCAGGTCTTCGAACCAGTATGTGCCAGATATACATACGCTTCGCCCAAGCCCTGCCCGAAGAAGCCAGCAGCCTGAACCTTAATCTCAGATGCCTGGTCAATCAGTGAACGAAGCGCATCGGTACCGGTACGATCTGCGAAGGCACCAGAGTGCGCGTAGTCGCTGGTCAGAATATCGATCAGCCAGTACAGGGCCACACCCAAGGCAATGCGGCCGAAAGTCTTCATACGGTGAGCAATAACGATCCAAATCAGACCCGCTGCATACGCCGCGATAGAGGTACGAGAACCCGTAGCCCACAATAGCCCGGAGAAGACCACTATGGCGAGGATGACCTCAATCTTATTGCGGGCAAAACTCAGGATTAGCAAGCCAAAGAGGCAATACACCAGGCCTGAGAAGTTCTTATCGTTCAGCCAACCAGTCAGGTAGCCGTAGTAACCGGTCACCGGAGCAAAACCAGCAAAATAAGCTACCGCGTTGAAAAGAATAGCTGCCGAATAGCCCAGAACAATGGAACGAATATGCAGTCGGCCTGCGGCAATAGTCCAAATCAGCACTGTTGCAGCCACAAGACGAAGCAAACGTCGAGTCCAGTCCGACGCATCCTCCGAGTGGACACCATTCATCGAGACAATTGCGAGGTACCCCATCGCAATAAACATGATGGCACGCAGACCCGAAAAGTGGCTCACGTCAAAAGTCGGTTTACGGGTCAAGCCGTATAGTGCCAAGACAATAACAACCACCTGGTTAAAGGGCAGACCGATACCAGCAATAGGCGTAGCGAACAGAAGCATGAATGCCATGATGAACTCAGGCATTCGAATCTGGCTACTCTGATGGCGGACATACTCGCTACCGCGAGACACAGTTTCAGAGAAACGCGAAACCTCAGGCTTCTCAGTAGGTTCATTCAAGTGCGCGTAAACCTGCGAAGTCTGGCTCATCATCGGCCTCCTCGAAGTACACGTGCGTAAATATCAACTGTCTGAGCAGCCATCTGCTCGTTCGAAATCCAGGTGAAAGGCTCCGAATCGTCCTTCTGCAGTTGCTGACGCATCGCCTGCAGAACGTCCTGGGTCAGAGTTGCGCTCTGACGGTCCACCAGCTCGTCGGCGCCCAGAATCTCCGGGTTACCACCCACCGCGGTAGCCACAGTCTTCAGGCCCGCAGCCTTAGCGTCCAGCAGAGTGTAGGAGCAGTTCTCCCACACCGACAGCTGAACAATCATGTCGCTACGGCCCATCGCCTCAATCGGGTTAACGAAGCCGCTGAAGGTCACCGAATCGCCCAGGTTCAGACGCTGAGCCTGAGCCTGCAACTCGGATGCCAAATCGCCAGAGCCCGCAATCTCAAGATGAGCCTTCGGGTACTCAGCACGAAGCTGCGCAAAAGCATCCAACAGCACGTCAATACCCTTCTCAGGAGACAGACGAGACAGCGAGAGAATACGCGGACCCCCCTCAGAGGGAACACGCTGCTGCTCAACAGCCGCATGTACCTCGGGGATATCCACGCCGTTATACACCAGCTCCACGCCACGAGCGCCCCACTTGGCGCGCATCTGATCAGCGGTAGAACGAGAAACAGCAATCGCCTGATCGGTACCCCACAGGCGCACACGGTGCACGGTCTCCATGAGCTTAGAACGCCAGGAGCTACCGTGGTACACCGAGTCGTTACCGGCAATACCGTGCTCAGTGGTCAGAAGCTTCGGCACGCAGGTACCGCGCTTGATAACGCTACGGATGCGCAGAGCATTCACCACAGCGGTTGCGACGACGTCCGCATATGCGAGGTGGCTGTGCACAATCTCCGGGCGGAGCTGCTCAATAGCCTTCTGCAAAGAAGCAAAAGAAGTCTTAAAACCGTAGTCGGGACCGAACTCAGCCTTGATGACGGTGACGCCCAGTTCCTCAAGACGGCTCGTGAGCTTACCCTCGGGTGCGAGAACCACCAGGTTAAAGCCGGGGAGCCCGGCACGTGCCATATCGACAACGTGCCGAGCTACTCCACCAAAATCGGGAACCGGAACGACCCACAGGGCCGTGGGAACTCCGTTTGAATTCATGAGTGAGTGTCTACTTTCTACAGCCACTTCTCGAGGCGGTCCAGCGCGGTGAAGAAGCCTTCACCGTTGTTGATGTGGCCCTGCCAGATTTCGGGAATGAAGGATGCCTTCGGTGCCAGCTCACGCAGCTGCTTGCCCAGGGATGCCCAGTCGACATCGCCTTCGCCAACCTGAACGCCCTCACCGTCAACGCCAGTGCCGTCCACCAGGTGCAGGTGAATGGACAGCGGTGCCAGCTGCTCAACAGCCTCCGACAGCGGAATGTTCAGGAAGTTGCAAGCAAGCATGGTGTGAGAGATGTCCAGGCAGAGCGCGGTGTCGAATGCACGCGAGAACTCTGCGGTGTCCTTCGGATCCAGGAACAGGTTGTGGTACTGCTGACCACCCATCAGCCAGGGGTACGGGGGCAGAGTCTGAGCCGCCAGGCGGACGCCGGATGCATCCAGACGCTTCAGGGCCTCACCGATACGCTCGTACTTCTCAGCACGTGCAGCAGCGGGGATGTGCTTGTCCTTGGTGAAGCCACCCATGGTCACAACCATGACCGGGTCCTCATCTACGGTGAAGTAGCGGGTCAGGTCACGGGTGATGTCGATGGTGCGCTGAACCTCAGCGATGGAGCGCTCCCACACCTCGGGGTCCTTGGAGGCGAGGTCCACCAGGAAGTCACCTGCGAACAGGTCGGGCAGGTGGGTGGTGAAGCCCATGTCCAGCTTGGAGTCAAAGACGTCGTCGATGTTGATCTCGAGGTCCTTGTAGGAGAAGTGGAACTCCAGGAAGTCCGGCTTAGCCTCTTCAATCAGCGGCTTGTAGTCGTGGTAACGAACCGGCAGACCCCAGGGGCGGTCGAACTTGAAGTCGCGGCGGGTCACCAGGTCATCCTTCAGGTCACCCTCGAAGAAGAACGAGCCTTCTTCAACGTCGCGCTGCATGGTGCGGCCCAGCAGCTGCGGCAGGTAGTTCGGCTGCAGACCGCGGCCGGGGGACTTCACAGCAACGTCAGCCTCGGTCACGACCTCACCCTTAGCAATGTGGCGGGTAGCAACCAGGGACTTTGCCAAGTTCACGCGGTTCATCAGCTCACCGGTGGACACCTCGCGAGGAGCAGCAGAACCAATAGCTGCCTCAACCTCACGAATCTGCTGGACCATCGCCTTGAATTCTTCAGGTAGCAGGGAGACGGTGTGGTCGTTACCCTCGAGGGTCTTGTCGGTGGTGAAGTGCTTCTCAATGATCTTCGCGCCGCGAGCAACAGCAGCAATCGGCACGTGGTAGCCACGCTCGTGACCGGAGTAACCGACCAGGCACTGACCGATCTCAGCCAGGCGGTCCATGTATGCCAGGTTGACGTCCTTGAAGGGTGCCGGGTATGCGGACTGGCACTGCAGCAGAGCGTAGGATGCGCCAGCGTTACGCAGCAGGGCAACCGACTCGCGGATTTCCTCTTCGCGGCTCATACCGGTGGAAACCAGCATGGGCAGACCGCGGGAAGCAACGTCGCGCAACAGCTCATGGTTGGTCAGGTCAGCAGAAGCAATCTTCATGCCCTGGATGCCGTAGTCAACCAGCGCCTGAACGGAGGGTGCGTCCCAGGGGGTGCACATGATGTCCATGTCGTGCTGCTTGACGTGGTCGAAGACCTCGTACATCTGGTCAACGGTCAGGGAGAAGCGGGACAGCAGATCCAGGGTGTACTGAACGCCCAGGTCCTCACCTGCGGTTGCTGCGCCGCGCTGGCGGTACAGAGCGTCCATGTCACGCAGCTGGAACTTCACAGCGTCCGCACCGGACTCAACAGCCAGGTCCACCAGTTCCTTAGCGAAGTCAACGCTACCCTGGTGGTTGTTACCGATCTCAGCAATGATGAAGGAGGGGGAATCCTCGCTGATGGTGTGCTTACCGATGCGCAGGACGTCCTGCTCGTCCATTGCCAGTGCCACGAGGTGACCGCGCTCGTCGGTCAGCGGAACGTGGTTGATGCCCTTCGCGAAGTATGCGCGCAGGGTCTCGGGGTCAGCGTCAGCCGGTGCGGTCTGCGGGTTGGTGTTCGCAGCGTCCAGAGCGCTGGTCTCCAGGGATGCGGTCGGGTTAGCGATCAGCCAACGACGGAAGTCGCCGTCAGAGAGCGAACCGCGCAGAATACCGGACTCGTTCACCAGGAAGATGATGCGCTGGCCGTTAGCAGAAATCTTCTGCAGGGCGTTGAGAATCGGGTCTTCAGCGAAGACCACGTAGGGGGCAATATTGCGTTCAATAATCACGATTTTGACCTTTTCGTTTGAGTGTTTAGTTGAATGCCTGAGTGCCGGTCAAGCCGGGAGCGGCAGACGAGGTACTGCCGCTGGTGAAGGCTACTTGCCTTCGGCCAGGATCTGAGTGAGCTGGTGCTCTGCCACGGAGAAGTCAATCGGTGCGTCAATGTCGACGCCCTCGACCTCGTCCAGCATGAACAAGTCAATGGTACCGCCGGGGTAACCCGCAAGGCGGTTATGGTGGTCCATGTACACGTGAGTCTTGGTGATGTACATCGAGCCGTTCTCGCGGTAGCGGAAGGTTTCCTTGGTCAGCTCCTGGCGGCGAGGGCGATGCATAATCTCGAATGCCGCGGTGGGCTCACCGTCTGCGTGCCAGGTCCAGATGAACGGACCAATCGGAATCACACCGACCATGGAGTCCTTACCGTTCTCAGCGAACTGGCGGACCGCACGAGCCAGGGTACCGGGCAGACGCACGGGGCTGGTTGCCTGCAGCAGCATGACAGCCTCGGGTTCCCAACCGTTCTCGGTGTAGAACTCGATGGCGTGCTCAATGACTGGCTCGGTTGCAGTGGTATCTTCAGCCAGGTGTGCCGGGCGAATGAACGGCACCTCGGCACCGTACTCGCGGGCGATATCAGCCAGCTCAGCATCGTCGGTGGAGACGACAACACGCAACTCGTGCTCGCCGGCGACTTCTTCCTTAGCAGCCAGTGCCTGCTCGATAGTCCATGCAACCAGCGGCTTACCCGCGATAGGACGCAGGTTCTTACGCGGAATGCCCTTCGAGCCACCGCGCACGGGAATGACGCAGAGAATACGCATTATGCCTCCAAAGTTTCAATCATGAGCTCGGCGATGCGACGCGCGGGCTCCTTATCCGGCTGAATCGGTGCGGGGGTCGGTTCCTGACCCCACTGGTTCATGCCGTAGCGATCCCAGAATTCCACCAGCCATGCCGGCGGTGCCGGGTGGTACACCCACGCCGGGATACCGCGGATTGCCGCCTCCAGAACACCGGTAGAGAAAATCGACACGACCGGGTTCGGTACCTCGTTCAACGGAGTGCCGGAGCGGTCAATACGGATGCCTTCCTTCTCCCACAATTTATGGGTCAGTACTGACAGCTTATCCTTCTCGCTCGGGTGCGGACGGTAAACGCCGCCGAACTTCTTCAAGAAGGAATGCGAAGCGTAGGCGAAGGATGCGCGCGGAAGCTCCGCACCGTGCATCTGGCCCAGGAAGATGGGCTCCAGGTCGTTCTGCTTCTGTGCCTCAGTGCCAGCGGCCTTCTGGGCTGCCAGGTAGAGCAGCTGCGAACCCACCGCGTGCGTGGTCACGTCTCGGCGACCCGATGCCCAGAATTCTGCGTCAGCTTCGCTGAACGCCAGCAGGGTGCAGCCGACCGGCAACGGCGGAGCCTGCGGCACCAGCAGGCCGTGCTGAACAACCCAGTACTCAGCGCCGATCGCGCGAGAGAACTCGTAGGCTGCCGCGCCACGAGCCAGGTAATGGCCGAGAGAAAGGACCACGCGTACACCGGGCAGGAGCTCCTGCAGCTCGTCGGCGGTTATCTCACGTTCGGTCCAGGCATCGCGGCCGTAACGCTCGGTGGCGTATTGACCGTTGAGGTACTCCGAGGCGTCCTCGGGGACCCACAGGGCCACGCCCACGTTTTCGAGGTGCTTGAGAGGCTCCAGCAGGGAGTTGCGACTTGTCGGAGAGAATGAATCGAGCACAATGAGCACGCGCGGTACCGCGCCGCGGGTGTATAGTACACCGCCGACAGGTGCCTCTTGTTCCGCCGCGCCCCCGCGCAGACGACCAACGAGGCTACGTGCCTCGGTCTTAGCCCAGCGCAGGGTGTTCTGCCGCTTCTGCCAGGCAGCCCAAGCATCAATGTCGAGGGGATAGGTTAGGCCCATAGCTGCTCCAAAATCTTCACACGCTGATCGAAAGTGTGCTCAGCCAGAGTACGCTTCTGACCGGCTTCACGAATCTGACGAGCCCACTTAGGGTCACGGAAAATACGGGTACAAATCTCGATGAGCTCATCAATGCTCTCGTAGACCAGAACCTCTTCACCCGGAATGTAGTAGCGGTCCACGTCGGGGCGGTCAATCACCTGCAGAGCGCCCACACCGGGAGCCTCGAAGGTGCGCATGGTGAAGCCATCCTGGTTATTGTGGATGTTCAGCGTTGCCGGGGAGGACGCCATAATGCCGTACGCTTCAGAGCGGTCAATATCGCGACCTGCGGGCACGCCGGAGTCCTTGAACTGCTTAGTGCGCAGAATGTCGTAGGGGTGACGCGACCAGGCACGACCGTACGCACGCACCGGCAGACCGGCAGCGACCAGCGCCTGCAGGGTCTCCTCACGGTTGGGGTACTTAGCGCCCACAAAGTTGATGGAGTCCTCACGCATGGGAACAACCGGGCAGTGAGTGTCGTAGGCGTTAGGCATGTCGAGCACCTCAAAGCCCTGCTCGCGCAGGTGCTGCGCATCCAGCGGGCTGTAGCTTGCCAGCGCGCCCAGGTGGTGCAGGTCCTCTTCGGTGTAGCTCATACGGCGCATTTCGTCGTACAGCCAGGTGCCGTAGCGAACGCCGGAGGTCTCCAGCAGGTCCCACCATTCGCGGGAGAGCATATCGCCCTTAATGACCAGCACAATATCGGGGCGGAACTCGTTGAAAGCGTCGATAGCCTTACGAGTTGCCTGAGCCGCAAAGCTTTCGGGGCGATACTTCTCGGGTAGCTCGTGGGCAAGCTTGTTGAGGATGCGCTCGGGCAGAGTACCCGGGGCATCGTAGATGTGGGTGCGCACTTCATATCCGTGCACTTCCAGGGATGCTTGAATTGCCTTCCAGTACCCGTGGAATGCGGGTGAGAGCAGTAGAAGTTTGGGCTGAGTCATATGAGGATTGAATCCTGTCGGCGTTTGCTATAAGAACCCGCAGGGCAGAACCGTGCGGTGCTATGTGTTGGAGTGAAGAGGATCGGAAAGTTTCACCTCTAATTTGAGGTAAAACATACCTATTGAAATTTTACAACGAAAGCAGGAGACGACACACTCGAGTGCACTGTGTCGCCTCCTACGTTCTATGTGAACCTTCATATGAAGAAGGCAACAAATCATGCGGAACCATCACGGTAAATTCCGGCGGTTTCACACCTAGTTCTCGCGGCGCTCTGCCTTGACAATACGCTCCAGCTCGGTGGCAAGGAAGCCACGAGCGTCCACATCCTTATTGCGCAGGCCGCGCACCGAGTTCACCGCAAAGTTTGCGTAGCTGGTAGCGCGCAGAGCAGCAGCAAGCTTCTTCTCCCAACCCCACTTATCCGCATAAATGAAGCGGGCGGTGGTCAGCCACTGCACACGACGCTCGGAGGGCGAAGATCCGCCACCCTCGTGGGTTACAGTCACCGAAGGAATCAGGTAGCGGTCCACGCCAGCGTTCGAGAGGCGGTACTGGAAGTCCACCTCTTCGCTATTCATGTAGAATCGCTCGTCCATCCCGCCGAGGCGGTTGAAGGTTGCGCGGGGCACGACCATGCACGCGCCCATAACCCAGTCAACCTTCGCGTCGGAGGTGCCGGTGCATGCCTCAACGTCGTGGCCAACGCCACGGTGCCACCAGTTGGTCGGCTTGAAACGAGCCAGCGGGGTGAACCATTCCCACGCAATATGCGCTGCGGTGGGGAATTTACGTGCCACCCACTGCTGCTTGCCGTCGTGGCCAATGATCTGCGGGCTAGCCAGCACCTCGCCGTGGCGTTCCACGGCTGCGAGCATGCGCGAGACGAAGGTGTTATCCAGCTCCAGGTCGCTGTTGAGGATGAAAACCCATTCACCGGTCGCGGCAGCGACACCGGAGTTCACTGCCTTACCGAAACCACCGTTGACGGGGCGGCGGACCACGGTCACGCCCTCAACCTCGGGGAACGGGGTGGGAGAAACGTCATCAGAGACAACGATCTCGATATCGGCGGGGTCAATACCCTGCTGAGCACGTAGCGTGTCAATAATGGCGAGAACCGGCTCCGGCTCGCCATAGAAAGGAATAACCGCAGAAACGCGGGGAGTATGAGTCACAATATGTCCTTTGAGTGAGGCGCCTGAAAATCACAAGCGATAGAAGGCTAAATATGGGGGCGACCGTACCTATATCTCTATACGATCACCCCCATAGTTTCAATTAGTCGGGCAGCTGGCCCAGGCGAACGAGGTTCGCAAATTCTTCGTTTGCCGTCTGAACTTCCTTGAAAGTTCCCTTATTGGCGATGCGGCCCTGGGAGAGGTACACCAGCTGATCAACGTTACGCACCGTGGAAAGACGGTGAGCAACAATAATCACGGTAATCTCCTTGGAGATGCGGTTAATGGTCTGAGTAATCTTGTGCTCAGTCTCATTGTCCAGTGCACTGGTTGCCTCGTCCATAACCAGCAGGCTCGGGTTGCGGTACATTGCACGCGCAATACCCACACGCTGACGCTGACCACCGGAAAGACGGTTACCATTCTCGCCAATCGGAGTGTTGATGCCGTCTTCCAAGGTCTCGACAACGGGCATCAGCTCCGCCAGCTCAAGGCAGTAGATCACACGGTCATCATCAATGTGCTTTTCGGGGATACCGAAAGCAACTGCCTCACGCAGAGTGCCGTTACCTAGGTAGGGGTCCTGAGGGACGTAACCAATCTTCTGGTACCAGGAATGCAGGTCAGCGTGGATGTCCTTACCCTGGCTAGAAATCGTACCGCTCGTCGGGGTCAGCAGACCAAGAATCAAGTCAACCAGAGTAGTCTTACCCGAACCGGAGCCACCCACGAAAGCAACCGAGGTACCAGCCGGCACATCCAGCTGAATGTCCTTGAGAACGTCCTTATCACCATCCGGGTAACGGTAGACCAGGTTGTCAATCTGAACATCCACGGGGTCAATTCCCGAGTTGATGATGGTTGCCGGATCAATTTCATCCTTGAACTCAACCATCTGCAGGCGCTGCTCTTCGGGGCTCATCGAGCGGATAACCTTAGCAACCTCTTCGCTAGCGAACTCGTTCGCACGGATACCGCCCAGGGAGGCAATCATACGGGTCGCATTCGGAAGGATGCGGATACATGCGGTTGCGAAAAGCATGAGGGAAGGAAGACCATCAGCGCCCTGAGTCGCGGTCACCAAAGCCAGCAGACCAGCGATACCCACGATGAAAATAATTTCAAGCGAATACTTGGGGAAGTCGTTCAGGAACGAGAGGTTAACATCGCTTTTAACGCTTCGTACTGCGGGCTCGCGGTACTGCTCGATAGCAGCCTTGTGTGCATTCGTAATACGAATTTCGCGGAAACCCCTGATGTCGTCCAGCAGGAAGCGCAAAGCGTCTCGACCCGCACGTGCCGTTATCTCACCATACTTCGCGTTACCGCGGCGCAAGAAGAACTGCATGATAGCGATGGTGATGCCGAAGTATGCGAAAGCAACCAGCGCAGGAATCGGCATGACGCACAGAATCATGATGAGCAGCACGATGATAGACAGGAAATCGCCCACAAAGTTAATAATCGATCCCACAAAACCGCGGTACGCAAACACCACGTAGGTGCTAATCAGGTACGCGGTTTCTTCAGGCTGAGACTTCTTGTGGTTGAAGTAGCTATCCTTCATGTAATGGTTGAGGATAGTCGTCGACGTCGCCAGCTGCTGGTAGCCGGTGAACTTCAGGCTCCAGCGCTTAAAGAGGAGCGCAGCGATACCCTTAATCACAAAGGCGAGCACCAGGACAATACCCAAGTAGAGCACCAAATCAGAACGCTGAGGGTTGCCGAAGATATCAGAAAGTACAGCCAGGTAGCCGGTAATTTCAGCACCCATCGCAATATTCACGATGGGAAGAATGGCCGCAACACCGACCATTTCCATCAAAGATAGGAGGAACAGGCCGATCAGGTTAAAGACAAGTAGCGTAAAGCTTCGTCCCGGGAATAGCAGGCGAAGCTTAGTATAAATACTCTTCATTGGTCCTCGTTGGTGAGTGTACTCGCTGGCCCCTGAGTGAGAAGAAGACCAGCATTTCACGCCAATTCTAGCACGCACCCTCTAAACATTTTCAGCATCAAGCATGTACTTTTGGTCATCTTTAGTCGCTAGAAGAACCTCTAAATCGTAGATAAAACACAAGACATTTAGGGGTATTTGCCACACGCAGGAAAAGGAGCCGTTGAAGGTGCAAGTAACTCGGTATGATAGATACTATTCATTCAACCAACCCGACACTTCCGGCTTCCCTGTTCACTGTTGGGTACGTCAATTAGAAAAGGCTTTTTGATGGGCATCTTCAACATTAAGTCCCTCAAGGACAAGTACGCGTGGGGGTCCTCCGAGGGCAAAACCAACTCCGCAGAAACCGCCGAGGCGCAGCCGGCAACCGTTGCCTCCCCCTCCGCAAATATTGCTGACGGAGTCCGCTCCCTCATTAAGAGCAACCCCGAGCTGGCGGGCAAGAACCGCCGCGGGGTAGCCAGCCGTACCATCACCCCCGATGGTTCGCTCCGCGAAGCCCTTAAAGACTACGAAACCCACTCCCCCGCCGAAGTGGCTGCGCAGGAAGTCACGCCTGAAGAAGAGCTCAGCGCCGACGGTACCGCAACCGTCTCCGCGCAGCCTCTCACCCACACCAACATCAAGGCTGCCCCCGGCGACATCCTCGACGCGGACAGCAATCCCACCGGCCCCAGCATCATCCGCGTGGGTCTGCACAACGCACCCATGGTCGATGCCGAAGAGCTCGCCAACCCCGAAGAAGCCAACAACCAGAGCGCAGCAAAGGCTCAGCCTTCCCCCACTACTAGCTCCCGAGGCGAGCGCACCCCGCTGTTCAAGCTCTCCCCCAAAACCCTCAACCGTACCGGCAGCACGAGCGGCGACGGCCCCTTCGAAGCCGTCTTCGTCTGCACCGGCAATATTGCCCGCAGCGCATCCGGCGAGGTCATCTCCAAGCACCTTGCCGCCGAGTACGGTCTGGAAGACAAGTGGATCTTCTCCAGCGCAGGCACCGGCGCCCTCGTCGGTCACGGCGTCTACGAACACGTAGCTAACGAGCTCATCAAGCGAGGCTATAACCCGGAGGGCTTCGCATCCCGCCAGCTCAACGAACAGATCATTGAGAATGCCACTATCATCCTGGTAGCGGAGAAGGTACACGCTGACTGGATTGTGCGCGAGTGGCCCCAACACCACTCCAAGATTAAGCTGCTCAAGCAGGCCGCACGTATCCGCGAGGAAGCACGCCGCGCCGAACCGCTGTCCTACCTCTACTCCTACGGCGCCCGCCCGCTCGATACCGACAGGCTGGAAGACCCCTACCGCCGCGGCCCCGCAGCTGCTAAGGTCGCAGTGGACGAGGTGGAGCAGTCCCTGCACGTGATTCTGCCCTGGCTTGCCCAGGCACACCGCTAAGCTCACACCGCTAAATATACGAGGCTAAATACAGCGCTAACCCGGCTGGAACAGAGTATCTGTTCCAGCCGGGTTAGCTTTAGCCTCTATAGCAGAAAGTCCCCCGCCGACAGTAGTCAGCGGGGGACTTTCTTTAAGCTTTAGTAGCTTAGTGATCGAAAATCTCGGTCACAGAACCCTCGTCGAAGACCTCGCGGATAGCGCGAGCAATCAACGGAGCGATGGAGAGAATAGTCAGGTTATCGAACTGCTTCTCTTCCGGCACGGGCAGGGTGTTGGTCACGACGACCTCCACAGCACCGCACTGAGACAGACGCTCAGCAGCCGGGTCAGACAGAACCGGGTGAGTTGCCGCGATGATAACTTCCTTCGCGCCCTTGTCCATGAGGACCTTCACAGCGCCGGCGATGGTTCCGCCGGTGTCAATCATGTCGTCAATCAGCACGCAGGTGCGGCCCTCAACGTTACCCACAACGGTCTTGGAGACCGCGTGGTTCGGAACGTTGATGTCTCGGGTCTTGTGCACGAATGCCAGAGGTGCGCCGTCCAGCAAGGTGGCCCAGTGCTCAGCCACGCGCACACGACCGGTGTCCGGAGAAACCACGGTCACATTCGACAGGTCCTCAACGCGCTCACGGATGTGCTTAGCCAGCACCGGAATTGCGAACAGGTGATCCAGCGGGCCGTCGAAGAAACCCTGAATCTGCGAGGTGTGCAGGTCCACGCACATCAGGCGGTCAGCACCAGCAGTCTTGTACAGGTCAGAAATCAGACGTGCCGAGATAGGCTCACGACCCTTGTGCTTCTTATCCTGACGAGCGTAGGGGTAGAAAGGAGACACCACGGTAATAGAGCGAGCGGATGCGCGCTTGAGCGCATCAATCATGATGAGCTGCTCCATGAGCCACTCGTTGATGGGTGCCGGGTGCGACTGAATCACGAAAGCGTCCGCACCGCGCACCGACTCCTCAAAGCGAACGTAGGTCTCGCCGTTGGCGAAGGTGTATGCGGAGGTGGGCAGCAGGTCGTGGTCAAGTGCCTGTGCAATCTCCTCGGCAAGCTTGGGGTGTGCTCGACCGGAGACCACTACAAGCTTGCGCTCACCGGGGTTGGTAATCTCGCTACTCATGGTGTTGTTCTTTCCTCGAATTAGGATTCTGCCGGTTCCTGCGCGCCAGCAGCCTTAGCGGCCTCGGCGGGTTCGGTACCAGCACGGTTCTTCAGGACCCAGCCATCGATGGTGCGCTGGGAAGTCTCAGAGTAGGCGAGGGCGCCCGCAGGAACATCCTTACGGATCAGGGCGCCCGCGCCGGAGTACGCACCGTCACCGACGGTAACAGGTGCAACGTAAATGCCTGCGGAGCCCATGCGAGCATGAGCACCAATGACGGAACGGTTCTTCACCAGACCGTTGTAGTTCGCGAAAATCGAGCCAGCACCAATGTTCGCGCCCTCACCGATGGTGGCGTCACCAACGTAGGACAGGTGCGGAATCTTTGCGCCATCACCAATCTGCGAGTTCTTAGCCTCGCAGAAGGTGCCAAGCTTAGCGTCCTTGCCCAGGGTGGTACCGGGGCGCAGGTATGCGAAGGGGCCAACAGTTGCGCCTTCACCAATGACCGCGCCGTGACCGTGAGCGCGGATGACGGTAGCGTCAGCCTCAACAGTCATGTCGGTCAGGGTGGTGTCCGGGCCAATAGTCGCGCCGGTAGCAACGGTGGTGGAGCCGTGCAGCTGCACACCGGGCAGCAGGGTCACGTCGTTCTCAATGGTGACGGTAACGTCAATCCAGGTGTTCTGCGGATCAACAATGGTCACACCGTTACGCATGTGCGCCTCAAGGATGCGGTTGTTGAGCATACGACCCAGCTGAGCCAGCTGCACGCGGTCGTTAGCGCCCTCAACCTCCCAGCGGTCCTCAATAGCCAGAGCGGAGGTGCGGTGGCCCTTCGAACGAGCAATGGACAGAACGTCAGTAATGTACTTCTCACCCTGTGCGTTATTGGTGGTCACCTCAAGCAGTGCCTCACGCAGGACAGCAGCATCAAAAGCGTAAATACCGGAGTTAATCTCGGTGATTTCGAGCTCTTCGGGGGAAGCGTCCTTCGCCTCAACAATGGCGGTGACTTCGCCAGCCTGGTTACGGACAATACGGCCGTACGCGCCGGGCTCATCCACGTGGGTGGTCAGCACGGTGACAGCGTTCTTATCTTCCTCGTGGAAAGCAATCAGTTCACGCAGGGTCTCGGGGCGCAGCAGGGGAACGTCGCCGTAGGTCACCAGAACGGTACCGGAAACGGTTTCCTGAGCATCCAGAGCGTTCAGACCGACCTCAACAGCGCGGCCGGTACCGGGAATCTCATCCTGGTCAACAATGGTTACTTCAGAATCAAAAGCCAAAACGTGCTCAGCAACCTTATCGCGCTGGTGGCGAACCACAACAGCAAGACGCTCAGGGTTCAGGTCGCGTGCAGCGGCGACAGCGTGCTCCACCATGGAACGACCACCGATACCGTGCATAACCTTGGGGGTAGCGGACTTCATGCGCGTACCAGCGCCTGCGGCGAGAACAATCACTGCAGAGGGTGCCAGTTCAGTATTCACTGGGAAGACTCCTTAGACGAGGTTGTAAGAGTGAGGAGTGAGCGCGGACCGCCAACTCTCTATCAACGGTGCCGTTGAGTGCTTACGCTCCGCCACTAGGACTCGAACCTAGACAAACGGCTCCAAAGGCCGCTGTGCTGCCATTACACCATGGCGGATTATCCATACATCACCGGTAAGTCCTTTAAAAGTTCCCACCGTCATCAGCCGCCTTTTGGGCACAGAACAGCGCAATGCAGGAAATGCTTCCCTCAGTTTATCAAATATCTGTCCTCAACCTCGCCGCGCACCCAGGCAAAACCCCGCGGCATTTCTCAACACTGCAGTAGCCCCTCATCAAAGCTTCGGGCGCTACTTGAACCGAAGACTCACCCTGTACCCTAGAAGGCGTGGCACATCTACTTGGCGGCGAATCGCTGCACCTCGAATTCCCTACCCGAACCATCTTTGAAGGCATCACGGTCGGCCTGAACGAAGGCGACCGCATCGGCATTGTCGGCCGCAACGGCGACGGCAAGTCCACCCTCATGAAGATTCTGGCCGGCCGGCTCGAACCGGACTCCGGCCGCGTTACCGTGCGCGGCGGCACCCGCATCGGCTACCTCGACCAGTCCGACGTACTCGACGACGACCACACGGTCGGCTACGCGATTGTGGGCGACACCCCCGAATATGAGTGGGCGTCGCAGGCGCGCATCCGCGACGTTATCTCCGGTCTGGTCTCCGACCTGCCCTGGGACGCGCCGGTTTCTTCTCTTTCTGGCGGTCAGCGCCGCCGCGTAGCGCTCGCCTCCCTGCTCGCGCAGGAGTGGGACGTGCTCATGCTCGACGAGCCCACCAACCACCTGGATGTCGAGGCCATCACCTGGCTCGCCAACCATCTGAAGTCCCGCTGGCCCAAGAACGCGGGCGGCCTCATGGTCGTCACCCACGACCGCTGGTTCCTCGACGAAATCTGTACCGATACCTGGGAGGTGCACGACCGCATCGTCGAGCCCTTCGAGGGCGGCTACGCGGCGTACATTCTGCAGCGCGTGGAGCGTGACCGTCAGGCGGCCGCAGCGGAGGCAAAGCGTCAGAACCTGATGCGTAAGGAACTCGCTTGGCTGCGCCGCGGTGCGCCCGCGCGTACCTCCAAGCCGAAGTTCCGCATTGACGCTGCGAATGCCCTGATTGCGGACGTTCCGCCGGTACGTGACACCGTGGAGCTGAAGAAGATGGCGGTCTCCCGCCTCGGCAAGGACGTGGTGGACCTCGAAAACGTCTCGGTCACCTACGACGACCCCTCGCTGCCCGACGGCAAGCGCCCCGTGCTGAAGAAGGTCACCTGGCGTATCGCTCCCGGCGAGCGCACCGGCATCCTGGGTGTGAACGGTGCGGGTAAGTCGACTCTGCTTTCGCTGGTGACCGGCGACCTGAAGCCGACCGAGGGTCGCGTTAAGCACGGTAAGACCGTGAAGATTGCGACCCTCACCCAGCAGCTCGACGAGCTGAAGGAGGTCGAGAATGACCGTGTATCGGATGTGATTGGCCGTAAGAAGCGTAGCTACATTGCAGACGGCAAGGAGCTGTCCCCCTCGCAGATGCTGGAGCGTCTGGGCTTTACCAGCGCTCAGCTCTCCACCCCGGTCAAGGACCTTTCAGGTGGTCAGAAGCGTCGCCTGCAGCTCATGCTGATTCTGCTGGACGAGCCGAACGTGCTGATTCTCGACGAGCCGTCCAACGACCTGGATACCGATATGCTCGCTGCGATGGAGGATCTGCTGGACACCTGGCCGGGTACCCTGCTGGTGGTCAGCCACGACCGTTACCTTATGGAGCGCGTGACCGATCAGCAGTATGCCGTGATTGACGGTTCGTTCCGCCACCTGCCCGGCGGTGTGGACGAGTACTTGGCGCTCTCTGCAGCCGGTGCTGGCGGTTCTGCCGCCGGTAGCGCACAGGCACGTGCCGCCTCCTCGGCGCAGGCTTCTGCTGAGCCGGATACCCCGAAGGTCTCCGGTGCCGAGCTACGTGCGGCACAGAAGGAATCTGGTGCGATTGAGCGCCGCCTCACCAAGCTCACTGCAGAGCAGGAGAAGCTCTCCGAGCAGATGAGCGCACACGATGCCTCGGACTACGCCGGTTTGGCGGCACTCGGCGAGCAGCAGCAGACCCTTCAGGATGAGATTGACGAGCTAGAAATGCGCTGGCTCGAGCTCTCCGAACTGCTGGGCTAAGGTCTATAGACATAGAAAAATGCCGGTTCTAGATTCAATCTAGAACCGGCATTTGTGTATATATTCACCCCTCCGCAACAGCGGTAGCTATCGGCTTGAGCGTACTTCGCCATGTAATCTGCCGTCTTCGCCGTGGATGTCAAAACAACAGTGTCTTTACTAATGATGCAGAACCGCACTGACCGCACTCACAGCGTGGTTGCCCGTAGCGCGAAGAGCGGACGCAAGAGCCTCCGCCTGAGCCTGCGAAGAAACCAGCAGCAGCACCGTCGGACCGGAACCGGACACCAGGGACGCATACACGCCCTCGCTATCGCGCAGGTTCAGGGTCTGTTCCAGCTGCGGGGCGCAGGACAGCGCGGGAGCCTGCAGGTCGTTACGCAGCAGGGGTGCTAGGGAGGCGAGCGCCGCCTCCGAACCGTCATAAGAGTTCAGAGCATCCAGAAGCTCTTCGGGTTCCACCAGCTCGCCGGAGGCGGGGTACAGACCCGAAGCGCGGCCCGCGTCCAGATGCTTGAATACGCTGGGGGTTGAGAGGCCAAACTGCGCGGCGACGATCACCAGATGCAGAGGTTCCTGAGGCGCCGCAACGTTCTGCAGCTCGGTACCGGTCCCATGCCCCAGGGCGAGAGTCTGCCCGAGCGCGGCACGCACGCTAAAGGGAATATCGGCGCCCAGCTGCGCGGCAAGACGTTCGTAATCCGTCTGGGTCAGTAGCGCGCCGGTACGACCGGTGGCGTGCAGGTGGCGGTCCGTGGCGATGAGAGCCGCCGCCGCATCCGCTGAGCCGCCCGCCATGCCGCCTGCCACAGGCACAGCCTTTGCAATATGCAGGTGTAGCGCCGGAGCGGAATCAATACCGTGCTCAGCAAGAATTAGCTTGGCGGCACGGTACACGAGGTTCCGCTCATCCATCGGCACATCGGCTGGGTCGAACTGCCCCGCCTGCATCTGCTGATCCACCAGGGAGCCGGGCACAATATCCATGCTCAAGGTCAGCCCGGGAACAGACCCTTCAGAGACCGTAATGGTTTCCGTCAGAGAGACCGCCGCAAAAAGCGTAGTCAGCGGGTGGTAGCCGTCCGGGCGGACGTCCCCCACAGCAAGGTACAGATTGACCTTGCCGGGAGCATCAACCGAAATGGCAGTCTGGGAGGCGGTACTCATCAGCGCATACACCTTTCGCGCGGGAACTCGCGTGAGAACGTCAGTGAAAAATTCAGAGCAGGTAGAAGCTACTCCGCAGCGGGCGAAGCTACTCCGCAGCAGGCTCAACCGGGACAGTCAGCGAAGCCTCCGCAATGCGGATAAAGCCGTGAATATCCAGCTTCTCACCGCGCTCCGTCGGAGCAATACCTGCCGCCACCAGAATCTGCTCCGCACGCGCACCCGAGCCCGCCCAGGAGCTCAGCGCGGCGCGCAGAGTCTTACGACGCTGAGCGAATGCCGCATCAATAATCGTGAACACCAGGTCGCGGTCCACGGTAGAGAGCGGCTCATTGCGCATGCGGAAGCCCACCAGACCCGAGTTAATCTTCGGCGCAGGCCAGAACACGTTCTTACCGATCACGCCCGCCTTATACACCTCGGCATACCAATTAGCCTTCACCGAGGGAACACCGTAAATCTTCGAACCCGGGGTCGCCGACAGGCGGTCGGCAACCTCGTCCTGAACCATCACCAGGGCGTGACGGATGCTCGGGAACTGCGCAAAAAGATGCAGAAGAACCGGCACCGCCACGTTATAGGGCAGGTTCGCCACCAGGGCATCCGGGGTACGGGGCAGCTCAGTCACCTTCAGGGCGTCCATCAGCACCACGTCAATATCGCCCGCCTTCTGGGGGCGGAACTTCTCAATCGTGTGCGGAAGCTGCTGAGCCAGCGGCGGGTCAATCTCAACCGCCACCATGTCCTTCGCAGCATCCAGAATGCCGAGGGTCAACGAACCCAGGCCCGGGCCGACCTCCAGCACCGTCTCCTCCGGTGAAATCTCTGCCGCGTTGACAATACGACGAATCGTATTGGGGTCAATCACAAAGTTCTGCCCAAGAGTCTTCGTCGGACGAATACCGAGCATCTCGGCAAGCTCGCGAATCTCAGCAGGGCCGAGCAGGGGCAGATCGTTCACAGCGTTCCTTCACATAGGTGGATGGTGGGGAGGTTACAGTTTAGATTACCGCGAGAAACGCTGCTTTACCTCATCAAGAGTGGCTTCCAGGGCGTTCTTAGCGTTTGTAATACGCTTCTTCGGAGCCAAAGCAATACGCAGTCGATCCAGAGGACCAGTACCGTGCTGGAGGCTATTCACCTTATCCAGATGACGCTTACCGGATTCCAGGATGACGCTACTGCCCTCCCAGCCGCACAGGCCCGGCTGCACAAAACGCACGTCCACACCCCACTGCTGGTACAGCTTGTAATCATCAGCCACGGTGCCCGGTACCTTGTCCTCAAATTGCTTGAGCAGCAGCTCAGCGCCCGAACGGGAAATCAAATACAAGCCGGTGCAAATCAGGGGCCAGGTACCGTACGGCTTACCCATACGGTACTTACCGTGCACAAAAGGAGACAGCAGGGACAGGCGGATGTATTCCACCTGCGGGTTCAGCTTGCCGGCATCATTTGCAAAGGAATCGCTGAGGTTTACCAGGTGCACCTGCGGGTACTTCGTGATGATTGCGTTCACGACCGCCTCAGCATCCGGAGAAATAAGGATGTCGTCTTCGGCAATCAGCGCCCAATCGGCGTCACTTGCAACAAAGTCACGCCACATATTCACATGGCTGAGCATGCAGCCCTTCTCCGCGGGGCTAGGGTCACGATGCCAACGGCTACGGAAAAACTCAACGTCAAATTCTTCATCAGCGACGTGATTGTCGCGGTTATCCACCGCAGAATAACGGACAAAACCCTGCGCGGGAACACCCACTGAATAAAACGAATCGAAACGGTTCGCGCCATCCAGGCCCAGAACATACTTCAGAATCTTTGCCATATTTTTTTCCTTTCAATAGCTCATCCAGAAAACCTAAGCAATAGAAGATCGCAAAGGTTAATGATGAGTTTTCAGAACAACAGACCACCTGCACGACAGAAGGGGTCATCCATCTTAAAAATCAGTGCGTAATGCGTAAATGGCATGAAGTCTGAATATTGAGCGTGTGATAAATACGCACACTACTGTGCAACGTAGAAAGAATTCTATCATTCACCATGCACCAATCTCAGGTGTCCGCAGGTTAAAACGCGGTACGACACGCGTGTACCGGTGCACAGCAAAAACAAGCCCCTCCCTACCGCATACACACGATAGGGAGGGGATAAACGACAGGGCAGAAGACCCACGTATTCACATTTTTATGTGATGACAGTACCCCAATCCATCTCTGGGTTACCGTCTCTGGATTATCGTCCTAGACGCTGCTTCACATCTTCGAAAGTGGCATCCAGAATATTCTTCGCGTTCGCAATACGCTTCTTCGGCGCCAGGGCGATGCGCACCCGGTCGATAAAACCGGTGCCATGCTGCGTGCTCTTGAGACTTTCCAAGTGACGAACGCCAGAAGTTTGAATGAGGCTGGTGCCTTCCCAACCGCACAGGCCGGGCTGCACCAAATATATGTCCACTCCCCATTCTCGGTAGAGAGAATAATCATCAGCAACAACGCCGGGAACCGTCTCGCCATAACATTCTACGAGTCGTTCAGCTCCAGAACGCGAAAGAAGATACAAGGCAGCACCGTACAGAGGCTTTGAACCATAGGCACTACCCATACGGTACTTGCCGTACACAAAAGGAGAGAGCAACGAAAGACGGGGGTAATCAACCTGCGGGTTGAGCTTGCCAGCTTCAGAAGCGTAGATATCGCCCAGGTTAACCATCTGCACGTGAGGATACTTTTCAATAATCCTCTCCACTACAGGCTGCAGGTCAGGGGAAATGAGGACATCGTCTTCTGCCAGCAAAGCCCAGTCGGCATCTGAAGCGAGGAAGTCCTTCCACATGTGGTAGTGGCTCAAAGCGCAACCCTTTTCGGCAGGCCTCGGCTCTTTACCGTAACGAGCCAGGAACAGTTTGCTGTCGAATTGTGCATCAGTGACGTGGTTATCACGGTTATCCACCGCAGAATAACGCTGAAAACCTTGAGCGGGTGCCCCCACCGAGAAGAAAGAATCAAACCGGTTAGCGCCGTCCAGTCCCAGAACGTATTTCAGAATTTTTGCCATGAGTTTCCCTTTACTGTGGCACACCCATACAGTCCTTATCAGAAACGACAGAAGCCATGCATGAGTGCCGAGTGATGACTTGGCAACGACAAACACAAAGCGCGCCGAAAATATGCGCGCGCGATAACAAATTGCTTAGTCAGTGAGCGATGAATTGTATGTATAAAGATACACTATCACTCAAGGGAAGATAGCACCCGGCAATTGGCATACAGCCCCTTGTTATGTCTCGCACGTTACGTGCGCCCTCCCCAGCTAGAGCTGAAAACGGCAACAAAAAAAGCCCCTCCCTGCCATGCTGAACTGCCTCCCGTTTCTTGGACAACAAAATTAAAGTCCAGGAAACGGGAGGCT
>NZ_CAUUDY010000012.1:0-58735 GCF_963544205.1 uncultured Rothia sp.
TGCCGCTTTATTGTTGAGTAGCCCCGGCTTTGCCGGGGCTATTTTTGTTTGGGGAGGCCTAACCGCCTCCCCATTTGTCTTTAACATCCCATCAGTACGGGTGCACGGAAGGTGTTCTCTATACTAGAATGGTATGGCTTATGTTTAGGCATTAGCGGGTGCATCTAAGCACCCCTCATAGAGTTGATGCCTCAGGCAGCGGTTCGCCCGAATCGACTGCATACCCTACCCGCCCACACTGGCGGATACCTCCCAAGGAGATTCATGTCTGAGACCCCCCGTCACGAGTCTAACGGCTCCGGCCCCCGCCAGCACCGCAAGAACAGCGGAGGAAAGGACTTCCGCTCCAAGAAGGGCGGCAAGAACTTTGGCGGCAAGGGCGGTTTCAAGCGTAACGACCGCGGAGGCAAGAAGTTCGACGGTCGTCGCTCCGACTCCCGATCCAAGGCACCTCGCTCCAACGGTCCCGAGACTGAAGCACCCCGCGAAGAAGTACGCAGCATCGGTGGCCGTGCAGGCTACCGCCCCGCAAAGCCCAAGGCACCGGAAATTGACGACGACATCACCGGTCGCGAGCTAGACGGCGCAACCTTCCGCCAGCTGCGTGCCCTGGAGCCCCGCAACGCTGAAACCGTTGCAAAGCACCTCGCCATGGCCGGTCGATACCTCGACATCGACCCCGAATTCGCGCTGGAACACGCCGTTGCTGCATCCCGCAGTGCAGGCCGTATTGCCGCAGTACGCGAAGCAGTCGGCGTAGCCGCATACGTGGCAGAAGACTTCGAACTGGCGCTGCGCGAACTGCGCACCCACCGCCGTATCAGTGGCTCCGTAGACCACCTGGCACTGCTGGTGGACTGCGAACGTGCGCTCGGCCGCCTGCCCAAGGCACAGGAAATGATTGCTGAATTCAAGAAGGAAGAGCTGCCCGCCAACGTGCGCGTAGAGCTTGCCATCGTTGAATCCGGTATCCTCAGCGATCAGGGCAAGAAGTCTGAAGCTGTTGTAGCGCTGCAGATTCCTCAGCTGAACCCCAAGCGCGCCTTCGAATACAGCCCCCGCCTCTTCAGCGCATACTCCGACGCGCTGGCTAACGCAGGCCGTAACCAGGAAGCAGAACGCTGGGCGCGCCTCGCCTTCATGGCGGAAGCAGCACTGGGCCAGGGTAACTTCGCAGAACCCGAAATCTTCGATATGTTCGGTGAAGCAGGCCTCTTCGAAAAGGAAGAGAAGTCTGTAGAAATCACTGAGCCCGCAGAAGAGACTGTTGAAGCTTCCACAGAAGAAGAAGCACATGAGGCTCAGGAAGAGGCAGCTGAGGGCGAGAAGACCGAAGCTGCTGAGCCCGAGGCTGAAGAAGCAGAGGAAACTTCCGCAGAATAAGACTGCAGAGAATCTAAGAATTCTGAATACTTGACCTAAGTGTCAGCAACCGCTGGACGCGCCCCTGAATAGGGGAGAGCGTCCAGCGGTTTTGCACATAATCTCCGGAAGGCACCTACGGGTGAGTGTCTAACAGGTACGATTAATAGCGACAACCGCCAGAGACCCCGAGAGGAACACTCTATGACCACGAACGCACTCCTATCCCGCTACGATGCCCTCCTCTCCGATCTGGACGGCGTGGTCTACGCGGGCCCCTTCGCCATTGAAGGCGCACCCGAAGCCCTCAACCGCGCCGAAGAAGAGCTCAACGTACCGGTCATCTTCGTCACCAACAACGCATCCCGATCCGTAGAATCCGTAGCAGAACACCTGCGCGAACTGGGCGTACACACCCGAGCAGAACGAGTCGTCAGCTCTGCACAGGCTGGCGCCGCGCTGCTCGCGCAGCACGTACCCGCAGGCTCCAAGGTGCTCATCACCGGCACCGATGCCCTTGCCGACTGTGTGCGCGACGCAGGTCTGGAACCCGTACGCACCGAAGCCGAAGGTCCCGTAGCCCTCATCCAGGGCTTCAACCCGAAGATGGGCTGGGAAGACCTCGCGGAAGCCGCCTACACCCTCGCAAACCCCGAGGTGCTGTGGATCGCGACCAACACCGACCAGACCATCCCCAAGGAACGCGGTCAGGCGCCCGGTAACGGAACCCTCGTTGCAGCAGTGGCAACCGCCTCCCGTCGTACTCCGCTTGTCGCGGGCAAGCCCGAAGCGCCCATCTTCCACACCGCAGCAAAGGCCGTGAACTCCAGCCGCCCCGTCATCGTGGGTGACCGCCTGGACACCGACATTCTCGGCGCCAACAACGCTAAGATGGACGGCGCACTCGTCCTCACCGGCGTGCAGACCTACCAGGACGTCATTGAGGCCGTACCGAACCAGCGTCCGACCTATGTTCTTCGCACCCTCGAGGACTTCTTCGCACCCTACCCCGAAATTGAGGTGCTCTACGAAGGCTACGAAGTCACCGCAACCGGCCCCACCTGGCAGGCACGCGTCCGTGGAGAAAACCTGAGCCTGACCGGCCCCGAGGTAGAAGACGCCGAAGCATTCGCAGGCAGCGAGAGCGAAGCCGAAGCATGGCGCGTAGCCTGCGCAGCATGGTGGGCGGCAAACCCCGAACAGGGCGCACGCCCGAACATCCAGGGGATTCCCGGTGCCTAAGAACCAGGACACTAACAACAAAGCGGCGGAAACCACTGAGCTTGACGCAGAATTCGAGCGTCAGCTGGCGGCGACCCTCGCCATGGACCCTGTAGAGCGCGTCAAGCGCCTCGAAACGATGAGCGAGCAACTGGAAAAGGACCTCGAAAACCTCTCCTAGCTTGCGGCGGTGAACCCTCAGAACGTTATCGTCTGAGGGTTCACCGTTACTAGATAACCCCGTCACCAGACGACGACAGAAAGAAGACAAGGATACGTGCGCCTCGATAAATACCTGGTCGAAGCCGGATTCGTGAGCTCCCGAACCCTCGCCGCAAAACTCATCGCGGCAGGAGACGTGCAAGTCAACGGCAAGGTTGCACGCAAGGCATCTATGATCGTGGGCCCGGAGGACACCCTCTACGTGCGCCAGAGCGAGCTGACCGAATACGTCAGCCGCGCAGGCCACAAGCTCGCCGGTGCCCTCGACGCGTTCCCCGATATTGAGGTGGAAGGCAAGCGTTGCCTGGACGCGGGTGCCTCCACCGGAGGCTTTACCGACGTGCTGCTTCGTCGAGGAGCCGCCCACGTGGCTGCCGTGGATGTGGGACACGGACAGCTCGTGGATGCACTACGCGAAGAACCCCGAGTCGGCGTGTACGAGGGACTCAACGTTCGCTATATGAAGCCCGAAGATATTGGCGGGCAGGTTGAGCTGACGGTCTCCGATCTGTCGTTCATCTCGCTGACCCTGGTCATGGAGGCGCTAGCGAACGCTACCGAAACCGGCGGCGACCTGGTGCTCATGGTCAAACCGCAGTTCGAGGTCGGTAAGCACCGCATCGGACGCGGGGGAGTGGTGTACGAAGAGTCCGCCCGCCGTGAAGCAGTGGAGAAGGTCCAGGCGTCTGCGGAGAGTCACGGATTGCGCGTGATGGGTATGGAACCCAGCCCGCTCCCCGGACAGGACGGCAACGTGGAGTACTTCCTCTGGTGCCGAAAATAAATAGTGCTATAGGCAGTCTGAGAAAAGCCGCCCGGTAACGCAAGACGTGTTGAGGGCGCGGCTTTCTCAGGCTGCTGCGCTATTCATAGTTACTTTTGGAGTACACCTCAGCTATATGTTATTCGAAATAATTTTCTAAAAATAGGGTACTTTAGGAAATCTTCGAGAACATATTCGGTATGATAGGTGTAGATACACCATCTCAACACCCGATGGGAGAGAGTCGTAATGGCAGAACAAGAAAGCCGTGCAACGCAGGAGGCGGTCGTGCAGGCAGCTGCTACTGGCGCACGCCATGCTTACGGGGACTCTGCAGGGCAGCATCACCGAAAGATTCTTGTCTTCGCCCACGTGGGACGAAAAGAAGCACGAGATGCCGCCCGCCAGGCGTGCACCCAGCTCTATGAAGCGGGACTTGCGCCCGTCATGACTCGCTCTGATCTGGAGACTCTGAGTGAAAACTGGGACGAGCCCGTCCCCGTGCAGGTCGTGCACGAATCCGTGGCGCTCATCGATATCGAACTCGGTGTGGTGCTCGGCGGTGACGGTTCAATTCTTCGCGCTGCCGAAATGGTGCGCCGAACCAGCATTCCGCTCATTGGCGTGAACTTGGGACACGTCGGCTTCCTTGCCGAATCCGAAGAGAGCGACCTGAACGAAACCGTTCGCTGCATCGTCAACAACGAATACACCGTTGAAGAACGCATGGCAATCGACGTGGAGGTTTGGAACGACGGTAAGCGCGTGCACAGCGACTGGGCGCTGAATGAAGCCAGCGTCGAAAAGGGTAACCGCGAAAAAATGATTGAAGTCATTATTGAGGTGGACTGCCGCCCGCTCAGCAGCTTCGGCTGTGACGGCGTGGTCATGGGAACCCCCACCGGTTCGACTGCCTACGCTTTCTCCGGTGGTGGCCCGGTCGTCTGGCCCGAAGTTGAAGCGATTCTCATGGTGCCGCTCTCGGCTCACGCGCTCTTTGCGCGTCCGCTGGTAGCGGCGCCGACCTCCACCCTGGCGGTAGAAATGATGCCCGGAAACGGCGCCTCCGGCGTGCTCTGGTGCGATGGCCGCCGAACCGTGGAGCTGGACCCTGGCTCCCGTATTGAGGTGCGACGCTCCGAAAAGTCGGTGCTGCTCGCCCGTATTCACCCGGCTCCCTTCTCGGAGCGACTGGTGCGTAAATTTGAGCTTCCGATCCGTGGCTGGCGCGGCCCGCAGGATACCGAGAAGCACTAAAGAAAAGGAATGAACGTTCGTGATTGAGGAAATCCATATTCGAGACCTCGGCATCATCACCGATGCGAGGCTCCCCCTCGAACCCGGATTCTCCGTGCTGACCGGTGAAACCGGCGCAGGTAAAACCATGGTCGTCACCGCCCTCGGCATGCTCCTGGGCGCCCGATCCGACGCATCCAGCGTGCGCAACGGTGCCAAGAGCGCCCTCGCCGAAGCAGTGATTCGTCTGCCCCACGGGCACCGCGCCCTCGAGCTTGCCGAAGAAGCCGGCGGCACCGCTGAGGATATCGACGAACAGACCTCCGAACTGCTTCTGGCACGCACCGTCAATGCCTCGGGACGCTCCCGCGCTCACGTCGGTGGCTGCTCCGCGCCCATCGGAACTCTGTCTCAGATTGGTCAGACTCTTGTTGCAGTCCATGGCCAGTCCGATCAGTTGCGCCTCAAATCTGCGGCGGAGCAGCGCCAGTCCCTCGACCTGTACGCCGGTGAAGAGCTCGCCAACCTGCTTGAGAAGTACCGCGAAAACTACGAGCGATACCGTGCTGCCGCTGCGGAGCTGAAGGAGGTGCGCGAAAATTCTCGGGCACGCGCCCTCGAAGCGCAGACCCTGCAGGGCGCCCTCGAAGAAATCAGTGCCGTCAACCCGCAGGCAGGGGAAGAAGAAGAGCTCAAAGCCGAGATGGTGAAGCTCATGAACGTGGAGGCGCTACGCATTGCGTCGGCAACCGCCTCCGCGGCACTGAGCGGTAGCGAATACTCCACCGGCGATGAGCAGAGCGTCATGAGCCTGCTCGATGCAAGCCGCTCCGCGCTACAGGCACAGGCAGATGCTGATGAAGAGCTTGCCTCCCTCGCCGCGCGCGTTAACGAGCTGCTGATTCTGACCACCGATATTTCCTCGGACCTGTCCTCCTACATGGCGTCCCTGGATGTTGAAGGTCCCGAGCGCCTGGCGCAGGTACAAACTCGCCGCGCCCAGCTGGCAATCCTTACCCGCAAATACGGTGCCGACATTGCCGAGGTCCTCGAATGGGCGGAAGAATCCCGCGCACGCCTGGAGACTCTGGTGGACGACCCGCAGCGACAGGAAACTCTCGAAACCGAGCTGGTGCAGCTACGCAAGGTGCTCGGCGCCCAAGCAGAAGAGCTGACCGCCCTGCGCCGTGCCGCCGCGCAGAAACTGGCGGACGCCGTCAGTGAAGAGCTCACCGCTCTTGCCATGCCGAACGCCTCCCTGGTTGTGGAGGTCGCCGAAGCTGAAAAGTTCTCGGTGCACGGTCGAGACACCGTGACCTTCATGCTGGCACCGCACCGAACCGCCGTACCGCGCCCGCTCGGTAAGGGTGCCTCCGGCGGTGAGCTCTCCCGAGTCATGCTCGCCCTGGAAGTAGTGCTTGCCGAAGTAGACCCGGTCCCGACCTTCATCTTCGACGAGGTGGACTCCGGCGTGGGCGGTAAGGCTGCCATCGAGATTGGTCGGCGCCTCGCCATGCTCGCCCGACACGTGCAGGTTCTGGTGGTCACCCACCTGCCGCAGGTTGCCGCCTTCGCGGATCAGCACATCCTGGTGCTGAAGAACGATGATGCGTCCCTTTCGAAGGTCAAGGTACTTTCCGAAGAGGAGCGCGTGGTGGAACTGGCACGCATGCTCTCCGGTCACGATCAATCAGAATCGGCGCGAGAACACGCCCGAGAGCTGCTGGCAGCCGGTCGAGAAGTGCCGCAAGGACGCTAAACCTCGGCGAATAATAGCGACGACCGAATGCTCGGAAGAGGTACCTTTCGGCGAATAGACCACTAAAGATATTGAGGAGCGCGAAAACGCCTCAGAAAGTTGTCGGTGCATCCCACACCGGTGGCCGATAGCGACGCATGGAGCGCAGAGGATGTGAGATACTCTGTGAATGCTCCAACACGTTCTTCTACACGGCGCGGCGGGAATATTAAAGCCCCAGCTCCGTTTACAGTGGTGATAAGGATAAATAGGGGAGGGAGAGCCGCCTGAGAGAATCCTCTCGCGGCATAACCCTCTGCTTGGATAGCAGACAAGAAAATGGTAGGCTTAAATTCCGTGGTGAATGAAAAAAATAACGCTCTGAACGCGTCCTCTAACGACAAGGTAACCCGCCAGATTTTCGTGACCGGCGGCGTTGCATCTTCTCTCGGTAAGGGCCTGTCGGCCTCTTCCCTCGGTCAGCTTCTTCGCGCACGTGGCCTCTCTGTGACCATGCAGAAGTTCGACCCCTACCTGAACGTCGACCCCGGTACGATGAACCCCTTCCAGCACGGTGAAGTCTTTGTCACCGACGACGGTGCTGAAACCGACCTCGACATCGGACACTACGAGCGCTTCCTGGACGAAAACCTCGACCAGTCCGCTAACGTGACCACCGGCCAGGTCTACTCCTCCGTCATCGCAAAGGAACGCCGCGGCGAATACCTCGGTGACACCGTCCAGGTCATCCCTCACATTACTGACGAAATCAAGGCCCGCATGCGTCACGCAGCGGAAATTGACAACGCACCCGACATCATCATCACCGAAATCGGTGGTACCGTCGGCGATATCGAGTCCCTGCCCTTCATGGAAGCAGCACGCCAGGTACGCCGCGATGTTGGTCGCAAGAACGTCTTCTTCCTGCACGTCTCCCTGGTGCCCTTCATCGGCCCCTCCGGCGAGCTCAAGACCAAGCCGACCCAGCACTCCGTCGCAGCACTGCGCGGCCTGGGCATTCAGCCTGACGGTCTGATTCTGCGCTGTGAGCGTGAGGTCCCCGCATCGCACCGCTCCAAGATCGGTAACGCATGCGACGTGGACACCGACGCAGTCATCTCCTGCGCCGACGCACCCAGCATCTACGACATCCCCAAGACCCTGCACAGCCAGAAGCTCGACGACTACATCCTCGACTACTTCGGCATTGAAGCTCCCGCACCGGACTTCACCCAGTGGGACCGCCTGCTCGACGCAGTGCACCGCCCCGCAGCAGAGGTCAACGTTGGCCTGGTCGGTAAGTACATCGACCTGCCCGACGCATACCTGTCCGTCTCCGAGGCTCTGCGCGCCGGCGGCTTCGCAAACAACGTGAAGGTCAACATCAAGTGGGTTGCAGCCGACCTGTGCGCAACCGACGAAGATGCAGACCACCAGCTGCGCAACATGGACGCAATCCTCGTGCCCGGCGGCTTCGGCATCCGCGGCCTGGACGGCAAGATCGGCGCCCTCAAGTACGCACGCGAGCACAAGATCCCGACCCTGGGTATCTGCCTCGGCCTGCAGTCCATGGTCATTGAGTACGCACGCAACGTACTGGGCCTGCGCGAAGCATCCTCCACCGAGTTTGATCCGGAAACCTCCGTACCGGTCATCGCAACCATCGAAGAGCAGAAGCAGTTCGTCGAAGGTGCAGGCGATCTGGGCGGCACCATGCGCCTGGGCCTGTACAAGGCAAACCTTGTTCCCGGTTCTCAGGTTGCTAAGGCATACGGTGCAACCGAGGTTGCAGAGCGTCACCGCCACCGCTACGAGGTGAACAACGAGTACCGCGAGCAGCTTGAAGAAGCAGGTCTGCTCATCTCCGGTACCTCCCCGGACTCCTCGCTGGTCGAGTACGTAGAGCTGCCCGCAGAGGCACACCCCTACTACGTGGCAACTCAGGCACACCCCGAGTACCGTTCGCGTCCGACCCGCCCGCACCCGCTCTTCTCCGGCCTGATTAAGGCTGCCCTGGAGCGCCGCGGCGCCTAAGATTTAGGCACAAACGTTCAGCATCCCGCTCACCCCGCGCAGGGGAGAACGGGATGCTTCCGTTTAAGCGTGTTTTATCTTGCGGCACCCGCTGACGAGTCAAACGTAACCGGGCAAAGAAGCCGCCTACAATGAAAGAATGAGCAATAACCAGCAGATTATCGACACCCCCTCCGAACGCACTATCCGCACCCGCACCGTGAAGTACAGCGGCTACGTGATCGAAACGACCGTTGAAGAGTACGAACTCAACGAGAAAACCGTGCTCACCCGCGACGTTGTGGAGATGCCCGGCGCCGTCGCCGTAGCGGTTCTCAACGAGGACAACGAACTGCTGATGCTCAACCAGTACCGCCACCCGGTGCGCATGAATCTCTGGGAAGTACCCGCCGGGCTACTCGACATCGACGGCGAAGACCCCCTGGTCGCCGCGCAGCGCGAACTCGCCGAAGAAGCCGACCTGCAGGCTAAGACTTGGAACGCTCTGACCGACTACTTCAGCAGCCCCGGCGCAACCAGCGAAGCAGGCCGCGTCTACCTGGCACGCGACCTTTCGGAGCTGCCCGCCGAAGAACGTAGCGAACGCACCGAAGAAGAAGCCGAAATGACCTACCGCTGGGTGCCCCTCGACGAGGCGGTACAGCTGGTACTGGGCGGAAAGGTGCACAACGCGCTCGCTATCCAGGCGGTGCTTGCCACCTACGCGGCGGCGCAGAACAACTTTGAAGGCTTGCGCCCTGCCGAGGGCGGCTGGGAGTTCCACCCCTACATGGGCAAGCGCCGCGAAAAGCCGGAGAACTTCCGCAATTACTAAGAACAAATACAAGGGAGGGGAGTAGCCCCTACCTGGGGGCAACCCTGAACAACAGAGAGAGCCGACAGAGGAGATAGCGTGAAGCAGGCTAAAAGCATGGCGAGCAAGACATCCCGCGGCGCGGGTCTGCTTGGCGTGCCTTCTTCTGCCGGTTCCTCCGCGCTGGGTTCTTCTAGCAGGGGTTCTTCTGCCCTGGGCGCTTCCCACCAGGAGGCGCAGACTCCGTTGCAGAGAGCAATCGAGCAGTACCTCATCCACCTGCGCGTGGAGCGAGGAAGCAGCGAACACACCATCGCCTCCTACACACGCGATTTGCGGCGATACAGCGCCTACATGGCGACTCTTGGCGTCATTGACCCCGAACGCATCACCACCGCGCAGGTACGCTCCTTCATGCGTGAACTCGCTGCCCCCACCGTGCCCCTTGCCGGATTCGACGCGGGGGAGAAACACAACCAGAACGAGCAGGATGCACAGGAAGAAGCCGCAGAATCGCTGGCGCTGATGATTGCCTCCGAATCGGGGCGAGGTACAGGAAGCGGGCGCGCTGGAAAAAGGGGCACTGGGAAGCAGGAGAAAGCTGGCGAGCCAGAAACGCCAACCGCTGAAGGTGCGCCGAGCCTGCCCCTGCCGCTGGGCCCGAACTCCATCGCCCGCACCATGGCGGCAGTCCGCGGAGCGCACGCCTTCTGGGTCTCCGCTCTCATTGTGCCCACCGACCCGGCGGCACCGGTCACCCCGCCCAAAAACGTCAAGCGCCTACCCAAAGCAGTCAGCGTAGAAGATATTCAGCGGCTACTTGTCGTACCCGACCGCGAAACCGCCACCGGGCTACGCAACCGAGCCATGCTCGAATTCCTCTACGCCACCGGCGCACGCGTGAGTGAAATGCTCAACGCCGATATTGACGACGTACACTTTGAAGGGACCCTCACCGACGAAGACGGCAACCAGATTACCCTGCCTGGCTACGTTCGTCTCTTCGGCAAGGGAAACAAAGAACGACTCGTACCCATCGGTAGCTACGCCCAAAAAGCGATTCAAGACTACCTGGTGCGTGCCCGCCCCTCCCTTGTAGCGCACGGTAAAGGCACCGCCGCGCTCTTCGTCAACGGACGAGGCGGCAGGCTTGGACGCCAAGGCGCATGGCTCATCCTCAAAGAAGCCGCCGAAGCTGCCGGACTCAGCTCCGACTTCTCGCCGCACTCCATGCGCCACAGCTTCGCAACGCACCTGCTACAGGGCGGTGCCGATATTCGTGTGGTGCAAGAACTACTCGGGCACGCCTCCATCGCCACCACGCAGGTGTACACCAAGGTCACGCCCGAGGGGCTTATGGAGGTGTACCGCATGGCGCATCCGCGTGCTCACGAGAGGGGATAAAACCCCGTCAATCCGCGGAACAGCCGCTCTTGAGGTAACCTTATAGACAACGCTTAAACTTTAAAACTTCGAATTCATTGATGAAGGTGAACCATTGACTGAAGCTCAGGCTCAAGAACTCGGCCCCACCGGCCGACCCCTGCGCGTATACCCCGACCCGGCTCCGCTGAGTAGCCACGGTCCCGCCCGCATTATCTCTATGGTGAATCAGAAGGGCGGCGTGGGTAAGACCACCTCCACCATTAACCTGGGCGCGGCACTGGCAGAATGCGGCCGTAAGGTGCTGCTGGTCGACTTCGACCCGCAGGGTGCTCTCTCTGCAGGTTTCGGTGCGAACCCGCACGAACTGGACCTGACCGTCTACAACGTCATGATGGACCGCAAGGTCGACATCAAGGACGTCATCCTGCCCACCGGCGTGGAGAACATCGACCTGCTGCCCGCCAACATTGACCTTTCCGCAGCTGAAGTTCAGCTGGTCAACGAAGTGGCTCGCGAGCAGGTTCTCGCCTCGGCACTGCGCAAGGTCCGCGACGAATACGACGTCATCCTCATCGACTGCCAGCCTTCCCTGGGTCTGCTGACCGTCAACGCGCTGACCGCCTCCGAGGGCGTGATTATTCCGCTGATTTGTGAGTTCTTCGCACTGCGCGCCGTCGCGCTGCTGGTCGACTCCATCGAGAAGGTTCAGGACCGTCTGAACCCCGACCTCGAAATCTCCGGCGTGCTTGCCACCATGTTCGATGCCCGCACCATCCACTCCAAGGAAGTTCTGGCACGCATCGTGGACGCATTCGGCGACAAGGTCTTCGACACCGTCATCAAGCGCACCGTGAAGTTCCCGGACGCATCGGTGTCCGCTGAGCCGATTCTCAGCTACGCCTCCAGCCACCCCGGGGCGGAAGCATACCGCCAGGTGGCACGCGAACTGATCTACAAGGGCGGCGCACGCTAAAGCCCCCTGCACCTATACGCCCTCTGCTGAGGTGACTCTCACCCTTGAGTCGCACCGGTAGAGGGCGTATAATTGTGTGGATTCTAAAGACCCCGTGTACTGCTTGCCGCGAAAAATAGGCGAAGCAGAAGCCGCATCTGAGACGGCACCAACAAAAGCCGGGGAGAATAAACCTAAGGAGAATAGGTCGTTTATGACCACGAACGTCGCTGCCGTGAGGGTACCGACACCGAATGCAGACACCGCCGCGAACGCCCGGACTGAGGGCCGCGGCCTGCAGAACCCGGAACGCGGTTTCACCCTCACCCTCAGTAATTTTGAGGGTCCCTTTGATCTTCTACTGACCCTGATTTCGCGCCGCAAACTCGACATTACCGAGGTGGCGCTCGCAGAGGTCACCGACGAGTTCCTCGCATACCTGCACGCCCTCTACGCTGAAGGCACCGAACGCGCACTCGACGAAGCCAGCGAATTTCTGGTCACCGCCGCAACCCTGCTGGAACTCAAAACCGCACGCCTGCTCCCGCAACATCGTGAACCCCTCGAAGAGGACGTTGCACTGTTGGAGGCACGCGACCTGCTTTTCGCCCGTCTGCTGCAATACCGTGCCTACCGCGAAGTCGCCGATATTTTTGCTGAACGCTGGTCGCAAGAAGCGCAGCGTTTTCCCCGTGCGGTAGCCCTCGAAGAACGATTCGCCCAGGCACTTCCCGAGCTGGTTTTCACCGGAGGCGCCGAAGAGTTCGCCCGCATCGCCGCAGCAGCGCTGAGCCGAACCCCCAAAGAGCCCGAACCGGAACCCGAAGAAATCGTTGAAGAACTCAACGAGCACCTGCACGTTCCGCTAACCACCATCGCGGCTGAAGAACACTACATTTTGCACAGCCTGCTCGATACCGCGGCGCGGGAACTGAGCTTCGCCGAACTGGTTCAAGGATCCGGCGAACTAGAAATCGTGGTGGTTCGTTTTCTCGCCCTGCTTGAGCTCTACAAAGAAGGTGCCCTGCACATGGAACAGGACGCACCGCTCGGAGCTATTCGGGTACGTGCGAGCGCGAGCGCGGCACAGTTCGTGATCCGTGAAGAAACTGCAGACACCGCAGGCACACAGGGTGCGCACGAAATCGGTGAAGCACCTGCAGAAACGGGCGAATCGGATAGCGTACGCGAGGACCAAGAAGCCCACGAGGTAGAGGAGGATCATGAGTGATCACGGAGCACGGTTTGACCGTGAATTTACCCCTGACGACCTTGCCATCGTGAACCTGGGCTACTGGGACCCGAACGCGGATGATGACTCGGCTGACTCGGTGCCGGTAGCAGAGGATGTAGAGCTTACTGTTGCGGAATCTGAACCGGCTGAGCACGAGGTAGCCGCAGCGCCTCTGGAAGCGGAGGCTACCGAAGAAGCCCAGGCTGCTGAAGAAGCTGAGGCTACTGATGTAGCTGGGGAACCAGAGACGGAAGAAGCGCAGGAACCTGCACCCCGCGAGTCGAAGAAACCGGCAACGAAAACCGCGAAGATTCCGGCGGGAGGCCCCTCCACCGCACCCAGTGTGGCGGTCGATGCCGAAGCCGAGTTTTCCAAGGTCGAGGCAATCCCCGGCGGTGTCAAAAGCGCCATCGAAGCGATCCTTGCCGTTGCTGAAGCACCTGTGAGCGTCAAAGAACTCTCCGCCGCGCTCATCGTCAATGAGCGAGCCGTCGAGCACGCGCTCGACCAGCTGTACCGCGAGTACAACGGCGAAGAAAGCGGCTACGGAGAAGACGAAAACTGGGTGGCACCCGAACCGCGCGGATTCCAGCTGCGGAATATCGCCGGAGGCTGGAAACTCTACGCCCGCGACGACTTTGCCCCCTGGGTGGCGCGCTTCGTAACCCGCTCCAAGAGCGCGACCCTGAGCAAGCCCGCCTATGAGACGCTCGCCGTGATTGCCTACCAGCAGCCGGTGACCCGCGCGAGGGTCGCCTCCATTCGTGGCGTGAACGCGGATGCGGCAATCCGCCAGCTGCTGCAACGGCAGCTGATTCGTGAGGCGGGTCGAGAAGCCGGAAGCGGCGCGACCCTCTACGAAACAACGGAGCTGCTGCTGGCGAAGCTCGGGTTGAACTCCCTGGAGGAGCTACCGGCGCTCGCGCCTTTCCTGCCCGATGATACGGAAGCCGCCGTGCTTGCCGAGGGCAACGACTAAGACAACGACAACGAACCAATAAGACGAACGAACGTTCGGGAAATGCCCGAAACGTTCGCACTATACGACAGAAAAGAGAAGAACACCATGGCATATGGAAACTCCTCCCGCGGCGGCCGCTCTGCATCCGGTCGCCCCCAGAACTCCCGCGGTGGCCGTCCCGGCGCCGGTCGTCCCGGTCAGGGCGGTAAGCCCGGCGCTAAGGGCGCATCCGCACGCGGCGGTCGCCCCGGCGCAGGCAAGAGCGGCGCAGGCAAGAGCGGCGCAGGCAAGGGCGGCGCAAAGGGCTTCGGCGAGAAGAAACTCGGTGACAAGAAGTTCGGCGCAGGTCGTGCAGGTCGCGGCCGCGGTACCGAACTGCCCAAGCGCGAACGCCGCGCACCGGGCCGTCCCTACCGCTCCGGCGAAGCCTTCGCAAACGAGCGCGGCGAGTACCGCGTCAGCAATTACGCTGGTCCGCACCGCCCCCGCCGCCCCCGTAACGCCCCGGTAGACCACTACGAGTTCTACGACCACGACGGCGTGCGCCTGCAGAAGCTGCTGGCTCAGGCCGGTGTGGCATCCCGCCGCGTCTGCGAAGAAATGATTACCGAAGGTCGCGTCACCGTCAACGGTGAAGTCGTGACCGAGCTGGGTGTGCGCGTGGACCCCTCCAAGGTGACCGTGCAGGTGGACGGCATGACCGTTCAGACCAACGACAAGCTCGTCTACATGGCATTCAACAAGCCCGCCGGCGTGGTCTCCACCATGGAAGACCCCGAAGGTCGCCCCTGCATCTCTGACTTCCTGCGTTCCTCCATGAGCGAGCGTGTGTTCCACGTGGGCCGCCTGGACGTCGAAACCGAGGGTCTGTTGCTGCTGACCAACGACGGTGAACTGGCGAACCGCCTCACCCACCCCTCCTACGAGGTGCCCAAGACCTACCTGGTGCAGGTTCCCGGCCCGATGGAGCCCGGCGTCGGCGCAGCCATGAAGAAGGGTATTCGCTTGGAAGACGGTGTGACCCGCGTGGACGAGTTCAAGCTGGTGGACTCCACCCCCGGCCACGTGCTCGTTGAGGTGACCATCCACTCCGGTAAGAACCGCATCGTGCGCCGCCTCTTCGACGCCGTCGGCTACCCGGTTGAGCGCCTGGTGCGCGTTGAGATGGGCCCGATCCGTATTGGTTCGCAGAAGCAGGGCACCGTCCGTAACCTCTCCAAGGTTGAGATCGGTCACCTGCTCGCTTCGGTGGACATGTAATAACGCTAAGGAGTTGTCATGAGCTCGCCCGCTGAGCTTTCCGCATCTGAGCTGCACATGGACTCAACGCTGACCGGGCCGGTACTCATTATCGGCTCGGGTCTGCTGGGCGCCTCCATCGGTTTGGGGTTGCGTGCGGCAGGATGCGAGGACGTGTACGTCCAAGATATCTCACCCACCGCCGAGGCTGTGGCGCAGGATATCGGCGCCGGTACAAGCTTCTCCACCCTGTCGGAGCAGGAGCGCGCCGCGTTCGCCCCGCAGCTGGTGGTGGTGGCTGCGCCTCCGGATAGTGCCGGTGCCGTGTGCGCTCGCGCGTTGAACACCTATGCGCCTCGACCGGAGGCGGGCTACCCCGGCGCCGTGGTGACGGATGTTGCCTCGGTGAAGGTGCAGCCGCTGGCTGATGTGCTTGCCTCGGGTGCGGATGCGTCCCGTTACGTGGGTTCGCATCCGATGGCTGGGCGTGAGAAGTCGGGCCCGGTGGCTGCTCGCGGTGAGCTGTTCCAGGCGCGTCCGTGGATTATCTGCGAGCACGATTCGGTTCGCCCCGAGTGTGTGCGTCTGGTGCGTTCTGTGGCGGTGGAGCTGGGCGCGATTGTGACTTCTCTGGGCGTTGAGGAACATGATCAGACGGTTGCCCTAATCTCTCATGTGCCGCAGGCGATGAGCTCGCTGTTGGCTTCGCGTCTGCAGGACACTCCGCTGTATGCGCTGTCCCTGGCGGGTCAGGGTTTGCGCGATACGGTGCGTATTGCGGCCTCGGACCCGACGCTGTGGGTGCAGATTTTTGCGGCGAACGCTGACCCGATTGTGCAGACCCTCTACGGGGTGCGTGATGACTTGAACCGCCTCATCGCGACGCTGGAGAACCCGACAGCTTCCGGCGCTCGCCTGGATTTGGCGCAGCTAATGAGCGAAGGCAATGCGGGCGTGAGCCGTATTCCGGGTAAGCACGGTACTGCCCCCGCCGCGTTTGCAAAGATGACGGTGCTGGTGGACGACACCCCCGGCACGCTGGCTCGTTTGCTTGCCGAGATTGGTGAGTTGGGCGCGAACCTTGAGGATTTGCGTCTGGAGCACTCGACGGGTGCCCCGGTGGGTATGGCTGAAATCTCGGTCAATCCGTCTATTCATGAGGCGCTGGTCCGCGATTTGTCGGCTCGCGGTTGGCGTGTTGTGAAGTAGAGTTAAAGCTGTATTTTCCGGCATAAAGTTTGAGACGAATTTTAAGGAGTGCTGATGCACGAGAACCCTAAACTGACGATTGCTATTGACGGTCCCTCCGGTTCCGGTAAGTCGTCTGTGTCTAAGGAAGTTGCACGCCACTTTGGTCTGGCGTACCTGGACACCGGTGCAATGTACCGTGCCGCAACCTACCGTGTGCTGGAACTTGGCATTGACCTGAACGACGCTGAGGCGATTGCGAAGGCTGTCGAGGAGATGCCCCTGGTGTTCGGTACGAACATTAAGGAAGAAGAGATTTTGATGGGCTCGACCGATATCCGTGAGGAGATTCGTAGCGAGCGCATTTCTTCGGCTGTGTCTGCTGTGGCTTCGGTTCCGGCGGTTCGTGAGCACCTGATTGGCCTGCAGCGTTGGATGATTGACCACGCTATTAACGGCATGGTCGCTGAGGGCCGCGACATCACTACCGTGGTCGCTCCCGACGCTGATGCGCGCATCCTGCTGACTGCTTCTGAAGAGGTGCGCATGGCGCGCCGCGGTCTGGAGAACGCGGAGAAGTCCGGCGCTTCGGGTGACTTGAGCAAGCAGATCGCTGAGCGTGATGCGAAGGATTCGAAGGTCAATAACTTTATGGAAGCTGCCGAGGGTGTGACCCTGGTGGACAGCTCGGATCTTGATTTTAATGCGACGGTCTCTGCAGTGATTAACGCTGTGAATGACCAGTTGAAGGCGAAGCGCGCGGGCTAGGCCCCGCCGAAACGCTGGGGGAGTGGTGCATCCGCTCCCGAGAAGACGTTGAGCCGCGCTCGCGTGCTGACCCTTGGGTTGGGCGTGGGGCGGGTAGAGAAAGGAATGCGCATGGCTGAGGACGCTATCCGCGACGATTACGAAGATAAGTACCTGGGCGGTGGCGAGGACGACGTTATCGAGCGCCTCGCTGAGATTGATGATGAGACCGCTGATCAGCGTGCTCAGGCTCTTCTTGAGGGTCTTGAGGACTACGACCTGGATGAAGAGGACCGCGCCCTGCTGGGTGCTTGGGGCTTCGACATTGAGGAAGAGGAAGAGCAGCTCGCTGATCCGGTAGTGGCGATTGTTGGCCGCCCGAACGTGGGTAAGTCGACCATCATTAACCGTATTCTGGGCCGCCGTGAAGCGGTGGTTGAGGATAAGCCGGGTGTGACTCGTGACCGCGTGTCCTATAAGGCTGAGTGGCTGGGTAAGAGCTTCACCCTGGTTGATACCGGTGGTTGGGAGTCTGACGCTCGCGGTATTGATGCTCAGGTTGCTGAGCAGGCTGAGATTGCTGTAGAGCAGGCCGATGTTGTGGTCCTGGTGGTGGATGCCCGCGTGGGTGTGACTGCTTCGGACGAGCAGATTGTGCGTATGCTGCGCCGCGTGAAGAAGCCGATCATTCTGATTGCTAACAAGATTGACGATGCTCACCTGGAGCCGGAGATTTATAACCTCTGGTCGCTGGGCATGGGTCAGCCGTTCCCGGTGTCGGGTCTGCACGGTCGTGGCCTGGCGGATGCTCTGGACGAGATCCTTGAGGTCATGCCGGAGCACTCGCAGTTCGCACAGCCGGAGGCGCTGGGTGGCCCGCGTCGTGTGGCTCTGGTGGGTCGCCCGAACGTGGGTAAGTCGTCGCTGCTGAACAAGCTGGCTGGTTCTGAGCGTGCCGTGGTGAACGACCTGGCTGGTACGACTCGTGACCCGATTGACGAGATTATTGAGCTGGGCGGCTACCCCTGGCGTTTTGTGGATACCGCGGGTATTCGCCGTCGCCAGCACATGGCTAAGGGTGCGGAGTTCTACTCTTCGCTGCGTACTCAGACTGCTCTGGAGCGTTCTGAGGTTGCCGTGGTGCTGCTGGATGTTTCCGAGCCGATCTCTGAGCAGGACGTGCGTATCGTGCAGACCGTGATTGATTCGGGTCGTGCGATGGTTCTGGCATTCAATAAGTGGGATACCCTCGATGAGGACCGCCGCTACATGCTTGAGCGCGAGATTGAGCGCGACCTGGCGCACGTGCAGTGGGCGCCTCGCGTGAACATTTCGGCGAAGACCGGCTGGCACAAGGACAAGCTGGTGCCCGCCCTGGAGCACTCGCTGGAGTCGTGGGATTCGCGTATTCCGACCGGTCGCCTGAACGCGTTCCTGGGCGAGATTGTGGCCGCGCATCCGCACCCGCTGCGTGGCGGTAAGCAGCCGCGTATTCTTTTCGGTACTCAGGTGTCTTCGCGTCCGCCGAAGTTCGTTCTGTTTACTACCGGCTTCTTGGATCCGGGTTACCGCCGCTTCATTATGCGTCGTCTGCGTGAGACTTTTGATTTCACGGGTACTCCGATTGAGATTTCGATGCGTGTGCGTGAGCGCCGCTCCCTGGGTGAGCGTCAGAGCGCGAAGGCTAAGAAGGGTAAGGGCGGCCGCCGCTAGTAGCGGGGTGTGTCTGCATGATGCCGTGTTGCTGGGCTGGCCCCTTGCTAGGCTGGCTTGGCCTCTTGTTAGGGTTGGCCCCCGCGCGCAGGATTCTGTGCGGAAAATCTGAGAGGAAAATCTGAGAGGAAAAGATTTTTAAGATTTTTTCTAAAAATCGGGATTCTGGCTTGCGCGGGGGTTAAAACCCCGGTATAGTTATTCGAGTGTTCAGGGGAAACCTTGAAAACAATATCGTGAATAACGAATCGGGTTGTGGCGCAGCTTGGTAGCGCACTTGACTGGGGGTCAAGGGGTCGCAGGTTCAAATCCTGTCAACCCGACAGATAAAGCTCCGGAAGGTTTTCCTTCCGGAGCTTTTTTGTATGCCGTTTAGTGGTTTTTGTTTTGCTTGCTTGGATGGGGGAAATACGGGAGTCGGCGCCAAAAACACGGCTGGAAGCACCGAAGTGCGCTCTCTTCCTTGAGTTGGCGGGGGAGAGGTCGGTCTCGCACCTGTAAAGCGGTGGGGCTTTAGGTTAGGTTGCAATTATGAGCTTCAATCTAAATGTTGGAATATGCCCGATTTTGTGGGTGATGGGTGGTACATTGGGTACACAAGGAATCGCGTTTTAGCGGTCAGAAATTTTAGCTTTGGCACTGAATTTCCCTTGACAAATCAAGGAATATTTAGGTTTCTGTGACTAAAACACGACTTCATACACACTGAATTTCATAGCCGCAAAACCAACACGAACCCAAGCGAAGGCAAATATCCCGGTGGGATATCCTCCCCAAGGCACAAAGCACCGGGGAAACAGGCCTAAAGCACACGGCACACACGCCGCCACACGCGTCGCTGGGAAGGTTTTACGGCGCAACTCGATCCCGCCCCCGTGGGCTGGAAAGGAACACAGTACATCATGTGGCAGCAAGTCTACGACCCGCTACACTCGAGCGCTCTCTCTGCACTCGTGGCAGCAGTCCCGATTATTTTCTTCCTTCTGGGCCTCACCGTCCTGAAGCTCAGCGGTATTAAATCTGCCGTCATCTCCCTCGCTATTGCACTGGTCATCGGTTGCGGCGTCTTCGGCATGCCCGTCACCGCCGGTGTAGGCTCCATCCTCCATGGCTTCCTCTCGGGCATGTGGCCCATTGGCTGGATCGTGCTCATGGCAGTGTGGCTCTACCGCATTTCCGTGCGTTCCGGCGGCTTCGAAATCGTTCGCTCCTCCATCTCTTCCATCTCGAACGACCAGCGCATCCAGATGCTGCTGATCGCATTCTGCTTCGGCGGCTTCCTTGAAGGCGCTGCAGGCTTCGGTATCCCGATTGCTATCTGTGCTGCACTGCTCGTGTCCCTGGGCTTCAACCCGCTCAAGGCCGCAATGTTCGCGCTGATCGCTAACGTGAGCTCCGGTGCATACGGCGCTATCGGTATCCCCGTGACCACCGCAGCAACCCGCGGTGGCGTGGACCTGCACGCGCTGTCCATCGAAATGGTCCTGGTTCTCCAGATCATGGCGGCTCTCATCCCCGTTCTGCTCGTTGCTATTCAGGATGGCATCCGCGGTATCCGCGAAGTCGGTCTGGTGGCACTGATCGTTGGCCTGATTTACTCCGGCGGCCAGTCCGTGCTGCTGGCAGGCCTCGGTAACCCCGAGCTCGTCGACATCATCCCGCCGCTACTGGCTCTGATTGCTCTGGCACTCATCATGCAGAAGTGGCAGCCCAAGCACATCTTCCGCGAGCCCACCGCTCCCTCCCTGGAAGAAGTTCAGGCTCAGCAGAGCGTCAAGCACACCGGCGGCGAGATTCTCAAGGCGTGGAGCCCCTTCGTCTACCTGTCCGTCGTGATCCTGCTCTGGTCCACCGCGATGAAGCCGCTCTTCGCTAAGAACGGTCTGCTCGCCTTCAGCAACATCACCTTCAACATCCCGGGTCTGCACCAGAGCATCCAGCAGGCAGCGCCGATCGTTGCAACCCCCAAGCCTATCGACGTGGCCTTCACCTGGAACATCCTTGGTGCTTCCGGTACCGCAATTCTGGTCGCTGCAATCATCACCATCCTGACCTCCTCCATCAGCTGGGGCGAGGCTATCGAGGAACTCGGTGCAACCTGGAAGCAGCTGCAGACCCCGATCATCATGATCTGCCTGGTCATGTCCGTTGCTAACGTCATGAACTACGCAGGTATGATTACCTCCATCGCACTGGCTGTTGCCGCTGTGGGCGCAATCTTCCCGCTACTGTCCCCGATCATCGGTTGGATCGGCGTGTTCGTGACCGGCTCTGTGGTGAACAGCAACATCCTCTTCGCTGGCCTGCAGGCTACCACCGCACATCAGATTGGTGTCAGCCAGACCCTGCTGATTGCATCTAACACCGCCGGTGGTGTGATGGCGAAGATTGTTTCCCCGCAGTCCATCGCAATTGCAGCTGCTGCAGTAAACAGCGCCGGCGAGGAATCCAAGATTACCTCCATGGCAATCAAGTACAGCGCAATCCTGCTGGCTATCACCTGTGTTTGGAGTTACGTTCTGTCCCTGGTTGTTTCCTAAACAGCGTGAAACCCCGATGCGTGTAACTCACTTTCTGCGAGAGTAAGGTACTCCGCAACACGGTTTGGCGAAAGCCCCCTTCTACGTGAAGTAGGAGGGGGCTTTCGCGTATCTAGGATTGGGTGCTGGGGGAGGGACGGGGGCGGAGGGTGGGGAGAGAGCCGGGGAGAGCGGCGCCGGGTGCAAATATGCATATAAGTTTCATTTGTGCACACTTAAGGTCACCCTATCCTGAAGTCTAAGGAGAGACCTGTTAGCTTAGACAGATAAAGTCAAGAGCACCTAGTGAGGGGGAAATGTTCCGCTCACCGCCGCCGCGCTACGGTATATTCCAGCGGTATATTGCCTCGGCATATCGCCACAGCAAATTACCAAATGCCCGGCAGCTCAAGACCATCACGCTTCGCCGATGGACCCGTCCACGAGACACAGGACGGGCCCATCGGTTTTTATGCGGCCCAAACGCTTCCATACAGAGCAGACGCCGTACCGGAAGAAGCAACTGCCTAAAGCACAGACCGAAAGGAACACCCCGCCCCATGTGGCAGCAAACCTACGACCCGCTGAACTCACCGGTGCTCTCCGCACTGGTCGCAGCAGTACCCATCATCCTCTTCCTGCTGGGCCTGACCGTCCTGAAACTCAGCGGCCTCAAATCAGCACTGCTGACCCTCGGCACCACCCTCATCATCGGTTGCGCAGTCTTTGGCCTGCCCATCACCGCAGGCGCCGGCTCCATCCTCTCCGGCTTCCTCTCCGGCGCATGGCCCATCGGCTGGATTGTGCTCATGGCGGTGTGGCTCTACCGCATTGCTGTACGCGCCGGTAACTTCGACATCGTGCGCTCCTCCGTCTCCTCCATCTCGAACGACCAGCGCATCCAGGTGCTGCTGATTGCCTTCTGCTTCGGCGGCTTCATCGAAGGTGCCGCAGGCTTTGGTATCCCGATCGCTATCTCCGCGGCACTGCTGGTATCCCTGGGCTTCAACCCCCTCAAGGCATCCATGCTCGCACTGGTAGCGAATGCCGCTTCCGGCGCCTACGGCGCTATCGGTATTCCCGTGACCACCGCAGCTAAGGTCGGCGGCCTAGACACTGCACACCTGGCCGCAGGTATGGTTCCGGTACTGCAGATTTTCGTGGCAATCGTGCCGCTACTGATGGTTGCAATCCAGGACGGCATCCGCGGCATTCGCGAAGTCGGCCTGGTAGCACTCATGACCGGCGTAATCTTCTCCGGCGGTCAGGCAGCTATCCTGATGTTGCTCGGCTCTCCCGAACTGGTCGATATCATCCCGCCGCTGCTGTCCCTGGTGGCGCTGGCGCTCGTGATGCAGAAGTGGCAGCCCAAGCACATCTACCGCGAATCCACCGCACCCAGCCTCGAAGAAGCCCAGGCTCAGCAGAGCGTCAAGCACACCGGCGCTGAGATCGTTAAGGCGTGGAGCCCCTTCATCTTCCTCTCCGCAACCATCCTGCTCTGGTCAACCGCACTGAAGCCGATCTTCGCAACCAACGGCCTGCTCGGTGCCGCAATCCTGAGCTTCCCCATCCCCGGTATTCACCAGGCTATTACCACCGGCGCCGGCAAGACCGTGACCGCGATGTTCTCCTGGAACACCCTGGGCGCATCCGGCACCGCAATTCTGGTGGCTGCAATCATTACCGTCCTGACCTCGAAGATCAGCTGGGGCGAAGCCTTCGAAGAACTCGGCGGCACCTGGAACCAGCTGAAGATGCCGATCCTCATGATCTGCCTGGTCATGTCCGTGGCTAACGTGATGAACTACGCTGGTATGACCACCTCGATTGCCCTGGCGCTCGCTGCAGCCGGACCGGTCTTCCCGCTGCTGTCCCCGATTATCGGTTGGATTGGCGTGTTCGTGACCGGCTCCGTGACCAACGCTAACGTGCTCTTCGCGGGCCTGCAGTCCACCACCGCAGCCCAGATTGCTGTTGACCCGACCCTGCTCGTTGCCGCAAACACTGCCGGTGGCGTGATGGGTAAGATTGTTTCCCCGCAGTCCATCGCGATTGCGGCGGCGGCTGTGAACAGCGCTGGAGAGGAATCGAAGATTACCTCCATGTCCATCAAGTACAGCGCTATTCTGCTGGGCCTGGTATGCGTCTGGTCCTTTGCTCTGTCACTCATGATGGGCTAAAGACCGATACCGGATTCGGCGTAACCCCGCGTAAGAAACCCCTCGATGAGAACCCTGCAATTTTCTCTGCAGACGACGAATCGAGGGGTTTCACGCATATTCAGGGAAATTCCGATAAACCGGGAAGAAGCGTAGAATTACTTCTTGTGCTTGCTCCTGCATGATTCTGAACATCACCACAGGTTGTTGTGCTCCAGAATAAAGAACGGGCAGGTGCCTAATAGAACACCTACTGCTTAAGGAGAAATAATGCAGGCACTCGCAACGGTCACCACCGTTTTTGCCTTCGTAGCAATCGCTATTCACGTGTACATCTGGATCATCGAATCCTTCCTCTGGACTAAGCCCAAGGGCCGCGAAACCTTCGGCATGACCGAAGAATTCGCCGAATCCACCAAGGAGATGGCAGCAAACCAGGGCCTGTACAACCTGATGCTCGCCTGGATTGCCGCAACCGGTCTACTTGCCTTCTGGTTCGGCTCCCCGCAGGTCGGTGTAGCACTCATGTTCGCAGGCCTGGGCTCCATGGCGATTGCAGGTATCTACCTGTTCCTCACCTCCCCGGCAAAGCGCAAGCCGGCGCTAATCCAGCTGACCCCGCCGCTGCTGTCCCTGATTTTCCTCTTTGTGACGATTTAATAGAGCCAGCAACCTAGCTATGCGGAGAGGAGCCTCCGAGTTTTTGGAGCCGCGTGCTGCTTCCCAGGAAGTAGCACGCGGCTTTTTCATGTCCTTGGGTACGCGCACACCCAGCGAGGGGGGCTTAGGCGAAGAGACCCGAACAGCCGCGCCGATGCGAACCCACCAGGTGAGCGTCCACCATTCCGACCGCACACATGAGTGCGTAGGCGGTCACCGGCCCCAAGAACACTCCACCTAATGCCTTAAAAGATTTGGCAAGAAGCGCGGACTCGGGCGTATCGGTGGGAATATCCTCCAGAGTGCGCGGCGCAATAGTCTCGCTGGGCGCGAAAGACCACAGCCACGCCGGTAGCCCGCCCGGTATGCGCGTGCCGTCAGATAGGGTGCGCTCGCGCATCCGGTTCAGGTCTTCGTGGCTTAGCGTACGAACTCGACGGCGGCGAGTATTTGCCGCCTCGGTGCTATCCTCTTTGGCCGGGGTAGAAGAGAGGGCGATAAGAGGAAGGCGAATATCCGCCGTGGAGGCGTCACGGGGCGTTGCGGCAAGCTCACGCATCTGAAGGGTCAGGCGTGCATTGGAGATGACCGCGCGAATCTTCCGCTCGTTACGGATAATCTCTTCATCCTGAAGGAGGCGCGTAACGTCCTGGTCGGTGAATGCAGCTACGCGTTCGAGATTGAACCCCTCGAAAGCGCGACGGAACGCCTCACGGCGGGCAAGAATAGTTCGCCAGGAGAGCCCGACCTGGAACGTTTCGAGGCTCAGGGCTTCGAAGAGTCCTCGCTCGTTGGTGACGGGCATGCCCCATTCGGCGTCGTAGTAATCGCACAGAAGCTCATCGGTCACCCACGTGGGGTAGCTCGGGGTATTTTCGAGGGGGTCAGTGGGAATAGTAGGTTGCGAGGTCATGGGTTCTCCTCTCTGAGAAGTCTGTATCTGATTCGAAGTCTTAGGAATAATGTTCTACTTAAACACTAACCACAACATGGAATAATCGCAACTATATTCGATTTCGTGTCGTGTTGTAGAGCATCGAAACCGAAAACAGGTACAAAAAGGGTGGGATACGCATCCGATGCATACCCCACCCCGTCATGAGCTTCGAACGCCAGCCGGCAGGCGCTAGAAGAGCCGCGCCTCCCGCACTTCTTCCGGCTCCTCCAAATCAAGGAGGAATTGTTTACGCTCAACACCGCCGGCATAACCGGTGAGGCTTCCATCGGCACCAATAACGCGGTGACAAGGAATCATAATGGAAATTTTGTTACGGCCAACCGCCTGACCCACAGCCTGTGCGGGGGCGCCGGGGCCAACCGCACGCGAAATCTCGCCATAAGTCGTGGTGTACCCGGCAGGAACAGTCTTCAGATGTTCCCACACGATAAGCTGAAAATCAGTACCATCAGGGGCGAGGGGAAGAGTAAAGGTCGTGCGCTTGCGGTCAAAATACTCGGAAAGCTGCACGGTAGCCATCGCAAGAAGTTGCGCCGCCGCATATTCGCCTAGGGGCTCTTCATCTTCCGCCGTACCGTGCTCCCGCAGGTAGGTGCCGGGGTTCTCAATCAGCTCGCCGAGCTCATGGGGGAGCGGAAAATGCGCCTGATCCTCGTACCAGATGCCCACAATCGCATCCGCGCGGGCGGCGATGTAGAGCGTGCCCACGGGGCTTGCGTAGCGCGTGTACCAGCGCGCGAGCGCTTCCGGTGGCTGCGGCGAATCGGTCGCTTTGGTCATGCTCTTCCTCGTAGGCTCGTGGGCGTGTACTGCAGATGATGGTAGGGGTAAATACCCCTTTCAACCATCATAGGGGAGGGGCGCCTCCGTACCGTACCCGCGGCGGGTTTTGTCTATAACTAACCGCTATCTATGAGATTTATACGCCGCCCTTGAAATATCTCACGAGGTCCCGCCAATTTTGATTGAGCCCGAAGACCTGGCATTCTGTGAAGTGCACACCGATACACCGCAATTCAATACTCCGGCTTCTCCACCCCGCACCGGGTGGGGGATGACCTGTGTTTCTCGTGCCCCAACGATGGGTTCAACGACGACTGAAATTGCAAGGAGAAACATGGAAGACCTGAAAGACCTCCGCCGGCAGCTCAAGGAAAACCCGGAGAGTCGAGAACTCAATAACCGTTACGCGCAGGCGTGTCTTGACATCGCGAAAGAATATACCGTTACGTCCCAGGGGCATATCTTTATTTGCGCGCCCTCAGATTTTGAAGCCGTACAGTACGTCATGGCCAAGATCCCTGATGCTTCGCTTCTAGATGGCGAAACTCTGGAGGAATACAACCGCCTGGACAGAGCCGTTACCCAAGATCGTATAAATAGAGGTAGGCCCGGTAGCATGATGGGCATTTACTATGCCTTCATCTTTTTTATAGTGATGCCTACAATGGTGCTACCAATCCTTGCGCTGTGGGAACTCAGCGCGGGGAGCACCTCAGACCACACCCGCAACCCGAGCGTCCTCATTTACCTGATTCCGGCCGCTCTCATTATCGTTGCGCTCATCTGGGTTGGGTGGCTTGTTGAGCGAATCCCCGGTTGGAAATATAACGCTCTGATAGTCGAAAAGAACAAAAAGATAGAACTAGCCAGAACCGAAGCTGAAGCGCAGCGGAGCACTGACTCAAACCAGAAATAATCTTGAGTGCAGGGCCGGACTCTGAACCGCGATTTTAATGCAAACGTGCCGCCTTACCAATACCAGTGAGGCGGCACAATTATATTGTCTGGGGGGATGAGGAGCTCGCTACTTAGCGGCTACTCCGTTGGTATTGCCCTCCGTGTGGTGCAGATGCGGCAGATGGGTCGAGTGCAGGTCGTGACCGAGCACATCGTGCGCATCCGGGTCCTCGTTCGGGAGCACGTGCGAGTACTTGGAGTAGTAGCGGTACAGTGCGTAAGCACCAATCACCGTCAGCACGATAGCAACGCCCAGAGCCCACGGCACAGCCGCGGCAGAGTACAGGGCGGAGAAGAGCACCAACAACCAGGAGAGAGCAGCTGCAAGAACCGAAACGTTCATAGCAATAATTGCAAGCTTGCGGCGACGGACATCAACCATAATCGGTGCGGGATAACCCGCTCCCTCCTTCCAACGGAGTATGTCTCCGTTCTCACGAGCACCGGAAGGTGCCATATGCTTAACCAACCGCCATCTTCGCGGTTAGAGCAGGACCAATAAGCCTATATATCTATGATACGGCGCTTGAAGTAGACATCAAAGGTTTACAAACACCATTAGAGCAACCCCACATAACAGGTGAACGGATATCTCAATATGAGGTATAAAATGCGTAATTCTTACACAAAAGATGGGTACTCCATGCCCTCTCATTCACGCTACGAACTGTGTAAGAAACGATAAAAACTCACCGTCCGCCGCGGTATTCGGAACCACGGCGGACGGTGATAGGAGCGTAAATAAGTATCAGCGCGAACCGCTGGTTGCGCGAGGAGACCCAGAATATGTCAACGGGATCCTGCACGGTACTGACACCTCACGAACAATACCGCGGGAAGCAGCCGGCGGAAGATACTGCATTTACAATCACCCACCGTACCCCAGCACTAATTTTTGTAGAAATCACGCCGCAATAAAAGCTAATAGATGCGTCATAAAACAGCGAGAAGCCCCGGCTACCTCAACCCCATAGCGGGGGAGAAGCAGCCGGGGCTTCGTTAGTACGCGGGCCGTGCCGTTAGGCGGCGGGTACTGCGATTAGGCGGTCTGAACGTCCTCGTCAACCCACTCGAGGGTACGGGAGACAGCCTTCTTCCACAGGCGGTACTGGCGGTCGACCTCTGCCGGCTCCATGGAGGGCAGCCAGCGCTTGTCCTCAACCCAGTTGTCCACAACGTCCTGCTCGCCGGTCCAGAAACCAACAGCGATACCTGCAGCGTATGCTGCACCCAGGGCGGTGGTCTCAATAACCTTCGGGCGGATTACGGGAACGCCGAGGATGTCAGCCTGGAACTGCATGAGGAACTCGTTAGCGGTCATGCCGCCGTCCACGCGCAGCTCGGAGAGCTCAACACCGGAGTCAGCGTTCATTGCGTCGAGAACCTCGCGGGTCTGGAATGCGGTTGCTTCCAGTGCCGCACGCACGATGTGTGCACGGTTCACGTAGCGGGTCAGACCAACGATCACGCCGCGAGCGTCGGAACGCCAGTGAGGTGCGAACAGGCCGGAGAATGCGGGAACGACGTAGCAGCCACCAGAATCCTCAACGGAGGTAGCCAGCTCCTCAGACTCAGCAGCGTTCTCGATCATGCGCAGGTTGTCGCGCAGCCACTGGATCAGGGAGCCGCTCATTGCAACCGAACCTTCCAGAGCGTAGACGGGTGCCGCGTCGCCAATCTTGTAGGCGACGGTGGTCAGTAGACCGTTGTCGGAGAAGACAGGCTCGGTGCCGGTGTTCATGAGCATGAAGTTACCAGTGCCATAGGTGTTCTTCGCCATGCCCTTCTCGAAGCAAGCCTGGCCGAAGGTGGCAGCCTGCTGGTCGCCCAGAATACCCGCGATGGGGGTGCCGCTGAGCAGACCGGTGGGGCGACCGAAGCCGTACACCTCGGAGGAGGACTTAATCTCGGGCAGCATGCTCATGGGGATGCCCATGTCGGCAGCAATCTGCGGATCCCACTGCAGGGTGCGGATGTTCATCAGCAGGGTGCGGGATGCGTTGGTCACGTCGGTGACGTGCACGCCGCCGTCAACACCACCGGTCAGGTTCCAGACCAGCCAGGTGTCGGTGTTGCCGAAGAGCAGGTCGCCGCGCTCGGCGCGCTCGCGTGCGCCCTCGACGTTGTCCAGGATCCACTTGATCTTGGGGCCGGAGAAGTAGGTGGAGAGGTTCAGACCGACGATGTCGTGGTACTTGCCGACGCCCTCTTCGCCTGCGAGTTCGTCCACAATCTCCTGGGTGCGGGTGTCCTGCCAGACGATTGCGTTGTAGACGGGCTCACCGGTGTTCTTGTCCCACACGACGGTGGTTTCGCGCTGGTTGGTGATGCCGACTGCAGCGATTTCGTGGTGGTTGACTTCGCCATTTGCCATGGCGGTTGCTACGACCTTACGGACGTTCTGCCAAATCTCGGTTGCGTTATGCTCGACCCAGCCTGCCTTGGGGAAGATCTGCTCGTGCTCGAGCTGACCGTATGCTACGTTCTCGCCTGCCTTGTTGAACAGGATCGCGCGGGAGCTGGTGGTGCCCTGGTCGATGGAGAGGATGTACTTGCGCTCGGTGTCGAGGGTTGCGGAGTGCAGAGAAGTCGTCATTGATTTTTCCTTAGAACAAAAGAACGGGGGTTATGTGAGAGGTTTAGAGGGGCAGGACTGCCGGAACGATCAGGCCAGCGAGGATTGCGCCGATGATCGGGCCAACAACCGGAACCCATGCGTAAGCCCAGTTGGAGCCGGTCTTACCGGGGATGGGCAGGAAGGTGTAGGCGATACGGGGGCCGAGGTCACGTGCGGGGTTGATAGCGTAACCGGTTGCGCCACCGAGGCTCATACCGATGGATACAACGACCAGGGCAACAGCCAGGGGGCCGAGCTCGCTGGGGGTCTTACCGGATGCGATGATCCAGCCAATCAGGACGAAGGTACCGAAAATCTCGGTGATGACGTTCCAGCCGTAGGACTTGATGGCGGGGCCGGTGGAGAAGATGCCGAGGCGGTCGCCCGGGTCCTCATCGAAGTGCTTCTTGTAGGTGAGGTACGCTCCGGTTGCGCCGGCCATTGCGCCGAGCATCTGAGCGACGATGTACAGGGCAATGTTGCCGGGGGTTGCGGGAACGCCGGTTGCCAGGTCCTTGCCTGCGGTTGCCAGGCCAACGGTCACTGCGGGGTTCAGATGCGCACCGGAGAGGAAGGAGAGGTACACGGCGGTGAACACTGCCAGACCCCAGCCGAAGGTGATAACAACCCAGCCTGCGTCCTTAGCGTAGGACTTCTTGAGGGTCACTGCGGCACATACGCCGGCACCGAGCAGAATCAGGATGAAGGTGCCGAAGAACTCGGAAGCGAAGATTCCGAGGGCGGTGGGGGCGCCGGATGCATCCACGAGAGCGGATGAGCCGGCTGTAAGTACAGTTCCTGCGGAAGCAAGAAGAGACATTGTTGCTCCTTGAAGACGAAGCGTCTGGAAGGCAAGCGAACCTTTGCTTGCATGTTCCCGTGCATCCTCACCGCACGGGCGGATCGGGGCACAACGCTGTGCTGAAATGTGTAGCGGATTGCTACGAAAAGTTGATGGATGTTTCTGGATGAGAAGCAGAACGTACCAGTGGGCTAACCCTGTATTTAGCGCTCTGCTTCTTGTGCAGGGGGTTTATCGTAAACGGTTATTTAACCGTCCGTCCACCCCTCACCAAAAAATATGAGTTAGCCCATACCGGTGAGGGGCGAACAGTCGGTTCGTACCAAATAATCGGTTACGAAAGGTATGCGGAATCTCTAAGGATTAGAGCTTCACGCGGGGTGCCACGGGGGTGACAGCCTCAATCTTTGCGGATGCTTCAGCATCGGTGGAGGTGGACTCTGCCTCGCGGATGGCCTGTACGCGTGCTGCGTAGAGGTCGCGCTCTTCCTTGACCTTCTGGTCGTCCCAGCCGAGCTCGGAACGCATGATGTCGAGGATTTCCTCTGCCGCTGCCAGGCCGCGGTCGCGCTGCTCGAGGTCGAGGCGTACGCGGCGGACCAGCACGTCCTCCAGGTGCAGGGCACCTTCGTAGCGGATTGCGAAGACGACGTCTGCGCGCAGGAACTGGGGTGCCTTAGCCAGGGGAGCGCCGAGGGACGGGTCAGCGTCGATGAGAGCGCCGAGGTCCTCAATCTGTGCACCGTAACGCTCGAGCAGGTGGGTGATGCGGTCCTCGTCCCAGCCGTAACGCTCTGCGTAGCGTGCGCGGTTAGCGGCGATTGCGTGGTAGCCGTCTGCACCGACCAGGCCGATGTTTGCGGTCACGGAGGGGTTCTGCTTAGCCTGCTCGCCCAGTGCGAAGTCGACAGCGTCGGCAGCCATGACACGGTAGGTGGTGAGCTTGCCGCCTGCGATTGCGCTCATGCCGGGTGCAACCTCGGTCACGGTATGCTCGCGGGAAACCTTGGTGGATGCTGCGCCGTCCTTGACCTTGGGCTGCAGCAGCGGGCGCAGACCGGTGTAGGTGCCGATGATGTCCTCGCGGGTCAGCGGGTTAGCGATCAGCTTGTTAGCCTGCATCAGCACGTAGTCGATGTCCTTGCTGGTTGCGACGGGGCGCTCGCGGTCCTCGGAGTAGGGGGTGTCGGTGGTGCCGATGATCCAGTAACGCTGCCAGGGGATGATGAAGAGAACGGACTTCTCGGTCTTGGTGAAGATACCGCTGGTTGCGTTGATGCGGTCGCGGGGAACCACGATGTGGATACCCTTGGACGCCAGAACCTCCAGGCCACCCTCGGGGTTAGCGAGGGACTCGGACTCTTCGGTCCACACGCCGGTTGCGTTGATGACGTGCTTTGCGCGCACGTTCAGGCGCTCGCCGGTTTCCAGGTCTGCCAGCTCAGCCCCGATGACGCGGCCGGATGCGTCCTTGGTGAAGCCGACAACCTGGGTGCGGGATGCAGCCAGTGCGCCGTAGCCTGCAGCGGTGCGGACGACGTCGATGACGAGGCGCGCGTCGTCAACGCGTGCGTCGTAGAACTGGATTGCGCCGCTGAATGCGGAGTCCTTGATGTCGGGGAAGACGGTCTTGGTGCCTGCCTTGGTGAAGTGGCGCTGGGAGGGAACACCCTTGTGGCCGCGAGAACCGAGGAATGCCAGGGTGTCGTACATGCCGATGCCGATTGCGGAGTATGCGCGCTCGATGACGGGCATCTTCAGGGGCCACAGGAAGGGCTGTGCGTGCACCAGGTGGGGAGCGATCTTGTTCAGCAACAGGCCGCGCTCGGTCAGTGCTTCGGTCACGAGCTTGAAGTCGAGGTTGTAGAGGTAACGGAGGCCGCCGTGGACAAGCTTGGAGGACCATGCACTGGTGCCTGCTGCCCAGTCGCCTGCTTCGACGATGCCGGTGCGCAGACCGCGGGTTGCTGCGTCGAGGGCAATACCTGCACCGGTAATGCCGCCGCCGACGACCAGGACGTCGAGTTCTTCGTTGACCATGCTCTTGAGTGCCTGGGCGCGGGACTCAGCAGTCAGCTGAGACTGCTGTGCAAAGTGCTGGGAGCTCATGTAGTGCTCTTTCTTGTCGTGCCGCGTGAGCGGCGTGGGGTTTCATCTTGCAAATAGTAAAACCCAATGGTGAAATAATAACCAAACCACATGAACGGATTTTCACTGGGGGTCTGCGAGCAATGAACGAACGCGCTAACCAAACCTACGAGGCGGCGCAGCTTTACTACATTCACAACATGACGATGGACGCTATTGCGGCTCGACTTGGGGTGTCTCGCGCTACGGTGTCGCGTCTGCTCAAGAGCGCCCGCGAGAGTGGTATGGTGCAGATTCGCCTGGATGAATCTTTCCGTACCCGTAGCGAACTGGAGCGCCGCATTGGTGAGCGCTATAAGGTGCGCGTCACCCTCGTGAATGTGCGCTCGGACGCGACCCCCATCGCCCGCATGAGCCAGGTGTCTCGTACTGCCGCGGCGTTGCTTGATTCCCTGGTTGATAACGGCACGAGCCTGGGTGTGGCGTGGGGTTCGACCATGACTGAGATTTCTCGTCACCTGCCGCGCCGCCCTCTGAAGGGTGTGACTGTCGTGCAGATGAATGGCGCCGGTAACGCGCATCATTCGGGTATTCCGTACCTGGGCTCTCTGCTGGGGCAGCTGGTGAATGCCTATGATGCGCAGGCGATTCACTTCCCGGTTCCCGCGTTCTTTGACTATGCGGACACGAAGACCGCCATGTGGCGTGAGCGTAGCGTTCAGAAGAACCTGCATGCCCAGCACAATGTTGACCTCGCTATTTTTGGTGTGGGTGCTTTTGGTGGCCCTATTCCTTCTCACGTGTATTCGGGTGGCTATTTTGAAGCGCAGGAGCAGCGTCAGTTGCGTGAGCTGGGTGTTGTGGGGGATATGTGTACGATTCTTCTGCGTGAGGATGGTTCCTGGGCTGATCTTGAGTTGAATAAGCGTGCGTCGGGTCCTACTCCTAAGGAGCTGGCTCGTATTCCGCGACGTATTTGTGTTGCGTCTGGTACGCACCGTGTGCGTGCTTTGCGTGGCGCATTGCGTACGGGCGCGATTACTGATTTGGTGCTTGACGATGCGCTGGCAAAGGCGCTGATGGAGAAGTAGCTAAAACTAATCCCCTGGATGGAAGGGCACCTTGAAGCTAAAGGGTGGTGCGTGAGAGTTTTCTAGAGGAAGCTTTCAAGCATTGCCTGAGTGATGCTTCAAGGTGCCCTTTAGTGTCGTCAAAAACTGATTTCTAGCCCTACAATGTGAAACGTTTGCGCATGTGAAAGCGCATATTTGTGCACTCCGTTGAATGTGTGCGCCACTCACCGTTAGAAAGAACCAACCAATGACCCCGACCTATAACGCCCAGGTGAATCCGCATCTGGGTGCTCCCGGCATTACCACGATGCACGGTGATGCCCAGTCCTCTGACGCTACTCCTCTTGCTGGCCCCGGCGCTGGTAACTGGACGATTACCGGCACGAAGCTCGGTGGCGCCTGCCCGACGATTCTTGCCGGGCGTGACGGCTTCATCCAGGTGCTCTGTACCCAGGTCTTCGCCCACGGCGAGTTCATTACCCCGAAGCTCTCCATTCTTGACCCGCATACGGGTCGTGAACTTTCGCACCTGGACATTCCGAAGGGCGCGCTGCTGGGCGGCGTGTACGCTTACCTTGACGCGCAGGACCGCATGGTTCTAGTGGATGGCTCCCAGTGCCTGCTGCGCCTCTCCCACTCGGCGGACGGACGCAGCATCCGGGTTGATGAGCGCATTGACCTGAGCCGCATGCTCGCCCAGAGCGCCAACGACGCTGTGGTTGGTCTGGTGCCCGACTGGGCCGGTCGCATTTGGGTTGCGACGAAGAACGGCTACATTGCGGTGATTGATTCTGCCCGCGGCACGATTCGCTCGATGCGCTTGAATAAGGCGTCGATTGCTGGTGAGCGTATCGATAACTCGATTTCGGCGTGCCCGCAGGGCGTGAGCGTGGTGACCTCCCACGCGATTTATATGCTGAACGCTACGGCAACCGGTGCGCCCACCCTTAAGTGGTGGCATGCGTACGACCGCGGTAGCGCCCGTAAGCCGGGTAAGCTCGCGTGGGGTTCTGGCGCCTCCCCGACCTTCTTTGGTCCGAACGGCTCCGATTACGTGATGCTGACCGATAACTCTGATATTCAGGAGTCGGTCATTGTGTACCGCACCGATAACGGTGCGAAGGTCGGTAGCGCCGGCTTGTTTAACGCTGGCACCTCTGGCACCGAGAACTCCATGATTGGTGTGGGTAACACGATGGTGGGCGCAAGTACCTACGGCTACCCCTACCCGAAGTACCCTGAGGGTGCCGGCCCTTCGGTTCCCGCGAACGCGCTTTTTGCTCCCGGTATGGAGCGTTGGGATATTACCGGTCGCGGTCTGCGTAAGATCTGGGACCGTAGGGACGTTTACTCTTCTGCTGTTCCGCGCTATTCCACTGCTGACGGGCTGATTTACACCTGTGAGCGTCGCCGCGGCCCGGCTGGTTTGGCGAATGGTGCTTACGCGTGGGCTGTCGCGATTGATATGGAAACCGGTAAGACTGTGCACGAGCAACGCCTGCCTCAGCATGTGAGTCTGCTGCTTGGTGGCGGTGACACCCTGCAGATGGTGGGCACGATTGACCGTTACGGCACCTGGTGGCAAGGCACGATTAGCGGCGTGTACCGTATCGCGAAGGCTTAGGGGAGTAGAAAATGACTAAGAATAATCTGATGAACGCTTCTCGCCGTACCGCGTTGAAGGTTGCGGGTGCTTCGGCTGCCCTGGTAGCTGGTGGCGTGAGCGCTGCGGAGGCGGCAACTCGTTCGGGCGGCAGGCGCGGCGCGCACGGTACTCCGGTGACTCAGCGTCCCGGCGGACATCGTGGTGGCCAGCGTGGACAGCATGGCGGCGCGGCGAGCTCCGCGCTGGTGCAGGTGCCGATGCGTTATAACGAGTCGTGCATCCGCCTGGAGTTGAAGGCGGCGTCCGGTGTACAGGCTGTGTCTATGCAGAGCCAGCCTGCGCGTACTGTTGCGTTCAAGAATCTGCCGACTCGCCTGAGCATTATTAATGAGGGTAATTCGACCCTGCCGGTGGGTACTCGCCTGATGGTGCGCGCTCGCGCGCAGGATCCGAAGACCGGCTTGTTGCTGAATCCTGCGGTGACTCTTCGCGTGACCTCTGGTCAGGCGGTGCTGCCTTCGGGCAACTTGGGTGCTTCGGCCCTGGTGGCTCCGGTGGATGCTCTGAATCTTGATGCGGTGCGCCGTAGCGAACAGACCGGTCAGGCTGGTTCCGGCAGTGAGAACGTTCTGGAGTTGCGTACTGCTATTCCTCGCGGTCACCGTCTGGATGTTCAGCTGAATTATCAAGTGGCTTCTGGTGTTGCCGGTTCTGCGTTGAAGAATGTGCACGTGAGCGCTGTGCTGGATATGGCGGCGGCTGGTCTGTCCTCTTCGTTCTATGAGGTGCAGAGCCCGGCTGTGGTTGCTGCGCTGAACTAGCGGTTGCGCTGGCCCCTATGGCTCCTACTAAGGATGGGCGCGGCGGGGGAGTAGCTCCGCTGCCTGTACTTTTATACCTCTATATATAGGCGCCTGTTCAAAAAGGCATAGTGAAAGGTCGGGGTCGTTCGTGGGAACGGCCCCGACCTTTGCTTTGTCTGGTGTGCCGGCATGGGCGGCGGCTGAGTTTTCCTATGCGGTTTCGGTCTTTTCATGCTCGCCGAATGCTACCTTGACCGCGTGGTGCAGTGCTTCGCGCACCATGGCGATGGCGGGGTTGGCGGCGGATTCGCGGCGTACCGCGGTGAAGATTTTGCGGGAGGGTTTGCCGGGTAGCTCCACGATGCGTAGCCCCTCGGTGGTGGAGAGGGAAGAGAGGATGAAGCCGGGCACGATGGTGACGGCGAATCCAGCCTTGACGAGGTTGGAGTTCGTGATCATGTCGTTGGCGCTGTATCGGATGACCGGTTCGAACCCGGCGGTGCGGCACTGGTTGAGTGCCCAGCTGCGGGAGGTGTTCTGTTCCATTTCGAGGACCCAGGGGAGTGCGTGAGCCTCTTCAATGGAGGTGATGGTGGAGGTGCTGGGCACAATCAGGCTGAGCGGGTCTTCGGTGAGCAGTTCGGAGTGCAGCTCGGGGTATTCGGGGATGTGGTGGTGCGGGTAGGCTTCGGAGAGCACCATGTCGTATTCGCGGCTTCGGGTCAGGGAGGTGCCGGTTTCGGGGTCGATTTGCAGTACCTGCAGGGTGAGCGAGGGGGCGTGCTCGGCGAGGTAGCTGAGGGTTTCCGGTAGCAACGCGAAGGCGGCGGACTGGAAGATGGCGAGGCGCACCATGCCGGCGGGTTCGCCGGTGAGGTTGGCGACGGAGGTTTGCATGCGGTCGAGTTCGCGCAGGATGCTACGGGCGCTGTCGACGATGATGAGTCCGGCGCTGGTGAGCTGTACGCGCCTGCCGATGCGCTGCAACAGCGGGGTGCCGGTTTCTTTTTCGAGGGTGGCAATCTGCTGGGAGACGGCGGAGGGGGTGAGGCTGAGCGCTTCTGCGGCGGCGATGATGGTGCCGCGTTCTTGGATTTCGAGGAGCATTTGCATGCGTCGGATGTCGTAGATTGACACGTTTTTCTCCCTGGTGCGCCCGGTTGTTCGGGTGGGTTGCGCTCCCGAACTCTTCCGTGGTGCGTCTCTCATTGTGGACTCTTGTCTATGGTACCGCGTGGGCTTTGTTGCGGCTCTTTTTGAGACGGGGAGGCCTTCGGAGGCGCATGTTGGCTTGTACGGCGGGTATTCCGGGAGAGTGTGGTGAACCTTAGTTCTATAGATGCTTTTGGGAATGGTTTTGAAGTGTTCGATTGTTACGAGATGGGTTCGGTATTTGCGTTCTGAAAGTGCTAGCCTGAGAGGGATGGATAGCGGTGTTGCTATGGTCTTCGTTTCTTCTCTTTGGGCTCGGTGTTCGGAGGGTTGCCGGGCGGGAACCACGCTACACAATCATTTAGAAAAACTAAATGGATTTTGGAAAAAACATTCAGTTTTTCTAATGAGGTATTTATTACCCTTTTGTGGTGAAATAGAGACATCGCCAAACGTGGTGTGCACCGCACACAGTAAGATAGTTAGGAGTCAAGGATGACCCATCCTTTCGCATCTGAGCACTACCAGAAGATGGCTCTGGAAGCTCGTCAGCTTGTTCGTCAGTGGGTAAACGAGTCCCAGTCGATCAAGCCCACCTTCGCGGCTGAGCAGCTCGCCGGTGTTCTGAAGGACCCCAATGGTCTTCCCTTCACCGTCGGCTTTGTTGATGGCGTTATTCGCCCCGAAGACGACAACGTCTCCGGCCGCAACCTTTCCCGTATTTCCGGTCTGGCACCCTCCTTCCTGCCCTGGTACATGAAGTCCGCTGTTGGCTTCGGTGGCAAGCTGGCTGGCAAGGTCGCATGGCCTACCGTTCCCGTTGCACGCCGCGTGCTGCGCGAGATGGTCGGTCACCTGATTGTCGACGCTTCCGAGGAGAAGCTGGGCGACGCAATTGCAGAGCTGACCAAGACCGGTAACCGCCTGAACGTCAACCTGCTCGGTGAGGCAGTTCTGGGTGACAAGGAAGCAGAGCACCGCCTGGCTGAGACCAAGCGCCTGCTGGCACGTGACGACGTTGACTACGTCTCCATTAAGGTGTCCGCTGTTTCCGGCCCCCACCAGCACTGGGCATTCGACGAGGTTGTCGAGACCGCTGTTCGCCGCCTGACCCCGCTGTACGAGCTGGCTGCTTCTTCCTCCCCCAAGAAGTTCATCAACCTGGACATGGAGGAGTACAAGGACCTCGACCTGACCATCGAGGTGTTCACCAAGATTCTGGACCAGCCTCACCTGAAGGACCTGGAAGCCGGTATCGTGCTCCAGGCATACCTGCCCGACACCCTGGCTGCAATGCAGCACCTGCAGGAGTGGGCTGCTAAGCGCGTTGCTGCTGGCGGCGCAGGCATCAAGGTCCGCCTGGTTAAGGGTGCAAACCTCTCCATGGAGATCGTGGAAGCTGTTATGCACGGCTGGCCGCTGACCACCTGGGACACCAAGCAGGCTGCTGACACCAACTACAAGCGCGTTCTGGACTACGCACTGCGCCCCGAGCACGTGAAGAACATCCGCCTCGGTATTGCAGGTCACAACCTCTTCGACGTTGCATTCGCACTGCTGCTGTCCGAGGACCGCGGTGTCAAGGACCGCGTCGAGTTCGAGATGCTGATTGGTATGGCTGAGCAGCAGGCAGAGATTATCCGCCGCCGCGTTGGCCACCTGCTGCTGTACGTGCCCGTCGTGAACCCCAAGGAATTCGACGTTGCTATCGCATACCTGATCCGTCGTCTCGAGGAGAACGCTTCCTCCGAGAACTTCATGTCCGGTATCTTCGACCTGGCAACCGACGAGTCCATCTTCAAGCGCGAAGAGGACCGCTTCATGCGTGCACTGAACTCCGTCACCGACGAGGTTCCCGCATCCAAGCGTACCCAGAACCGTCTGACCGAGAACGAGGACAACGTCTTCGTACCGGCTGGCCGCTTCGAGAACACCCCCGACACCGACCCCGCACTGGCGGGCAACCGCGAGTGGGGCCGCGCAATCCTCGAGCGCTCCAAGACCACCAAGCTGGGCATTGACACCCTCAAGGCTAACGAGCTGACCAGCGAAGCTGACGCAGAGAAGCTGATCAAGGAAACCGAAGAGGCTGGCAAGGCATGGGGTAAGCTCTCCGGCCACGAGCGTGCAGAGATTCTGCGCAAGGTCGGTAAGGCTATCGCCCTGCGTCGTGGCGACCTGCTGGAGGTCATGGCAGCTGAGGCTGGCAAGACCCTGGAGCAGGGTGACACCGAGGTCTCCGAGGCAATCGACTTCGCATACTACTACGCAATGCTGGCTGAGGACCTCGAGAAGATCGACGGCGCAAAGCCCAAGTCCGTTGACCTGACCCTGGTTGTTCCCCCGTGGAACTTCCCGACCGCTATCCCCGCCGGTGGTGTTCTGGCTGGTCTGGCTGCAGGTTCTGCTGTCATCTTCAAGCCCGCAACCATCACCGCTCGCACCGGTGCCCTGATCGCAGAGATCATGTGGGATGCAGGCGTTCCCAAGGAAGTTCTGAAGCTCGTCAAGGTTGTTGACCGTGCTGCAGGTAAGCTGCTCATCTCGCACCCCGAGGTTGACCGCCTGATCCTGACCGGTGGTTACGAGACCGCTGAGCTCTTCCGCTCCTGGCGTGATGACCTGCCCCTGTTCGGTGAGACCTCGGGTAAGAACTCCATCATCGTCACCCCGAACGCTGACATCGACCTCGCCGTCAAGGACGTCGTCTACTCGGCATTCGGCCACGCAGGTCAGAAGTGCTCCGCTGGTTCGACCGTTATCCTGGTTGGCTCCGTGGCACAGTCCGAGCGTTTCCGCCGTCAGCTGCTTGACTCCGTCAACTCGCTGCACGTGGCACACCCGCAGGACATCGAGTCCCAGATGGGCCCCGTTGTTCAGAAGCCGGAAGAGAAGCTGCTGCGCGGTCTGACCACCCTCGGCCCGGGCGAGCGCTGGCTCGTTCAGCCCAAGGAACTGGACGAGACCGGTCGCCTCTGGAGCCCCGGTGTTCGCGAAGGCGTCAAGCCCGGTTCCGAGTACCACATGACCGAGTACTTCGGCCCCATCCTGGGCATCATGACCGCTGACACCCTGGAAGAGGCAATCGAGCTGCAGAACGCACCCGACTACGGTCTGACCGCAGGCCTGCACTCGCTGGATGCTGACGAGCTCGAGCTGTGGCTCTCCAAGGTCCAGGCAGGTAACCTGTACGTCAACCGTGCAATTACCGGTGCAATCGTTCAGCGTCAGCCCTTCGGTGGTTGGAAGAAGTCCACCGTGGGTTCCGGTACCAAGGCTGGTGGCCCCAGCTACCTGATCGCTCTGTCCGATTGGGAGCCCGCACAGGCAACCGCGACCGCAACCACCCAGTCGGTGACCGTCCGCGAGACCCTGGCTACCATCGAGAACTCCGAGCTGGGCAAGCGCGAGGACTTCGCATTCATCAAGCGCGGTGTCTCCTCTGACGCACACGCTTGGGACACCGAGTTCGGCTTCGGCCACGATCCCTCGAAGCTGGGCGTCGAGCGCAACATCCTGCGCTACGTACCCACCCAGGTTCTGGTTCGTGCAGACGAGTCCGCATCGCCCGCAGAGACCCTGCGCGTTGTGCTCGCCGGTCTGGCAGCTAACGCACCGGTTGCTCTGTCCGTCGGTAAGGACCTGCCGGTCGACGTCCGTGGCGTCCTGGAGAACAAGGGTGTCAAGTACGAGGTCAAGTCGGACGCTCAGTTCCGCGAGTACCTGGCTTCGAACGCTAAGACCCCGGTTCGCGCACTGGCTGGTACCCCGCTGGAAGGCACCCGTATCCGCTACATCGGTAACGATGTGAAGTCCATCTACTCGGCACTGGGTGGTCGCCCGGATGTTGCAGTGTACTTCGCACCGGTCACCGAGGCTGGCCGTATCGAGATGCTGCCCTTCCTCCGCGAGCAGGCTGTTTCGATTACCGCACACCGTTTCGGTAACCCGAACCGCTTCTCCGAGCGCGTCATTTCTTCCCGCTAAGGCGCTGTGAGAGTTTAGCTCTCTAGCCTAAGGCTCAGGGCCCTGCACCTTCATGGTGTGGGGTCCTGGGCTTTTTGCGTCTCTGCTACTCCCTGATATAGGGGAGTGGGCCCAAGGCTGTGGGCGTGAAGGTGATTAATAGAGAGGCGCCTAGAGGCCGATAAGAGACGGATGCTTAGGTGCACGGGTAAGAAGAGGAAAAATAGCGTCATAGAAATGGTACGGGGGTGTTTAGACGTGCCCCGCGTTACTTCTTATGTGATAATTGGTGTAGGACGTTTCGCAATCCCACACGCGGAACGGAACCGTGCGCGGGAAGGTCCGCGCTACGCAAGAACACACTGAAAGGACACCGCTGCTATGAGCAACGTTCCCGCAGAACTCTCTTACACTTCTGAGCACGAGTGGGTTTCCGCTCTCACCGCTGAGGGCACCGTCCGTGTTGGTATTACCGACCACGCTCAGGATGCACTGGGTGACGTCGTCTACGTCGACCTTCCCTCCGTTGGCGACTCTGTAGCTGCTGAGGATAGCTTCGGTGAGATTGAGTCCACCAAGTCTGTCTCTGACCTCTTCGCTCCCATCTCCGGTGAGATTGTTGCTGTCAACGAGGGTCTGGAGGATGACCCCGCACTGGTTAACTCCGATCCTTACGGTGAGGGCTGGATCGTTGAGATTCGCCCCGAGAACGCTGACGACCTGGCTAACCTGCTGGATGCAGAGGCATACAAGGCTGAGCTGGCTAAGCTCTAAGTCGATAGACTCTATAGCCCTGACGTTCCTCAAAATAAGAGGTACGTACTGATAAAACGGCGAGACCGATTGGTCTCGCCGTTTTTCATTTAAAGTGCACACAAACGCAAATAAACGGGTGCATGTAAGGTTCATCTTGAGGGTCACCGAAGCCGTCGAAGGGGCTTGAAATATGGCTAAACCCCTAGTGGGGGCCTCTTTCAAGTTAAATGTGATGAAAACTTCAACTATCGCGAGAAGATAAAATTTTCTCTGTAAAGCAGTCCAATATGGGGTATGAGTGTTAGCAATATTGGAATTTTGCTAAAATTGGTATTGTCTCTACAGAATAGTGTTTGATTGTGTGGCTATTTTTGGGTTCAAAAAGCCCCTGAAAAGGGCGAACTAAATAGCAAAATGCCTTGTGAGGCTATAAGATTGTCTCGAAGGTTTGCGGTTTATCATTTCGTGATAAACAACTGAACTTATCTATCACACTCTCAACACTAAGCAAAGATGTTCGGCACGAAGCGAGACCCTCAACCGGAGGAACGAGCCACTCACTCAAACTTCGGCTCGTATCGACATCGGCTGAACAAAGTACCCGAAAGACATAGATGACCTCACGCATCGATGAAAACCTCACTAACGCTGAGGTTGAACTAGAGGACGTGGAGAACGGCGACTCTGACCGTAACCCGCGTGACGTTAAGAGCCGGACCATTGGTCAGGTTCTTAGCCAGCTCGACCTGGAGTTCCCCGGAATTAGCGCCTCCAAGATTCGCTTCCTGGAGGAGCGCGGCCTGGTGCACCCCAGCCGTACCGAAACCGGTTACCGTAAGTACTCCCAGACGGACATTGAGCGCCTGCGCTACATTCTCACCATGCAGCGCGATCACTACATGCCGCTCAAGGTTATCCGTCAGCATCTGGAGGACCTGGAAGCTGGTCGCGTGCTGAACTCCATGCCCGCCACCGTAAGTGAAGACGTCCTGGATACCGTCCTCGGACCGGATGAGCAGGAAGGTCGCACCTACACCCTGCGCGAGCTGGCAGAGTACGCTAACACCACCCCCGAGCTGATCCGTGAACTGATTGATTTCGGACTGCTCGAAGATGGCTCGGATGTTGAATACACCGACTACGACGTGCTGATTGCCCGCGTGAGCGCAGAGCTGACCCAGCACGGCATTCAGCCCCGCCACCTGCGCGCATTCAAGTCTGCGGCAGACCGCGAAATCTCCCTCGTGGAAATCGCAGTGGCTCCGCTGGCATCGCGCCGCGACGCAGCCTCCCAGGCTCAGGCGCAGGAACGTGCCGACAAGATTCGCAAGTTGTGCCTGCAGTTGCACGCAACTCTCGTTGAATCGGCAATGCCTACCTACGAGTAGGTGAACGAAGGCCCAGACAACCGGACCGTCTACCCTTCACAACTCTTGCGGTTCTACCGCACCCCACATGGGGTTTTCCTGTCGGGAAACACTGCTGACCACGGTGATTCCCTCTATAGTCCCTACTCGCACCAACGGGTAGCGGCCTCTAGACTTGGACGAAGCCGACGCTGGCACGCTCGGAATTTCTACCCCTTCGTCCAACACGAAGAGCTTTCTCACCAGGGGGCTCCCGGCCTGCCAAGGCTATTCACTCAACTCAGCTGTAAATGCGTACGGACTACCTATCCGTACGCATTTACTTTTTAAACTCCCGCCACGCAGCGGAGATGGGGGAAAGCGAATCGAATGGCGGGGGAGGGGCTCGCCTCATACGGTGTTAATGCAGGAGAATGAATCTGAAAAGATCATTTGCTCCGGTGGGTTCAATTTTAAGTAGAGCCCTCTATCAGTTAAAATAGATTGAACAACCGCGCCTATCGCGCATCGGTCGCACTATCGAGACGTGTTCCGCGAATCGTATTGTCGAACCAATGTGTAGCATTGAAAACCGCGCCGGAACCGAGAGGGACCACGCGAGTCATAGACGCAGATTCTAGATTTCAACCCTAGAATCTCACCCCGACAATCGGGGCTACACCGGAACGATATCGACCGCATTTGATAGGGCGCGGTGAAGCACTTAAAAGGGTTTAACGAAAAAGGAGGGACCGTGCTAGAGCAGCATGTAGCCGAAAATGCAGGCGAGGCCGCAACCACGCACGCACCCCAGGGGTTTGACCAGCCCCTGGACGGCTTCGATACCCTCTTCCCCGTAGCACCGCCTCCGCGCGGTGAGCAGGGCGTGCTCTTCACTGACCCTGTCTCCGTGGTCGAGGAAAACCTCGGCTACCGTGGCGCCGTCGCCTGCAAGGCAGCCGGCATCACCTATCGTCAGCTCGACTACTGGGCACGCACCGACCTGGTTGTCCCCACCGTGCGTGGCGCATCTGGCTCCGGTACCCAGCGCCTCTACAGCTTCCGCGACGTACTCGTACTCAAGATTGTGAAGCGACTGCTCGACACCGGCGTGTCCCTGCAGCAGATTCGCACCTCCATCGAGCACCTGCGTACCCGCGGCATTGACGACCTCGCGAACATCACCCTGATGAGTGATGGCACCACCGTCTACGAATGCACTTCCCCGAGCGAGGTTATTGACCTGGTTCAGGCGGGACAGGGCGTCTTCGGTATCGCTATCGGCCGCGTCTGGCGCGAAATTGAAATGAACCTCAACGGCCAGCCCGGCGAAGAAATGCATGAGAACTTCGAAGGCGACGAACTCGCCGCCCGTCGTGCCCGCCGCGCACAGGCATAAAACATAAAACGTAAATCTGCCCGCGTTTGCTGCCAACCTAGGTGGTGAGCGTGGGTAGAAGCTTTAAACATGATGCAAAGTTCAAGGGTTACTTGAGAAAAAACTTAAGAACACCCCTGTCAGAGCCGGAAGAAAAGCGAAGATTCGCTAAAATAAAGGGGCATTACACCTCACTCAAAAAAGGGACCTGCATGCCCCGCATCGTCAGTATCAGCAGCCTCAAAGGTGGCGTCGGCAAAACGTCCATCACTTTGGGGCTCGCCTCCGCGGCATTACACAGCGGACTCTCCACACTCGTTATTGACCTCGACCCCCACGGCGACGCCAGCACCGGCCTGGCAGTGGATGAAACCATCCCCGACGTCGCCTCCCTAATCGCCAGCTCCAATGAGCGCGCCTTCGTGGAGGAAGCCGGTAGCTCCTCCTGGAACTCGCTCGTCGGCAAACCCACCCTGCTGACCAATAACCCCGTGACCACCGGTAGCGTGAAGGTGGCGCGAGGCTCGGCGCGCTCCACCCTCGTGGACCGGCAAGAAGCCGCGCCGTTCATCCGCCGATTCAAGCGCATGGTGGAAGCGGCAGCGGACGCCTACGACGTCATCCTGATTGACTGCCCGCCATTCCTCGGCACCCTATCTTCGATGGGCTGGGCGGTCAGCCAGCGTATCCTCTCGGTTGCTGAGCCTTCCCTCTTCTCCGTGGCGGGTACCGAACGAACCCTGCGCGCCATCGTACGTTTTCAGCAGGAAAGCGGCATCAGCATCGACGGTGCGGGCGTCATTATCAACAAGATGCGTCCCAACGACAGTGAACACCGCTACCGCCGCGACGAAATGCGCTCCCTCTTTGGCGAGCTCGTGGCAGAACCCGTACTCGCCGAAAGCCCCGTGCTGCAGCGCGCCCAGGGCGCCGCGTACCCGATTCATTTTTGGCCCGACGAAGAGTCGGTTGATCCCGCCATTGACTTCACCCGCCTGCTGGCTGGACTGATGGCTGATATCTAAGCGCTGACCTCTAATCGCAGATATCTACGCGTCACTAATCCGCGGGCTCACATAGTTTCAACGCTTGAGGTCTCAACGCTTGAGTGCGTCTTCTCAAAGAACCGCTGTGTTCTCAGTGCTGTGTTCTTTGGGATGGCGCACTTTCGCATATCCGGCAACATTGACACCAGAAGTGGGAATAGCCGGTAGCTTCCACGCGTTATAGTGGCAGTAACAGAAATAACCCCGCCATCGAGGGGGCATGCTGGGAACGAGCCCAGCCTCAACACCATCAACGAGAGGACCACATGAGCATCGAGAACGTAGAACGCATTGACGGCGTAGCACAGTACGACCTCATCGTCATCGGCTCCGGATCCGGCAACACCCTCATCGGCCCCGAATGGGACGACAAGAAGGTCGCCCTCATCGACGGCGGTATCTTCGGTGGCACTTGCCTCAACGTCGGCTGCATCCCCACCAAGATGTACGTCTACCCGGCGACTATCGCGCAGAAGACCCGCGAGGTTAAGCACCTGGGCGTCGATGCGCACGTAGACGCCGTGCACTGGGCACAGATTCGTGACCGCATCTTTGCCTCCCGCATTGACCAGATTTCTGAAGGCGGCCGCAACTGGCGCGCCGGCCTGCCCAACGTCGACTTCTACGACCAGTACGCGCGCTTCGTCGGCTCCCACACCATCGAGCTGACCGACGGCACCCGCTTACAGGGCCGCCAGATTGTGATTGCGGCAGGCTCCCGCGCCGTGCTGCCTCCCGTGCCCGGTATCGACTCCTCTAAGGTCTACACCAACGACAACGTCATGCGCATGGACGAGCTGCCCGCCCGCATGGTCGTCATCGGCGGCGGCGTGATTGCGGCAGAGTTCTCCCACGTCTTCTCCGCATTCGGCACCGAAGTAACCCAGCTGAACCGCTCCTCCCGCCTGCTGCGCGGCGTGGATGAAGAGGTCGTGGAACGCTTCGAAGAAGCCGCAAGCAAGCAGTGGAACATCGTCAAGAATGCTGGCCTCTCCGAAATCCGTGAGAACGCCGACGGCAGCGTGACCGTCGTAGCGAAGCGCACCACCGAGAACGGCGAGGAACTGCTCGAAATCCCGGCGGATGCCGTGCTCGTGGCAACCGGTCGTCGCCCCAATACCGACACCCTCAACGCGAAGAACTACTTCGACGTGCAGGATGGCGGTCAGCTCAGCGTCGACAAGTACCAGCGCGTGCTCTACAACGGCGCACCCGTACCCGGCGTCTTCGCCCTCGGTGACGTGTCCAGCCGCTACCAGCTCAAGCACGTGGCAAACCACGAGGCACGCGTCGTGCAGCACAACCTCAGCCACCCCGAGGACCTGCGCGCCAGCGACCACCGCTACGTACCCGGTGCTGTCTTCACCAACCCGCAGATTGCCGTGGTCGGCATGACCGAAGAGCAGGCACGCGAGGCTGCTGAGCGTGAAGGCTATGAGATTACCGTCAAGGCACAGAACTTTGGTGACACCGCCTACGGCTGGGCAATGGAAGACAAGATCGGCCTGTGCAAGCTGATTGCCCGCAAGGATAACGGCGAGCTGCTCGGCGCGCACCTGGTCGGTGAAGAGTCCTCCGTGCTCATCCAGCCGCTGCTGCAGGCAATGAGCTTCGGCATGGACGCGCGCACCCTCGCACGCGGCCAGTACTGGATCCACCCGGCACTGACCGAGATCGTCGAGAACGCCCTGCTCGGCCTGGAATTCGACGAGCCCGCCAACTAACTCTGACTGGGTCACAATGCCTAAATGCTGAGGCGTTGAACGGTTAAATACGTAAGGAGGGGGTCGTACCTACGTGGTACGACCCCCTCCTCTCGTTTCGGTAGCCAGAGCCCGTTAGGCGTTGTCGCTTTCAGACTTCTTCTCAGCCTGAGCGGGCTTCTCCGTGGGAACATCCGCGGAAGAGTCTTCCGAAGCCTTGGAATCTTCCTTCGCCTCGGCCTTATCTTCCTGCGGCTTCTGCATACGCTCCGCCGCCTGCTCGCGTAGCTCCTCGAACTTCTCAGCCGCCTGCTCGCGCAGCTCGGCAAGACGCTCCGTCTGCTGGTCAGCGTACTCGTGCAGACGTTCCGCCGCCTGCTCACGCAGCTCAGCGAACTTCTCGGACTGCTCCGCCGCGTACTCCTGCAGGCGAGCCAGCGAATCCGAAGTGCTATCGGAAACCTTGCCGTACATCTCATCCACGTAGGAGGAGAAATCCTGCAGAATCTTTGCGCGGCGCAGCTTCTGCGAAGGAGTCAGGTAGCCGTCTTCCTCGGTCAGGTCACGGCTCATAATGCGGAACTCGCGAATACCCTCGGCGCGGGAAACCAGCTGGTTCGCCTCATCCACAAGCTTCTGAATCGCGGCACGCACCGCCGGGTGAACGGCAGCCTCCGGAATGGAGAGCGAACGCGGCAGACCCAGGTGCTCCAGCTGCTCGGGCAGAGTATCCGGATCCAAGGTCACCAGAGCCGCAATGAACGGCTTCTCATCGCCAACCAGCATCGCCTGCGACACCAGGGGAGAGGTGCGCAGATGGTTCTCCGCAATGCCCGGAATCACGTTCTTACCGCCGGCGGTGACGATGATTTCCTTCTTGCGGCCCACAATCTTCAGGTAGCCCCGCTCATCGAAACGAGCCAGGTCACCGGTGCGGAACCAGCCGTCCTCGGTGAACGCCTGAGCGTCCTCTTCGGGGTTCTTGTAGTAGCTGCTAATCACGCCCACGCCGCGGACCAGAAGCTCGCCGTCCTCAGCGATGTAGCCTTCGGAACCGGGGATGAACGGGCCAATCATGCCGATCTGGTACGGGTTGATGCGGCCGGCCGCAATCGGGGCGCAGGTCTCGGTCAGGCCGTAACCCTCGACCACCTGCACACCCACCGCGTGGAAGAAGTGCGCCAGGCGCTCGCCGAGGGGGCCGCCACCGGAAACCGCGTAGCGAAGCTCGCCACCCAGGGCGGCACGCAGCTTCGAGTAGACCAGCTTGTCGTACAGGGCGTACTGAGCCGCCAGCTTGAGGGGTACACGGCCCTCAACCTTTGCCTGCGACCAGCGCACCGCGATGTCGGTGGAACGCTCGAAGAGAGCCTTATTGAACTTGCCGCCCTTAGCCGCCTTAGCCATGGCGCCCTCGTACACCTTCTCGAAGACGCGGGGCACCACCAGCAGCATGGTCGGCTTGAAGCTATCCAGATCAGAAGCGAGGTTCTTAATGTTGGGGGAGTGGCCGATGACCAGGCCGGCATCCAGCGCCAGAACCTGAATCAGGCGCGCCAGAACGTGCGCGAGCGGCAAGAAAAGAATGGAGGAGTTGCGGGGGTTGGCAATCTCGGGCTCAACCAGCTTGGTGTTGACGCTCAGGTTCAGGAAGTGGCCGTGAGTCAGTGCGCAACCCTTCGGGCGGCCGGTCGTGCCGGAGGTGTACACAATGGTCGCGAGGTCATCGCAGCCGGCGGCGGAACGCACCTGCTCCAGCTGCTCATCGCTCACCTCGGAGGCGCGGGCGCTCAGAGTGTCAAGGTCGCCGTTTTCAATAACCCAGTGGTGCTTCAGCTGCATGGGCTCGTCAGTCGTGGAGGCGAACTCCTCAGCCTCGGCGATGCGTGCCAGAAGCTTCTCATCCTCAACAAAGATAGCGGTTGCCTCCGAGTGCGCGAGCGCCCATGCCGCCTGCGCGGGGGCGTTCGTCTCATACACCGGAACCGAAATAGCGCCCGCGTACCAAATCGCGAAGTCAATAACAGTCCACTCGAAACGGGTGCGGCTCATAATACCCACACGGTCACCCGGGCGGATACCCGCAGCAATCATGCCCTTCGCCAGGTCGGTCACCATCTGGTGGAACTGCTGAGCGCGAACCGGCTGCCAGTTACCCGGAGACATCTGACGGCGGTACAGCACAGGGTTGGAGCTATCGGCTCGGTGGCGCTCAACAATGCTCGTCAGGTTAAGGGAGGGGTCGACAAGAACCTCGGCGGGGGTGGAGAAGACTTTCATAATGCGCCTTTCAAATCAGGGCGTGAGCCCGTGGCGGTCCGGTGCCGCGGGCTGTCCTCGATGGCTCGAGGTGCCGTGATGGCTCTCTGAAGCCCTGCACGCTACGGCGGGTGATGCAGTCGCCGGTTGATAGCGGGCAGAACCTTCAGAATTTAGTGGTTTAGGGATGCGACAAAAGCTTGAACGGTGGAGAGAAGATACTCGGCGTCGTAGTCGAGCGTTGCCACATGGTAGCTGCGGGTCAGCCACCTAAATTCTACAGGAACTGAACAATGTTCGAGAAAATATTTATGGGAGCTATCCGACACAGTATGATCGCCCAATGAACGCGCATACAGAACCGGCGCCTTCAACTGCGGAATCAACGCACGCGTCTCAGCACCCAAAAGATGCAGCTGATGCACCGCCGCCGTCGGAACGATAGAATACGCGCCCTCGCTCACACCAGGAACCGCAATATCGGAACCAATAGCCTTGAGCATCGGCAGAACCTTAGAGACCTTGCCCGCGTGGCGCATCAGCGGGTTCACATCCACCATGTAGGGGTTGATCAGCACCGTACCCGCCACCGGCAGACGCGCCGACAGATGAGTGGCCACCGTACCACCCATCGACATGCCAATGACCACCACACGCAGACCCTGATCGGTTAGACGGCGGTACCCCTGCTCGGCAGAATCCAGCCACTGCTGGTACGTGCTATCACGCAAATCCTGCCAACGGGTGCCGTGACCGGTCAGCAACGGCATCTCCACCGCAAACCCGAGCTCCATAAAATGCTGAGCCAACGGGCGCATACTGTGCGGCGAACCCGTAAAACCGTGCACCAGCAGAATACCCACAGAATGCTGCGCAGGGTCAGGACTAAAAGAAACGGGGGAATGATCGAATGTCTCCTGGTCGCCCTCGAGGCGACGCGCCAGAGAATCCTTAACATTCTGGGTCGCTAGAAGCCTGCGCTCGCGAGCCTTGCGGCGCATCCGCTTGAGCGGTTCCAACGAATTATCGAAAATGCTCATGGTCCTCCTTCGCCAACCTGCGAGAGTGTGAGTGCAGGTGAGGCTCTATAGCGTACCCTGACCGGCTATCACAGATACAGCGTCGGTGCTGGTATATCGCCGCCAGCGCACCCGATACACCGGTGCGCAGAAAAATCGTTCTCTTTTCTTTAATTATCGCGCGTTCTCTCGCGCCTCTCCAGACACGCTAGAATTGAGCCGGGAACATTCAGAGAGGAGACCCCATGCCTAACACCGCCCTCTACTCAACGCTCAAGATTCTTGGCTCCCCCCTGCTGCAGGGACTGTACCACCATGATGTGGTGGGCCTCGAAAATCTGCCCGAGGGACCCTACATCGTTGCCAGTAACCACCTGGCGTTCTGCGACTCCATTTTTATTCCTCTCGCCATGCCGCGCCCCGTAAACTTCCTCGCCAAGAGCGACTACTTCACCACTCCCGGCGTGAAGGGCCGCACCATGGCGGCATTCTTCCGCGGTGTCGGCCAGCTTCCCATGGACCGCTCCGGCGGCCAGAAGAGCCAGGAATCTCTCAACACCGGCGCGCAGGTCCTCAAAGACGGCGGCGTGATCGGTATCTACCCTGAAGGTACCCGCAGCCCTGACGGACGAGGCTACCGCCCCAAGGTTGGTGTAGCCCGCCTCGCCCTAGAAACCGGCGTGCCCGTAGTACCCGTCGGCCAGATTGGTACCGACCTGATTCAGCCCTCCGGCTCGAACCGTATCCACCTGCGCCACGACGGCAAACCCATTCAGGTGCGCACCATTATCGGCAAGCCCCTCACCTTCGAGAAATACAGCGACGGTGCAGATATGAGCCACCGCGTTCAGCGTGAAATCGCCGACCGTATCGGTGCTGAGATTCGTGCTCTGAGCGGCCAGGAATACGTAGACGTGTACGCCGACCGCGTCAAGAAGCTCATGGCTGATAAGAACATGAGCGCTGACGAAGCAATTGCACACCTGCAGCACTAAACATTGAGACAGCACCTTCGGGTGCACACATACGCCAGCACATACGTCAAGGGGCGGGATGCGGTACACGCCGCATCCCGCCCTTTCGTATGCCGTTCTGCAACGGTGCTTTTCAACCCGCTTATCGCTGAGGCAGGGGGTGCTATCTAAACATGTGAGATGTACCTGACTGCAGGGTTAGGTGTTGAAGCAAGCAAGAGTACAATTAGGTCTATTCAGCCTGAAGAATCGCAAGCCCGAACGCCGCACCCGGCGCGCCGAGCACCCGAAACGAAGGCTGAACCAGAAAACGCACAAGACCATCCCGATGGAGTGAAGATGAGCAATCAAAACCTCAGCACCTCGCAGGCCCCCGACCACGGCCTGGACACCTGGCGTCAGCTGCACATTGACCAGCAGCCCACCTGGAGCGAGCACGAAGATTTTGAGAGCACCATCGCCGAGCTGAACTCGGTACCGCCGCTCGTCTTCGCCGGTGAGGTCGACGCAATGCGCCAGGCACTCGGTGAGGTTGCTGAAGGCCGCGCATTCCTGCTGCAGGGCGGCGACTGCGCAGAAACCTTCGCGGGCGCAACCGCCGACAAGATCTCCGGCCGCGTCAAGACCATCCTGCAGATGTCTGCAGTGCTCACCTACGGCGCCTCCATGCCCGTGGTGAAGATGGGCCGCATGGCGGGTCAGTTCTCCAAGCCGCGTTCCGCAGACATGGAAACCCGCGGCGATGTTACTCTGCCCTCCTTCCGTGGCGAGACCGTCAACGGTTTCGACTTCACCCCCGAAGCCCGCGTGCACGACCCCAAGCGCATGCTGCGCGGCTACCACACCAGCGCCTCCACCCTGAACCTGGTGCGCGCCTTCACCAAGGGCGGCTTCGCAGACCTGCGTGCCGTGCACCAGTGGAACCGCGGCTTCACCTCCAACCCCGCGCACGAGCGTTACGAGAAGACCGCTAACGAAATCGGTCGCGCCCTCAAGTTCATGGAAGCCTGCGGCGTGAACTTCGAAGCTCTCAAGACCACCGACTTGTACGTCGGTCACGAGGCACTGGTTCTGGACTACGAGCGTGCCCTCACCCGAATCGACTCGCGCACCCAGCTGCCCTACGACACCTCCGCACACTTCCTGTGGATTGGCGAGCGCACCCGCGGCGTCGACGATGCACACGTGGACTTCCTCTCCAAGGTCCGCAACCCCATCGGCGTGAAGCTCGGCCCGACCACCACCGCAGAGGATGCACTCGCACTGATCGACAAGCTCGACCCGAACCGCGAGCCCGGCCGCCTGACCTTCATCACCCGCATGGGCGCGAAGAACATTCGCGAGAAGCTGCCCTCGATCGTTGAGGGCGTGCAGGCTGAAGGCGCGAAGGTTGTTTGGGTAACCGACCCGATGCACGGCAACACCATCTCCGTGCCCTCCGGCTACAAGACCCGCCGCTTCGACGACGTGCTCGACGAGGTTCGCGGCTTCTTCGAGGTGCACGAGGCTCTGGGTTCGTTCCCCGGCGGTATCCACGTGGAAATGACCGGCGACGACGTGACCGAGTGCCTGGGTGGCTCCGACGCCATCGACGAGGCAGCACTGGCTGACCGCTACGAGTCCCTGTGCGACCCGCGCCTGAACCACTCGCAGTCCCTGGAAATCGCGTTCCTGGTCTCCGAGTACCTCAAGAACCGCGCATAAAACGTTGATGCGCCTCACCGTACTAGTCGGTGGGTACTAGTCGGCGGGGAATAGCAAAAACGATGCCCGGGTCTTCACCCACACTGAGTGAAGACCCGGGCAATTGCTTTTAACCTGCGCGCGGTATGTAGCGCGAAGACAAAGTTTAGAAGGTCAGGAACGCCTCAATATTGCGCCACCACTGCGACTGCACGAGCGAGGTCGCAAGCCACCAGCCGGTGAAGCTCGACCCCATACCCATCAGAATGAGCGCCAGAGCCCAGCCGCCCACCGCCATACCAGAGGGCGGAGTCCTAAACTGCTTAGCGGGCAGGCGAGGATCCTTCTGCGAAGACTGCTCGGATTCCTGTGAAGAAACGGTCTCCTCATCCGGTGAAGCCTCAGCGGCGCTCGCCGACCCCTTAGACTTCGGGCGGCGCGCACCCGAGGGGTTCAAGGAACGCTCCGCGTGAATCGGGGCGTACTCGCCGTTAGCCGAGATGAACTCCTGCTCCGTCTGCGGACCAATGCCGACGGACTGAGTCAGCGGGCCCTTCGCCGCGGAGGCGCGGCGGCCCATGAACGACCCTATGCCTCGTTTACCGGACTTGCCCTTTGCGCCGTCGTGCTCCTGGTCAGCGTCAGATTCGTCATCGTCGGAGGCGGAACGCACCAGCGGCGGAATGCCCTGGCGGTTCAGCACCGAGTCCTCCGCGTCCACGTCGGCAAGGTGCACGCCCTGACCCGCCGCCGAAGCATCGTACACGAGGCTGTCGGGGGAGTAGACGTCATATGCCAGGAGGTCGCGGGCATCGCTAAACGCGCTAATCGGGGTGTTACGCACCATCTGCGCGGCACCGCTACGCTCCGCAATATCGGCAACAGCCTCCCAGAGAGGAAGCTCCGGCTCCGGGCACGAGGGTGCACGCCAGGCACGCTCGGACTCACCCAGCGACTCAGAAATCTCCAGCAGAGCCGTGAAAAGTTCGGTCGCATCCTCGGGGCGGGCGTGAGGCTGCTTGCGGGTACACCACGAAATCAGCCCCGCAATATCGCGGTCCGCCCCCGGTGCAACATCGGTCAGTGCGGGCATCTCAATATTGGCGTTATGGTAGAGCACCTGCTGGTCATTCTCCAAGCCCACAAAGGGCAGGCGGCCGGAAAGCATGCGGTACATCATCACGCCGAGCGCAAAAATATCAGCCTGCGCGCCGACCTTCACCTTCGGATCCAGAACCTCCGGCGCCACGTAGGCGGGGGTACCCATGGGGGCGCCCGCATCCACCTGATCGTCACGGCGGGAGAGCCCAAAGTCCGTGAGCTTTACCTGGCCGTTAGCGTCGAGAAGAATATTGCCCGGCTTAATATCGCCGTGCAGGTAGCGGTTGGCGTGAACCTCGGAGAGCGCCTCCACAACCGGAATGAGGATGTCCAGCGCCTCGCCTAGAGAAAGTGCGTTACGCACACGCAACAGCTGGCTCAGGGTACAACCGTGTACGTACTCGAGCACGATGTACATGACCATCTGACCCGAAAAATACTCGGTACCCGAAGAAATCACGCCCACCGTATGTCCGCCGCCGCCCACCTGGCGCATCGAACGCTCTTCACGGTGGAATTTCTGGCGGTTTGCCGCATCCTCAGCGAGGGCGGGGGAGAGGACCTTGAGCGCGACCGGGTTATTCGACCACAGGTCCAGCGCGTAATACACCTCGCTCATGCCGCCGCGGCCAATGAGCGAACCCACCTGGTAGTGACCCTCAATAATGGCGCCACTGAGCCACTGCGAAGAACCAATAGCGGTATCCGGGGCAGCGGGACGAGTGGCGGGAGGAACAGAAGTATTAGAAGAACGGGGGTTCACGGGAGAAATTCGGCGTGGGCTGGGAGTATTCATACGTCTCAACATTTTAGCCCGCCCACCTGGGCAGACGCGATGCCAAAGAGCGCCGAGCAGGTGAACACTCAGCGAATTCTTAAGAAGTGCTGGCGGTTCCGGTTCCAACGCACGAACAGCGGGCAACACACAGGAACGAAAGATACGTGGCATGGGCCCCGAACCTGCGGCGGGTCAAAAGTGGTAAATACGTGCCAGCTCTGGCACTCTTAAAAGGTGACTAACGAAAATATTGCTCAGACCTTCGCCCTCGTCGGCGAGTGGGTAACCATCCCCGAAATTGCGCAGGCCCTCGACCTGAAGGTGACCCGCGTTCACAACCTGATTTCTGACGGTACGCTCATCGCTCTGCGCGACCCGGAAACCAACGTGCGCAAGGTTCCCGCGCTGTTCCTGAACGGCTCGCGCGTGCTCGAATCCCTCAAGGGCACCCTCGTGGTCCTGAAGGACTCCGGCTTCAGCGATGAAGAAGCCATCGTGTGGCTGTACACCAACGACGACTCTCTGCCCGGCCGCCCGATCGACGCACTGATTGACGGTCGTAAGACTGAGATTCGTCGCCGTGCGCAGGCACTGGCTTGGTAATACTAGCCTGGTAACACCGGCTCGGTACTATAACTCAAGAGTTGAGGCGGCATACTTCGGTATGCCGCCTCAACTTATTTAATGTTTATGACTGTGTAGAATCTCTAAGCCTTGCGGCGCAGCGCGCGACCCACAATATCGGTCAGCGCAGCGTGCACCAGCTCGTTCAGGTTCATCGCCTCCAGCGCCTCAAACACCGCCTGAGACTTCTGCTCGATTAGCTGCTCGTGCTTGGCGAAAGCACCCGAAGAGACCATCAGCTCGCGGATGCGCTCCACCTGCTCATCGCTCAGCTCGGGGTCGCCCAGGCTATCGTGCAGAAGCGCCGCCTCCTGCTCGCTGAGCGCGGCGGAGGTGAGTGCCACCAGCACGGTACGCTTACCCTCGCGCAGGTCATCACCGGCGGGCTTGCCGGTCACCTCGGGCTGACCGAAAACGCCCAGCTCATCATCGCGCAGCTGGAAGCCCTCACCCAGCGGCAGGCCGAACGCGCGGTAACCGACAAGTACCGGGTGCTGCTCACTCACGGCACCGGCACCATTCTCCAGCGCGGCAGCCTGCAAAGCCAGAGCGCCACCAATCGTGAAAGGGTGCTCGCAGGAGTACTTGGCGGACTTGAAGCGAATCACGTTCAGGGCACGCTGCAGAGCCGCCTGAGCGTCCTCGGTCTCGAGAACCTCAGAGTAGACGTCCAGGTACTGACCCGCCAGAACCTCGGTGCGCATCCGGTCAAAAATGGTGCGCGCCGGAGCGCCATAGATTGCGCCCTCACCCAGGGACGCGAAAACCTCGGCAGACCACGCCAGGGTCAGATCGCCGGCAAGAATACCGCCGGTCAGACCGTAATTGAAAGCATCGCCGCGCCAACCATTCTGCTCGTGCGCCGCCTCGAAACGCTTATGCACGGAGGGAGCGCCGCGGCGGGTATCGGAGCGGTCGATAATGTCATCGTGAATCAGTGCGGAGGTCTGGAACAGCTCCACCGCCATGCCGGCCTTCACAATAGACCAGGACGCGCGGTTCTCGGTTACGGGTGCGCCGCCGGCACCTCGCCAACCCCAGTAGCTCAGCAGGGCACGCAGGCGCTTGCCGCCGGTGGAGAGGGACTCAATAGCCTCCAACAGGGGCAGAGTTTCGGAAGAGATACCCTCAAGTAGCTCGCGCTGGCGGGTAAAAAACTCAGCCATGAGAGTGTCAAAAGCGTGCAGGTAGGCTCGCTGCTCTTCAGCAATACGCTCAGCGAGGTGCGCAGAAGCCGCCGGGATATTCGGTGCCGCTACGGTGAGGCTCTCGGTCGCCTGGGGAGTGGGTGCTCCGGAAGGAGAAGGGGGAGTCATACTATCCTCGCTGATGGTCGCTATGTACGGTCCTGATGCCGTGCGGTGTGCACTTCTTCTAGCTTAGTGGAGAAAAGCCCAAGAGAACGCATTTACGAACACGTTTACGATATATTGCCCCTATTGTTCGTAGAAATGTGCTATATTTTCGGTAGGCGGGCGTAGAAGCTATGAGAGGAGGCGACATGGGGCAGACGCGAACCGGCAAGAATAGCGGCGTAAGGAACGGCCGCGTCATTATGCACCTGGACATGGACGCCTTCTTCGTCAACGTCGAACTCCTCGAAAACCCCGCTCTGCGCGGCGAGCCCATTATCGTGGCGCCCCTGGGCCCCCGCTCGGTCGTATGCTCCGCCTCCTACGAGGCGCGCGCTCACGGAGTGCGCTCCGGGATGCCGCTCAGCCGCGCCCGGAACCTCAGCCCCAACGCCACCGTCCTGCCGCTGCGTGGCGACTACCGGCACTACTCCCGCGCCGTCATGGCAATCCTTCATGACCTGAGCCCCTACGTTGAGCAGGTCAGCGTGGATGAAGCCTTCGTGGACCTCACCGGCGCCTACCTGCACGGCCAAGACCCCGTCGCCCTGGCGCAGCGCGCTCGCGACCGCATCGTGCAGGAGCTCTCCCTGCCCTCCTCCGCGGGGGTGGCGCCCAATAAACTACTCGCCAAAATGGCGTCCACCGGTAGTAAACCGAACGGACTGTGGGTCATTCCACCCGAGCGCGTTCAAGAATTTCTCGACCCGAGAAAAGTCTCCGACCTGTGGGGAGTGGGTGCGAAAAGCACCGAACAGCTCTCCCGGTACGGTATTCAGACCATTGCCCAGATGAGGTCCATGAGCCTGGATTGGCTCAAAGAACGTTTCGGTGCCGCCCAGGGCGAGCACCTCTGGGCCATGGCGCGCGGCATTGACGAACGCCCCGTGATCACCGAACGCGAAGAGAAAAGCATGGGTGGCGAGCACACCTTCGAGACCGATACGGCCGACGCCCACGAAATTAGTGCTGCCGTTCGGGAATTGAGCCTCAAACTTGGAAAGCGCCTGCGCGCCGCCGGAAAACTTGCCGGCGGGCTCAGCCTCAAAATCCGCTACAGCACCTTCGAAACGCACACCCGCGCTATCCCACTAAACGTGCCCGTGGACTCCGGTATGCAGATTGCCTCCCTGGCTCTGGAAGCCCTGCGAGCCGATGAAATTCTGGTGGGTCAGGAGGCTCCACGCGCCCTGCGACTCATCGGGGTGCGCGCCGAAAAGCTCGCCCGCGCAGAAGACGGGGTGCAACAAACCCTCTTCGACTCCATCGAGAGCGGGGCAAACTCACGGTCCGCACAAACTGCCTCCGCCAGAACCGCCTCAGCACAACGAGGCGGCGGGGGAGCGGACAATAGCCCGCAGAACGGTACTCGCTCGGGAGCTGGCGCTCACTCGGGGTCTGGTGCCCGCCTCGTGAGGAGCGGCAGATGGTCCGAGGTTGAGCACGTCATGGACGCGATTCACCGTAAGTACTCACAGGAAAGCCTCAAGCCAGCCTCCGGAGTTACCGCGCCCGAGAAGAGCATTGACGAAAAGAGGTCATAAAGAGCTTCTGTCCGAAAAAAGAATGCGCCAACCCCACCCCGCGCGGTACGATGGGAAACATACGACCGGAAACATACAGCGGGAAGAAGCGCCCACCGCGCCAGCTGATGCACTAGCTAACCCGGCTGATACCGACGTCATCTTGAGTAGAGACACCTCAAAGGAGAAAACGATGGCACTGTCCGAGCGTGAACAGAAGGTTCTGGACCAGCTCGAAGAACTCATGAGCAATGAGGA
>NZ_CAUUDY010000013.1:0-54258 GCF_963544205.1 uncultured Rothia sp.
GCTGGCCTGCCCATCTTCGCTAAGGGCGGCGCCGGTTTGGGTACGCTCGCCTCCCCGAGTGCCGGCTACCTGCTCGGCTTCCTGCCCTTCGCCGCTATTGCCGGTACCCTCGCCTACCTGTTCACCCGCAACACCCGTTCGATTGGTGCGACCTTCCTCATGGCTCTGGTCGCGAACTTCTGCGGTTTTGTGGTTCTGACCGCCTGCGGTATCGCCGGTATGATGGTGAACGCCCACATGACTTTTAACGCCGCATTCAGCGCGGCAATGGTATTCGTTCCCTGGGATCTGGTGAAGTCCACGATCGCGGTTCTGGTTGGTTTGTCGGTACGCCGCGCCTTCCCGTCCCTGGCTTCTGCCCAGCGTTAAAGGCACACGATGTGCCACACGAGAGGATAGCTATGTTTTTTCGCCGCTCCACGCGCCAGCCTGCACCGCAGCAGGTGCAGGGCGAGCAGGCGGTGAGCGCCTCTACCAGCATGCCCGCCCTTGAGCTTGAATCGGTGAGTGTTTTCACTGAGCTGCCCGAAGGCGGGCATCGCCGTATCCTCAAGGATGTGAGCCTGCGGTTCACGGCGAAGCGCACCGCGGTGCTGGGTCTGAACGGTAGCGGCAAGTCCACCCTACTGGGGCTTTTCAATGGGCTCACCCACCCGGATGAAGGTATTGTGCGCGTGAACGGTGTCGACACCCTGGAGGCGCCGCGCCGCGACTCGAAGGGTGCGGGTTCTCGCACTGGTGCGCAAGGCGCTTTTGAGGGTGTGGGCATGCTCTTCGCCCAGCCGGAGGCGCAGCTGATTATGCCCACCGTCGCCGAAGATATTGACCTGAGCCTGCGCCGTGCCGCCGCCGTTGAAGGTAGTGCCCTCAGCGGTGAGCAGCGCCGCGAACGGATTTGTGAACTGCTCCGCGAGCGCGGCCTCGAGCGTCTGGCGGACCAGAGCGTTTTCACCCTCTCGGGAGGCGAAAAGCAGCTGGTTGCCCTCACCAGCGTGCTGGCGGCGCGCCCGCAGATTCTTCTGCTCGATGAGCCGACCACCCTGCTGGATTTGCGCAATCGCGCGCGGCTGCTCAAGCACTTGGAGTCGCTGGATCAGATGCTGGTGCTCAGCACGCACGATCTGGATTTGGCGGCGTCCTGCGATGAAGCCGTCATTATTCACGATGGGCGCCTGCTCGCCCAGGGGGACGCGGCGCCGCTGGTTCAGCAGTACCGCACGTGGTGTGCCGAAGGATTCCCGAACGAGGGCGCCGATATCGAAGACGCAGGCGACAACGCGGATGCAGCAGGAGGCGCGCATGGGCGCTAACACGCCGCGCGTGAATCCTCGCCCCGCCGCCCAAGGCTCGGATTTCAACCCCGGTACTCTGCTGGTGGGTTTCTACCAGCCGTTGAACACGCCGGTGCATCGGGCGCCGCTGTGGTTCAAGAGCACGCTCTTCTTTGGGCTGTTTCTGCTGTTGGCGGTGACCGGTTGGCAGGTGGCGCTGGTGGCTTTGGTGGCGTCCACGTTCTGCGCGTTGTGGGCTGGTGTGCCGGCCTCCCAGCTGTGGCTGGTGGTTTGCACGCTGTCTCTGCTGCTACTGATTATGGTCGGCTATTACGTGTTGACGGGTCAGTACGCCTCCGGCGCGGATGCTATCGCGACCATGCTGACGGCTTTTTATGCGTCCCGCGCTCTGCTGGTGAGCACTCCCCTGCCGGTTCTGATTGATGGCTTTGTGAGGCTGTGTTCGCCGTTGCGTTTCGTGGGTCTTTCCCCCGAGCGTCTGGGTCTGCTGATTGCGTTAATGGTCCGGTCGATTCCGGCGCTCATGGACCGTTGGGGTGCGTTGCGCAGGGCGGCGGTGGCGCGTAACCTGCCCAAGCGCATGTATTGGCGGCTGCTGATTCCGTGGGTGGTGCAGGCGGTTGATTACGCGACGGCGACCGCTCGTGCTTTGCGCGCGCGACACGTGGACGAGCTGAAATAACGCAGATACGCGAGAGGGGCGGGGTGAACCGTGTAGGTTCATCACGCCCCTTCGCTTTAACTCGCCTAGCTAGGCTGGTTTAGGGTGTTTCAATGAGGAGCGCCGCCGGGAGCTGCTCCCACCACAGGTACCAGTCGTGCTGACCGTAGAGCGCCTCCACGAGCTTGTCGAAGCCGCGGTAGACACGCACCGGCATCGCCGAGGAAACCATCGTGTGCTCAACCGCTAGGATTTCGGCGTCGCGGCGGGTTGTGACCGGCACCGGCGTGTAGAACTCGATAAAGTCTGAGGCGATAACAGCCGGGTAGGCGTCATCGCGTTCAAACCAGTAGCGGGCAATGGACAGCATCGCCTCGGGGCTGGGGCTGGAATCCCACCCGCCAAAGGGCAGGTAGGCAAATACCCCGGATACATCCCGCAGCGGCAGGTCCATAATCAGCAGTTCCGCGGCACTGTCAATGTCGGTGGTTTTGACCTTCTCATTGATGATGCCGGCGGTCAGTTCGAAGGGGTACTCCGCTTTCAGGGGCGTACCAATATCGTCTTCGCCGAGTTCGCCGTTTTCCATGAGGCGGCGGTAGGTCTGCAGGTAGGTGCTCTCGTTCAGGTGCCGGAACGCCTCGTGCGCGGCAACTTCTACACCGACTTGATCCAGGTAACGATGTTGGTCGGTGATGAGGTCGTGTGCGTACCGCTTGACGGTGTCGGCGGTGATGTCCTGCACTGGGGTTGAGGTACGTAGGGAGACGTTATTCTCAATGGTTCCGAGCAGGGTCGGGTCGAGGGCAACCACGATGGGGGTTGTTCCCCGGTTCTTGCCCTCGTAGAGGTGTTCGAGGTATCGCCGGTTAAGTTCGGCTCGTGGGGCGCCGTGGCGGATTCGCTCGTGTGGGTAGGGATACAAAGCGACGAAGCGCTCGTAGAGCTCTGCCATGGTGTTCTCCGATGTTTGGTTGCCCCCAGTTTATCGCGTATTTTCGCGCAAAAATACGGGTTTTTGAAGGTTTTAGCAGGGCACGGAGGGCGAGCATTTTTTTCGTTTGATGAGTGTGTATCGGTGTGTGCTAAACACGCTTAAACTGCCTTTGTGTTGGGCGGTTTGCGCACCGATTTTCGCCAGAAAAAGACAGAAATTTTTTGCCACCATATGAGATTTTGGGCGAGTTACACCGGGCGGTGCAAAAGGGTTCGGAGGACACTTTCGTGGAGGTGGCGGGCGCCTCCTGAATGCCTGTTACCAACCGCAGATACACGGCAGAAAGGGCACCAAACCCACAAGTTCAGAAGGAAAAACGCCCTGTGTTCTTCTTCTACGCGTCATATTTGACGTATTAAGGGTGTTTTGGGCGAGTTCCGCCACCGCCGCCCCACAGCTGGCGTAGAGTGTTGGTACCAGCTACCGTTCCGTATCGGCTTAGCGCAACGTACCGGCACGGTCGCGGGTGCCGTCAACTCGCAGGAGTCTAAACCAACGGAGGTTCTCATGTCGAATAACTACTACAAAGAGATGGTTCGCCTGGCAGACAGCATCGCTGACAAGGCGCATGAGGGGCAGACTGATCGTAACGGCTGGCCCTACATCTCCCACCCTCGCCGTGTGGCTCTTGGGGCACGTAAGCTTGTGTCTGAAATGGCTGCCGCCACTCATCCCGATTCGTCTTTGGAGGAACTGAAGACTGAGGCTCAGATTGTGGCGTTGCTGCACGACACGGTGGAGGATACCGGCGTTTCCCTCGCATATCTGGCCCGTTACTTCTCGGCGCGTATTGTGGATGCGATTGATGCCTTGACCCGCCGCCCCGGCGAATCCTACGAGGCGTACCTGGGTAGGGTGCGTGTGAATGATTTGGCTCGCCTGGTGAAGCTTGCCGATGTCGCGGATAATACTGACCCGCGCCGTCTGGCTCTGCTGCCGGAGCCGACCCGCTCGACCCTGATGATCAAGTACGAATACTCGCTGAAGCTGCTGCACCTGGACGACTAGGTAGGCGCAAAACCCATAAGACACAAAATACCCGCCCGGTGCGGAAGGTATATACCTTCGGCACCGGGCGGGTACCTTATCTGCGAGTCAGGAGCTTAGATGTTGAAGCCCAGCGCGCGCATCATATCGCGGCCGTCCTCAGTAATACGCTCCGGACCCCACGGCGGCATCCAAACCCAGTTCACACGCCAAGAATCAACCAGGTTATCCAGGTTGCTCTGAACCTGCTCCTCAATAACCTCCTGCAGCGGGCAGGCTGCGGTGGTCAGAGTCAGGTCCAGAATGAGGGTTCCATCCTCATCCCAGCGCAGACCGTAGAGCAGACCGAGGTCAACAATATTGACGCCGAGCTCCGGGTCAATGACCTCCTTGAGGGCTTCCTCAATCTCTTCCTGAGGAACACGACCCTGCACAGTCTCAGTCATAGTCCTATCTTTCTGTCAGAATCCGGTAGGAGAAGAAGCTTACTTCTTACCCACGTAAGAAACGTAGCCCTCTTCTTCCAGGCGGTCAGCCAGCTCGGGGCCGCCCTGGTCAACCATCTTGCCGTCCACGAACACGTGCACGAACTGCGGCTTGATGTAGCGCAGGATGCGGGTGTAGTGGGTAATCAGCATGACGCCCATGTCGTTAGCCTCGTGCGCACGGTTCACGCCCTCAGACACGATCTTCAGTGCGTCAACGTCCAGACCGGAGTCGGTCTCGTCCAGGATGCCGAACTTGGGCTTGAGCAGCTCCAGCTGAAGGATCTCGTGGCGCTTCTTCTCACCACCGGAGAAGCCCTCGTTCACGTTACGTGCGATGAACGCGGGGTCAATCTCCAGGTTCTTCATGGCTTCCTTAACGTCCTTAGTCCAGGTACGCAGGGAGGGAGCCTTGCCGTCCACAGCGGTCTTAGCGGAACGCAGGAAGTTAGACATGGTCACACCGGGGATCTCAACCGGGTACTGCATAGCCAGGAACAGGCCTGCGCGTGCACGCTCGTCCACGCTCATCTCGGTGATGTCCTCACCATCGAGCAGGATCTGACCGGAATCAACCTGGTACTTGGGGTGGCCAGCAATGGTGGAAGCCAGAGTGGACTTACCGGAACCGTTCGGGCCCATGATTGCGTGAATCTCGCCCGAGTTGATGGTCAGGTTAACGCCCTTCAGGATGGGCTTGGTGGTTTCATCGTCGAGGATAACCGAGACGTGAAGGTCCTTGATTTCAAGAGTAGACATTGATTTCTCCTGGTAAAGCTTAGTTGTTGCTGAGGGCGAGCTCTGCCTCAAGGGCCTCGGTGAGCTGCTCTTCAAGTTCGGGAACACGAATCTGCTGAATGATCTCATTCAGGAAGCCGCGCACGACCAGACGGCGTGCCTCAGCCTCCGGAATACCGCGAGCCTGCAGGTACCACAGGTGCTGCTCATCGAGCTGGCCGGTAGTGGATGCGTGGCCGGCGCCCTCAATCAGGCCGGTCTCAATCTCCAGGTTCGGCACGGAGTCGGCGCGGGGGCCAACTTCCAGCAGCAGGTTACGGTTCAGCTCGTAGGTGTCGGTGCCTTCTGCATCCTTACCAATCAGAACGTCACCAACCCATACGGAGTGCGCACCCTTACCCTGCAGCGCGCCCTTGTAGGTCACGCGGGACTTGCAGTTGGGTACGGAGTGGTCCACGAACAGGCGGGACTCAATGTGCTGACCTGCGTCTACGAAGTACAGGCCGTACATTTCAGTCTCAGCGCCGGGAGCGGTGAACTTGGTGGAGGGGGTCACGCGCACCAGGTCGCCGCCGAGGGACACCACAACGTGCTTGAAGCGTGCGTTGCGGCCCAGCTTAGCGTAGTGTGCGGAAGCGTGGATTGCGTCGTCAGCCCACTGCTGCACGGAAACAACGTTCAGCTCAGCCTCGTCGTTCACCACGAACTCAACGTTCTGTGCCAGGATGGTGGAGCCGGTGTGGCGCAGAACCACGACAGCCTTCGAGAAGGGCTTAGCCTCAATCACGATGTGCTGTGCGGCAGCCTCGTTGCCGGTGCCGGTGATGTCGATTTCCACGTGCTCAGCCAGTTCAGCTTCGGCGGGGATGGTCACCACGGTTGCTTCGGTGAAGCTGGACCACGCGTTCGCTGCCACGCGGTCCTCGGGGATACCTGCGGAGCCGATGCGTGCATCCTCGCGGGAGACGGTCTCAACCTGAACCTGCTCGGGTGCAGTGATCTGCGGTGCCGGTGCGGTGCCGGTCAGCTTCTCCAGGTGCAGGCCACCCAGACGCTTCAGCGGGGTGAAGCGCCAGTCCTCTTCACGACCGGTCAGGGGCGCGAAGTCCTCCACATTGTAGGAGGTCTTACGCTCTGCACGGGATGCTTCGAGTACCTTCTGGACGTTGTTCGGGTTGGAGCCCTGGTGGTGTGCCTCGGTGGCACGGTACAGGGTGTCATCGTGGGCGAACTCGGTGGCGAGCTTCTCGCCCTCCTGGTCCATGCCGGGGATGATCGGGGAGTGGTAACCCAGGGTTTCTTCGTTGGTCGGCATTAGCCCACAGATCCTTCCATCTGAAGTTCGATCAGGCGGTTCAGTTCGAGTGCGTACTCCATCGGCAGCTCGCGGGCGATAGGCTCAACGAAGCCGCGGACGATCATCGCCATTGCTTCTTCTTCGCTCAGGCCGCGCTGCATCAGGTAGAACAGCTGGTCCTCGGAGACGCGGGAAACGGTCGCCTCGTGACCCATGGTCACATCGTCCTCGCGGACATCCACGTAGGGGTAGGTGTCGGAGCGGGAAATGGTGTCCACCAGCAGTGCGTCACAGACCACGGAGGACTTGGAGTGCTTAGCGCCCTCACGAACCTGAACCAGGCCGCGGTATGCGCTACGGCCGCCGTTACGTGCCACGGACTTGGACACAATGGTCGAGGAGGTGTTCGGTGCAATGTGAACCATCTTCGAGCCGGTGTCCTGGTGCTGACCCTCACCCGCGAATGCGATGGACAGGGTCTCACCCTTAGCGTGCTCGCCGACCATGTAAACAGCCGGGTACTTCTGGGTGACCTTCGAACCGATGTTGCCGTCCACCCATTCCATGGTGGCGCCCTCGTGCGCAACCGCACGCTTGGTCACCAGGTTGTAGACGTTGTTCGACCAGTTCTGGATGGTGGTGTAGCGAACGCGTGCGTTCTTCTTCAGCACAATCTCAACCACTGCGGAGTGCAGGGAGTCGGACTTGTAGATGGGGGCGGTGCAACCCTCAATGTAGTGAACGTAGGAGCCCTCGTCAGCGATGATCAGGGTGCGCTCGAACTGACCCATGTTCTCAGTGTTAATACGGAAGTACGCCTGCAGAGGAATCTCCACGTGAACTCCCGGGGGAACATACACGAAGGAGCCACCGGACCACACAGCGGTGTTCAGTGCGGAGAACTTGTTGTCACCAATCGGGATGATGGAGCCGAAGTATTCCTTGAACAGTTCGGGGTATTCGCGCAGACCGGTGTCGGTGTCGACGAAGATCACGCCCTGCTTCTCCAGGTCCTCACGGATCTGGTGGTACACAACCTCGGACTCGTACTGTGCAGCCACACCCGCGACGAGCGAGTTACGCTCCGCCTCGGGAATGCCCAGACGCTCGTAGGTGGTGCGGATGTCCTCGGGCAGTTCATCCCAAGAAGCCGCCTGACCCTCGGTCGAACGCACGAAGTACTTGATGTTGTCGAAGTCGATTTCGGAAAGATCCGCACCCCAGGTGGGCATGGGCTTACGCTCGAAGAACTTCAGCGCCTTCAGACGCATGTCCAGCATCCACTGGGGTTCGTTCTTCTTTGCAGAGATGTCGCGCACGACGTCCTCGTCCAGGCCGCGCTTTGCTACCTGGCCTGCTGCGTCGGAGTCTGCCCAACCGTACTCGTAGTTACCAATGCCCTCGAGTTCGGGGTTCATCTCCAGGATCTCTGAAATGACGGTGTCGTTGGCGTTCTGCCCAACTTTCTCAGTCATTACGGCCTTTCTTCGATGGTTATTACATTTCTCTCCGTCACCTGCCGGTTGCAGGCGCGGTAGTTTAGGGGCTGATGCCGCGCTCAACCACGACGCGTAGCGGTGCGTGGTGTGGGCGGGTTTCAGCGTGCGGGTCGCGCCCCTTACGGGTTCGTCAGGGGCGTGCCGCCGGGTACTGCTGTGAGCGTTACGCGGAAGGTTTCTCTGCGGATTCCTCGGCGTTCTTCTCGCTCTCGGCGGTGACGCGGTTCAGGGGCACGTGCGTGGTACACACGTGAGCGCCCGAAGCCATGGTCGAGAGCCTACGCACATCAACGCCGAGCAGGTCGGAAATAATCCCGGTTTCCTGTTCGCAGAACACCTGGAAGTCGCCGGCGAGGTCGCGTACCGGGCAGTGGCCCTGGCACAGTTGAATGCTCGCGAGAAAGTGTTCGGGAACAGTTCGTCCTGCAGGAGGCGCGGTGACCTGAGCTGTCGCCACGAAGCCGTCCTTGCTCATGGCTTCTGCGAGCGCCTGCGCTCGGGCTGCTACGTCGTCTCCGGCGGCTTCTACGACGGGTCGGTAGCGGGCTTCCATTTCTGCGGCGCGGGCGGAGGCGAAAGCTTCGAGGGCTTCCTGTCCGACCGTGTCGCGGAGCATTTGCAGGGCGTCGCGGGCGATGATGAGGTAGTCGTTGCCGAGGCGTTCGTGGCCCTGGGGGGCGATTACGTAGCGGCGGGCGGGTCGTCCGGCTCCGGCGCCGTGCTTTTTGATGGGCGCGACCTCGATCATGTTGTTGGATTCGAGGGCGTCGAGGTGGCGGCGTACCGCTGCGGGGGTGAGGCTGAGGAGCTCACCGAGGGTTGCTGCGGATACGGGGCCGTTGTTGAGAACTTCGCGGAGAACGCGGTCCCTCGTGCGTTCTTCTGCCTCGGCTTTGCGCTTGGATGTGCGTGCCGCGGAGGACTTTGTGCTGGAAGCACCAGTAGAGCCCGAGGCGGCGGTTCGGGTGCCGTTTCGGGTCTGCGCCTCGTTCGTTGAGGCGCGCTGAGAGGTCTTGTTCACGGAATACACAAATAAAGTATGTCCTAATTACTTTTTCTTTGGCTAGTTAGGTACCCCTACTTGATAACTTTTCAACCTGAAGGTGAACATTTGAGTCGTAACGGGTGTGCCTTAAACGTGAGTTAGGGCATAAGATGAAAGGTGCACACACGCTCATTCATCGAAAAAATCGAAAGTGACTGTCTATGGAGACCACCACCGCGGGCCAGCAGGACCACCCGGGGCGTGCATCCGCCGCACCAACGGCGCGCACTGAGCACCACACGGAGCCCAGCGCCTCCCCCACCGCACGACGACGCATCATCGCAGAAGAACCAGCGCTTAGCATTAAAGACCTCATCAAAGAGTTCAAGCCCTCACGCGCCTTCCGCACCAAATACCCCGAACGGCTCACCGCCAGCGGGCTCTACCGCGCCGTCAACAAGGTCAACCTGCGCGTCTTCCCCGGTGAAGTAGTCGTCCTGCTCGGTGCTAATGGCGCCGGCAAAACCACGACCCTCGCCTGCGCCCAGGGCCTGCTCAAGCCCACCCGCGGTACCGTGCGCCTCCTCGGCGAAAACCCGCTGCAGGCGGACCCGGAGCTACGCGCCAAGGTCGGCATTATGCTCCAGGATGGCGGCCTACCCAACGCTATGCATCCCATTCCGCTGCTCGAGCACATCTCGACCATGTACACCGACCCGTACCCGGTCGAAGAGCTCGCAGAACGCCTCGGCATTGACGCTTTTAACGGCACCACGATTCGCCGTCTCTCGGGTGGTCAGAAGCAGCGAGTCTCCCTTGCCGCCGCCCTCATCGGCCGCCCGGACGTGCTCTTCCTTGACGAGCCCTCCGCGGGCCTCGACCCTCAATCCCGCAACGTTGTCTTCGACATTATTCGTGAACAGCGTGAACTCGGAACCGCCATCGTGCTCACCACGCACCTGATTGACGACGCTCAGAAGCTCGCCGATTACGTCTACATCATTGAAAACGGCACCACGGTTCAGGAAGGCACCGTCTCCGAGCTCATTGCCAGCGACGGCACGAACCGCCTGCGCTACACCCTGGATGCGCCCACCCCCACCCGCGAGCAACTACTGCCCGCGCATCTGCGCGCCGGCGTGAAGCTCATCGAAAAGACGCCCTACACCCCGGCTTGCGACGGCGCGCCCTCCGTGCCCGGCGAGTACGAGCTGGTCGGTACGCTGCGCCCCGAGCACCTGGCGGCGTTCACCTCCGCTCTTGCCGAGCGTTACCTCATGCCCATTTCTCTGACCATGGAACCGAAGACTCTTGAGGATGTCTTCCTCGACATTTCAGGACGTGATATCCGATGAGCAACACCGCACGCAGCAACACCTCACGTGCCGACAACGAGCGAGCAGAACTTCAGGCGGAAGAGAACCGGGCGGAAGAACGCCAAATGGAAGAACGCGCCGTAAACACCCGCCCCAAGGTCTCTTCCATTGACGAAGATGAGGAGTACATTCCCCCGCGCGCAAACTACCCGCTCGTGCGCGTCATCGAGCAGGGCCGCTACGAGACCATGGCGATGCTCCGCAACGGCGAGCAGCTGATGCTGAACATTATTTTTCCCGTCATGGCGCTTATCGCCCTGCGTTTTACCGGCCTGATTGATGAGTACGCAAACTCGGTCGGCGTGTCCCGCATGGATGCGGCGGTCCCCGGCGTTCTGGCGCTCTGCGTGATTTCTACGGCGTTGTCCGGTCAGGGCATTGCCACCGGTTTTGATCGCCGCTACGGTGTGCTGCGATTCCTGGCGACCACTCCCCTGGGCCGCAACGGTCTGATTATGGGCAAGTGCATTGCGGTGCTGGTGGTCGTGGCGATTCAGTTCACGCTGGTTGCGGTGCTCGGCTACGGTCTGGGCTGGCGTCCGGACGCTATCGCCGTCTCGCGCTCCATCATCACGATGCTCATGGGTGCCGGCGCGTTTACGGCGCTGGGTCTGCTCATCGCCGGTACGGTGCGTGCAGAGGCGACCCTCGCCATCGTGAATATCGCCTGGGTGATTCTTGCCGGCGCCGGCGGCGTGGTGTTCCCGCTGAAGTCCTTCCCGGACTGGTACGCCGGGGTTGTGGCGTGGTCCCCCTCAGCGGCTCTGGGCGATGCGTTGCGCGGCAACTTCATTCAGCATCAGTGGCTCGCCGAACCGCACTGGGTAATCATCGTGTGGACCGTGGTCATTGGGTTTATTGCCTCGCGCAAGTTCAAGTGGTCTGACTAGTAGCAACCTGGCAGGTGGTAGCGCTTTTCGCGCATACAGCTAAAGCAACCGAAAGTTAAAAGGCGGGCGCCGGATATGTTTCCGACCATATCCGGCGCCCATTTATTTAACACAAACCTTTAGCCTCAACCACACACAGTGTGCACAGTCAGAGACTAAAAGATAGCACCCTTCTCCAGAACCTTATATCTCGCCACCACAGCAAGATAATCATCAGTTCCCACGCGGAGGAGGGGCTTCAATCACCGAGATGCAGACCGACCCAACCACTGTTTCGGTCCGCAACCTTCCTGCTCAACCTTAACATGAGCTTCACCACTTACACAAAAATTGTTACGTTACTGAACAATATTCAGCGCATAGCTCAGAAACACAGCTCAAACGTTCACCGTGAAATCCGCGGAGCCCGCGTTGTGCCGTCGCTTTTTCTCCATCTCAGCCGCGTATCACCCTGTGAATGTCTGCATTCACACACCGGATACTGCCGCCCAGTGAACTATCCTGTTAAAACGAAAGGGTCGAAACAACTCTCCGGACGCCCCGCACACAGCACCCCGTGTGCCCCGCACCTACCCTGGTACCTACCCCGTCACCTACCGGCGCGGGAATAAGCACCCCGGAAGGCACGTTACACCCGACGGACAGCGCGCTAGCACAAGCCTGCTGGCGCATCCACTCACGTTGTGAAAGGACACCCACGTGGCAGAGAACTTCCAGTGGACAGAAACCGACCAGCGCGCCGTAGATACCGCACGTATCCTCGCCGCTGACGCCGTAGAGAAGGTCGGATCCGGCCACCCCGGTACCGCAATGAGCCTGGCGCCGGTCGCCTACCTGCTCTTCCAGAAGGTCATGAACCAGGATCCCTCCGACGACCGCTGGGAAGGCCGTGACCGCTTCATCCTGTCCCCCGGCCACACCTCCCTCACCCTGTACACTCAGCTGTTCCTCGGTGGCTACGGCTTGGAAATGAAGGACCTGGAAGCCCTGCGCACCTGGGGTGCCCTCACCCCCGGCCACCCCGAATACAAGCACACCAAGGGTGTAGAAATCACCACCGGCCCGCTCGGCCAGGGCCTGGCATCCGCCGTTGGTTTCGCCTACGCACAGCGCCGTATGCGCGGCATGTTCGACCCCGAAGCAGCACCGGGCACCTCCCCCTTCGACCACCACGTCTACGTCATCGCCTCCGAAGGTGACGTGCAGGAAGGCGTCACCGCCGAGGCGTGCGCGCTCGCAGGTCACCAGGAGCTCGGCAATCTGATCGTCGTCTGGGACCGCAACCACATCTCCATTGAGGAAGACACCGACGTTGCCTTCACCGAGGACGTAGCAAAGCGCTACGAGTCCTACGGCTGGGATGTTCAGCGCGTGGACTGGACCCGCACCGGCGACTACGTTGAGGACGTCGCAGAACTGTACGCCGCTATTGAGCGTGCGAAGGCTGTCACCGACAAGCCCTCCTTCATTGAGCTACGCACCATCATCGGCTACCCTGCACCCACCAAGCAGAACACCGGCGCAGTGCACGGCTCCAAGCTCGGTGCTGAAGAGGTCGCCGCAACCAAGGAACTGCTCGGCTTCGACCCCGCCAAGAGCTTCTTCATCGAGGAGAACGTGCTGGCACACACCCGCCAGCTCGTTGAGCGCGGCGCTGCGGCACACAAGGCATGGGACGAGAAGTTCGAGGCATGGGCTAAGGCAAACCCCGAGCGCGCCGAACTGTACAAGCGCCTCGTCGCGGGCGAACTGCCCGCAGACTACAAGGCTGCTTTCCCCGTGTTCGAGGCTGGCACCTCCGTGGCAACCCGCGCGGCATCCGGCACCGTCATTAACGCTATTGCTGACACCTTCCCCGAACTGTGGGGCGGCTCCGCTGACCTCGCCGGCTCGAACCTGACCACCATCAAGGGTGCAGAGTCCTTCAACCCGGCATCGCGCACCACCGAAGACTGGACCGGCAACCCCTACGGCCGCGTTCTGCACTTCGGTATCCGTGAGCAGGCTGCCGCAGCCATCGTGAACGGTATTGTGCTCTCCTCCCCCACCCGTGCGTTCTCGGGCACCTTCTTCGTGTTCTCCGACTACCAGCGCCCGGCTGTCCGCCTCTCCGCACTGATGGGCGTTCCCGCGCTGTACGTGTGGACCCACGACTCCATCGGCGTGGGCGAGGACGGCCCCACCCACCAGCCGATCGAGCACCTCTCCTCGCTGCGCGCTATCCCCGGCTTCGACGTGGTTCGCCCCGCGGACGCAAACGAGACCGCCGTCGCATGGCGCACCATCCTGGAGAAGTCCGACCGCCCCGCAGGCCTCGTGCTCTCCCGCCAGAACCTGCCCGTCTGGGCTCGTGAAGACGTGCACGCGGACGCTGAGGGTGAGAAGTTCGCTTCCGCTGAGGGCACCGCACGCGGCGGCTACATCATGGCTGACACCGAGGGCACCCCGGACGTCATCCTGATCGCTACCGGCTCCGAGGTTGAGCTCGCCGTTCAGGCTCGCGCAACCCTCGCAGAGCAGGGCATCGCGGCTCGCGTGGTCTCCATGCCGTCGCGCGAGTGGTTCGCTGAGCAGGACGCAGAGTACCGCGAGTCGGTCCTGCCCTCCTCGGTTGCAGCCCGCGTCTCCGTCGAGGCTGGCCTGGCAATGAGCTGGTACGACCTGCTCGGCACCGCCGGCCGCGCCGTGTCCATCGAGCACTTCGGTGCATCCGCCGATGCGAAGACCCTGTACCGCGAATTCGGTGTGACCGCGGAGGCTGTCGTGGCTGCCGCTAAGGAATCCATCGACGCCGCTAAGTAAGCAGTAACAACGCCGCGGTAACTGCCGCGCACACTGCGCCCCCTCCTGTGCGGGCTCCTCTGTACGGACGCCTCTGTACGGGTGGGGTGCAGGCGCAACGGGTAGGCTCCGGCTGACCACTCAGCCGGAGCCTACCGCCGCCCAGAAGATTTCACTGATATCTCAATTTTCAATTTCGATATTTCAATCTCGACAAAGAATCGAAGGTTTTCACATGTCTGAGTCCACTCAGAAGCTTTCCGACGCCGGCGTCTCCATCTGGCTTGACGACCTCTCCCGCGAGCGTCTGACCAGCGGCAACCTCGCCGAACTCATCAAGACCCACAACGTTGTCGGCGTGACCACCAACCCCACCATCTTCGCTGGTGCGCTCTCCAAGGGTGCCGCATACGCCGAGCAGATGCGTGAGCTTGCTGTCGCCGGTGCAAGCGTTGAAGAGGCAGTGTTCGCCGCAACCTGCGACGACGTGCGCAACGCCTGCGACGTATTCGCACCCGTCTACAAGGCATCCAACGGTTTTGACGGCCGCGTCTCCATCGAGGTTGACCCCCGCCTGGCACGCGACGCCGAAGGCACCGCCAAGATGGCACGTGAACTCTACGAGCGCGTGGGCCGCGAAAATGTCATGATCAAGATCCCCGCAACCCAGGAAGGTCTGCGCCCCATCGCAGAAACCCTGGCAGCTGGCATCAGCGTGAACGTGACCCTGATCTTCTCCCTGACCCGCTACCGCGAGGTCATCAACGCCTACATGCTCGGCCTGGAGCAGGCACTGGAGAACGGCAAGGACCTGTCCACCATCCACTCGGTCGCATCCTTCTTCGTCTCCCGCGTAGACACCGAAATCGATGCACGCCTCGAAGCTGCCGGTGGCGACGCTGTACAGCTCAAGGGCAAGGCAGGCCTGGCAAACGCACGCCTCGCCTACGAGGTATTCGAGGAAATGTTCTCCTCCGAGCGTTGGGCACGTCTGCAGGCACACGGCGCGAACGTACAGCGCCCACTGTGGGCATCCACCGGCGTGAAGGACCCCGCACTGCCCGACACCCTGTACGTGACCGGCCTGGTTGCACCCAACACCGTGAACACCATGCCTGAGGCAACCCTGAACGCTGTTGCCGACCACGGAGAGGTCACCGGCAACACCATCGTTCCGAACTACTCCGAGTCCAACGAGGTTCTGGACGCTATCTCCGCTCACGTCTCCTACCCGGAGGTCGTGGAGAAGCTCGAGGTTGAGGGCCTGTCCAAGTTCGACGTCTCCTGGGAAGAGCTGCTGCAGACCGTCCGCGAGGCACTCGAGCAGGCCAAGTAGCCGCTAGTAGCCGCCGAACTATAGCGCGGCACTAACCGCTGTCGGTGTGCACCGCCCGATGCGCACCGCGGCACCGCGCCCTAATCCGCCGAGATTTTCGTCAGGGTTCCCGCCCGAGCTTCACCACTCAGGCCACCCCGGGGAATCTCGGCGGGTTAGGTGCCCCTCATATCATTCCGTCAAAAACCGGTACAATACAGGGACACACCTTCCAGAATGCGGCATCGCCTCCGCGCGACAAGGTACGAACCGCGCGCCGCACGAACCAACCAAGGCAATCAAAGGAATATATTGTGACTATCGGTCATGAAGCGAACCCCCTCAGGGACACTCGCGACCGCCGCATTACCCGCATTGCGGGGCCGTCCGCGCTCGTCTTCTTTGGCGTAACCGGTGACCTGGCCCGCAAGAAGCTGCTTCCGGCAGTGTATGACCTCATGAACCGCGGTTTGCTCCCGCCGAGCTTCGGCCTTGTCGGCTTCGGCCGCCGCCCCTGGAGCGATGACGACTTCCGCTCCTACGTGCGTGAATCTGTTGAGGCAAACGCCCGCACCCCCTTCCGCGAGGACGTATGGAACCAGTTCCAGCAGGGCATGCGATTCGTTGAAGGTGCCTTCAACGACGACGCAGCCTTCGAAAAGCTCAAGAACACCCTCGCTGAACTCGACGAGCGTGGCGCTCACGGCAACCACGCCTTCTACCTGTCGATTCCCCCGAAGGCATTCGAGCAGGTCCTCACCAAGCTCGCCGAACACGACCTCGCATCGCGCGATAACGACACCGTCAACCCTGTCGACGGTTGGCGCCGCGTGGTCATTGAGAAGCCCTTCGGCCACAACCTTGAGAGCGCACGCGAGCTGAACTCCATCGTGGAGGCAGTCTTCCCGCCCGACGCCGTGTTCCGCATCGACCACTACCTAGGCAAGGAAACCGTTCAGAACATCCTGGCGATGCGTTTCTCCAACCAGATGTTCGAGCCCCTCTGGAACTCCCACTACGTGGATCACGTCCAGATCACCATGGCTGAAGACATCGGCATCGGCTCCCGCGCAGGCTACTACGACGGCGTGGGAGCGGCCCGCGACGTCATCCAGAACCACCTGCTGCAGCTGCTCGCCCTCACCGCTATGGAAGAGCCCCTCAGCCTCGACGCTAAGCACCTGCGCGCCGAGAAGGCGAAGGTCCTCGAAGCAGTCCGCATCGACGACCTGCCGAACTCCTTCGCGCTCGGTCAGTACGCCGCAGGCTACCAGGGTGGCGAACACGTCAACGGCTTCTTCGACGAGAACGACATCCCCGCAGACTCCCGCACCGAAACCTTCGCAGCGCTGAAGGTTTCCATCGCAAACCGCCGCTGGGAAGGCACCCCCTTCTACCTGCGCGCCGGCAAGCGCCTGGGCCGCCGAGTCACCGAAATCGCCGTGGTCTTCAAGAAGTCCTCCGACCGTCTCTTCGGCGAACGTGAAAACCCGCAGGTCGGTCAGAACGCCATCGTCATCCGCGTGCAGCCCGACGAAGGCATGACCATCCGATTCTCCGCGAAGGTGCCCGGCACCCAGATGGAAATCCGTGACGTCAACATGGACTTCGGCTACGGTCACTCCTTCACCGAAGAGTCCCCCGAAGCCTATGAGCGTCTCATCCTGGACGTTCTGCTCGGCGAGCCGCCGCTGTTCCCCCGCCACGAAGAAGTTGAGCTCTCCTGGAAGATCCTCGACCCCTTCGAAGAGTACTGGGAAGAAAACCGCATTAAGCCTGAACCCTACGAGTCCGGTTCGTGGGGTCCGCGTTCAGCACACGAGATGCTTGAGCGTGACAACCGCGCTTGGAGGCGCCCGTGATCTCGCACCTGCATAACACCACCGTTTCCGCTATCAACAAGGAACTGAGCCACCTGACTGCCGCCAACGGTAGCCTCAGCAGCGGACGAGTTCTCACCCTCGTTGTTCTCGCGGAAAAGGGCCACTCCCGCGAAGCAATGCGCGCCGCAATTCGTGCCTCCCACGAACACCCGAGCCGCATTATTGTGCACATCTCTCACGACCCGCTCGACCCCGACCAGCTGGATGCAGAAATCCACCTCGGCGGCGACACCGGCGCATCCGAGATGATTGTTCTGCGCGGCTGGGGTAGCGCATCCCGCCCGACCGAAGCACTGATCTCCGGTCTGCTGCTGCCGGACTCCCCGATTGTGGTCTGGTGGCCGCACTCGGTACCCGAGAACCCGGCACAGCACTCCATCGGTCGTATCGCGCAGCGTCGCATTACCGACTCTGCACGCGCCGACGACCCGAAGGAAGCGCTGCGTAAGCTCACCGACGTATTCCGTGCAGGCGACACCGACCTGGCATGGACGCGCCTCACCCTGTGGCGCACCCAGCTGGCAGCGCTCATGGAGCAGATGCCTTCCTCCCCCGTGCGCCGCGTGGTTGTGTGGGGTTCGAGCAAGTCCCCGTCCGTGGTGCTGCTCGGTACGTGGCTCGGCTGGAAGCTTGAAGCACCCGTGCACCTCGCCACCATTGGCGCGGCAAACCGCGGCCTGTACCGCGTCAGCATTGAGCGTGAAGACGGTTCCGTGACGATGTTCCGCCCCGGTATTTCCGTGGCGACCATCTCCACCCCGTACGCGCCCGATCAGCAGATTGCGCTGCCGGTGCGTACCCTCGCCGAGTGCATCTCAGAGGAGTTGCGCCGCCTGGACCCGGACGACACCTACGGTGACGTGCTGAAGCAGGCGCTGCGCACCGTAACCCTCGTGGACGATACCTGCCAGCCCGAAGATATGCTGGACCTCGAAGAATACCCGGAGGTTTTCGATGCCTAAGATTCAGAACATGGGCGCATCCACCCCCGTCCTGGTGGCGCACCCGACCCGCGAAGCTCTCGCAGCGGACGCGGTGACCCGCATCCTCGACATCATTGAGCACGTGCTCTCTGAGCGCACTATCGCCCACATTTCGCTGACCGGCGGCACCATGGGTATCGCCACCCTGAAGGCGTGGGCTGAGAACGAGCGCGTGAAGGATATTGACTGGTCGCGCGTGCACTTCTGGTTCTCCGATGAGCGTTACGTGCCCGAGCGTAGCCCCGAACGTAATGACGGTCAGGCTATTGAGGCGCTGCTCGCTCCCCTGCTGTCGCACGGCCTGGTCGTGGGCAATGTGCACCGCATGGGCCCATCCGATATTTTCACCGGCCTTGAGGCTGCCGCCGAGCACTACGCTTTTGAGATGCGCGACTACGCCGGTTCCGCACCGGCTGTGAGCGTGCAGATGCCCGAGGGCGCAACCGAACTGCCGCTGGCTGGCGGTCACGGTGGCGGCGCAGGTCACGAGCACGGCGGTTCCGGCGGCTGTGGTTGCGGTGGCGGTGGTTGCGGTTCTTCCGCACCCGAGCAGTCCATCGAAGAGACTACCCTGGACGAATTTGACGCTGAGGCGGCTGAGGCTTCCGAATCCGCCGGTGGTTGCGGATGCGGCGGCGGAGGCTGCGGTGGTGGCGGCCAGTGGCCCGCCCCGGTCTTTGACATCACCCTGCTGGGCATGGGCCCGGACGGCCACATTGCGTCCCTGTTCCCGGGCCGTAAGCAGGTTCTGCTGGGTACCGGTCTGCCGGAGGATCCGGTTGAGGGCGGTAAGGCTGTGACCGTGATGGTTTCTGATTCGCCGAAGCCTCCGGCTGAGCGTGTGTCGGTGACCCTGCCGATCGTCAATAATTCGCGTCATATTTTCTTCCTCATCACCGGTGAGGATAAGCAGGATGCGACCAGCCGCCTGCTGGCTGGCGCGAAGCTGGACGCTGAGGACCTGAACGCGGAGCTGCTGCTGGAAACCCCGGCGGTGGGTGCGCGCGGTAAGAAGCAGACCCTGATTTTTGCTACTGAGGAGTCGCTGGCTCCTGAGAACCGCCCGTAAGGTTCTGGTTCTGAACTGCATGAGATAAAGGGTGGGGCCCCGGATAGTTGCTATCCGGGGCTCCACCCTTTTGCTATGCCGCGCTACCGCTGACTCTGCGGTTCGTACTCCTCCGAAGATTCATCCGCCTCGAAGCCCACGTACAGTGCCGCCAGCGACGGAACCGTCGCCTCCAGCACCTCCTGCGCCTCCTCAGCGGTCGGGGCGAGCTTCGCACCGGTCAGGTGCAGGTACTCGCGCACCGTCATGGGCCGCGCCCAGTCGAAGTGCTCACGCACAGCGGTGATATTCGCGCCGGACTGCAGCACGTTAATGCCGCGGGCAAGACCAATATCCGTCACCTTCACGATGGCGTCAGTCTCATCGGGAATGTCGTACGGGTCGCGGTTCTGCAGGTCCACGATGAACGGCAGCACGCCGCGGCTCTCAGCGCGCAGGGCGAACTTAGTGTGCACCTGGCTCACCTCATGCACCTCACCCACACCCACAGCGGGCACCGCCATGAAGCCCGCCTGCAGGTCATTCACCGCATCCAGGGTACTTGTCTGCCCGAAGCCGGAGTACAGCTGCACCACCGGCACGAGGTAGCACACCTCCGCCTTGAGCGCCTTGCGCGCCTCAATGTCGATGTACTCCCAGGCGCCGCCGGTACCGTCCGTAATGTCACCGGAGTGGTGCGCGTAAATGGCGCCCTGGCTGTTCTTCGCGGTCTGCGACCAATAGCTGATCTTGTCCATGTAGTTGCCTTCGGCGTCGAACATCATCAGCGACAGGTCAATGTCCACGCCCTCATCCCAGAAGCAGAAGAGGCGAATCACGCCGGTGGGCGGCAGGTGCACCGTGGAGGTGTTGTAGCGGCCCATGCCGTCCAGGGAGGGGCGGGCGCTGCGGGTGTTCAACGGCATGACCATATCGCCCACCTGCTCGGGCAGGTAGATGCTGGTCTCGGCAAGGCGACCGGACAGACCAATCTCAGCCAGGCGCTCCAGCAGGTCCAACACGACCGGGCTGTACTCGCGCGCCGGAATCATGGTGGCGATACCGGTCTTGGACAGGTTCATGCGCTGCGGCGCGGCAGGCTGAGCCTTCTGAGCGGACGCCGCGCGGCGCTCCTCACGCTGGCTCGTAGAGGGGTCGGAACCGACCGGGATAGAACGCATCGGGTTCTCCGGGCCGGAATTATCGCCAAAGAACGACCCCAGCGGGTTCGGGATGCCCGCGTTCTGCATAATGTTCTGAACCCTCGCGACGCCCTCCGGGTTGCGGCGCGCGTAGTCAGCGAGCTCCTGCTCCTCCTGCACCGCCACCGGGTTGGCGGGGCGTTCCTTCGGAGGGTTCGCGAGCGCGTTGCGCTGCAGGGTCACCAGGTTGCGGATCTGCACCAGGATGGGTGCGGACACGCGCGGCGCCACGGCGGCGAACGCGTCAAAGATGACCTGCTGGCCGGGGCTCGGTGCGGTGTCGATGCCGTAGCGCGGCGCCTCAAAAGCGGTCAGGGCGCGCACCAGCTGGCGCGCAAACACGCCGGGGCGGGTGGAGAGCAGACGTGCCACGTTCTGCGCATCCCGGGTGGCGTAAGCGCGGTCCACCAGCGACTCGAAGCTGTACACCTCACCGCGGTACAGGTCGTCAGCCCAGCGGCTCAGCGCGGTCAGCGACGGGTAGTCGCCGGGGTGAATCGCCTTGACGAGGCGCTTATACATTTCAGCGGCGGGCGCGCTGTCGTAGCGGGCACCGACCGGGTCAGCCTCAATGATGCGGTTGAGCAGGTGCGCGATGCGGGTGCGTTCGTTGCGACGCAGCTTCAGGCGCGGCGCGGTGCTCAGGCTCAGGTCGCCCACCGTGCCGTTGAAACGCAGACGCGAGTAGGCGGCGGCGAGGGCGAGCGCCTCCTTCATGGTGCGCAGGCGCTCAGCGTCTTCGGGGTGCAGGCATGCGGCAATGAACACACGGTTCTCGCGGCTGGAGTTCTCCGATCGGGCAGCCGGCAGCGCATCATGCTGGGCGAGGAAACGGCGCAGCGCCACGAGGTCGCGCTGGTCGGTCTGGTTGTACGCCTGCTGCTGACCGAGCAGCTGCTGGTAGAGGGCACCCGCCATAATCAGGGCGTTCTGCACACCGCTGACCATCTGCAGGTGGCGGCGATTGCGTTCCATACCGATGAGGTTGGTGCGGCTCAGCGGCTGCTGCCACTCGTAGGGCACGTAGTTCTCGGGCAGGCCACCAACGATGCGCTCCGTGCCGTCCGGGTTGTAGTACGGGTTGGAGAGGTAGTGCATGATCTGCTCGGTGTAGCGCTGCTCCTCGGTGAGCGTCAGGGCGCGCAGATCAAAGTCGCGGCGGAACACGCGGCCGGGGCGGTACCCGTACTCGTAGGACCAGATGGTCAAGAACAGGGCAAATTCGTTGGTGCTGACCTTCAGCGCCTGGGCGAGAGATTCCTCGCTGAGGGTCAGGCCGCAATTGCTCAGGGCGGATACTCGCCCCAGGTCGGTGTCGAATACGCCGGCCTGGTGCCGCTCGTTAATGCTCGAGTAGTTCGAACGGTAGTAGGGGCCGTACAGGTCGGTGAAGACGTACACGCCGTAGCGGCGCATCAGGATGAGGCGCACGAGGGGGCTAAGGCCTTCGGGCGCTTCGCCGTGAAGGTATGCGGACTCGTTGAGGTAGGGTGATTCCTGCAGGTAGGGGGATGCGTCGTAGGGAGTGGTCACGGGTCGTCCTTTCCGTTGGTCTCACCCGACTGTCACCGTCGGTGGTGTGTTTATGTTCTTATCGTAGCGTCGTGGGCGCGGGCTGTCGTTGCGTTTGGTCATCGGTGACCTGCAGGGTGCGTATTCGCGAGGCAACAGGCGGTTACGTCATTCCGTTCGGGGCTCGCCAGTCATCTGCGCCCCGTCATCGCGGTGGGAACGGCGGTTAAAAGAAAAATGGCGGGAAGCGAAGAATCCGACAAATATAAGAAAAAGATATTTCAGAAAGTAGGACTCTTCATGATCCGCCATTACCTATAGAGTACTCCCGCCCCGCGACGGCGGTCAAGCCGTTTCGTCACCGAAGCATGCTTGGGGTTTTCCACCCGCCGGTGAGGCTCTAGCTAAGGGGCAAGTGGCCTCACCAGCAGGTAGGTTTTTCAGGCTAGGACTCGCCCAATAGTGCGAGCGCGGCCTCTCGGGCGGCAAGCGCCTCCTCGGTCACACGCGGGGCCACCGCAGCCAGGGCGCGCAGGCTTTTCGCCAGCACCGTGGAGCCCTTCATCTTTGGTTCCAGTTCGGCGGGAATCTCAACCGGCGTGCCGTACAGTTCGGCAAGCTCCAGCGCAAGCTTCACAATGGGAGCGCCCTGCCTCACCTGTGGAACTAACGGAAGAATCTGGCGCACCGTCTGGAAGACAGACCACCCCGCCAAAGGGCTCAGCGAAGCGGCATCGTTCAACGTCTGTACCAGACGATTCACCCCAAACCAGCCGTGTTCCAGAAGGTACTCAAGTTCACTGGCGAAAAGGTGCGCATCCCAGTTGCCGCGGTCTATGAGGGTTGCAATCGTCTCCGCCGTCAATGCGCGACGCTCCGGGGCATGCACCACAGAAGCCCACGCCAGGAAGTTATACGACGGCATGCCCAGAGCACGCTCCGCCGCACCGAGCGCCTGCAGAACCTCCTCAAAACCGTGGAGACGAGAGAACTGATACACGCTCAGCAGCGGCTTATACTGCGCCGCCAGAAGGTCCGGGTTGTGGCGCATCGCCCAGGCGTACCAGCCACATACCAGGGCAACAGACGGCACCTCGGCATGTTCCAGGGAACGCCCCGGATACTCCGCACAGGCACCAGCCACCGTGTATGCCGCCGCCGTGAACGTGCTCCGCTCCGTGGCTAGCTCCTCCCCCGGCACCTGCCACAGCTCATAGGTGGAATCATTCACCTCATACTCGCCGTGCAGAACCTTCGGAAACGCCTCACGGTACGACTTGAAACGAATCACCGTGCGCTCAAAAGAACGCTCCACCGCAGGCAGCGGCTCAGCCAGCAGAGGCGCAAAGCCCTGCCCAGCCGCACCCTCACTGCTATAGGGCTGATCCCCGAACGCAACACGAAGCTGCTCGTGGAATAGCGCCGTGGGCGAACGGTACGCCCAATATTCACTACCCTTGCGCGGGTACCCCCTGAAATGAAAATCAGCACCCTGAAAACGGCCCGTGTGCTCGGCAAGTGCCGTCTGCGGGTCAGGGTCTGCGGCGTGTACATGCTGGACCAGCAGCCGGTAGGCGAGGTAGCGCAATTGGTCGCAAACGTCATGCCAGGTACGGCTCAGGTAGCGGCGCAGATGCTTCTGAAAAGCGGGACTGAGCTCAATGATTCGCCCCTCCTGATGCGCCCGATGCAGGTAGCTCAGCAGCGCCGGGATGCGGCGGACAGACTGCTCCCTCTCGTTGAGGTGGTAGAGGGCGAACAGCAGCTCTTCACAGTCTCGGTCGTCGCGAATAGCATCCCGGGTAGCTTCGGAGGCGCGCCCAGCCTGCGGTGTTGCTTTGAGGGCGTTATTCAGCTCAGAGGCTGAGAGTCCAAGGGCAGGGACATCCGGGATCTGCACGCTATGGGGCGGCTGATCTGAGGCGGGCTGAATCGAACTGAGTTGAATCGAACTAGGCTGAATCGAGCCGGGTTGGCTGGACACAGTGCCAGGGCACAGCTTCTGGGCGCGGTCCTTGAGCTCCAGAGGAAGAACCTCCACAGCATCCTGCACGTATGCAGACACCTCCCCGGCACGTTCCGGCACCGCCCGGACACTCAACTCAAGCACCTTCAAACCGGCAGTCATCAGCTTCTTCTCACGCCGGAACAGCAACTGCGCGACGGCAGGTAGAGCCTCCGCCACCAGGGTTTGAAGCTCACCAGCAGTCAGCGGTAGCAAACCGGCAGGGGCAGAACCGCCAGACGGCGCGCAGACCTGCAGAACACTCTGCAGCATCTGCGCACCCACAGCAGCCGTGGTCGCCACCGGCGAAGCCAACAACGCCGGAATCAGCGCACCGTGCCGAGCATAGGATTGCGCCTGGCCCACCAAAGCCTGCTTACGTTCAGCACCGCGCAGCCCCTTCGGAACCGCCGTCAGAGCCTCAAAGGCACGTGAGAAAACGCGGGCGTTCTGCGGCGCATAATCACGCAGCAACGCATGAACACATTCCTCCTCAATCCGGGCGCGATACTGCGGAAAACGCTCCGCCAAATACACCAGCAAATCATGACCGCAGATGGTCAGCTGAGCATCATAAATAAACCAGATCGCAAAACCATTCGAGGGCATGGCGCCCTCCACGGTAAACAGCGCCCAGATTTTTTCCCAGTGTTCCGGATGCTCCCTCAAGAATTCGGCAATCGCCTCATCATCCATAGAACGCATGGAACGACCCGGCACAATACGCCACAGGAACTCCTGCAGGTATTCGGCGCTCCACGCAGGCGCCGCAGGATGCACGCTTTCAGGCACAGTATTAGGCACCGTTCTCACCCAGCAGGGCGAGCGCGGCTTCGCGGGCGGCAAGCGCCTCCTCAGTCACGCGCGGGGTCACCGCAGCCAGGGCGCGCAGGCTCTTCGCCAGCACGGTAGAGCCCTTCATTTTCGGCTCCAGCTCGGCGGGAATCTCAACCGGTGTGCCGTACAGTTCGGCAAGCTCCACCGCCAGGCGCACATAGTCGCCGCCCTTCGTCAGTTCACCAACCATCGGCAGCAGCAGGCGCAGAACCTGCAGCACACGCCAACCCGCCAGAACACCGATACCCGACACCTCACGCAGGGTCGCCACCAGGCGGTTCGCAAGGACCATCCCGTCCTCCAGAGCCCACTTCAGGGTCTCTGCGAAGGTGGATGCATCCAGCAGGCCCGCCTCAAAGAGTGCCGCAATGGCCTCTGCCGCCGCCAGACGGTACTCAGGGTTCTTCGCGCTCGCCACATAACCGAGCAGGGTGCAGGTCGGGGCGCCCACCTGCACGGTGGACTCCCTCAACGCACGCATGAGCACGGGGACGGGGGTTACGGTCTTCTCCTCAATGCACTGCGAAGCGGCGAACAGGAAGTATGCAGAGAGCAGGTCCGGGTTGTTCTGAAGCAGCCAGGAGGACCACTCGGTGAGTGCCGGGAGGAAGTCACCCAGCCAGCTGTCAACCCTGTCGAGATTCAGCAGATATACGAAGGGAATAAACACCGTGTTAAGAGCCTCGTAGGCGATGGACTCCTCGGGGCTCATACCGGCGGTTGCACGGCTCAGCGCCTCGCGCGCCTCATCTGCGGTATCCACGATGTCGCCCTTGACCTGCCACATGGGCTGGTACTTCACGAATTCCTCAACGTTAAAGTTTTCGAAGCCTGCCTCGCGGAGATGACCCGACCTGCTGGCCTCCTGGTATTCCCAGACCCGTTCATTGTCGAGACCACGGTTGAAGCCGCTCCAGGGCATATCCATGCCAGAAACAGTGCGATAAGTCCAGTCGCTGTAGGTCAGCTGACGGGCGGGTAGCGGGGCGCTCAGCAGACGCACCGTGCGTCCTTCCGTGTGGTACTCTCCCCCGGCGGCGACGGCACGCATCTGCTCACGGAAGATCTCATAGAGGTCGCGGTATCCCTTCAACGGCTTGTAGTCAGCATTCCAGAGATGGTGTTTATTCTGAATAGTCAGACGTATCATCTCTTCCTTGCTCAGGAGCGCGTTACTCGGGCGGGCTCGTGCAACCATCTCACTACGGTCGGAATACTGCAGGAGCGGCGTCAGCTCGGGTAGCTCCCACGACTCGTATCCCGCGGCCTCGGCGTTAGCCTCCAACACGGCGCACAGCGCAGGCATGTACGCGACGTTGTTGTAGTAATATTCGCTGGCAATCTTACGCAGGGTACGAAGCTGCTGCTGTTCCACCGGTGCAAGCTGAGCGGTCGCGGCAAAGCAGTAAAGGCGCGCCAGGTTCTCTCCCCGGGTGCTGGGAGATTCGTCCCCGGTAATTCGACCCGAGGTGGTGTTCGATTCCTCAGTAATGAGGGTGCAGAACTCATTCAAGTCCGCGATGGACGCGACGGGTTCTCGGTGCTCAACGCCGGGTAGCAGCACCGGCGGCACCTCTACGGAGGCGCCCGCCGCCTCCGCCTCTTCCGCCTGGGGTAGGCGGTCTTCGGGCAGGCAGGCTTCCGCGGCACCGCGCAGTTCCAGGGGCAGCACCTCGTAAGCTTCGAGGACGCGGTCAGCAACATAGTTGGCGAGCGCCACCTGCTCGGCGGTTTGCGTCTTCTTGCGCTTGGCTTTGCTCAAACCAGCGTATTGGGTGGCGATGAGCTTGAGCAGGCGCAGGGCGCCGCGCTGAATCTTCTTTTCGGTGCGGTAGAGGTTCGCGCCGAGTGCGTCGATGAGCTGTTCCAGGTCGATCTGTTCGAGGGGCTGCAGGTCGGGTGCCTTCTGCAGGGCGGCGGGTGCGCAGGCTTTGAGGACGTTCTGCAGCATGGCCTGGGCGAATCCGAGGGAGGCGCTGGGCTCTGCGGTGAGAACAGCCATGAGCTGCCCGAGGCGAGCCCGGTTTTCTGCGTCGGTGGGCTGCAAGTCGGTGTAGACGGAGTGGAACGCTGCCGAGTTGAAGGCGCTGAAATCGCTGGTCAGGCCGCGCAGCAGGGCGTCCAGAATCTCGTCGCGAATGTCGAAGTATTCGCCCATGAGGCGGCAGAGTTCCGCGCTTTCGCCCATGTAGTTGCCGTAGCCTTTGAAGAGCACCCCTTCGGTGCGGAAGACCGCCCAGAATTCCTGGTCGAGCAGGGTCATGTCGCGGGTGAAGAAGGTCTTGAGCTGGGCATGGTTGCTGGTGCTTCCCTTCTTCACGCAGGGCAGGGCCTCGTGCAGGAAAAGAACCAGGTATTCGGGAGCATCGCAGCTCAGGTTACGGGCGCGAAGTAGCGTGTAGCAGGTTTCCCAAATCTTCTTCGAACGAGCCCATGAGTTGGGTAGCCCCTCAATGAAACGCAGAATCCACTCGTCGGGGCGTTCCGTGGCGCCGAGCAGGAACGCGTCAATCAGCTGCTGGTCCGGGCTCCCACGCCAGAGCAGGGTGCGCATGGCGCGGCCGGCGGAGCGGTGGTATTCCCAGGGGTCGCCGTCGGGGGTGCGCACGAGCGCCCCGGCAACATAGGCGGCGAGCGGGGTGCGGTTAATGTGGTCGCTACCGATCACGCTCCTGGGGGTGAGGGTTCGGGCGAGGGATGCGCGCTCCTCCTCGGTGGCGCCGGTGATGACGGCGTGGTATTCCTGCACGTCAGTTGATTCTGCCGCCATGAGGGCTTTGAGGGCGGCGCGGCGCTCTTCAAGGGTGCGCTCCCCTGCGTTATGCGGCTGGTCGGTATCAGTCATCGGTACCTGCTTTCGGAGTTGATGGTGAATGGTTGTGAAGAGTTGAACGGAAACGTTGAACGGGTGCGGGCGGGGCGGTTAGCCTTGCACCTGCTTGAGGATATTCCGGGCGTACCGCGCCTTCTGCGAAGAACCGGTCAGCGTACCCAACCAGGCACGCAGCGGCTCATCCACGAGCTCCGCACGGGTGGCGGGGTCGAGAGTCGCCAACGCCTGGCTGAAAGCGCCCAGCAGCTTACCGAGCGAGTTCGCCCCGGTATCCAGCTGCGGTATGAGGCGCACGAAGAAGCGCACCGCCCGGCGTGCATCCAGCTGGGCGAAGTCGGTGAGGGCGAGCGCCCAACGGTTCAGCATCGCCAGCGGCACAAAGTTCACGAACCCTGCGGTGGCGTCCTCAAGGCTGAGCTGGTCGTCCAGCACACGGTGCATGATTTCCACGGCAAGGGAACGAATCTCAACGCGCTGCTCCGAGAAGCCCGCGGCAAACACGAAGGCGCATGCGGGACCCCACGCGCCGGGGTGCGCCGCCAGGGCCAGGTAGAGTTCGCGGTCAAAGGCGGAGTGGTCCAAGATGTACCAGTTGCTGCCGGCGCAATAGTACGCCAACGGTTCTGCCCGCGAGGGGTAGAGCAGGGCGTACTGTCCTTCTTCGGCGTGGTGGGCGGTGGCGAGGCCGCGGAAAGCGTTCAGCTCGGGGGTGGAAGCGCCGTGCGCCACCCCGTTCAGCTGAAGGCCCCAGCTGGTTTCCCGCTGGGATACCGTGATGGATTCCAGGTATGGATTGATGCGCCCGGTGGCGAGGGTGCCGTCGAGGGTGGAGCGGAGCACACGAATCTGGGTAGGAGCAGAGCGCGGAGCGTCCTGCCCAGCGTTCTTCACGTATTGCTCTTCGAGGCTTTCAAGCAGGGTCAGCGCCTCAGCGCGGCGGCTCTGTGCGTCCTGCCGCTGCTCGTCGGTAGCGTACGGAGGCAACACCTCCGGCACACGCACACGCAACAGTGCCGCCGTGAAATCCTGGCGCAGGATGGGGGCTCCATCAGCCAGGTTCTTGGCGTACCGGCGCACCAGGGTATCCGGATGCACCCACCCGCCGAACAGTTCAGGGGTGGCGAGCGGCGTGTAGCTCTGCCTGCTCTGTAGCACGCCGAGGGCGTCCTTGAATCCGGTGCTGAAGAACGCGGCGTGGCGGGAGTACATGTAGTGCAGGTTCGGCACCGTGCCGGGGTCTTCCTTCGGGGTCATTTCCGACGCCTTCGGGCGCTCACGCAGCTTCCCGGCGGCGGCAAGAACCGTCATGTGCGCGCGCATGTCGAACCACTCCAGACCCCAGTGGTTCAGCTTTTTCAGGCAGATGGGAACAAGCTGTTCGAGCAGTTTGGGGCTCTGCGCGGTGCCGTCGGCGCTGAGCAGGTAGGCGGTGAGCAGTTCCAGCTCCAGCTCGCATCCGGCGTGCGTTTCGGGCTGGTCTGCTTCGTTGAGCGTGTCGGGGGTGGCGCAGGGCGCGACCTGATGGTGCAGGAGCGCACGGGCACGTTCTTGCACGTCAGATGCGGTAACGGGGCGCACGGGGGTGTCCCAGTACCGGTGGATTACGGCGCGGGAGGCGGCGAGCGCCTCCGCGGCGGCGGCCTCAATGTCAGCAGTTTTAGTGAGGGCGGTGTCTTCCGTACCGCTCCCCCGGCTATTCTCCGGGCTGTACCCATCTTCGAGCAGCGGCGAGCCCTCTTCCTGAATCTGCGCCACAACCAGCGGATCGAGCTGGGAACGGTAGTCGCGGTAGAGTTCGCGGGCACGCTCGGCAAGCACGATAGTCTCGGCGTTCGCATCGTCTGCGACACCCGCCTGAACCCATTCTTCGAGGTGTTTGAGGGCGGCAGCCTGCACCTGCGCGTGGGTGTGGCTGAGCGCCATGACTACAGCGTCTTCGCAGGCGGCAGCGTCTAGGGTGCCCTCCCGGTACAGTGCTTGGAGCATGGTCAGGATTTTGAGTGCGTTTGCTTTGGTTCCGGCGCATACGGCGGGTGCCGCGTAGGCGAATGCGGTAGCATCCAGCACCTGCGGGTTTGTGCTCCAGAGGCGGTGAATATGCTGCACGCCAAGGGTTACGCTCGGGCCGATGGGCGAGGAGAAAAGCGTCAGAAATTCGCTCTGACGTGCCGCGATTTCTTCTGCGGTAAGTTTGAGTCCGGTGACCAGGCGTGAGAACCAGCCGACCCGGTACGCCGGGAAGTCGCTCATGAGGGAGCTCAGGAGCGCGTCAATGAGGCGGTCACGGCTAATCAGCCCGGTTTCGGTGGCTTCGATGAGGGCGCAGGACCAGCCGGGGTTGTTGTCCTTCTGTCCAGGCTTGTAGGAGTCGCGCTGAGTGAGGGATACGTCCCTGTTACCTTCGATGGCGAGCATACCCCAGATGAGTTCTTCGCGGAGCTGTTCGTCCTCGCGCAGCAGCGGGAGGATCAGCTCGCGGTCGCAGTTGATGAGGGCGGTGTAGTATTCCTCGTTGTGTTCGAGGCGCGCCCCGCCGTAGAGCTCAGCTAGGCGCATGGCAACGCCTCCGGTGAACCAGCCGAACTCTGCGTAGGCTTTAACGCGGTCCTGCGTGACGGTTCCGGGCGTGTTTTTACCGAGCTGGGAGCCGTATGGGGTGGTGGTGATGTCGAAGTACTGCCAGCGGCGGTAAATCTGTTCGAGGGTACCGCCGACCGCCAGGATGTTGGCGAGGTTACGGTTGAAGTGCATGATGTCGCTCCAGGTTTTCTGCTGCCTGGTGAGCGGGTAAATGACTTCGCCGGGGAGCGGCTCGGTGATGACACCTTCGGGGAAGGTGTGCGTTTCGGGGCGTTTGCTCATGGTGGTCTTTCGGGAAGAGGCTGAGGCGAGCTTTTGGGGCGTCGTCTTTTAGTGCGGTGCGTGGTGTGTCTAGCCGGCGGCGTGTTTGCGGTAGAGAATGCTGACCGCCAGCGCGTGCTTGCAGGGGCCGCGGGTGCCTCGGTACTTCAACCACCAGGGGCAGGAGCAGAGGTACCCCTCCACGGCGTACGGGTCGGCGGGCAGCACCACGGTGTACGTATTTGCGCCGCTGCGCACACTGTACTCGCCGGTGCCGTGCTCCCCCGCCCCGACCCGCTCAATAGCGCCGGAGTCGGCAAGCTTTTTCGCGCCGACCAGGCGCGGGTGCATGGCGGTCAGCGCCTCCGGATGCACGGGCAGCGGGCGGTGGAAATACTCGCCAGCATGCGCGTCAAAACCAACCTGGCCAGAGGAAGCCAGCAGGGCGAGGGCATCGCGGGTTGCCGCCTCATCCAGGCCTGCGCGGGCAGACATGACGGGCACGTCAATGCGCGGCTCGAAGGAAAGCAACACACTGAGCATGTCAGCGTTCTGGGCGGTGTTCGGGTTAGACAGCGCCTGCAGCACGGATCCCTCACCGGAGAACCCGCGTGACTTTTCGGGGCTCAGACCAATGCTCAGGCGCGCGCCGGGCAGGTGCGCCACCCACACGCTGGGCACGGGCGCGTTACCGGCGGTCACGGGCTCACTGTATGCGTCCAGGCGCTGAATGTGGCGGATGAGCGGTTCAAGCACGCGCAGACGCTCGGGGCCCGCCACGCATACGGATCCGGCGGTGGCGCGGGTGGCGAGGCGCAGGGAACGCACGGCACGGGTTGCCCACAGGACCGCCTTGGTGCTGGAGTTACGCGGCAGGGAGTGGATGAAGGTTCGGGCGGCGGCAGCGTCCAGGCTGTGCACGGGGCTCATGCGGGATGAGAGCATCTGCGTTTCTGCAAAGCCCTTGAGCCAGCGAATCGGCAGCGGCACTTTTTCTTCCATGACGGAGCCGTCAAGGGTGGTGGTGAGCAGCCCGTCGTCGCCAACGTTCAGGTGGATGGGCTCCCCCGCCCGCAGGGAGGCGAGCGCGGCGCGCAGGGGCGGGTTGACGTCTACGTTGGTGACACCTACGGCGCTGTGGCTGGCGTCGAGTGCGCTGGAGTCAACGTCAAGGCGCGCGTACACTCCGCAGCAGGCGCTGAACGATTCGAAGCGTAGGCCTTCGGCGGTGCTGGTGACGACGGGGTCTGCGGCGCGTAGGGCTCCGGCGAGGGAGCTGGGCGGCACGTAGAAGCGGGTGCGGGCGACCCTGGCGACGACCAGTAGTGCGGTGGCGTAGACGTCCGCTCGTTCGAGGAACCCGGAGAAGAAGTACGGGTGGGAGGCGGCACCTTCGGGGGTGCTGCCGCCGCTGGTGGCGAGGCTGAGCGCGCGGGAGTCGGCACCGTCGATGAGGGCTGACGGTGCGGTGTACGTGTAGTCGAGGGTGTAGGCGCTCATGGCTTCTTTGCCTTTCGTATGTGGTGTATACGTCCTATCATGCCGGAAAGATTCGCGCCCCGCTACCGCTTTCGTCATTGCCGTTTGGTGCATAAAAAATCCCCGGCATTCTCGGTTGAGAAATGCCGGGGAGAGGCTCTTGTCGCTCACCCTCAATGGGGTGGGCGTGTGCCCTGTCTAGAAGGCTCTAATAAGGCTCTGGCTAGACGACAATCTGGCCGTTGAAGCGCATTGCCAGGCCGTACAGGACCACTGCGATAACCCAGATAACGATCACGGTGACGGTCAGGCGGATCAGGTTCTTTGATGCCATACCGGAGGAGTTCAGGGAGTTGGTCATACCGCCGCCGAACATGTCGGAGAGGCCGCCGCCCTGACCGCGGTTGAGCAGCACAAGCATCACTGCGATCACGCTGGTGATGGCGATGATGACCATGAGTACGTTCATGATGACGTCCATGGGGACCTTCCTTCGTTGTCTTCTGGTGGGGTGCCTGGGCTGCGGGGCGCAGACAGACGGTTTTAACTATACGCTACGGCCGCCGTCCGGTCACGTTGAGGCGGCTTTTTACGCGGCGCGGTTGCTGCGGCGCTGGTATTCGCTGGGGGTCAGCTGCAGGGCTGCGGGGCGGTCGGTGAGTACACGCTGGGCGGTGAGTTCGTCGCCTTCGGTGTCGTAGGCGCGCACGTACCCGCCGTCGATGAGGTAGTAAGTGAACTGCTGCGCGGCAGCCCAGTAGGCGCCTCCTTCAGCGTAGAAGCCCTGGTCTACCCAGTCGCGCAGGGTGAGGGTGACGGGGATTTCCGGTGAGGAGGTGCGGCTGTAGAGCTGGTCGAGGAATGCTTCTCGGCGGCTCTCGAAGTACTGGTATTCGGGCGAGGGTTCCTGGTATTCTGCGCCGCCCGCGTAGCCGATGTTGCCGCCGTCATTGCCGGGTAGGCGCGGGGCACTCACTTTGCGGTTGCGCAGGTAGCTGTAGAGAATCATGCCGACGAGGGCTGCGATGACCAGGGAAAAACCAAAGCTGAACATGCCGTTAAGTGTACGGGGCGAACCGCGGGGTTGGCGTATTCTGGGTGGGTTTTGCGGTTAGGGGCGAACGCGCCCGGCTCTTCTCCCCCGCCTCTTACGTCTGACTCCTACTCCCGGCTCTTACCCCCGGCTCTTATACCCACCGCTATCTCCGGTGGCGGTTAAATGGTTCAGCGCCCGGTCGGGTGGGTACCCGCCGGGCGCTGTAACGCTATGAGACGCTGTGGTGCGTCGGGGTTTTATGCGTCGAAGCGTGCGATTGCTGCGAATTCGTCAGCCTGCAGGGATGCGCCGCCGACGAGCACGCCGTCCACGTCTTCCTTGCCCATGATGGAGGGTGCGGAGGAGGACTTGACGGAGCCGCCGTAGAGAACGCGGACCTTCTCTGCAACGTCTGCGGAGTAGAGCTTAGCGATTTCTGCGCGGATTGCTGCGGACATTTCCTGTGCGTCGTCTGCGGTTGCGACCTTGCCGGTGCCGATTGCCCAGACGGGCTCGTATGCGATGACGAGGGTTTCTGCCTGCTCTGCGGTCAGACCTGCGATGGAGCCGCGCAGCTGCTCGAGGGTGTACTCGACGTGGGTGCCTGCTTCGCGGATTTCGAGGGGCTCACCGACGCAGAGGACGGGGGTCAGGCCGTGCTTGTATGCTGCCTGGACCTTTGCTGCGCACAGCTCGTCGCTTTCGTGGTGGTAGGTGCGGCGCTCGGAGTGGCCGACGAGCACGAAGGTTGCGCCGAGCTTGGAGAGGAATGCGCCGGAGATTTCGCCGGTGTATGCGCCGGAGTCGTGGACGGAGAGGTCCTGGCCGCCGTAGAGGATGTCCAGCTTGTCGCCTTCGACGAGGGTCTGCACGGAGCGGATGTCGGTGAAGGGCGGGAAGACGGCTACTTCGGTTGCGGAGAAGTTGAAGTTTGCGTCGTCGAGGGTCCATGCGAGCTTCTGGACGAGGGTGACTGCCTCTGCGTGGTTGAGGTTCATCTTCCAGTTGCCTGCGATGAGGGGCTTACGCGACATAGTTCGCTCCTTAGCTTTCCCGCGCGGTATGCCGGGCGGGGTTGTTGTTCGGAATTTTCCTTTTCTATTTTAGAGGGTTGGCGGCATATTTTCACTGGTTCGGCGCGGTTTTATGCTGTGCCTTGACTATTCTCACCCCGCGTTCATTGGTTTCTTTCGACCCTTGCCATTTTGCGGGTTCTGTAGACATTTAAACGGATGCAGGGGAAGCCTCATATCGACTTCCCCTGCGGATGCACTTCCTCGGTTTTCTGAAAGCTACAGCTGCCCGAATCCTTGCGGGTAGATCGGCTCGTAGGTGTTGCGGTTGCTGTAGCCGTCGCGGTCAACGACAATCACCCACTGCCCGCGCAGATGCTCCACAGCCAACGAGAAACGCCCCAGGTACCTCAAATATTTGTGAATATCCTGCTTCTCCCCCGTCTCCTGAACATAAAACGCGAGGTTCGTAGCCTTATTCGTGTACAGGGTGCTCACCAGGATATTTCGGCTCGTATTTTTAGCCTTTTCACCCGCAACAAGATCATCAACAACGTTGGCGCTCAGCACATTCTTGTCAGCCGAAATAACCCACCCGCGCTTCTCCCTGTACAGGCGAAGAATCTCGGGGTGTAGCACTTTTTCCGGGTCCGCGACCTTAGAAAGAGGCTCCGTATCGCCCGTGTGGTAGAAGTAATTCATCGACGCGAAGTAGTACGCCAAGAACGCGTACAGGCCGGCGCGGTCGTAGTTATCCATTCCGGGCTGCTGAATAGGGTACGGCACGTTCTGCGCCGTCTGCGCCTCGGTGGCAGGAATGAAGCGGCCCTTACGCTCAAACGCCGTATAGACGAGCGGCCCGGAAGAGGTCCCCAAGCTACGGAGCTCATCGTACTTCTCCGTGGGTTCCAGGCGCACAAATTCCTGGTCACGCTTCTTATCGGCCTGGGACTCCGAACCCGTCCCGTTGAGCAGTTTAGCGCCCCAGCCAAAAGCCACCGCGACGAGGGCGGCACCAGCGAACACGCCAGCCCGTATAAACTTGGCGCGAGTGATCACAGACCTCATGAGCGCTCGTTGCTCGTTATATCCAGGTCGGTTATATCCGGGTCCGCCAAAGTTATTCGTCATGCTTCTCTCCCCTCCCCTAGCTCAGGCTATTTTCTGGAATGAATTGGACGGGCCTCCACTCATTCGTGAATTGTGTGCGTAGAGTCCCGTGTATTGCGCCGTCACGGATGAGGCCGCGCGTATCAAAATCGGTGATGGGGTACACCTGGTTCGTGTCTTTGCGGTACACCCGAACTTCGGGAAGGATATCGAACCGCACGTTCCATTCCACAATTTTTAGCGTCTCGTCGATGAGGCGCGGCTGCCCTTCCAGCAGGTTCATGGTCAGAATCTGGGGGTTAGGGGTAATGACCCAGCCTTTACCTTCTTCGTAGAGGTCCTGAATGGCGGGGAAGAACATTTCTTCGCTGATATTGTCAATCTTCAGAACTGCCGGTTCCGAGGCGAGAATCATGTAGTTTTGGCAGGCGTAGTAGTAGCCCAGGTAGGGGCGCAGGTTCCTCGCCGCATAGTGCCTCGGCCTGTACCTCACGCCCGGGGCGGGTGCCGAGTAGGCGGGGTGGTCCCGGTTTGCGGGTGTGTAGGGCCCAATCACGCCATCGGCAACGTACGGGTATGTTCCGGTGTAGTCTTTTTCGTCAAAAAGCGCTTGAGTGTCTATGGGCATTCTTTCCCTCCTTGGATTCCATGTTCATGAGCTACTGAGTACACGAGCTGCTGAGTTTGCGAGCTGCCGAGGTGGTTCTGGGCTACTCGCGGGTAGCTGGGCTCCACGGCTGGGCGTCTTCGCCCGCCTGTATTTGCTTGTCTGTATTTGCTTGTTTGTAGAGGTGCGTGCGCTCCCTGCTTCATTCCCCCCACGGTAACCGCAAGGATACCGCCCGGTGAGCGGCGGGAACCTCTACAATTCCAGTCTAGTAAAGCCACCTCTGTCCCTCCCGGATACAGGCCGCACATATAGGGAATCCACAGCATATAGCCAGGAAACAGCCCCCTGCCCGCGCAGGACTATCCGGGCATGAGCGGGCATGCAGAAACCCCCGCCGGAACGGTACCGAAGTACCGCCCCGACGGGGGTTCCCTACACTAAAACCGTGTACTAAATCTGTGCACCCAGATTAGGCGCCCAGTGCCTCCAGGCCGGGCAGGGTCTTACCCTCAATGTACTCGAGGGAAGCGCCACCACCGGTGGAGATGTGGCCGAACTGCTCATCCTTGAAGCCCAGGTTACGGACTGCAGATGCGGAGTCGCCACCACCAATGATGGAGAACGCGTCAGAGTCGACGATAGCCTGTGCCACCGCGCGGGTACCCTCAGCGAAGGGAGCAATCTCGAACACGCCAACGGGGCCGTTCCAGAAGATGGTCTTTGCACCCTTGATCTTCTCAGCGAAAATCTCAGCGGTCTTGGGGCCAATGTCCAGGCCCTCAGCCTCTGCACCCAGCTTGCCGCCGGTCAGGTCCTCAATCGGGCGAATCTCGGTGTTAGCGTCAGCGGAGAATGCGTCAGACCAGACAACATCCACTGCGGTGATGATCTCGGTGCCCTTCTCCGGAGCTTCCTTCAGGTAACGCAGAACGTTGTCGACCTGGTCCTTCTCCAGCAGCGACTGGCCAACCTCGTAGCCCTGTGCGTATGCGAAGGTGTAGCCCATACCGCCACCAATGAGGATGGTGTCAGCCTTACCAATCAGGTTGTCAATCACGGCGAGCTTATCGGAAACCTTAGCGCCACCCATGACCACAACGAAGGGACGCTCGGGGTCGTTCAGGGTCTTAGCCAGAACGTCAACTTCCTTCTTCACCAGGTCACCCAGGTATGCGGGCAGGCGCTTAGCAACGTCGTAGACAGAAGCGTGCTTGCGGTGAACTGCACCGAATGCGTCGTTCACGTATGCGCCGTTCTCGCCGGTCAGTGCGACCAGCTCGTCAGCGAATTCGCCGCGCTCTGCGTCGTCCTTGGAGGTCTCGCGTGCATCGTAGCGGACGTTCTCAACAACCAGAACTTCGCCGTCAGCCAGAGCTGCTGCCTTAGCCTTTGCGTCCTCGCCTACCAGGTCGGTTGCAACCTTCACGGGCACGGATGCCAGCTCAGCCAAGCGTGCAGCTGCCGGTGCGATGGAGTACTGGGGGTCGACCTTGCCCTTGGGGCGGCCCAGGTGTGCGGTCACGATAACGCGTGCGCCAGCCTTGGCAAGCTTCTCAATGACGGGCAGGGATGCGCGGACGCGGCCGTCGTCGGTGACAACGCCGTCCTTCAGGGGTACGTTCAGGTCGGAACGAACGAGAACGTAGCGGCCTGCGACGCCTTCTTCGAGCAGTTCGGACAGTGCCTTAGCCATAGGAATTCCTCCTGGATAGGTGGGTTTATATACCGTTTCCATCATACCGAACATTAGGGTGATTGACAGCCTAAAAAATAGCTTTTATATGGTGTTTTTCCGCAGAATATAGCGGATATTCGCACTCCATAAAACCTATTTTCTTACGGTATTTTTGACCCAAAAGAGCGACGGAAAATAGTATGTTTATACGTTTTTAAGAGGTTTATTCAAGACCCTTACAAAAGAGTCTTGGTACAGCAAACCCCGACTCCCCCGCTTGATGCGGTGGTGCCGGGGTTCACTATGCGTTAGTTACGCGGGGTGACGCTTACACTCGGTGAGCGTCGTAAGCCTATTGGGGCTTAGAGGGATGCCACAACCTTGTTGGTGAACATCACGAGGCGTGCAACGTAGCCGTACTCGTTGTCGTACCAAGCGATAACCTTCACCTGGTCGCCGATGACCTTGGTCAGCGGTGCGTCGAAGACGGTGGAGATGGGCTCACCCTCGATGTCCTTGGACACGATGGGATCCTCGTTGTACTTGATGATGCCCTTCATGGGGCCCTCAGCTGCTGCCTTGACTGCTGCGTTGACTTCCTCAACGGTGACCTCGCGCTCAGCGGTGAAGGTCAGGTCGGTGATGGAGCCGGTGATGGTGGGAACGCGGACTGCGAAGCCGTCCAGCTTACCCTTCAGCTCGGGCAGAACCAGGCCAACAGCTGCTGCTGCACCGGTGGAGGTGGGGACCATGTTCACAGCTGCTGCGCGTGCACGGCGCAGGTCGCGGTGGGGAGCATCCTGCAGACGCTGGTCAGCGGTGTATGCGTGGATGGTGGTCATCAGACCCTGCTTGATGCCGAATGCGTCGTTCAGGACCTTAGCCATCGGAGCGAGGCAGTTGGTGGTGCAGGATGCGTTGGAGACGATGTGGTGGTTAGCTGCATCGTACTGGTCGTCGTTCACGCCCATGACGAAGGTGCCGTCGATGTTCTTACCGGGAGCGGAGAGGATAACCTTCTTAGCGCCAGCCTCGATGTGTGCCTTTGCCTTGCTACCTTCGGTGAAGAAACCGGTGGACTCGAGGACTACGTCAACGCCCAGGTCCTTCCAGGGGAGGTTCTGGGGGTCGCGCTCAGCGAGGATCTTGATTTCCTTGCCGTCAACAACCAGTGCGCCTTCCTTGACCTCGACCTCTGCGTTGAAGCGACCCATGATGGAGTCGTACTTGAGCAGGTGTGCCAGGGTCTCAACATCGGTGAGGTCGTTGATCGCGACGATCTCGAAGCCGACGCCCTCGGTCTGAGCTGCGCGGAAGAAGGTGCGGCCGATGCGGCCGAAGCCGTTGATTGCTACGCGTACAGTCACTGGAGTATCTCCTTGTCAGTGCGTTGGTGGCGGTGTACAAATCCGATGCCTTGTGGGCTCTGGTTTAGTCGGATTCGTCCGTGCTCTATGTTGCCCGGTGCGTTCCGCCGTTGTTGGTAACAATCCTACCCTAGTTTGTGTGTGTTTTGGTGTGTTCTATCGAGAAATTTTTGTGAGTTGCGCCATAAAAACCGGCAAAAACCCGTTGTTTTCTGTTGGTTTGCGTTGTGTTCACCCTTAGAAAATGTTGCGATACGGTCACGGCAACATAAACACACATGAAACGCACATTTGCTAAAAACCGCGCCGTATCAAGGCAAAATGTGAGGGTAAAAAATACCCTTTCACTTGCGAATGGCTTTCAAAGAGGCCCCGTGAACTCACGGGCAGTGCAAATTCTCACGCGAAAACAGACGACCCCAACGTAAGACACACCACAGCCTTAAAACGGGTTAAAAACTCCCCCGGGGCACAGTTTTCGTGTCGTGTTTCGTGTCGCCCGCGGCGCGGGGACATGTTACACGGGACGAACTTTGAGCACACCGAACAGGCGGCTAGTACAAGGATCCTAATAAACAACCAGCCTAATAAACGACCAGCGCCACAGCACCCAAACCCGAATGAGCCGACAGCACCGGCGGTAGCGCGCTCACCAAAAACTCTGGCGCCGAAGAAGCGGCGGCATCATGAACTAGGGAGCTCTCCCCCAGCATCTGCTGAACCTGCTCACACAGCTGCACCGCCTGCGCCGCATTGCCCACATGATGCACCGCAACCACCTCACCGCGCGGGGATGCGGCAAGCGAATAACTAGCGGGGTCGGCGGCGACAGAGCCCCCTGAAGCAGAGCTGAGTGCCGCCGCATGCCGATGCTCACGGCAGGTCTGCACGGTCACCTCCACCAGGCGCTCCAGAGCGCGCGCCGCAGTGCGGGGGCGCTCCACATACGCCAGCTTGCCCTCGGTAATCGTGCCAATCGGCTTAATCTGGAACATCTGACCCACCATCGCCAACGCCGGGGAAACACGGCCACCGCGGCGCAAGGCATCCAGGGTCGGGATATAGAAGTAGAGCGTGGACTGCTCACAAATAGACTGAATGTAGTCCACCAGCTGCGCGGGGGTTGGATACGCAGGGCTCAGGTCCTCAACACTCGCGCCGGCGGATGCAGAGTTCAGCACCTCCAAGGCACGCACCACCGCATGACCGTAGGCACCCGCGACCGTGCGGCTATCCACCACGCTCACGCCCGTAGAACCCAGGCGACTCAGGCGGGCGCCGGTGCGTGCCGCCTCCACCGTGCCCGAGAGCTCGCCGGACAGGTGCACCGACACCACATGCGTAAAACCTCGCGACGCCAGCTCGTCATACACATCAGCAAACACACCCGGCGCGGGCCCGGAAGTGCTCACCGTCTGACCCATCACGTGCGCGAGCATAATCGCCTCGTCCACCTCAGCGACGGTCAAATCCTGCAGCTGACGATCCGGCTCACCGGGCGTGCGAATGGTCACCGGCATCGGAACCATCACGAAATTGCCGCGAGCGCTCAGGCGTTGCACGAGCTCCGGGTCGAGGGCGGCGGCGCTATCGGTCACCACGGCAATGCGGTTCTCTGCTTTGTTTTCTCGCTCCATATTCCGACCCTTCTTCCGGTTCGTCAGTGCTTCATTCGACGACGAACCCTCTCCTAGCGTTCCCTGAACATTATGGCACTCATCACTAGTGCAGTACAGCAAAGCCCCGCCGCGCCTCCGGGTTCGTTCCGTTGAACGAACCGAAGCCACAGCGGGGCTTGCACTTTATCTAAGAAGCTTAGATCACGATGTTCACGAGCTTAGGCGCACGCACAATCACCTTGCGGATCTCGGCGTCACCAATCGAACGCTGAACAGCGGCATCAGCCAGAGCCAGTTCCTGAAGCTCCTGCTCGGAAATATCCTTCGCAACCTCCAGGCGAGCCTTGACCTTGCCCTTAATCTGCACGATAGCGGTGACGGTGCCATCCACCAGCAGAGCCGGATCAACCTCGGGGAAGCCCGCGGTCAGAACCGGGGTGTCGTGACCGAGAGCGTGCCACATGTCCTCAGCGGTGTAGGGTGCGTACAGCGACAGCAGAATCGCGATGGTCTCAGCAGCCTTACGGACAGCCGGGTCAGCCGCACCAGCACCGGAGTCAATAGCCTTACGGGTAGCGTTCACAAGCTCCATGGTCTTAGCGACAACCACGTTGAACTTGCCGTTATCCAGCAGGCCCTGAACCTCGTGCACGGTGCGAGCAATCAGCTTCTGCAACTCCAGGTCACCGGCGGTTGCGTCAACACCGGGTTCGCTGGTGATGTCCTGAGCCACACGCCATGCGCGAGCCAGGAACTTCTGCGAACCAGCCGGGGAAACATCCGCCCAGTCCACGTCATCCTCGGGCGGGGACGCGAAAATCATGGTGGTACGGATAGCGTCCACACCGAACTTATCGAGCTGCTCGCCCAGGTTCACGCCGTTACCCAACGACTTGGACATTGCCTTGCCACCGTTGAGCACCTGACCCTGGTTCATGAGCGCCTTGAACGGCTCATCGTGCTTGATCAGGCCCAGGTCGCGAACAACCTTGGTGAAGAAGCGTGCGTACAGCAGGTGCAGAATAGCGTGCTCCACACCGCCAACGTACATATCGACGGCACCCCACTCGCTCATAGCCTGCGGGTCGAAAGGAGCCTTGTCGTAGTTCGGGGAAACGTAACGCAGGAAGTACCAGGAGGAATCCACGAAGGTGTCCATGGTGTCCGAGTCGCGACGAGCCTGCTTGCCACACTTCGGGCAGGGCACAATCGCCCAGTCATCGGCAGCGGCAAGAGGCGACTGGCCCTTAGGAGCCAGCTGCTCACCGCGCAGGTTATCGGGCAGCAGCACCGGCAGCTGATCCTCGGGGACCAGAACCTCGCCACAATCCTCACAGTGAATCACCGGAATGGGGGTACCCCAGAAACGCTGACGGGACAGCAGCCAGTCACGCAGACGGTAAATGACCTTGCCCTCACCGGTGCCGGCAGCCTCAACCAGCTCAATAGCCTTAGCAATTGCCTCAGTCTTCGGCAGGCCGGTCAGCTCACCGGAGTTGATGAGCACGCCGTCACCAGCTGCAGCAACACCGCTGGTTGCAGGATCCTCAGCGCCCTCAACGTCCAGAACCTTCACGATGGGCAGGTCGAACTTCAGGGCGAACTCGAGGTCGCGCTGGTCGTGCGCGGGCACAGCCATAATCGCGCCGGTACCGTAGTCAGCGAGCACGTAGTCAGAAGCCCAGACGGGCAGCTTCGCGCCGGTCAGCGGGTTGATTGCGTAGCGGCCGGTGAACACGCCGGTCTTCTCGCGGTCGGAGGACTGGCGGTCAATATCGCTCAGTGCCTTAATGTCTTCGCGGTACTGCTCCAGGGCAGCCTTGTGCTCGGGTGCCACAATCTGCTCGGCGAATGCCGCATCCGCAGCAACCACGATGAAGGTCGCACCATACAGGGTGTCCGGGCGGGTGGTGAACACGGTGAAGGACTCGGCAGCCTGGTCCTCGGTCGCCTCAATCTCGAAGCGAACCTCAGCACCCTCAGAACGACCAATCCAGTTGCGCTGCATGAGCAGCACGCGGTCGGGCCACTTGCCCTCCAGCTGCTCCATGTCGTCCAGCAGCTGCTGTGCGTAATCAGTGATCTTGAAGTACCACTGGTTCAGGGACTTCTTAGTCACGGTAGTACCACAACGCTCACACGCACCGTTGACAACCTGCTCGTTCGCGAGCACGGTCTGGTCCTTGGGGCACCAGTTGACCATGGAGTCCTTGCGGTACGCCAGGCCCTTCTTGTAGAACTGCTCGAACAGCCACTGAGTCCACTTGTAGTACTCGGGGTCCGAAGTGTGCAAGCGGCGGCTCCAGTCAACAGCAATAGCGTAACGCTTGAAGGACTCAGCCTGAGTCTCAATGTTCTTGTACGTCCACTCCTTGGGGTGAGTGTCGTTCTTAATGGCTGCGTTCTCAGCGGGCAGGCCGAAGGAGTCCCAGCCAATCGGGTGCAGAACATCGTAGCCGCACTGCTTGAAGTAGCGGGCGTTCATGTCACCAATAGCGAATGCCTCCGCGTGACCCATGTGAAGGTCACCGGAGGGGTACGGGAACATATCCAGCACATACTTGCGGCCCTTGGGGGCGTCACCGGTGGGCTGGAAAACCTTCGTTTCGTCCCAGTAGGGGCGCCACTTGGCTTCCATAGCGCGGAAGTCGTACGCATTTTCGTTGCGTTCGGTCTCTACCTGAGCAGACACAGCGATTCCTTAAATAAAGACAGGTTGATAAAAACTTAACCCTCCAAGTGTAACGCGAAACCCGCACCGCGCCAGAGTTGAGGCCGCCTCGACTACCAAATGGACGGCACCACCCGCCCAGCTGACGATGCGCCAGAGAAGTTTCAGAGCCCTTTCAGGCTTCTCCCCTAGAATTAAGAACGGGACTTAGCCGTCCCAGTACCCAACCCGCGAAAGGTACCCATGACCTCCACCGTTACCCCGGACTCCCCCAACACCTCAGTTCTTGAGGGCGTGCCCGGCCCGCTCATTCCCGGCACCCGCCACGACGCCCTCATTGGTGACGGCGCGCAGGCGGTCATGACCCGCTACTGGCAGTACGGCAAAGGCATGAACGCTGGGCTCTTCCCCGAAGGCTCCTACCCCGTGCTACTCGTGCACGGCTTCCGTGGCGACCACCACGGCCTGGAAATCATCGCGAACTACCTGCTGAAGCTCATCCCGAACGTCAGCATCATCAGCCCCGACCTGCCCGGCTTTGGCCGCTCCGCAGACCTGCCCGAAAACACCCTGGGCGAGGACAGCATCGACGCGTACGTGGCGTGGCTGAACGACTTCGTGGAGCACACGAACCCCGCACGGGAGGATGCACAGCGCCTGCCGCTGCACGTGGTCGGCCACTCCTTCGGCTCCATCGTCACCAGCGCCTTCGCCGCCGCACACCCGAACTCGCTCGCGCTGCTTTCGCTCATCAACCCCATTAGCGAGCCCGCCCTTGAAGGTAGCCAGCGCGTCGCCTCGCGTCTTGCTTCCCTCTACTACCGCGCCGGCGCGGCACTGCCCGAAAAAATCGGCTACCCACTGCTGCGCTCGCAGCTGATTACCCGCGCCTCCAGCGAAGTCATGATGCGCACCAAAGACAAGGCAATGCGCCGCTTCATCAACGGCCAGCACGCCGCCTACTTCGGCTCCTTCGGCTCCCGCCGCGGAGTGCTCAGCGCCTACGAAGCGTCCATTACGCACACCGCCGCCGAATACGCCGCCGCCATCCGGGTGCCGGTGCAGATGCTCGTCGCCGAAGACGACGACCTGGGCACCCCCGAAACGGCTCGCGCCATGTATGCGACGCTGACTTCCCGCAACTTGCCTGATTCTGCGACCGGCGCCCGCGAGCGCCTGGACATGATCCCCGAAGTCGGGCACCTCATCCACTACGAAACCCCTCGCCTCGCGGCGGAACTCATCGCCGATTTCGCCGCCGACCACTAAGGGAACGAACAGAAGGAACCAACATGAAACTCATGGTTGACGCCCGATACACCCGTATCGGCTTCCACGACGGCATCAGCCGCTACACCGCATCCCTACTGGACGCGCTCAAAACCCTCATCGACGCCGGTGACGAAGCCGCCGCCGACCTCGACCTCACCATGATCATTAGCGACGAACGTCAGCTGGACATGCTACCCGACCTGCCGCACGTGAAGATCTGCTCGCCCACCGGCCCGCTCGAACCGACCGCCTCGCTGCAGCTGAACAAGTACGCGCCGGACGTGGTGTTCTCCCCCATGCAGACCATCGGCTCCACCGGACGCAAGTTCAAGCTGATTCTCACCTTGCACGACCTGATTTACTACTCGCACCCGACCCCGCCTGGGTTCCTGCCCGCACCAGTGCGCGTGGGCTGGCGACTCTTCCACAAGACCTACACCCCGCAGCGTTTCCTGCTCAATCACGGCGACGCGGTGGTGACGGTTTCTGAGTCGACCGCCTCGCTGATTCGTGAGCACGAGCTGACCACCAAGCCGCTGTTCGTGGTGCCCAACGCCCCGCAACCCGGCAGCGTGGTCTCCCGCCAGACCGCGCTGGAACGCGCCACCACCCGCGAGGAGCAGCCCGTCAAGCACCTGGTGTACATGGGTTCGTTCATGCCGTACAAGAACGTGGAAACCCTGCTGCTGGCGATGCGCTCGCTGCCGGATTACCGCCTGCACCTGCTGTCGAAGATGCCGCCTCAGCGTCTGGTGCAGCTCACCGATGAGCGCCTCATCGGTGAGAACGTGGAGGTGCACAACGGCGTGAGCGATGAGGAGTACCAGCAGCTGCTCCGCCAGGCGCATGCTCTGGTGACTGCCTCCCGCGAGGAGGGTTACGGCCTGCCCGTGGTTGAGGCGCAGGCTGCCGGATGCCCCGCGGTGATTAGTGACATCCCGATTTTCCGTGAGATTGCGCCGCACGCCGTGTTCGCTCCGGTTGACGGTGCCCCGGAGGCGCACGCCGCCGACTGGGTCAAGGCTATCCGCTCCCTGGAGGACCCCGCCGTTCGCGAGCGCGTGATTATTGACGGCCTGTCGGATGTGCGCCGCTACTCATGGCGCGACTCGGCGCTCAAACTGCTGGAGGTCGTGCGCGGGCTCTAAAGCGCAGACTCTAAAGCGTGCGCAGTATATACAGCGCAGCGCTAAATTACGGCGCTGGGTACAGAAATGCCGCCGCACTCCCCCGAAACTCGGGAGGGTGCGGCGGCATTCTCGTATTCAATTCGTGCGCACCGGGTGGCGTATGCGGCGCACAGTGGCGGTATGCAAGGGCGGCTTGCCGCAACGATGTACAGTGGCGGCTCGCTACACACTTCCTCCGCGCCGACGCAGGGAACCCGCCCTCGCAGAGCTCGGGCACCCTGAGGGCGCATCCGGAAGGCGTAGCCTCACCGCGTCACACCGGAGCAGGAACCCTTAGACCGCAGCAAAACTACCGGTACGAGCCGCTTCCTTCGCAGCCAGCTCATCCGCGTGACCGTACGCGTAGAAAATCTTCGCGTCATCCAGCTCAGCAAAACGAGCCAGGTAGCGGCACACCGCGCCACGCTGAGCCTTCGTCATCGAGGACAGCAGAACAGCATCCGGGTGAGTAATGCCGTTATCGCGGCTCGGCGCCGAATTGCCGAACTCGGGCTCGTAATCAGAGGTGATATTGGTAAAGCTCATCGGTGAGCACCTTTCCTTAGGGCGTTTCTTAGTGGAGCGCCGCAACAATGCAGACGCCACCGGAGGTAACACCGCGAAAAGAACCTACGGAAATCACCGGAAGTCTCTTCGCAGTAGTGGTTGTGATACCTCTAAACTACCCAAGAGCTAACCGATGTTCAAGAACCATCGGGGAACTCCCCCATAGTGGACGCGTCCCCGGTTGTCAGGAAGAAATCAGGGGCATCATAGCGGTATATGACCACCAAGTTCCCAACCGAACTAAAAACCGAACTAAAAACCGAGCTAAAAACCCGCCCGGAAGCCAGCCCGAAAAGTAGAAATGCTGCCGCACTCACAAAGAGTGCAGCAGCATTTCTAAAAACTAATGATGCGGCTACGCCATAGTTGCGTAGAGACCGCGCTCGGCATCCTTACGGGCCAGCTCATAAGCGTGACCGTACGCGTAGAAAATCTTTGCGTCATCCAGCTCAGCGAAGCGCGCCAAGTAGCGGTAAACAGCTCCTCGCTCTGCGCTGGTCATATCGGAAAGCAACACGGGGTCCGGGTGCATGACGCCGTAATTGTGTACAGAAGCAGACCCGCCGCATGCAGGTTCGTATGCGGGGGTAATCATAGTCTGAGTCACCAGTATTCATCTTTCGTTGGTGCGCACGGTTGTGAAGCGTGCGCGAAGTTGAGTGATAGATACCGCCAATACCACCTCGACAAGCGCCGAAATAGTATCCGCAGTGCTGAATACTTTACCGTGAATACGGTGGCTACACCAAATAGAACCGCCCAAACCCCAGCAAATTTTAGGTGCACACGAATGCATAAAAATACTGAAAGTGACCTTCCGACGGCACCGCTAAAGCACCCTATACTACAGCGCTCTCGCCTGCTTTACTCTCACGTTTTTTCTCCGACACAGGACTATCATCCCCAGCATCCTCAGCATCCTCATCCTCACCGTCAAGACCCAGAAGAGTCGTCACCATCGGCAGAGGATTGAACTCACTGAGCCGACCCGTGCGGTCCACCTTGCGCATCATGAATGCACGCTGCAAACGCCGCTGAGTCCACGGCGAAAGCACCATCACCAGTAGCGCCTCCACCACAAAAATTCCGACCAGAATCCACAGCAGCAGATCCGAAGAACCCGCCTGCTCACGCAGCTGCTGAGCCCCCGCCGCCAAACGGTCGAAGCTCTCCGAATGCAGGTGCGAAGCATCAAGCCACGTCAACGCCGATGCACCCGCCGGCGACGCCACATTCAGCAGCACCGACAGCATCAGCAGAAGCACCGCATACAGCCCGTAATGCGTGGTGCGCATCAGCTTCTTCACCCGCGCAAAACCACGGTTCAGCTCCGCGCCAATATCGGTGAAAGCCTCCGCCTTCTGCGCCTGCTCCCCCGCCGGCATCATGTGCGGCACCAGGCGGTGCGAAAGCATCAACGGCACCGGCGAGCACGCGTCAAAATACTGCATGTGACTATTCACCGACGGGCCCGGCAGAGTCACAAAGCTGACGTCCACACCGACAGGCTGGGTAATATTCGACCTGCCGATACTGTCACCACGAGCGGAAATCTCGCACCGGTCAGCCACATCAAGGCCCTGCAGCATCGGCGCGTAGACGCGCACATACAGGTGGCAGGCGCTACGCACCGACATCATGAGCGCCAGAATCAGCACGCACCACACCACCACCGAGGCGGGCGTTAGCTCAGGGACAGCACCTTCAACACGCGACTGAGCCAGCAGTAGCATGAACACCGCGTACAGCATGAAAACGCCGTGCACGAAGAGCAGCGGAATCAGCCACTTCACGTAGGCGCGCGTGCCGTACGGGTTCACCAGGCGCACATCCGCCGGGGTGTTTGCGGAGGTAGTTGCAGAGATTTTTGAGGAGGCGGTTGCCTTGCGGACAATACGCACCCGCCCCTTCAAAGTGCCCGGCACGCTCGCCACCAGCGGCACCACGCTCAACGTCAGCGGAACCAGCATCGCATGATGCAGTAGCGAACGGTACGGGCTAAACAGCAGGGTAACCTCCGCCAACCAGGAGAACGCCGCGACCGCGCTCACCCACAGCAGCATTGCGCGGTTACGGTAGCCGCCCGCAGCGTCCAGGGGCGCAGGAATGTCGTTGCGGTCACTAGCGATAATGCTAATCGGAACCACACCGCTACCCAGGCCGTAGAAGAAACGAATCGGCTTCTTACCCGCCGCCGCACGACGACGTAGCAGCTCATACCCCAGGTAGCCGCCCTGCGAATGAGCAATAATACCCACCGCATCGCTACGGGAACTCAAATCGTCCAGCTGACGATCCAGACGCGCATAAATACGCTCCAAATCGCGCGAGTCCGGGCTGGTCGCCGTCTGAATCAGCTGCGTAGGAATAGCCTTCACCAGCGCCCACAGCTCACGGGCACGACGAGCCAAAACCCAGCCCACAATACACAGGCCGAGCACTGCCGCAAGACCTGTAAACGCACCCTGCGGAGTGCCCAGCGACGCCACAAAAGCATCACGGAACGTCATCACAGCCATCGCCGCCAGCACCAGCCACAGCGCCACGTTCACGAATCGAGCCGTAGAACGCAGTAGGTGCCCGGCACGCTCACGCCAGGTTACGCCGGGGCGCTCATAGTAGAAGCAGAACATCAAAAACAGCGGCAAAACCGTCGCCAACCAGGGCAAATGTTCCTTCAATGGGCGGTAATGTCTGGGTCGCCAGAAACCCTCCTGAAAGAGGAGGCTACGGCGAGTGACCGTGCGAACCGGGCGCGGCTTCGGCTGAGGCAGGCGCGGAAGCTCAAGATTAGGCAGCTCGATGTTCGAGAAATCGATGTTCGGGAGCTCTACCTTGGGAAGCTCAATTTTCGGCAGATCAATCTTAGGGAGCTCCACTTTAGGCAGTTCCACCTTGGGTAACTCCACTTTGGGCAGCTCCACCTTCGGAAGTTCAACTTTCGACAGACTGATTCTTGTAGATTCTTTGGCTTCGGAGGCTTCGGCGGGTTCTTCCTGCGCGGAGCTCTCTTCAGCCTCCGGGCTTTCCTCAACCGGGTCGGCAGGGTACTCCGTGCGCTCAATCGTCAACGAATACGTCAACTCGCTATGGTGGCTCAGCGGGCTCACCTCAGCGGCAGGCGGGAGGGTATCGCCGTCAGGAATCACCTCAACACGAACCCGCGCAGAAGCCTCCGCAGCGGGGTTCCCTTCCGAGAGCGCGACAGAATCAGTGTTCAGCGCCAACAGGGTCTGCACACTATGCGCCACCGGCTTGCCAAAATACGCGAGCGTCTCACCGTGATTCTGGTAGCCGATACCGTGAACCAGCAGCACCGCCGCATCATGATGCTGACCCTTGCGGTGCAGGGCACTCTTCGGATGCGCAGAAGCATACTCAGCCAGCCGCCGCTGCTCACCATCAGGCAGCGCACTACCCTTCAGCAGATGAGGCACCTTCGACACGCCTCTCACCTCCTCTGCGCACAACGCGCCCGCAAACCCGCGTGCCAATGCCCAACCCGGGACAAACCTGCCCCTCACTAGAACACTACAGCACGACTAGAAAATTACAGCACGTCCAGGCCGTCACAACGAATCTGCACCGGCCGCTCCCCCACGTTCTTCTTCAACGCCGAAATCGTTGCACGCGTAGCACGCAACTCACGGGTCACCTGCTGGGCAATGCCATACGAGAAGAACATCAGGGTACGCCAATCGCCTTGCACCGGCGCCTCCTCAGAATCCTCAACAAGAGACTCCGACCAGGCAAAATACCCCTGATCCAGAGGAACCGGACCCACAATACGCAGCTGCTCACGCACGCGCTCATCCAGCGCAGAAGAGCCCAAGAACTCCTCCATGAAGGCGCGAACATCCGCCTCCGCACCGGTCACCGCAGCCGTACGAACCGCCGGAGGCAGACCCGTCTGAGCGCGCTCCTCCAGCTCCTGGCGAGCAAACCACGCCGGATCCCAACGCACCAGCGCCTGCTCCACCGGCGACGGCGAAGCAGTCGTCACCACCGTACCCTCAAGCGCCGCCGGGCGAACCAGCGCCGCCGCGTTCAACCAGCGACGCAACGCCGCCTCCGGGGCACGCAACGAATCAAAACGAAGCATCTTATCGGCATCCAACAACAGCGCCGCCGCATAGCCGCCAAAAGCCACCGGCTCAGCACCCGGAGTCGCCACCACCAACGCAGGCTCAGGACCAACCGAAGCCCGCACATGGTCACCCGCCGAAGAAATCACCGGAACATTCGGGAACGCACGACCCAGCTCCTCAGCCGTACGAGTCGCACCCGCCGCCGAATAACGCCAATGCGTAAAACCACACTCAGAACAACGCCACTGCTGCGCCAAATGGCCGCACCACGAACACGACGGAACCGACGAACCCGAAGCCACCGACAGGGGCCCGCTACACTCGCCACAACGCGCCGGCATGCGGCAACGCTCACACGAAAACGACGGAATATAGCCGCTACGCGCCACCTGCACCAACACAGGACCACGCGCCAACGCCCGACGAGCATGCTCAAACGCCAGATGCGGAATACGCGCCATCGCCGCCAACGGGTCACGCGCCAACTCAAACTCCGAACCCGTCGAAAAAATACGCGGCGAATACTCACGCACCAGCGCACGCGGTGCACGCACATGAGACGCCCAGCGGGTACGCACCAGACGCGCCGCCTCACTACTCATGCTGAACCCGGCAAACAGCACCGCAGTATTCTCAGCCGAAGCACGCAGAAGCAACACATCACGGGCATGACAATAGGGGGCGCGCTGCTCCACCAGCGAGGAATCGCCATCATCCCAGCACACCACCAGACCCAAGTTCGCCACCGGCGCATACGCGGCAGCGCGGGTGCCAATCACCACCGGAACCCGACCCAAACGTGCCTTCACAAACCCGTGATAGCGAGTATGCGGAGTCGAATCAGAACTCAAACGCACAAACGAATCAGCGGGCAGACGCTCGGCGAGCGCCGCCTCCAGAAGATCCAGATTCTTAGCGGTCGGAACCACCGCAATAGCGCCGCGACCACTCGTAGCAGCCGCCGCGAGCGCGGTCGCGAGAACATCCGCCCACGTGTGCTCCAGGTGGCCGGGAAGAACCGTCATCACAGCGCGGGTTGCAGCACCGGCGGCAACATCCTCAATGAACTCCGCACCGTTCTCGTAATCGGAGAAGACGGAGGCGGCATCCGGCGCGTCCGGGTTCAGCGCCGGCGGGTCCAGTACGAAGGGTGCGGGTGCGCCGGGGATGGCAAGCCAAGCGTACGGGTCGGTATGAGCGGAGGTAGCGGAGGCGGCAGAAGACTCGGGTTCCGTATGCTCAGAAGCAGCGCTCTCGGAGTCGTTCTCGGAGGCATCCTCCGCACTATTTTCGGGGGCATTGACCCGAGCAGGCTCGCCCAAATACGCCGACTCGTATCCCGGCAACAGAGGCGCGTACTTCTTATCCAGGGCGGCAATACGCGGCGGCACCGCCAGGCGCAACACGTTCGCCACCGTGGAGGCGTAACGGTCAGCAAGCGCCTCAGCAAGCGCAAAAATTTCGGGCGCAACAGAGGGCACCCGCGACAGCACCGACTTGAGCGGCAGCAGCGAGGTGCGCGTCCAATCGGTCGTGGCGGCGCGCTCCTCAATGTAACCGGTCAGCTCGTGACCGTTGAACAGCACGCGCACGCGAGCGCCTGGCACCGCATCCTCACTCAGCTCAGCGGGCACACGGTAATCAAAGGTGCGGTCCACCTGCGGCAGAGTGCTATCCACACGCACACGCGCCACAGGGTTCGGCACACCGCTCGCCTCCAGCTCGGCGGCAACATTCACCGGCTCCGGGGTAGCCGGGATCAGGGCATCACGAAGAGCAGGAAATCCCTGCAACAGGTCAAGCTGTTGCAGGGATTCCTGCTGAGCACCCAACGGTGCCGAAGAGTTCGATTCAGAACCGCTCTGAGTCACCCGAATCAGCGTGCTCCTCTACCCTGACAGATATTAGGAAGAGGACACTGCCGAACGCAGTGCATCCACGCGGTTCAGGCGCTCCCAGGTGAATTCCGGCTCGGTGCGACCGAAGTGGCCGTGAGCTGCGGTCTTCTTGTAGATCGGGCGGCGCAGATCCAGTTCGTTAATGATTGCCAGCGGGCGCAGGTCGAAGACCTCACGCACAGCCTTCTCAATCTTGATCGGGTCGACCTTCTCGGTGCCGAAGGTTTCAACGTACAGACCGACCGGCGCTGCCTGGCCGATAGCGTACGCAACCTGAACCTCGGCGCGGTCGGCAAGACCGGCACCCACAATGTTCTTCGCAACCCAACGCATTGCGTACGCTGCGGAACGGTCCACCTTCGACGGGTCCTTACCGGAGAACGCGCCACCACCGTGACGAGCCGAACCACCGTAGGTGTCCACAATGATCTTGCGGCCGGTCAGGCCCGCGTCACCCACGGGGCCACCCTGAACGAAGCGGCCAGCGGGGTTCACAATGAACTTGGCGTTGGAGGAATCCAGCTCGACGCTGCCCAGAACCGGTGCGATAACGTGCTTCTCAATGTCTGCACGCAGGTCAGCCAGGTCGTAGCTTGCGGTGTGCTGGCTCGAAACAACGACGGTGTCCACAGAGACAGGCACGTTGTTCGAATCGTAGCCGAGGGTCACCTGAGTCTTGCCGTCGGGGCGCAGCTCAGTCAGCAGGCCGTCCTTACGGACCTTGGTCAGACGCTCAGAGAGGCGGTGCGCCAGCCAAATCGGGGCGGGCATCAGCACGTTCGTCTCGTTCGAAGCGTAACCGAACATGATGCCCTGGTCGCCCGCACCCTGGCGGTCGTACTCGTCAGCAGCGATGCCCTGACGAACCTCAAGGGACTCGTACACGCCGGCGTTAATGTCCGGGGACTGCTCGCCGATGGACACGGACACGCCGCAGAACTCACCGTCAAAGCCGCGAGTAGAGGAATCGTAGCCGATACCCAGAATGGTCTCGCGCACGATGGAGGGGATTTCGACGTAGCTGGAGGTGGTCACCTCACCGGCAACGTGCACCTGCCCGGTGGTTACCATGGTCTCCACAGCAACGTTCGCTGCGGGATCCTGGGCGATGATGCCGTCAAGGATGGCGTCAGAAATCTGGTCACAAATCTTATCGGGGTGGCCTTCAGTCACCGACTCGCTGGTGAATAGGCGCAGATGGTTATTACTCACGGTTTCCACTCTACTGGTTGAGGGCGCGCGAAGATAGCGCGCTCGTAATGATGACGGTTTCCTTCAATTATGACACGTTTGTTAAGCGCTATTACGAGGCGGGGTGCTACGTTCATACCCCGGGCGGGATTTCACGCGGCGCCACCAGATGCTTAGGTCAGCGCCGCTTAGGTCAGCGCCGCCAGAATCTTCTGAGCCAACGCCGGACCAATACCCGGCACCTCCGTCAGCTCCTCGGCGCTCGCCTGCCTAATCTGAGCCACCGACCCGAAATGCTTAATCAGCGCGGCGCGCTTCACCTCGCCCAGACCGGGCACCTCATCCAGGGCGGAGGCGACCATCGCCTTACCGCGCTTAGACCGATGAAAAGTAATGGCGAAACGGTGCGCCTCATCGCGGATGCGCTGCACCAAGTACAGCGCCTGCGAGGTGCGCGGCAGCACGACCGGGTAGTCGTCGTCCGGCAGCCACAGTTCCTCCAGGCGCTTAGCGATGCCGGCAACGTACACATCCGTAATGCCCAGGTCGCTCAGCGCGGCGGAGGCGGCAGCCACCTGAGGCGGGCCGCCGTCCACGAGCACGAGGTTCGGCGGGTAGGCGAACTTTGCAGGCTCGGGCGTGGAGGCGTCAATCTCGCCGGAGTGCACGGGCGCGGCGTCGCGTTCCGCCTGCTGTGCCAGGTGCCTCTTGAAGCGGCGGGTGATGACGTCGTACATGCTGGCGGTATCGTCGCGCGCGGCGTCGCCGGTAATGCTGTAGGTGCGATAGGCGTTCTTCGCGGGCATGCCGTCCTCAAAGACGACCATGGAGGCGACCACGTTCGTGCCCTGCACATGCGAGATGTCGTAGCACTCGATGCGCAGCAGCGGGTCGGGTAGTTCCAGCGCCTCCTGCAGCTCCACGAGGGAGGCGCTGCGGGTGGTCAAATCACCGGCACGGCGACTCTTGTGCAGGGTCAGCGACTGGCGCGCATTCTCGGCAACCGTCTTCATGAGTTCTGCCTTGTCGCCGCGCTGCGGGACGCT
>NZ_CAUUDY010000014.1:0-53694 GCF_963544205.1 uncultured Rothia sp.
ATTTTAGGTTTTTGGGGTTACTTTACACCAAACATCAACCCTTTTCAAGTGGTAAAACCTCCCCCCCCCCCCCCGAAAAATTTTGAAAAATTTTTAAAAAATAAGGGCGCCGGGAACCTTACGTTCCCGGCGCCCTTCACACTCCCTATTCAAGAAACGAGCAAGGTGTATAGCGGAAATTGTTTAAAAATTAACTAAGGAAATAAATAATTATTTAAAATCATTAGGAAAGCCCTCAATTTCATTTTTCAAAACTCAACATTTTCAAAGATGTTAGAGGGGTCAACATTAATCATACTTACATTAATCTCCCCCTCAATGGGGCGCTGGAGATTCGGGTCAGTCACACGATAAAAAACACTCGTATTCACATTATCTCCATTTACAAATATTCCAATATTGTCCTCTTCTGAAGTTACAGTTTGCCCGGGACTAATAGAACCAGGTCGCCAGGTTACAACCCTCGAATCACCAACTTGAGTAAAGTTCGATGACCTAATATTCATTAACCCATAGGGGCGCATGAAATAGTATTGTGGTACCGCCATGAATGGAAATATCTCAAAGTCTTTACATTCATAATCCTCATCCTCCAAATTTACCAAATAGACATCTCCTGAGAACCTGTATTCAATGAAAGGATTTTCTAGCACTTTGCTTCCAGTGTTGATGACCGAGAATATAGCTGGTTTAAGATTTAACTCCAATAGCCTATTAAAACATTCTTCATATCGTTTTTCATCATTTCTATACGCTTCAAGCATATCCTTAACAGATATATGATGTAGAGGATCTTTTATTATCCAGCTATTTCCCCATAATGAATTAGATCTTTTATTTTCAATAGTTTTTTTCCGCAAGAATTCATTATATTTTTCCTTGGGGTAAGAATACAAGTTTTTAAGAAAATCAGCATCAACACGAGGTCCTGCAAAAATCTCAGATACACCCAAATTAATATCTACATATCCACCAAGCAATCGATTAATCATGTCGCGAACTTGAACAGAGTTTGCCTCGATTGTTTGCGTTGATTCACGACAATAAATCGCGCCATCCCTGAGCTGATCAACACGCTTATCAGCGTCGTAACTTCCAGAGCATACATAAATCTCTTGCCCATTCACTGGAGGATCAACAATTACAAACAGAAGATTTTTGCCCTCGAAAGCATGAGTCACAAAGCGGTACTTTGGAACTGCGGACCCAAAATAGCTTCTTGCAGCTCCTTCAAACTCATGCTGCTCTGGTATATTCTCAAGACCGCATACCTCATCCTTAGTAACACCAATGAGCATCACTCCATATCCCCGGTAGTCTCTCATTGCATGATTTTGGTCACGGTTTGCGGATGCCAAAATAAACTTAGTTATTTTCGCAAATGATTTTTTACGCTCACTTCTAGAAAATTCAAGGCTACTTTTAACTTCTAGCCCCTGTGATTCTGCACTATCCCCCACTGCTTTAACCCACGCAGCAATCTTATCCCGTGATTCTGGAATATTTGGGTCAATATTAGTATCGAGGTTCTCCATAAAATTTCTCTCCTAAGAAGAACAAAATATTTAGAAATGCAATCTAGCGTTTACTCTTACTTGCTCTCTATTGTATGAGGAAAACCCAGATATTACTTCTTGCCTCGTCACTCTTCGTGGACACCCCCGAAAAATTTTTAAAAAATAAGGGCGCCAGGAACCTTACGTTCCCGGCGCCCACACCCCAGCTGTTCATACCTCAGCGGGGTTCAATTTAGAGACGGAAGAAGCCTTCCACCGCGCGAGTCATGTACGCCATATCGTCCACATGGCACATCTCGCGCATCGAATGCATCGACAGCAGGCCAATACCCACATCCACAGTGCGCATACCCAGGCGAGTCGCCGTAATCGGGCCAATCGTCGAACCACACGGCATATTGTTATTCGACACGAACTCCTGATACGGCACACCAGCCTTCGCGCACGCCGCAGCAAACACGCCAGCACCCACCGAATCCGTCGCATAACGCTGGTTCGCGTTAATCTTCAACAGCGGGCCACCACCGGGCAGCGGCTGCACGGTCGGGTCGTGGTGACCCTGATAGTTCGGGTGCACCAGGTGACCGGCATCAGCCGACAGGCAGAACGACGCCGCCACCGAACGGCGGTACTCCTCCGTGCTCTCACCGCGCGCAGCGGACAGGCGCACCAAAATATCCTCCAGGAACGGGCCCGCCGCACCACTACGCGACTCCGAACCAAGCTCCTCATGGTCAAACGCCGCAAGCATCACAGTCTCGGTAGCGTGCTCATCCGCATTATCTGCAACGTAACGCTCCAGAGCGGTCAAACCGGCATGCACCGAAGACAGGTTATCCAGGCGCCCCGAAGCGAACAGCTCCTGATCCGCACCGAAGCGGCGCGGCGGCTGCGAATCAGCGAACAGCAGGTCGTAACCCACAATGCTTTCCGGGTCGACCGGCTCGCCGTCAATCACGTGCTTCGCCATGTAGCCGAGCACGTCATTCTCCGCGGGGTCCACACCCCACACGGGGTACATGTTGAACTGTTTGTCCAGCACCAGTTCGTTGCGCTTGTGGTCCAGGTGCGGTGCCAGCTGCGGGATGCGCGCAATCGGGCCGGTGCGCACCAGGCGGTCCTTCAGCTGGCCCCCCTCAAGGACGGTGAGGCGGCCCGCCACGCACAGCTCGCGGTCCAGGAAAGAGTTCAGCAGTGCACCACCGTAATTCTCCACGGCAATCTGGTGCCAGCCCTTCGTGGTGATGGAGGAAGAAGGCTTGACCTTTAGGGAGGGCGAGTCGGTGTGCGCACCCAGCACGCGGTAGCCGCTTGCCTTCTGCGCCTTCGCGCCGCCAGCCCAGGCGATAATCGCGCCGTCACGGACGACGAAGTGGCGGCCGGTTGCGACCTGCGGGTCCCATGCTTCGGTCTCTACAAGCTCGGTGAAGCCCGCTGCTTGCAGGCGGCGCGCTACCGTGCGCGCGGCGAGGTAAGAGACCGGCGACTCCGCCACGAATGCGGCGAGGTCTTCAATATTTTTTACAGCATCAACAGTCATGGTTTAACCCTACCTTTTCTTGGGTGTTGACGGGGTGACCGGGGCTGATAGTCCACGCAACATGGAGTAATAGCCCTGGTGAGGCTCGAATAGAGCGGGGCGGGCGGGCTGGGTAGTCGAGCTAGAGCAGCCCGCCATATAGCCTATTTATCAACCTTTATCGGTTGTGTTTCACGTGAAACCTCGCCGCGGCGAGCGCGTGCGTTGAAAATCAGGCAGGCGAGCACCACGTACACACCTTCCAGCGCGATACCCTGCAGCGCATCCACGGGGGTCACGCCCTCGGAGGCGAACGGATCCAGTCCAGCCACCATGGACAGCAGCATCAGGATTACGTTATTTGCTACGTGCAGGCTGATGGAGGCTTCCAGACCGCCGGTGTACCAGCAGAGGAAACCCGCATAAATACCCATCGCGAGAATCGTGCTCTGACCCCAGGGGTCGTAGGCGTGGGAGAGCATGAACAGTACGGCAGGCAGCACAATCGGCAGCCAGGGGGTGCGGAGCCAGCGGCCCAGCATCTGCATCATGAAGCCGCGGTAGGCGAGCTCTTCGGCGTAGCACTGCACGGGTACCAGGAGTAGCATCATCGCCACATAAACCCAAAATTCAACCTGTGGAGGTTGAAAATAGCGGTATTCGGGCAGGCTCTCACCGCTCAACGCCAGCATCACAGCGTAGTAGATGCCGTAGACAGCGAAGCTCAAACCCAGGTACGGAAGCAGCAGCGAGCGGCGCAGGCGGCCCGCCACCGAATGGATCAGACCCCAGGGCTTCGGGCCCACGACCAGGCGCGCCAGAAAGAGCGAAGGCACAATCGCGATAAGGGAAAGGAAGGTCAGGGCGAACAGCGCTGGGTGTTCCATAATGACGGCGCGGTTCGTAGCTACATCCTGGAGGGAAAGTCCCGAACCCATAATCGCCACAGCCAGGGCAACTGAAATGATTAGGTTGAGGCCAATAAATACGGCGACGCCGAGCAGACCTTCCAGCAGGGGTGAGAACCAGCGGGATTTCGGGTCGGCGTGGGAGAGACGGTGGTAGGCAAGACCGGCAGGCACAGTAGCAGTCGCGGGGGTTCCGGGTGCTACCTGCGGGGGTGCGGGAGGCGGTGTCGTGTTCATTCTTTAATCCTAGCCTTCGCGGGCTCGATGGTGACCGGGCATACTGAAACCTTCAAGTGCTGATTGATACGGATTGTTTCAAAACCATTGAAAAAGCCGTGAATACGGCTGAAAACCCACCATTCACAGGGTTCATTTTCTGAACCTATGCCATAATTTGAAGCGATAATACGCTCATATACATAGTCGCTGATGACCGCTCTTCCGGGGTGTTTTTTCAGCACCAGAAAGGCTACTTTCTTATGGCACTCGTCTTCAATCCGCCGCCCAACTGGCCCGCTCCTCCTGCCGGATGGGCCCCCACTCCTACGTGGCGCCCCGACCCCGCGTGGGGTCCCGTTCCTGAAGGTTGGCAGCTGTGGGTCGAAGAGCCCGAGCCCGAACCCATTCAGGTTGAAGAGGCTACTATTGAGCCGCTGATTCCCGAGGAGCCCACTACCGAGGCGGCTCCCGCTGAGCCCGTAGTCGCTGAGCAGGTTGCTTCCGAGCAGCCCGTTGAGGCGCACGTTGTTGAGGCACCCGCGGCTGAGTCCGCTGTTGAGGCTGAGCAGCCCGCCGAGGTTGCGGCACCGCTGACCGTTGAGGACGTTGACCTGGAGCAGCTCGCCGCTGAGCTCGAAGGTGAGCAGATCGTTGAGGTTCCGGAGGCTGCAGCACCCCAGGCTGAGGCATCCCACATTGAAGCACAGCAGGTAGAGGCACCCCAGGCTGAGGCACCCGCAGTTGAGTCCGTTCAGGAGTCTGCTGAGGAATCCTCCGAGCCCAAGCCGATGCGTCACCTGACTCAGGTTCCGCTGGCAGGTACCGCCCTGCCCGAGCAGGTTCTCGCGTCCCAGTCTTCCGCAGTTGAAGAGCCCGCTGTTGAGGCTCCCGTAGCGCCGGTTGTCGAGCCTGTTGTTACTGAGCAGGCTGCTTCCGAGCAGTCCGTTGAGGCGCACGTTGTTGAGGCACCGGTTGCCGAGCCCGCGCTCTCTGAGCCTGTTGCATCCGAGCCGGTTGCAGAACCCGTTGTTGTTGAGCCCGTCGCCGAGGTTGCCCCCGAGGCACCCGCTGCCGCTGAGCCGGCAGTCGAGCCGGTCGCTGAGGTTCCCGCAGCTGAGGCTCCCCACACCATCGAGAACTCCCCGCTCGTTGAGTTCCACACCCCCGAGACCGAGCGCACCGTCAACCTGTCCGAGCGCACCGTGAACCTCTCGGAACAGCCCGGCCAGAACGTACAGCCCGGTCAGAACGTGCAGGGCGACCAGAACGCACAGTTCATCCCGGCGGGTCAGGCACCGAACGGCTTCCAGCCGAACCAGGCTGAAGGCTTCCAGGGCCAGAACTTCCAGGGTGGCAACTACCAGGACCAGGGTTTCCAGGGTCAGAACGCACAGGGCGGCCAGTACCAGGGCAACCCCTACCAGGGTCAGCCGTACAACGCTCAGCAGCCCTACCAGGGTCAGGTGTCTGATCAGGACCAGGCAACCGTGGCGCTGAGCAACCCCTACGTCACCGAGCCCGCAGATCAGGGCGAGGACGGCTCCGAGAAGAAGGGCCTGTTCTCCGGCACCAAGATTTGGGGTGTTATCGGTGGTGCGCTGGCTCTGCTGATTGTTCTCATCCTGGCGATTGTCATGCTGATTCCGCGCGGTAACTCGAACCCCGCCTCCAATTCTGCGGCGGCATCGAGCGCGGCGGCTACTTCCGCTGAGGCGTCCTCCGCGGCGGCTTCGTCTGAAGCTTCTTCCGCAGCTCCCGCATCCGAGAGCGCGGCGGCAGGTACTTCCGCTTCTTCCGCAGCGCCCATCGCTGCTGCTGAAGCGAAGATGCCCGAGGGCGAGTTCAAGGAATACAAGAAGACCGTCGCCGACAACAAGGACACCATCGACATTGAGAAGATCAAGGGCGATGTGTCCGCAGGCCTGATCTACTACGAGTTCAAGCCCGCAGAGGGCGTGGTCAACGCCTTCATCACCAGCCGTGACGACAAGGGCAACCTCACCTCGGGTGTGAGCGTTCTCGACTCCAGCCGCGACGGCAAGGAGATCAAGGGCACCGCGTGGATTGACGCGAGCAGCCACTCCACCCCCACCCGCAAGCTGGATCTGACCGGTAAGGGCGAGTGGACCATCCGCGTCTACGATGCAGACTCCGCACCCCACTACAAGAAGGGGGAGAAGTTCCAGAGCACCATGAACTACTACGCTTTCACCTACGAAGGCACCGAGGCGACCATGGAGTTCCAGACCAGCGGCCCGACCACCCGCGGCTTCACCGTTCTGAACGCGACCAAGAACGACCCGTTCTTCTCCTCGACCATCCCGACCGTGAAGAGCAACATACAGTGGGTTCAGAGCAACAAGAGCTACCTGCAGGTTCGTACCGACTCCGCTATTACCTGGAGCATCGGCACTAACTAGTAGCTTGGCTGACTAGGTCAGCAGGTTGTGCATAAAGTTATCCCCCGCATCCGTGATGGGTGCGGGGGATACTTTTATGCCCGGTGAGGTTTTATACCCTGCTGGAGGCGCCCGCCGCCTTAACGGGAGTACTTCGCCTCCGCCAGTTCGGCGCCTGCGGTGCGTGCCGCACGCCCCACCAACTGACGATTCGCCAGGTACACGAAGAACGTCACCAGAATAAACAGGTACATCAGCTGGTACGGCATGGTACCCGCCATCAGGCCCAGGGAGCCTTCGGGCACCATCAGAATCTGATCCGAGCTGAAGTGCGGGGAGAACGCCAGCACAATCCAGAACGGCGAAATGTACATGCCCACCAGCGCCGCGGTCGCCAAGATAACAGCCAGCGTGAAGACGAAGGAGCTGACCCGCTGGTACATGAGCGGGAAGATCTCCATAACCACGGCGGCGAGCATCAGCGGGTACCAGGTGTTGTGGTGCGACCAGCTAATCGGCGAAATCTGCAGCATCATGAACGCGGTCAGCGCCAGCTGCGCCATGAGCGCGCGGGCACGAATCAGCGGAACCAGCAGAACCGCGGTGACCAGCACAATCAGCAGGGTCAACGCCACCTGCACCACGGACAGGGCGGTCGCCGTCAGGTGATGCTGCAGGCCCGCGTGGGTCAGCGCACCCATAATCGACACGTTATCGAAGTAGCTGAACCAACCCACACGCGAAGTGTCACGCACCGCGTGGAACCAGAACGTGAACGACTCCTCACGAATCACCAGGAAGCCGATACCCACAGTCGCGGCGAAGCTCGCACCCAGGGTCGCGATGCCCTTCCAGTCCTTACGCATGAGCAGTAGCAGACCGAACGCGAGCGGGGTCAGCTTAATACCCGCCGCAATACCCAGCAGCACGCCGCGCGGAACGCGGGTTGCCGGGCGCATAAAATCGGCAAGAATCAGCATCAGAATAATGGCGTTAATCTGCCCAAAATGCGTGGTCAAACGCCACGGGCCGCACATCCAAATCAGCGCCGCAATCAGCGACACCATACCCCAATGACCCACGTGCTTCTGCAGCGGCAGACGCCACGAGCGGCTACGCGCGTAGGAGTACAGCAGGTACGCGCACCAGTAGCTGAGCGCGCAAATGATGGCGGTAATCAGCAGCATGCTCTGCGGCTCGGTGAGGAACGCGAGCGGGTAGAAGAGCAGCGCCGCAAACGGCGGGTAGGTGAACGGCAAGCCGCGCGTGCGGAAGGTGTAGAGCTGGTAGCCGTCCGGGCCGTCCGCAAGGGAGATAGCGCCCAGGCGGTAGACGTAAATGTCGTCAGCCGCCGCGTGCGTCACGTAGTCGAAGGCGTAGAGGGCAACCAGGATGAACAGCAGGTGCGCCCAGAGAGCGCCGCTACGCAGGCCGGGGATGCGGTCAAAGAAGCAGGGACGCGCAGGCTTTGCGGGCTCTGTGGTGGCTTCTTCCTTTGCCGCTTTTTCCGCGGTGGCTGCCGTAGCTGCGGCTACCTCTGCGGCGGGCTCCACAACAGACTCAGAGCTCTCAGCAGCCGGTTCCGCAACCGGCGCGGATTCAACAGCAACGGAAGCCGAAGCCCACGGAATCGTAGGGGCTACCGCCTCGGTGTTCTCAGCGGTCTTCTCTGCAGTCTTTGCGGTGTTCTTATCAGTATTCACAGGGGTCTTTTCTAGTTCCTTCTCGCGGCTCACGCGGTTGCCTCACGGGAAGCAGCGGCACGCACAGACTCGGCACTCTCAGCGACCAGGGCGCGAGCGCCCCACCAGCCCAGCGGCGCATCGCTACGCACGGAGCCGTACTGCACGGGCTCAACCTTCGCGCCACGCACCGGCGCGCTCAGGGCGGCAATAGACCAGAGCGTCATCGTCACCCACAGGCAGAACGCCGGAATAGCCGACACCGCCAACGCACCCGGAGCCAACTGTTCCAAACCATCGGTACTACCGTGGAACCAGGACGCAATCTTAATCGGCGAAATGTACAGGCCCAGCACCGCAACCACCGCGAACACGATCGCCGTCACGCGCAGCCACGCAGGCTGAACCGCAAAATAGGTCGGGAACGCATCCATAATGAACACGAACGCCAGCAGGGGCAGCAGCACGTTGTGGTGCGACCAGCTAATCGGCGACAGCGCCACCATCAGGGAGGCGGTCACCGCCACCTGCGCCAGCGCGGCACCGCGGCGTTCCAGCTGGTACAGCAGCGCTGCGGTCAGCACAATCGTGACCAGCGCCAGGGCGTAGTAGACAGGCTTCGCGGCGCTCTCAGAGAGGCCGAAGTGCAGCAGCCAGCCCTGAATCGAGACGTTATCCACAAAGTTCAGGCCACCCACACGCGAGGGGTTCGTCAGCGCAGAGAACCAGAATTCCGGCGCATCCTTAGGCATCAGAATGAAGCCCAGCGCAATGGTGCCGAAGAAGGTCGCACCCAGGGTCGCGACGCCCTTCCAGTCGCGGCGGACCAGCAGAATCAGGCCAAAAACGAGCGGGGTCAGCTTCACGCCGCCCGCAATACCAATCAGCACGCCGCGCGGCACGCGGGTTGCCGGGCGCACAAAATCGGCAAGAATCAGCGCCGTAATGAACGGGTTAATCTGAATCAGGTCCAGGGTGCGCTGCCACGGGCCCGCCGAAACCACAAGAATAGTCAGCACCGCAATCGTGCCGGCACGACCAAAGTACTGCTGCAGGGGCAGTTCGCGGCCGCGCGCATTCACATAGTTGTAAATGATCGTGGAAATCCACCACGCCACCACAGCCGAACCGACCACCATAATGACCTTGCCGACCTCCAGGGGCAGGAACGCGAACGGCAAGAACAGCATCGCCGCAAACGGCGGGTATGTGAACGGCGGCTTAATCTCGCCGTGATCGTTCAGGATCGGGGAGTACAGGTCCTGGGTGAAGCCCTCGTTATCGAAAATGGTCATCGCGCCCAGGCGGTAGATGGAGAAATCCATACCGGCGAAGGGGTTAGTGAGCAATTTGACGACGTATCCACCGCCAATGATGAGGATGAGTGCCGCAATAGCAATTTTTCCCCACACGGGGGTAGTGGAATCAGTCCTTGTCACGAGGTGCTTGTCCTTACCTTGGTGCCGGCGGATGCGCGCTTAGGGTGGGCGGGCATCTGATTTTGGAATCCTAATAGTTTATCGCGCGCACCTGTGAAGGGTGCATCGGGGAGAAGAATCCCAGGAGCAGATTCGCTCGGGCAGATTCATAGGGGCAGATTCGCTCGGGTACGCAATCAGGTGCGCAAGCAGAACTATCACGGTATGAGCCGCCTTCATATGCACGTAATGTCTTCAAAATTGGTACTAACCGGGCAATATAATGGGCTTATTGGCACCCGCCCCAACGCAGGGGCTGACGGTGCCCCGCACACCGACGTCCACGAACAACCAGCAGTGAAAGCAGTGATCACGTGAGTGAACATCTCGGCACCCCACCCGAAGGCGAGAACACGAGCGGCAAGCCCGCAGGCGCGAACGTCTCCGGAGGCGGCTCCTCCGGCCTGAGCATCGGCATGCGCCCCGCTGAGGCACCCGGCGCGAACCTCACCCCCGAAGAGATTGCACGCCGCGCATCCGGTCGCGGTACGTGGCATCGTCGCGCCTCCAAGCCGGTCTCTCACTGGATGTTTACCCTTATCGCCGTGCTTCTGCTGCATAAGTTCATCCCGAATAGCGGCTGGCTGATGGTGCATATTGTCACCCTCGGCCTGATTACGAACTCGATTCTGATTTGGTCGCAGCACTTCACCGAAGCGCTCATGAAGATCAAAATCCCTGACGAGCACCGCGGCACCCAGGTGCGCCGCATCTTCATTCTGAACGCCGGTATTCTCGTGCTCATGATCGGCATGGTCGGTCAGCTGAGCGTGCCCGGACTGTACGCCGCCACGGTGGTAGGTGCGCTCATTGTCGGTTCGATGGTCGCTTGGCACGGCATCTATCTGCTGAAGCAGGTGCGTCAGGCTCTGCCGTCGCGATTCGGTGTAACCATTCGCTTCTACATTGTTGCGGCACTCCTGCTGCCCCTCGGTGCGGCGTTTGGCGGCATGATTGCCTACCCGAACCTGTCCGGCACCCTGCATTCGCAGTTCCTGCTCGCGCACGAGGCGGTGAACGTACTCGGCTTCGTCGGTATTACCGCGGTGGGTACGCTGGTGACGTTCTGGCCGACCATGCTGCGCACGAAGATGGTCGATAAGGCGCTCACCCACAGCCTGCGCGCCCTGTACCTGATGTGCGGCGGCCTGGTGTTGACCCTTGTCGGCGCGATTTTGGGGATGCGTCCGCTCGCTGCTGCGGGTCTGGTCGTCTACCTGGTTGGCCTGCTCATTGTCGCCTGGGTGATGGTGCGTACCCTGCGCACCAAGCGCCCGAACGAGTACCCGCCCATGAGCGTCGGTATGGGCTTCCTCTGGCTGATTGTTGGCGTAGCGGCGACCGCGTACATGGTGGCGACCACCCCCTTCGCGCAGCTGGACATGCGCGCCGTCACCCCCATCTTCGTGGTCGGCTTCCTGCTGCAGCTGCTGCTCGGTGCAATGAGCTACCTGCTGCCTCAGCGTATGGGCGGCGGCCCGGCGGTGGTGCGCGCCTCCAACAAGGAGTTCAGCCGTTTCGCGGCGGCACGCGTAACCGCCGTGAACCTGGCGCTCATTATCTTCATGATGCCCGGCTCCGTGGTGGGCCAGTCCATTAAGATTGCTGTCGCTATCGTGGGTGCGCTGGCGCTCATCGCGTTCATTCCGCTCATGGTGCGCGGCGTGAAGGCGTCCGTGAACACCCGCAAGGAAATGATGGCGGCACGCGCCCGCGGCGAGAAGCCCGTCTTCACCCAGGAGGCGCTCACCCCCGAACCCGTCCCGCACGCCAAGCAGAGCTTCCAGGCGGCACTCGCGGTGGCCATGGCGTTCCTGCTGGGCTTTGCGGTGAACCCGTCCGCGCTGAACCTGCCGTCGTTCTCTTCGTCGGGCTCCGTAGCTGCGACCGGACAGACCACCACCGTCAAGGTGAAGGCAACCAGCAACTACCGCTTCACCCCCGCAGAGGTGGAGGTCCCCGCCGGTAACCGCCTGGTCGTCGAGGTCACCAACGACGACCAGGGCATGACCCACGACCTGACCTTCGACAACGGCGCAACCACCGGCACCATCAACCCCGGCGAAACGAAAACCGTCGACGCCGGCATCATCAGCGCCGACCAGGAAGCCTACTGCTCCGTAGCGGGCCACCGCTCCCTCGGCATGGTGTTCAAGGTGAAGGCGACCGGCGCCTCCGCAAACCAGGTGGCACAGGGCGGCCACAACCACGGTTCTGCGGGCACCCACAACCACGCCGCGTCGGGTAGTACCCCGACCCTCATGACCGTTGCGAACAGCAAGATTGACATGTCTGCAGCGCCCGGTAGCGGCTACAAGTACCGCGACCCGAACATCCCGGCGCCGAACACCGCAGAACAGGTGAACGGCAAGACCGTCCGCAAGGTCACCCTGGACGTGCAGGAAGTCGACCGCGAGGTAGCGCCCGGCGTGACCGTCCACATGTGGACGTTCAACGGGCAGAACATGGCACCGATTCTGCGCGGCAAGGTCGGCGACATTTTTGAAATTACACTCGTCAACAACGGCACGATGGGCCACTCGCTGGACTTCCACGCGGGCATGGTCTCCCCCGATAACACGATGAAGACCATCGCCCCCGGTGAGCGTCTCGTCTACCGTTTCGAGGCGAAGGCCGCCGGCATCTGGCTGTACCACTGCGGTACCGCCCCGCTGAGCCTACACATGACCCAGGGCATGTACGGCGCGGTCATTATCGACCCTGCCGACCTTGACCCGGTCGATCACGAGTACGTGATGGTTCAGGGCGAGGCGTACCTGCACGACACCGGCAAGACCGCCTCCGACGGTAACAAGCTGGCGGAGAACTCGCCGGAGCTGATCGCGGCTGGCACCCCCACGCTGACCATGTTCAACGGCCACGCAACCCAGTACAAGGCGAAGCCGCTGCAGGTGAAGAAGGGCGAGCGTATCCGTATTTGGGTGATGGCTGCTGGCCCGAACCATGGCACGAGCTTCCACGTGGTCGGTTCGCAGTTCGACACGGTCTACAAGGAGGGCGGCTACCTGATGCGCCGCGGCGCGGATGCGTTCGGCACCCGTGACGGCCACAGCCAGGCACTCGATTTGGCACCCGCCCAGGGTGGCTTCGTGGAGATGCAGTTCTTGGAATCCGGCACGTACACGTTCGTGAATCACTCCTTCTCGGAGATGGAGCGCGGCGCCGCCGGCAAGATTGTGGTGACTGACCGCTAAAAGCTGGAGCTAGTGGCTTATACAGGGCTCTTCTAACGCCCGCTGAGAGATTGACCCCACCCGGTGCATCCTGTGATTGGATGCGCCGGTCGGGGTCTTTCTATACCGTCTTTCTGCGCCCGCACAGAAGCGCATACAAACGCCCCCGCAGGAGCCTACACGCGCTGCGGCAAACTATGCTTTTAGCCTCATGGGCGAACTTTTCTTAGCCAGGAGAGGGGGTGGTGCGCTAGTCTATAGGAATGGCAGATAGCACTTCGGGCGCCCCTTCCGAGCGTAACGCTACGAGCGCCTCCAACCACACTTCCGCTTCTGCGGATGAACAGACTTCTCCTCGGCAGCGTAAAGCTTTCCCGCTTCGCTTTCTCGCCGGGGCACTCGCGCATTGGCAGATTCTTGCCTCTGCGGTTCTTTTGGGTGGCGGTGTTGCCGGTCTGGCAGCCACCTATGACGACTACTGCGGTATGACGGAGCTTTCGTATGCTCCGGCGGCTCTCCGATCCGATTTTGAGCAGGGCTCTAAGGTCTCTGGTTTCCGTCCCGGCGTGCTGGCGGCGCAGATTGAGACTGAGAGCCACTGGCGTGTGGGCGTTGTGTCCCACCAGGGCGCTAAGGGTATTGCGCAGTTCACTGATGATGCGTGGAGCGGCGGCCACTACAGCTTCGGCAATGGCGGTAACGTTCTGAACCCGCACGATGCGATTGCGGCGCAGGCGCGCTACCTGGCTGAGTTGCGTACTCGTTTGGCAAAGTACGCCTCCAATGAGGATGAGCTGCAGGATGTGGTTCTCGCCGGTTATAACGCGGGTCCGGGTTCTGTGGAGAAGTACGGCGGTGTTCCCCCGTATGAGGAGACTCAGAATTATGTGAAGTCGATTCGCGAGCTGGCGAATTCGAAGTACAAGCTGACCTGCTCCCCCGAGTATCAGTTCAAGCAGGCGAAGTTGAGCTTCGTGAATGGTGTGACTCCGGCGCTGGCTGGTGTTCATGCGGACGGTACGCCGCTATCTCCGGAGGAGTCGGCGTCGGATGCGGCAGAGGCATCTGCTTCGGCTTCTGCGAGTGCTTCGGCTCGTCCGTCTGCGAGCGGTTCTGCGGAATCTTCCGCGAAGCCTTCGGCTACGAGTTCCGGCCGCTAGGTTCAGCTTTTTGGATAGTCCACTAGGCTATATAGCCATCAGGGAATATTCTGTTTTATCTATAGTGCGCGGCTAATACTAGCCACCACTCCCCTACTATTCACTCTTATATTTACTCTTAACAGCGCGAGGCGCCGACCCCCATTCTGAAGGGTTCGGCGCCTCGCGCGTTTTAGAGCTGGAGCGTGCCTAGTTGAAGATGGCGCGCACGACCGAGTAGCCGGAGACCGGGTACACGGCGTTCACGGTTGCGGGCTTCTCGCTCTCGTCCGCAATCTCAATCGACTTGGTGCCGCGCAGCAGCTCCTCGAGCAGGATGCGCAGCTCCAGGCGTGCCAGAGGCGCACCGGGGCAGACGTGGATGCCGTCGCCGTACACGAGGTTGCGGGACTGGTCGCGATGCGGGTTGTAGGTCAGGGCGTCCTCGAAGGCGTCCTCGTCACGGTTTGCGCTTGCCCAGTTGATGGTCACGCGGGAGCCGGCGGGCAGGGTGCGGCCGCCGAGTTCGGTGTCCTGAGTGGTGATGCGGCGGTTGGTGACGAGGGTGTCTTCGAGTCGCATGATTTCTTCGACGGCGAGGGCGATTTCGCTGCGGTCGTCGAGTGCGTTGCCGTCGGCGAGGGATGCGCGCAGGCGGTCCTGCTCGGCGCGGTTGCGTGCCAGGAAGTTGACGAATACGCCCACGGTTGCGGAGACGGTGGACAGCTCGCCCACGGTCCAGTTGCGGATGAGGCTGACGATTTCTTCGTCGGTCATGGTGCGGGGCTCTTCGCCGGGCAGCTGCACGGTGTCGGTGAGCAGTTCGGCGGTGACGTCCTTGGGGTTGCCGGCTGCGGCATCCTCGCGGCGTTCGTCGAGCAGCTGGCGGATGTAGCCGTCGAATTCGAGGGCAACCTTCGCGATTTCTTCACGGTCGCGGCGCAGGGTGGCGACGCGGTTCTTCTCGATCCACTCGGTGAGGGGCTGTTCGAGGCATGCGGGCCAGCCCATGAAGGCGTTCTGCACGCGCATTGCGTATGCCTGACCGAAGCCCTGCATGACGTCTACTTCTTCGCCGCGGGGCAGTTCTGCGATGAGGCTCTTCACAGCGTCGCGGATGACGGGTGCGAACTTTTCGAGGCGTTCGGGAGTGAAGTACTTGTCGTTGACCGCGCGGAAGGTGGTGTGTTCGGGTGCGTCCATGCCGTTGGGGACGGCGATGTGGCGGGTGGAGACGACGTTGGAGTAGATTTCGGGGTGGTCGAGTACGTGCTGTACGTCGGCGTTTTTGAAGACGGAGTAGCCCATGAATTCGTCGTGGGCGACGGGGCAACGGCGGCGCATTGCGTCGTAGGCAGCTACCTGGTCCTTCTGAACCTCTTCGCTTCGGAGGTCCCAGTCGTTGTGTACGTTCTCAGTCATTGTTCACCCGTGTTCGTTATAGAGTTGTGGCGTGCTGGATGCGGGCGTCCGGGCGATGCGTGTGGGGCAGGGTCGGGCGTGCATTTCAGCACGTGAATCCATTACTTGTTCTTTGACCGTATCACTTATGGATTGGTGGCGCAGGGTAGGGGTTCCTTGCTTCTCATTCAACGAACAGTGCGGTGGGGCGAGGGGCGGCGGGTCACGAGACGCACGAGGCGGGCAGCACCTCCACAGGGAGGGGCCGCCCGCCTCATTCTTGCCTAAAAACCGCCGAATCTAGCGTTTGCGTGCGGAGGGGTAGATGCTACCGTCCATCACGCCGCGCTCACTCTACAGACCGCGATAGACTTCTCGCCGATGACCAACTCGGAAAACCTCAACAACAACCGCACCATTATCAATGGTGTACAGAATGCGGTAATTCCCTACTCGTGCCCTGCACCCTTCTTCGCCCTGTAGCTTCTTGACTCCCGTCATATATGGGTCATCACCAAGGGATCGGAGGCAGGCGATAATTTTCTCGAAGGCTGTCCGGTCTTCTCGTTGGATTTTCTTTAGTTCTTTCGCTGCTTTGCGCGTCAATTCAACCCGGTACACGGGGTTTGAGACATGGTTTGCAGTCATCTGCACCCTTCAGGCAGAGCTCTAAATCTTAACCTCAACCTTAGCAGAAAAAGTGTACACTTTTTACACACTTTACATTGTTGTACTATGTAAGTAGCTCCCCTGGATAGAATCTGCACAGGAACTATCCTCGGAGCTAACGCATCAACCCCAGAAAGGAACCAGTCATGACTGTCACCACTCACCGGACTCGTTCCAATGTCACGACTCTTAAAGAACTCCGCGACAACCTCGGAACCAAAGTCAACGAGGCCGTGTTCTCCGGCGAACGCCCCCTCATCAGCCGCAACGGAAAGACTGTTGCCGCGCTCATCTCCTACGAAGATTTGAAGCTACTTGAAGAGTACGAAGAGCTCCTCGACATTGAGGCTCTACGCAAGGCACGCGCCGAAGATGACGGCTACCGCATCGGCCTCGACGAGTTCCTCGCAGAGAACCCTGCAGACTAGTCTTTCAACGCATATTGCGAGGCGGGCGGCACCTCCACCAGGGAGGGGCCGCCCGCCTCATTCATGCCTAAAACCGCAGGGTTTAACGCCCGCGTGCGGAGGGGTAGATGCTACCGTCCATCACGCCGCGCTCCACCTGCTCCAGGCTCACGCCGCGGGTTTCCGGCAGGTTGCGGAACATCAGCAACGCAATGATCACGTTCACCACGGCAAAGCCGATGAAGGAGCCAGTCAGACCGACCGCACCCAGAATCACGGGGAACACGAGCGACAGGGTACCGTTCATCATCCAGCCGCTAAACGCCGAAATACCCATGCCCGCCGCACGCACGCGCAGCGGGAACAGCTCGCTCATAATCACCCAGGTAGACACGTTCAGGCAGGTCTGCATCGCACCCACAAAGCAGACAATAAGCACCAGCAGAATCCAGGGACGCGCAGCGTTATCGGCGGGCAGAAGCATGGATGCGCCCGCAATCAGCACGTGGAAGAACGCGGTCGAGCTGTAGCCGGTAATGACCATGACGCGGCGCGGCACGCGGTCCATCAGGCGCAGCGACAGGATGGAGCCGAGCACCGAAATCGTGCCGGGCGCAATGTTCGCAATCAGTGCCGCAGACTCGCTGAAACCGGCCTCCTTGAGCACCTTAATGCCGTAGTACATGATCGAGTTGATGCCGGTCAGCTGCTGGCCCGCGCCGACCAGAATACCGACGAGCAGGATGCGCACGAACCAGCCGCGCACGCCCGCACTGTCCTTACCCGCCGCGGTGTTCTGGGTGGTCGCCTCCGCCTGCAGGGTGCGTTCAATGTCGGCAATTTCGGCCTCGGCACGCTCGGCGGAGCGGATGCGCTTCATCACCTCAAGCGCCTGCTCACGCTTACCGACGCGCAACAGCCAACGCGGCGACTCGGGCACACGCAGCATACCGACGAACAGGCCGATGGCGGGCAGGGTGCAGATGGCGAACATCCAGCGCCACACGCCGTCGTGCTCGCCCCATACGTTGCCGATGAGGGCGTTCACGATGAACGCGGCAAGCTGACCGCCCACGACCATGAGCTCGTTGCGGCCGGAGAGGGAGCCTCGAATTTCGTAGGGTGCGAGCTCTGCGAGGAACACGGGCACCACGGCGGAGGCGCCACCGACCGCCAGGCCGAGCAGGGTGCGCCCGGTGATGAGCACGGCGACGTTGGGTGCGAAGACGCACGCCAGGGCACCAATGAAGAAGATGGTGGAGAGCCCAATGATGGTGGTTCGGCGGCCGAACCGGTCAGAGATGCGGCCGCAGCCGAGTGCGCCGATAGCGGCGGCGAAGGCGAGCGATCCGGTGACCCAGCCTTGGGTGGTGGAGTCCATGCCGAGTTCGCGGCTCATGGGTTCGAGCGCGCCGTTGATCACTCCGGTGTCGTAGCCGAAGAGCAGACCTCCGAAGGTGGCGATGAGTGCAATGATGCCGAGGTATCGACTGTGCTTCCCGGTGCCCAGAGGGGGCAGGGTGGAGGCGGTGCTCTGTGCGCTCATGGTGTCCTTTGATGTGCCGGTGGCGGGTGGTCCTGCCGGGGCTGCTTCCAGGCGGCAGGGGTGGGTACATAGGTTAGGTGAGGTGCATCAGGTTAGACACACCTCACCTAATCCTAGCGAAAACGTTCGGCGGGTGATATTTATTTCTCACCACGGACATTTTTCAGCGTATATTACGGCCGACTCGTGCATCTGCCTGAGTGCCCCTTTGAGAGGGAGCCGGAGTTTAGAACAGCGCGATCTTCTCGGGTGCCGGGAAGATGGCGTCCAGGGCGGCGAGGTCCTCAGCGTCGAAGCGCAGGCATGCCGCCTGTGCGTTGGCGCGCACCTGCTCGGCGCTGGTCGCACCGGCAATGACGGAGGTGACCGGCGACTGCTGTGCGAGCCAGGAGAACGCCGCCTGCACCTCGGTAATGCCGCGTTCGGTGCAGAAGCTGTGGAAAGCTTCGAGCTGGTCCCAGTTGGCGGCGTCGAGCACGTTCTTCTTGGAGTGGGACAGGCGCGAACCGGCGGGAATGTTGTCGCGGCGGTACTTGCCGGTCAGCAGGCCGTTAGCGAGCGGGAAGTACGGCAGCACACCCATGCCGAAGTGCCGTGCGGCGGGCAGGATTTCGAGTTCTGCGCGGCGGTCGAGCAGGTTGTAGTGGTTTTCAGCGACGATGAACCGTTCGGTGCCGAGTTCACGGGCGCAGTGTTCGGCGTGGGCGAGCTGCCAGCCGGAGAAGTTGGAGTGGCCCAGGTAGCGGACCTTACCGTCGCGTACGAGCTGGTCGAGGGCGCTGAGGGTTTCTTCGATGGGGGTGTTGGGGTCGGGGCTGTGGTAGAAGTACAGGTCGATGTAGTCGGTGCCGAGGCGGCGGAGGGACCCTTCGACGGCGCGCATGATGTAGCGGCGGGATCCGCGAGCGTTGCGGTCGTTGCCATTGAGGTCGCCGACGGGCAGACCGAATTTGGTGACGATGGTCAGTTCGTCGCGGTCGAGGCCGAGCTGGGTGAGGGCGGTTCCGAACATGGTTTCTGAGAGGCCGGGTTCGGCGCCGTAGAGGTCGGCGATGTCGAAGAAGCTGATGCCGGCGTCGACTGCGGCGGCGATGACTTCGTTGGTGCCTTCTTGGGTGCGGGTGGGGGTGCCGGGGCGGCCGAGGTTGTTGCAGCCGATGCCGACGCTGGGTACGACGAGACCGGAGTTGCCGAGCCTGCGGTAGACGGGGGATTCAATACGTTCCATGTTTTTAACTCTACGTTGTGCGGGTATGTTGCGAGGTTATTTCCCCTCCAGTTGGGAGGCGAAGAGCTTCCTGAAGCGTGATGTAGGGTCGGTCGTTAGGTCCCGGTAGGTTCCTTGCTCCACCACACACCCACCATCCAACACCACCACAGAATCAACACCACGCAACGTCCACGCACGATGAGACACCAACACCACCAAACGCCCACCAGCAGCCACCTTCAACCGAGCAAAAATCTCCTCCTCAGTCTCAGCATCCACAGCACTGGTCGGCTCATCCAACACCCACACCGGCGCATCCCGAAGAACCACACGCGCCAACGCCAAACGCTGCCACTGACCACCCGAAAGACCAACACCACCAAACGACTCACCCAACTGAGCATCCAAACCACCCTCAAGACCACGCACAAAATCATCAGCACAAGCCACCGACAAAGCCGACCACAAATCAGCATCACCAAGACGCTCAACCGCCGCCTGCGGCAAACCCAGAAGAAGATTTTCACGCACAGTCAGTTCATAACGGCCGTAGTCTTGACTCACCAAACCCACATTTGCCAATAAATCATCAGGTGATATGTCCTGTACCGGTTTATCTCCAATGAGGATGTCTCCTTTGGAGGGCTTAAGCATGCCCATGAGTGCATTTACTAGGGTTGTCTTTCCCGATCCGCTGGGCCCGACAATACCAATCATCTGCCCGGGACCAAATGTGAGATTGATGTTTTTAAGAGCTAAAGAATCAGCTTTTGGATACTGGATAGCAAGATTCCTAATGGAAACGCTGGAAATCTCGAGGTAGGTATCGGCAACCGGATTTTTCTGCCCGGGCTGTGCGCTAGAAATAAACTTTCGATATACATCAATTGCGTTTGACCCCGCCGCCATCGAGCTAAGGTCGCTTCCCATCGAGCCAAGCGAGACTATAGCCGAGGTAATACCTATAACAGCTCCAGCAAGAACACCGGGAGCCGGTAACGAGGCCGCTAGAAGAATAAGGGCTAAAGCTAGCAGTGCAGCGCTTATAAAACCAACAATTGTATATATTCTGAGGATGTAACGAGCTAGGCCAATTTCCTCCTCACCGGATTTTTTCCGTTCTTGATTAGCGCGATGCGCAAAGAATGAACGAGCATTAAGAATTGCAAGCTCACGAGCAGTAGTTATTTGTGCAATCTGGTTAGTGCTATGCCACGCGTTGTAGCTATATGAATATATTTTTTCCATTGCCTCAGCATTTTTACTCGAATAGAGATGTGACATCAAGGCAACAGGAATCATGCCTGCAAGCATGCAGAGTGAAGCATATACATTGATCTTTCCTACGGAATAACTAAGGGCTCCCGTCGAAAAAATGATGAATATCAGAGCACCCATAGTAGAAACTTGAGACCCCAGGCTCCCCCCTGTCACAGCATCATGAGCTGCCCTTGATGAGCGAGCATAATCACCACTCGCGATTTCCTGAGAAGAACAAGTCGCCAAACGAGAAGATACATTCTGAATACCTGTACTTGACATTCGAGAATTTAGAATCATACGCAGAGAATCTGATGCTTGCCCCAGGGCAATGTATCCTGCCAGCACAAAACTAACCCCCAGGGCTAGTGGGAGCACCTCATCCTGGCTCTGACCCAAATGCTCAACAAGCCTAGTGACAGCCTCCATCTGCAAAGCAGGGAATAGCGATAGGCACACAACAGACGCTAGATAGGAGACGGTCCATACGGGGTGATTTCTGAAAGCATAAACCACGGACCAAACAGTATTAGCCATAATCTTACGCATCTTTATAGCCCCTTTCAGCGGAGGTTTTGCGTCCTGCAGAATCTTCAGAGATCTGATTTTTGAAAATTTCCATAAACTTTCCCTCTGCCTTCAGTAGCTCCCGGTAGGTTCCTTGCTCCACCACACACCCACCATCCAACACCACCACAGAATCAACACCACGCAACGTCCACGCACGATGAGACACCAACACCACCAAACGCCCACCAGCAGCCACCTTCAACCGAGCAAAAATCTCCTCCTCAGTCTCAGCATCCACAGCACTGGTCGGCTCATCCAACACCCACACCGGCGCATCCCGAAGAACCACACGCGCCAACGCCAAACGCTGCCACTGACCACCCGAAAGACCAACACCACCAAACGACTCACCCAACTGAGCATCCAAACCACCCTCAAGACCACGCACAAAATCATCAGCACAAGCCACCGACAAAGCCGACCACAAATCAGCATCACCAAGACGCTCAACCGCCTCCTGCGGCAAACCCAGAAGAAGATTTTCACGCACAGTCAGTTCATAGTGGCCGTAGTCTTGACTCACCAAACCAACATTTGCCAACATGTTGTATTTACTCTCAGAAGAAGCACCCTTATACGTTATGCTCCCCTGGGCAATTGGTGTAATTCCAAGAATTGCATTTATTAGCGTTGTTTTTCCCGCACCCGAGGCACCAACTACTGCAATCATTTGATTATTCATCAGCTCAAGATTAATATCTTTAAGCGCAAAAGACGACGCGCCCTCATACTGAACGGATACATCTTTGCATATAATTTTTGAAATATTTTCACGGCTAGGGTTAGAAGTTTTTATCTCAGAAGCATGGTCGTAAGTATCAGAGTCGCATACCCTTCGGAATTGCTGAACAGATAATGCTCCATTAATAATCTGGCCAAATGAATATCCCACCTCTTGGGTCGCGTTAACACAGGCAATGATTCCAATCAGCGATCCGGCCACATACGATATATCGGCGCCTGAATCCACAAGGAAGTACAGGGACGCAAAAAGTAAGACAGAGCAGAGTAGCCCTGCAACTATGGAGATGATTCCTCTAACACTTTCAAGGCTCAATTCCCTACCGGCTGCCCGGCGTCGCCAGGACGCTACGCGTTGCGAGAAAAATCGGGAGGCTCTCATGAGGTGAAGTTCTTGGGCTCGGCTCTGGGCCATCAGATTGTCTAGATAGTAGTTCTCTGCCCGATAATCCTCGTACATTAGGGTGTATATGGCGTAATCGCGTTTAGCGAGAATCACCATTGCAATGGCTAGGGGCAGTGAACACAGTGCCGCAAAAATTGCTGCCACAATGCTGACGTTCGCAATATTAAGACAGAGAAGTAACACCATTGCGCAGGCACTCACAAGTGTCATAACTGACATGGTGTGAACCTGCAATTCCTGTTTCGATATTGCCTCTCTAGCAGCACGTATATCTTCCTGTGATTTTGTGCTACCTATATCAGACAACGGAAAAGTAGATAACCTGTTATTTAACATGCAGTGAACCCGATAGTTCATCTTTGATTTGAGGATAAGCATGTTACTTATGACCCAGCGTTGAGCAATGATATTAATTCCGACAACAAGGGCAAGAGCAATAATATAAATCCATGCTGCGCCACCATTTGAACCGCTCAAGGCTGATACTGTATTACCGATCAGCAGGGACTGACTCAAGGGAATGCAGGCGATGACGGCTAGCGATAGGGCAGTGCTCACTAGGGTCGCGGGACAGGTTTTCCAGGCTAGGCGGAAAGACCAGAGTATAGAAGAAAATAGATTTTTCATTCTCACCACGCTCACAAAGTCATATTGAACTCATCTTTGAGCCCTGAGACTCCTCGATGAGCGGACATTGAAACACTACCCGTGCTTCATTAGTTATTAGTTACCCTACCCCTCACTGAAAGATAAAACACACATATTCGCGCGTGTCCAAGAATATTAAGCAGTCCTATTTGTGATAGTGGCGGGCACCCAAGAGCCAGCCAACACCTCCACCGGCAATACCCCCCAGCCCCCTTCGTCATAGTCAGTCATATTAAGTTCATATTTCGGTGACTCGTCATCTCTCGACATATTGGGCCATCATTCCCCGAAATTCTTGCGCACCCTCCAAAACGCCCGGTACAGTGAAGGCGTTATCTATCAAGAGCGACCGAGAGATCTGGCTCGTCGACGTCGCAGCAACCTCGCCAGTATCCCCCACCGTCACGGTGCAGGGTACGGACAAGGTGCTCCCGCCAGAACCGATAGAGAAGAATACCCTTCGGCACCCCTTGATGAGTCGCACCAGCAAACCGGTGTAGCGCATCCTGCAGAAGAATTCGCGCACCCTCCCGGTGCGTATCTATCGGGTGAACACGAAGGATGGTTATGACGACAGTTCACCCGGCTCTTTCTTTTGAGCTGTTCCCTCCGCGCTCACACGCAAGCTGTGAGTCGCTGATTCGCACCATTGCGGAGCTTGAGGGTACCAACCCCGACTACGTTTCGGTCACCTATTCCGGTGACGCGAAGCGCCGTCAGAAGACGCTGGCGCTGCTCGACCACCTGGTGCACGAAACCTCCCTCACCCCCCTGGCACACCTGATTTGTGCAGGCCACTCGGTGCACGAGCTGGAGCGTGCGGTGCGCCTGATCCTGGGTCTGGGCGTGCGCGGTTTCCTGGCGCTGCGCGGTGACGTGCAGGAAGGTCAGGTTTCTGAGCTTCCCTTCGCCCGCTACCTGGTCGAGCTGATTCGCCGCGTGGAACGCGAAGATTTCGCCCACCTGGCAGCTGGCAAGGTGTCCATCGGTGTGGCGGCGTACCCGCAGAAGCACCCCGAGTCCGCATCCCTGCTGCAGGATATTGAGATTCTGCTGTCGAAGCAGCGTGCCGGCGCGGATTTCGCTATCACCCAGGTGTTCTTCGAGGATGAGCGCTACAGCGCCCTGGTCGATTCGGCTCGCCTGGCGGGTGTGGACATCCCGATTATTCCGGGCATCATGCCGGTGACCTCCCTGAAGCGCCTGCAGAACCTCTGCCAGATGGCGGGCATGTCGGTCCCAGCGGACCTCGCGTACGCCCTGGAGACGGCAACCAGCAGCGCAGAGCTGCACCGCATCGGTGTTGAGTACGCATTGAACCAGTGCCGCGCCGTGATGGATGCGGGCGCACCGGGCCTGCACTTCTTCACCTTCAACGAGCATGCGGCGGTGCTGGATGTTCTGGATCAGCTGGACCTGCCACGATACAGCAACCGTTTCTCCCAGTCCCTGAGCGAGCTGGAATTCGCCTAAACGCGACCCGCTCCGCCCGGCGCGGATGCGCCACCCAAGTTTCCCCCAAAGTACCCCGGGAGCATCCCGCGGATCTCGGCCCCATCGACGGGGCCGGCAGGGCCCGCTGATTCTCCCATTTCTATCCCCAGTAAAGGAATATGCACTATGTCTAACGTTGCTTTCCCCGCCGCAACTATTGTTGGTTACCCCCGCGTGGGCCGCTTCCGTGAGCTGAAGAAGGCTCAGGAGGCTTTCTGGAAGGGCAAGGCCACCCTGCAGGAGCTGCAGGATACCGCCGCTGACGTGCAGCGCACCTACTTTGAGCGCGTGACCGCCGCCGGCCTGAAGGCTGACAACTACTCGATTCCGGCGACCTTCTCCTACTACGACCAGGTGCTCGACGTTGTTCGCCTGTTCACCCTGGTTCCCGAGCGTCTGGCCGAGGCTAAGGACGCACGCGGCCTGCTGGATCTGCCCGGCTACTTCGCCCTGGCGCGCGGTACCGAGACCCTGCCTCCGCTGGAGATGACCAAGTGGTTCGACACCAACTACCACTACCTGGTGCCCGAGATTGGTGCCGGCACCGAGATTAAGCTGAACCTTGAGGCTATTGACGAGCAGCTCGAGGTCGCAAAGCAGGCTGGCGTGAAGGTTCGCCCGCAGATTGTTGGCCCGCTGACCCTGCTGCTGGGCGCTAAGGCTGAGCAGGGTTCCGACGAGGACTTCGCACCCGTCGACCGCCTGGACGAGTTCGTTGCCGCTTACGCTCAGGTGCTGGAGCAGCTGGCTGAGCGCGGTGTTGAGTGGGTTCAGCTGGACGAGCCGGGCCTGACCGTGGACCGTGCCGACAACGCGAAGGTTGCCGAGCTGGCCGAGCGCACCTACCGTGCCCTGGCTGCTGGCGAGAAGCGCCCGCAGATTCTGGTGACCAGCCCTTACGGTTCCCTGCGTGAGAACCTGCCGGCACTGCTGGGTACCGGTGTTGAGGCTCTGCACCTTGACCTGGTGCACGGCGTGTACTCGAAGGCTGAGCTTGAGTCTGTTTCTGCCGCCGGCGTGCACCTGGTTGCCGGTGTTGTGAACGGCCGCAACGTGTGGCGTGCCGACGTTCGTGCCGCGCTGAAGACCCTGGAGGCGCTGCCCGGCGCATCCGAGGGTGCCGTGTCGGTGTCCTCCTCGACCTCCCTGCAGCACGTGCCGCACGACCTGGCTCTGGAAGACCCCGCCGAGGTTCCCGTGGACGGCCTGGCCTTCGCCGACCAGAAGGTCGCCGAGATTGCACTGCTGGCTCGTGGCCTGGCCGAGGGTGAAGCCGCTGTTGAGCCCGAGCTGAAGGCTGCTGACGAGGCGCTGGCTCGCTTCGCCGCCGACCCGCGCAAGCACAACGACGAGATTCGTGCCCGCGCCGCAGCTGTGACCGCCGAGGACTTCGACCGCCCGACCATTGACGTTCGCCGCGCGGCTCAGGCCGACCTGAACCTGCCGAAGCTGCCGACCACCACCATCGGCTCCTTCCCGCAGACCGCTGAGATTCGCCGCCGCCGCGCGGAGGCTCGTGCGGGCAAGATTTCCGCTGAGGAGCTGAACGGCTTCCTGCGTGACGAGATCGCCTCGGTCATCAAGCTGCAGGAGGAGCTGGGCCTGGACGTGCTGGTTCACGGTGAAGCCGAGCGTAACGACATGGTTCAGTACTTCGCCGAGAACTTCGACGGCTTCGCAACCACCCGCCACGGCTGGGTTCAGTCCTACGGTTCGCGTTGCACCCGCCCCTCGATCCTGTTCGGTGACGTGAAGCGTCACGGCGAGGGCCTGCGCGGTGAGGCGTTCACCGTGCCGTGGAGCTCCCACGCACAGTCGCTGAGCGACAAGCCGGTCAAGGGCATGCTCACCGGCCCCGTGACGATTCTGGCGTGGTCCTTCGTGCGTGACGACCAGCCGCGCCGCGAGACCGCTAACCAGGTGGCTCTGGCACTGGCCGACGAGATTGCCGACCTGGAGGAGGCAGGCATCCGCATCATTCAGGTGGACGAGCCGGCTCTGCGCGAGCTGCTGCCCCTGCGCCGCGACGAGCAGCCGCAGTACCTGGATTGGTCGGTGAACTCCTTCCGCCTGGCAACCAGCGGTGTGAAGGATTCCACCCAGATTCACACCCACCTGTGCTACTCGGAGTTCAACGAGATTATCGACTCGATTAACGCTCTGAACGCCGACGTGACCAGCATTGAGGCCGCCCGCTCGCACATGGAGCTGCTGGCTGACATTCCGGAGAGCTTCGTTTCCGGTCTGGGCCCGGGCGTGTGGGACATCCACTCCCCGCGTGTTCCTTCGCAGGATGAGATTGAGTCCCTGCTGAAGGCTGCGATTGGTTACGGCACCATTGCTGACCTGTGGGTGAACCCGGACTGCGGCCTGAAGACTCGTGATTACGAGGAGACCAAGCAGTCTCTGCGTCACCTGGTGGACGCCACCAAGGCGATTCGCGCTTCTCTCTAGGTTTCCCACCCGGAGAGCTTTAGGTTCCGCTGCCTGCTGCGGGTTGACCGGATGATGGTTTGCTCGCGGTAACTTGCGGCAGGTGGCGGCTGTTCGGCTTCCCGCCGGTATGCGTACCGACTGCACGCCGAACTTTTGGGGATAGATAACGGGTCCGCCCGCACGGCTTCTTCTGCACCGTGCGGGCGGACTTTTGTGTGCTCGTGGAGGTACCCGCGGGAGGTACGCCGGGTTTGTGGCGGGTTTGTGCCGGACTCGTTTCGCGGCGTTCACGTGGTTTTCGCGGCGAACTTAGGGTATAAATCACCCTAAATTTATGTGTGGTCTGACCATAACATTCTCTTGCCGTTTATTGAAAGCATTTATATTCATCACGCGCCGCGTGGCCCCGTCTCCAGATAGGTAGATGCGCATCACAGGTATTTTCAGATTCACCGAAACTTCAAGGCAGAAACAACTTTTAAAGAACGTACATTCTGAATATCTGTTCACCCTCGCAAGAATACTATGCACATATGCCCAATAAATTAACATTTTTATAGAAATCCGTTTTTAGAATTCGAGCATGACTACTACCGCTTCATCAAAGAAGAAGAAGAAGGGTTCTGTACCCCGCTGGCTCGCAATTCCGGCACCCAAGCCTCAACTGAGCGAGGCAGAAGTTTCTGCAAAGTACCCGCGCATGCGCCTGCAGGTCTTCATGGGTATCTTTATCGGTTACGCGACCTTCTACCTGATTCGTAACAACGTCCCGCTGGTCACCCCGATTCTGACCAAGGAACTCGGCTTCAGCAACGCGGCCATCGGCGCGCTGTCCACGGCGCTGCTGCTCGCCTACGGCTTCAGCAAGTTCTTGACCGCAATGATTTCTGACCGCTCGAACGCGCGTCTGTTCCTGCCCATCGGTCTGGTGCTCTCGGGTGTTGCAAACATCTTGCTGGCGCTGACCGGCTACATGGGTGAAGGTGCGGGTGCGACGGGCTACGCTGCCGCTATCGCCTCCATCATGGCGACCATCATGGTCTTCAACGGTATCTTCCAGGGCATGGGTTGGCCTCCCTCGGGTCGTGTGCTCGTGAACTGGTTCTCCACCAGCGAGCGCGGCGCGAAGGTTTCGTGGTGGAACACCGCCCACAACGTTGGTGGTGCGCTGTCCGGTCTGCTGGTTGCGTGGGGCTTCTCCATGTTTGGCAAGACCTGGGAAGTTGCGTTCTGGTTCCCGGCTGTCATCAGCTTCGTGCTGGCTTTCGTGGCGTGGCTGCTGATTCGTGATAACCCCGAGGCTGAGGGTCTGCCTACCGTTGACGTGTACCGCAACGACCCGCACAAGGTTGAGTCCACCGCCGAGGATCGCGCAGAGTCCACCTGGACCACCATCCGCAAGCACGTGCTGACCAACTCGACCATGGTGTACCTGGCTCTGGCGAACGTGTTCGTGTACACCCTGCGCTACGGCGTGCTGGTGTGGGCACCGAAGTACCTGCACGATGTGCGCCACACCTCCCTTGAGGGCGGTATTGCGGGCTTCTCGATTCTGGAACTTGCCGGTATTGGTGGCACCGTCCTGTGCGGTTACGTTTCTGACCGCATGTTTAAGGGTCGCCGCTCCCCCGCGGGTATCCTGTTCCTGATTGCGACCGTTGGCGCGATTCTGCTGTACTGGCTGCCTTCTTCGGATGCGCCGCTGTGGATTGCGTACGTTGCATTGGCTCTGATTGGTGGCCTGATTTACGGCCCGGTCATGCTGATTGGTCTGCAGGCTATTGACCTGTCTCCCTCGCACGTTGCGGGTACCGCTGCGGGCTTCACCGGCCTGTTCGGTTACGCACTGGGTGCAACCCTGGCTTCTGCCGGTATCGGCATTATTGTTGACCACTGGGGCTGGAGCACCGCGTTCATCTTCATGATTGTGTGCTCGGGTCTGGCGGTTCTGTTCCTGTGGCTGGTTAACGGTGCTGAGAAGCGCATGATGGCTGAGCGCGCGGAGAAGCTGGCGGCTCAGGCTTAAGCGAATAGTGATTCTTCTTTCCTGAACTGCTCGGCAGTTCGGGGGTAGATGTTAACCCGCCTGTACGGTTGTGTGACCGTGCGGGCGGGTTTTCTGCATCCTGGGAGGGCTACCGCCCTCTCTGCCGCCCGCGTAGCCCGCTGAGGAGCGGCAAAATGCCCCTGAGAAGCGCCTGTACCGGTGAGCCAGCATCTGGTGCCGTGCCGGGCATCCTGTGGCTTGGGGGCGTAAGAACATAGAATGGAACCATGACTACTAACTCTGGAATCACTAAAGAATGGGTGGACGAAACCGTCAAGCCGGGCGACGATTTCTTCCGCCACGTCAATGGTAAGTGGCTGGCAACCCACGAAATCCCGGCGGACCGCCCCAAGGACGGCGGCCTGTACACCCTCCGCGATAACGCAGAGAAGCACGTGCGTGAGCTGGTGGAGAAGATCGCGAAGGAGCAGCCGGAGTCCCGTATTGGCGCACTGTACAACTCCTTCATGGATGTTGAGAAGATTGAGGCGGACGGCCTGGAGCCGCTGCTGAAGGAAATCGCCCCGATCCTGAACTCGGCAACCCCCTCCCACCTGGCTGTGACCCTGGCGTTGCTGTCTCGTGCGGGTCTGCCGCAGCTGTTCGCCTGGTACACCAGCAACGACCCGAAGGACCCGAAGAATTACACGTTCTTCCTGTACCAGTCGGGTCTGGGTCTGCCGGATGAATCCTACTACCGTGAAGAGAAGCACGAGCAGGCGTGCGCAGCGTACGTTGAGCACATCGCCCGCATGTTTGAGCTGACCGGCCTGGCAGAGGGCTTCGGTCTGAACCCGGAGCAGGCGGCTCAGCTGGTGTTCACTCACGAGTCTGAGCTGGCTCGCCTGCACTGGAACGTTGTAGAGAACCGTGACGCTGAGGCGACCTACAACCCGTACCAGGCGACCGAGCTGGAGGAGAAGTTCCCCGGCTTCCCGTTCTCCCAGTGGCTGCTGGCGCTCGGCGCCGACCCGGAGACCCTGGGCCAGGTTATTGTGGCTCAGCCGTCCTTCTTTGAGGGTGCGGCTAAGCTGTTCACCTCCATCCCGCTGATGAGCTGGAAGCTGTGGGCTGTGTGGACTGTTCTGCGTTCGCGTGCGCCGTTCATGTACGACGAGCTGGTTCAGGAGAGCTTCAACTTCTACGGCAAGACCCTCTCCGGTACTCAGCAGATTCGTGAGCGTTGGAAGCGTGGCGTGGGTGCTGTTGAGAAGGCTCTGGGTGAGGAGATTGGCCAGGAGTACGTGGCTGTGCACTTCCCGCCTTCGCACAAGGAGAAGATGCTGGTTCTGGTCGGCAACCTCCTGGAGGCGTACCGCGAGTCTATTGAGTCGCTGGGCTGGATGACTGAGGCAACCCGTCAGAAGGCGCTGGAGAAGCTGTCGAAGTTCGTCACCAAGATTGGTTACCCCGATAAGTGGCGTGACTTCTCCGCACTGGAGCTGGTGCCCGGTGACCTGTTTGAGAACCTGCGCCGTACCGGTGCGTTTGATGCTGACTGGCTGATTGCCCGTAAGGGTCAGCCGGTGGATAAGTCGGAGTGGCTGATGACTCCGCAGACCGTGAACGCGTACTACATGCCCCCGGCAAACGAGATTGTGTTCCCGGCAGCGATTCTGCAGCCGCCGTACTTCAACCCGGATGCTGACGATGCGGCGAACTACGGCAATATCGGCATGATTATTGGCCACGAGATTGGCCACGGTTTTGACGATCAGGGTTCCCGCTATGACGGCGACGGCAAGCTGGAGAGCTGGTGGACTGAGGAGGATTACGCGAAGTTCAAGGAGCGCACCTCCGCGCTGGTGGAGCAGTACAACGCGTACGTTCCGGTGGGTCTGGACCCGAAGTTCCACGTGAACGGTGAGCTGACCCTGGGTGAGAACATTGGTGACCTGTCGGGCATGTCGATTGCGTTGAAGGCGTACCGCCTGGCGCTGAAGAAGCAGGGTATTGAGTCGCTGGATGACGCACCGGTGATTGACGGTATGACCGCTATTCAGCGTTTCTTCTTCTCGAATGCTCGCGGCTGGTGCACGAAGTCCCGCCCGCAGCACGCCGAGGTGATGATTTCGGTGGATCCTCATTCGCCGGATGAGTTCCGCGTGAACGGTGTGGTGCGCAATATTGATGAGTTCTACGAGGCGTTTGGCGTCTCTGAGGACGATGCGCTGTACCTGGCTCCTGAGGAGCGCGTGCGCATCTGGTAGCATCCCGATAAGTGTATATGCTTTATTGCGTATATAGGTGAGGCGCCCGCCTCGTGGTTTCACACCACCGGGCGGGCGCCTTTTTAGTTCTAGAAGCTATACGCTTCTAAGCTGAAGCTTTTAGGAAGCAGAAGCCGAAGCGGTAGCCAAAGCAGAGGCAGACGCTGAAGAGGAACGAGTATTCATACCGCTCAGCTTCCACGCGCCGTTCTCGTACACGCCGCGCAGGGTGCGGTCCACCTCTTCCTTACGTTCTGATTCAGAGGGGGCTTCTTGCACGCTACCCTTGGCCACGATGAACTCGCCGGGATCTATGGTCAGGTGGATATCCCAGATGTAGGTGTCGCCCTCACGTTTAGGCTGCGCGGAAAGCATGGTGGTGGTGACGGTCGGGTCACCCAGCCAGGTCTTGCCCTGCTGCAAAGCAGCACCCAGGGAACGTGCATCGGGTTCGAGGAATTTCTTCAGCTCGGACGCCTCGAGTGCACATTCACGCAGCGGCTCGGTCTTACCGGTACGCATGTAGTATTCCATGGCTGCGCCAAAGAACGCGATGGACTGATACAGGCCCTCCACGCTGTTCTCATTGACAACGGCAGGCTTCACGGGCACGGGTGCATTCTTAGAGGGCTCGGTGCGAGTTCCAGGCTGGTAATCAGCAGGCTTGGAGGTGTAGCCCTCCAGGACTGCAACGCCGGAGTAGTCGCTACGTACACTCTTGGACGCCGACGCAGACGCGCTACCGGATGCATTGCTGGATGCACTCTCGGATGCGTTGCCGCTGGTTGCTTGCGGCTGAGCACCGCATGCTGCCAGGAGGGTTGCGCCACCGGCGGCTACAACCAGGCCGAGGGCAGATCGGCGAGTTACGTTCTTCATTTTTCTCTCTATCTACGGTGGTGGCGCCCGCCTCGTGGTTTTCAGCCACGGGGCGGGCGCCTTTCTATTTCAGAAACTATACGTTTCTAGGCTCTTGAGTTTTAGGAGTCAGATTCCGAAGCGGAAGCAGAGGAAGAGGACGAAGAGGAAGTACGCATACCGGTCAGCTTCCACGCACCGTTCTCGTACACACCGTGCAGGGTGCGCTCCACATCGTTCTTACGGTCCGAATCGGAGGAAGCGTTCTCCACACGGTCCTTGCTTGCGATGAACTCACCGCTGTCCATGGTCAGGCGGATATTCCAGTTGTAGGCGTCGCCATCACGCTCGGGCTGTGCGGTAAGCATTGTGATGGTGACGGACGGGTCCTGCATCCAAATCTTGCCCTGCTGCAGGCCAGCACCCAGGGTGCCTTCTTCGGGTTCGAGCATGTTCTTCAGCTCGGAGTTGTCAACCGCGCATTCACGCAGGGGTTCGGTCTTGCCGGTACGCATGTAGTATTCAATGGCTGCGCCGAAGAATGCGATGGACTGGTACAGGCCTTCTACGCTGTTCTCGTTGGCAACGGCGGGCTTCACGGGCACGGGAGCGTTCTTGGACGGCTCGGTGCGGGTTGCGGGCTGGTAGTCAGAAGGCTTGGAGGTGTAGCCCTCCAGGACTGCAACGCCGGAGTAGTCGGTGCGTGCGGTCTTGGACGTAGTTGCGGAAGCAGATGCGCTACCGGATGCGTTGCCGCTGGTTGCCTGGGGCTGAGCACCGCAGGCTGCCAGGAGGGTTGCGCCGCCGGTTACTGCAAGCAGGCCGAGGGCGGATCGGCGGGTTACGTTCTTCATGGGTTCTCTCTATCTGTGGTGCATTTTCCGCACCGTGGTGCGGGTGATGCCTACGGCATCTAACGGGAAGACGGCACTACGTGAGTGTAGTGCCGTCTTCCAGTATATGTTTATTGGGCTTGGGATTCTTTAGCCGCCGTAATAGTAGTAGTGGCTGTAGGAGCTACCGTAGTAGTCGCTGATGACGATGCGGCCGCGGCGGCCGTAACGGTGCGAGTAGTAGCCGTTGTAGGGGGTGCGGCGCACGGTGGGGCGGTAGGTGGTTGCCTGTGCGGGGGTGAGCAGTGCGCCGAGGGCGGTTGCTGCGCCTGCGCCTGCGGCGGCGAGTGCTGCGCGGCGGGTGAGGCGTGCGGGCTTCTTGGTGGCCATGATATGCCTTTCGGGGTTGGTGTTTCTGTGAAGTGACGTGGCGTGTGCACGGCGTGCGGCTGTGCATTAACCATTTCTTATTGTAAGCCTCAACGTTAATGTTTTTGCGCGCAGAGTGCACCTTCTAGTTGAGGGTTAGACCATGCGGGCTAGTCAACGTTTTTCCGGCAGAAAAATTACGGAAATATTGGTTGAGAAACACGCCGGGCACACGCTAAATACGGGCTGAATTGCGGGCTACATGTCTACTTCGGCGAGGCCCGAAATTTCCTTGTCCTTGATGTGCGGGATGGTGGAGTTCCAGTTCATCCACGCTTTGACCTGCGCAGCTTCTTCGGGGTTGTTCATATCTGGCCAGCGGTCGTTTTCGATCCTGAATCGGGTCATTGCGAGGAGGGGGTAGCCCTCATAGATGGGCCCGAAACGCGCAATGCGCTTACCCGATTTCGTGTCGAAGGAGACGGAGTCTGAAATTTCACTGTCGGAACTCTGCGTATACGTGACCTTATCGATCGCGTTGAGCGGGTAGAAGGTTTTATTGTCGTGCCCGTTGTCCTCTTCGAATCCTTCCGGCGAGATTTTAGTGTAAGAACCAGCGGTTTCGTTAAAGACATATAGAAGAAAGCACGTGAAGAGGAAAGCTCCGACATCATATAGAAAATGGAATCCTATATCGCCCAGCAGATGCACCATAAACATCAGAGCAGGGGTCATGGGAAGCGCGACGGCAAGCACAATTATTTCGGAGCGGTCGCTTCGAGTAATGTAAATGTTTTTGGCGTACAGCTTCTTGTCTCGGCGTCGGTTGATTTCGTAGACAATGATGGACCGGACCATCTTGTACATCTGTAGGACATTTACTACGCCCCAGAGGGCAATCATGGTGTAGTTCATCATCATGGTGGTCAACTACCCTTTCTGTTTTATCGGTGACCGGCAGCCTTCCGGCAACGGTGCGGAAGGGGCGGATTTGCTCTCAGAGTAGCTAACGAAATCGGGTGGTTGAGTCCAGATTCGCGTTATCCGCGGAGTGGTTGCCGAGTCTTCACCGGAGCATTGCGTCGAGTTAACCTTCTGGTCAGATACGGTGCGATAGGCTAAGGATGTGCCCGCCACCTCACCGTAGCGAGCACGATTCACCAACCACTACCGCACAAGGACGTACATACTATGAGCGCTGTTGAAGACGGACTCCTCGGAGGACTCATCGTTGCCTTGATACCGGGCTACCGCATTAAGCTCGGCAAACCCACCCTGAATAAGAGGCAGAAGAGGCCCATCCTGGCATTTATCTTCTTCTGGCTTGTAACTATCCTTGGGTTTGTTGGTATGCCACTTATCTGGCTGTCTCTTGGTCGCTGGGATGCCCAACCAGGAACAGAACAATTTACTGTTGCAATTTCCGGTCTCATTTTTAGCATCGTGTCTCTTGGTCTGCTGGGCGCTATTCCTCTGAACCACTGCTACGCCTTCTACCTCGAACTACGCGAGGATTGCGTGCGGTGGCGTAATTGGCGGTGGAAGGAACGCACTTTCACCTACCCGTCGATTACGTTTGCCCATGTGGAGAATAACGGTAAGAACGGGTTCTTGCGTATTGGCAGTACTGAGATGGGTAAGCGTACTTGTAGTTTTGACCCGTATCAGTTTGACGCGACGATCCTTATGGCGCAGGTGCTTTACCGTGATGATCATGGGCATTGGGCTGAGGCTGACGGCCTGGATGTGATGAGCGTGGTGGGGATGTATGGTTCTTCGCGTGATATTTATGCCCAGTTTTATGATTTGTGTGAGACGAAGTATGTGGTGGGTGTGACGAAGAGTGAACGTCAGAAGCGCCGCCGTAGGGCTGCTCGTAATGAGGCGCGTAGGTTGGAGCGTCAGCAGGCGCGTGAAGAAGCACGCCGCGAAAAAGAATGAGTTAGCGAAACTGTAAATTTCTACGCAGGAAAGAGGTGATTCACGGTGAAAAAGAATGTTTCGACGAAAAGGAATAGTTCAAAGAAAAAGAACAAGAATAAAGTTACCTTCAAAGAGTATCTTCGCAGAAAAGCAAAAGATATTTGGTATGACCGTGAAGCCATCATATTTTGTGTAGGTGTTATCGCCGTATTGGGATTTATATATTTCATGACTCATTACAACCCGAATAATGACTCTGAAATATGCACTATCGAGTCGGTTGAAATCATTGAGCATGAGGACCCCTACGCAATCTCCGGTGAATTCGAGACGGAAGAGTGCGGAACCATCACAATGTGGCACGCTCCAGATGGCGAACGTATCTACCCTTACCTCAACAGTATCGAGGCGGGTAAGAAATATAGGGCTTATAAGTCCTTCGATACCCGTAACGATGAAACAGGCTTCACTGCCATCCGCTTTGAAGAAATCAAAGAATAACAACCTCATAAACTAAAAATAAAGCCCCCGCAGCCGAGAGTCATCCTCTCAGCCGCGGGGGCTTCACCGTATCAGCGCATCCTCACGCGGCGAACACTAGGAGGAGCGGCGGCGAGAACGCAGCACCATCACAGTACCCGCACCCAACACCAGCGCACCGCCCACAGCCACAGACACCGCACCAAAACCAGTACGCGCCAGGCCGCCCTGCTGGGAGCTAGCGCCACCAGAAGAAGCAGACACACCAGACTGACCCAACGAGCCGCCACCGGTACCACCGCCGGAGACACCACCCGGGTATACGCCGCCAGCAGAACCATCAGCAGAATCAGAGCCCTGCGCGTTCACGTCACCGGCAGCGCCAGAAGCACCAGCCTGACCGGACTGACCAGACTGCGCGGCACCGGACTGACCAGCCTGACCGGAACCAGCATTACCGCCAGCACCGCCCGGGGTTGCCGAATCCACACGGCGCACACCGCTAAAGTCATCCGACGCAGCGTTCGGGTCCTTCGGCACGGCAGTCTCAAACGAGCACGCATCCGACGCCTTCTTACCCACAGCAACCGCAAGCTGCTGCACCGGGCTGTTCACCTCAGTACCATCAGCCAGGGTCGCGGAATAGTGCACATCAAACATGTACTGGCCGGGCTCAGAGAACACCCAGTTCGCGTGCGCGTGCGTCGCGTAATCAATGTCGATCGTGGTCTTGCCGGTCGTCGAATCCAGCAGCACATCCGCACCATTCAGCGACTCAGTGAACATGCCGAAGCGTGCACCCTCAGGCATGACCTTCGGCACCACGTGCAGGCGCACCGGGCCGCGCAGCTGACTGTAGTCAATATCCTGCGTGTTGTAGCCGGGCCAAGGCAGGCCGCTCTGCTGAGTCTGCGGCAGACCGTAGAACGCGGTACCGACCGGGCCCATGAAGTTCAGCTTCTCATCAGCCATACGTTCAGTGCGTACACGGCGGGCGTTCTCGCTGACCGTCCACACGACCGAATCAAGCGGGCGCACCGTCGAATCGGCGTCAATGATGCCGCTGTCGTCGCGCAGACCCACGGACAGCTGGCGGTCCTTCAGGGTCGCCTGAATGTCCAGGTGGCCCTTCGAAATCTTGGCGCGGCCGTCAATCTGACCGGGCACGCACTGGTGACCCGGGGTTCCGGGAGTGGACGGCTGAGCAGAGGGCGCGGGGCTGGACGGCTCCGGGTTTGCGGGCGCGGGGCTACTCGGTGCCGGAGTGGAGGGCGCCGGAGCAGGCACGCTCGGTTCTGCGGAGGCGGTCGGCACCGCAGGCACGGTCGGAACCTCGCTGGGGGACACCGACGGTACGGTGCTGGGCTCAGCAGTCGGAGCCTCGCTGGGTGCCTCGCTCGGCTCAGCAGAAGGCTCAGCAGAGGGCGCGACGGTAGGCTCAGCGCTCGGCGACGGATCCACCGGAGCAGGCTTCGGCGCATCCGCAATCGGCGCGCTATCGGGAGCCAACGCACCGTGCGCAGTGTACTTCGTGCCCGGCTCGTAGTTCGCCGCAACCTCAGTGGTGGAGGCGGAAGCGTTCATATCCGGGTGGGTCAGCATCTTCACGCGCAGCGCCGTGCCCTTGTAGAACGACTCGTCACGGAAGGTAAAGCGCGCCACACCATCCTCGACGGAGCCTTCCAGGTCGAGGTACGGGTACACCGGGTCGTCCTGGGCGTAGAAGCCGCCGCGCATGAAGCCGCGCACCTTCGGGTCCTTGAAGCGGACCTCAACGGTGCTGAAGCCGTTGCCGTTCGGGGTGACGGTCACGTCGTAGTCCATGCTGGTCGGCGTGTACTGCTCAGTGCTGAGCACGGTGTTCGCCTGATCCGGGATTTCCTCGGGCCAGGAGCCGTTACCGTCGTCGCTGTACACGCTCTCAGCCTTACCGGGCTCGTAGGTGAGCTTGTGCGAAATCCAGCGGGACGCCTCCGCACTGTTCGCGTCGGAGGTATCCGGGGTGAAGACCGCCTGCAGCTGGGAGCCCTCGCTACCGAGCATTTCAGACCAGGTGGCGGTACCGTTCACGACCGGCAGGTCGGTCAGGAAGTAGCCGTTGTTGTACAGGGTCAGGGTGCCCTTGAGGTTCTTATTCGCGGCGGCGAAGGTGATGTCGCTGAGTTTGTCGTCAGCGTCCTTGTTCTTTGCCGGGTCGGTGTCCAGGCGGTGCGGCGCCACGGACAGCACGTACTTTGCGGCGTCCAGGTCACCGACGGGTGCCGCGTTGTAGCGGTCGACCGTGGGCACGGCGGTGGGGGTACCGTCACCGAGCGTAGGCTGCATGCCGCCAACCTGCCAGACCAGCTTCGACGGCTTGGAGCTGATGATGCGGCCGTCGGTGGAGCGCGCCACGGTGCGGTAGGTGACGACGTAGCGGCCGGGGCGGGTGAAGGTCGTGGTGTTGTGGGTGTGGCTGCCCTTGTCGAGCAGCCAGGAGTGCCAGCCGTTGGAGCTGCTGGAGAGCATGCGGTACACGTCGGCGGGGGCGTCGTCCGGGTTGTAGCGGAAGAGCTCCATACGGCCGGGGCCCTCAACGGAAAGGATGTCGGTGGCGAACACGCCGTCACGGAAGCGTTCGGTGGGCACCTTAGCGGAGGCGCCCAGGCCAGCCCAGATGGGGTCCTGGTTGCCGGAGGTCAGGTGCGGTGCCATGTAGAGGGTCTGGCCGGGTTCGCCGAGGAACGCCAGGGAGGGCGAGTTGCCCAGGGTCATGGTGTACTGCGACTTGCCGTCGCGGCCGCTGTAGCCCTTGCCGACCCAGTTGACGGTCTTGTCCAGTTCGTAGGTGTCTGCGCCAGTCTTGTAGGGGTTCGCCTCGTTCATGAGGACGAAGGTGCCGTTCTGCTCGTCCCAGTATGCCTTGGGGGCGTCAACGTGGCCCTTGGTGGTGACGATTTTGCCGTCGTCGGGGCCTGCGGCGGCGGGCAGGGAGGGGGCAGCACCAGCGAGCGCGAGCAGTGCTGCGGCGGAGAGGAACGCGGCGGCACGGCGGAGGGCGGGCTTGCCGCCGGGGATGAAGAGTGCGGGGGTGTGTGTGGTGACCCGTCGTTGGGTCTGCTTCTGAGAGCTCATGACAACCTTTCTCATTTTTCTACTTCTTAGGGTAGCTCTTTTGCAAATAATTGTCATTTAGCACCTAACTGAGTATAGTGATTCTCAGAAAAACATGTGCGCAGAGGCGCGCCCAAAAACGCACACCACGTACATTCGCAAAGAGAAAACACGGCAGAGCGCACCCCTTCCGCAAGGGAGAAACCGGCAACAGGCCGCCGGGACCAGCACCGGGCACACCCCGGGGCATCGGGTAGCGCGCCAGCCAACGAGCAGTCATCCAAGGAGCCACCATGCAAGGACGCACCAAACCCCTGAGCCTACTCAGCGCAACCACCCTCGGATGCACCCTCGCACTCGGGGCACCCCTCGCCCTCCCCCAGGTCGGCACCTTCACCGCCGCACAGGCGCAGGAAAACCAGGCAGGTACCCAGGCAAACACCCAAGCGGGTACCGAGTCGCGCGGTTACGTCAACTACGAAGGCGACTACGTCATCGCCGGCGTGCACACCGAAATGCTCAACGCCTTCCTCGACGGCAACCAGTTCACCCTCGGCACCCTCGCAGACACCGGCCCCGGCCAGCAGGGACGATTCAACCCCGCCCGCACCGTCTTCCACCTGCCCGACGTCGAGGACGCACACACCAAGGTCGTAGCAGGCTACGACTACATTGCCCCCGAAGGCACCGACATCTTCTACATTCCCTCCACCCGCACCCGCGGCCTGCTCTACCCCGGCCTCGGTGCGGAGGGAATCCGCCCCGGCGCGCTCAAGGACAACACCATCAACCTTGAACTCGTGCGCAGCAGCGTACCCGAAGGCGGCCGCGCCGAGGTCTTCACCGAATCCGGCCGCGACAACCCGCGCGTTTTCAGCACTAACGACCAGCTCGCACGGCACACCATCACCGCTGGCGGTCACGAGCACCTCAGTTGGGCGTTCACCCGCGCAGGCATCTACCAGCTGACGTTCCGCGCCACCGCAACCCTTGCGGACGGCACCCCGGTCAGCTCCGAGGCGACCTACACCATCGCCGTGGGCACCAACGCCGAGGAGGGCTTCGAGCTCCTGAACGCGCAGAACACCGCGAAGGAAGCAACCAAGGACGCCACGAGCGAGGCGACTACCACTCCCGAGGCGACCTCCACCGCGACCGAGAGCGCCACCGGCAGCCCCAGCGCATCTACCTCCACAAGTGCTGAGGCGAGTGCATCTGCCGAGGCGAGCGCATCCACCGGTATTCGCCGCGTGGATGGATCCGTGAACGGTCAGAACGCCGCGCAGGTGACCGACCCGAACGGCGCGAAGGTGGCGGCAAATGGTGAGCAGGCATCCCAGGGTGGATCCGGTGTAACCGCTATCAGCGGCACCGACAACACCACCAATAGCGGCTCTGACAAGGGCGAAAGCAAGGACGGCAATGCCGCCAGCGCGAAGGGATCCAGCGTGAAGGGCTCCAACGCCCAGAACGTCACCGCGCCCAGCAACGGCGGCGGCATTACCGGTAACGGTGTGCTGTCCTCCGGCCTGCCCGGTAGCCTGAACCAGCAGTGCATCGCCACCGAGGTTCCCGCCGAAGACGCCAAGGACTCTAAGGACGCTCAGAAGGACAACAAGCAGAGCAACCAGGCAGCCCAGGCGCCGACCAGCATCCCCACGCTCGCTGTGGTCAACACCGCCGAGCACAGCGGCCGTGAAGAAGTCACCCACGGTCACTTCGACGTAGGCCCGATCCTCAACGGCGGCAACCTCACCAGTAGCGTGAAGGACGACCGCACCAGCCCCGCCCGCCACGTCTCCCCCGGCGCCCTCGAGTTCGTGCTCAATGACGCCGCGAAGATCAACCTGCCCGCAGGCATGGAGAATATCGCCCCGGCGGGCACCCCCGTGCACATGATCGGCGCAACCCAGCAGCAGGGCGTGCCCTGGCTCGGCTGGAGCACCCAGGACCCCGAACTGCTCAAGCAGCTCGACGGCCCCGTCACCATGAGCCTCAACGGTTTTGAGGGCCCCGGCACTATGTCTACCTTCCTCTCCGGCAACTTCGGTTCCGCCGGTCAGCAGGTCTTCGATTCGCGTAGCGGCGGCTCCTTCCAGGTGCCCGCGAACACCCACCAGCACAGCAACTGGGTGTTCACTGCCGAGGGTCGCTACACCGTGACCATCGGCTGGACTGCACGCCTGAAGAACGGCCAGCAGGTCAGCAGCGAATCGGTTCTACACTTCACCGTCGGCAACCCCGATAACGCCCCGGCAAGCGACAACGGCCAGGGTGCGGCAGGTGCCAAGCAGGACGGCGGCAACACTGCCGCTAACAACGGCGGCGAGAAGAGCACCGCAAAGAACCCCGTCAACGGCACCGTGGACGAAGCCACCGGCATCGTCACCAAGCCCGACGGATCCAAGGTGCGCATCGTCGGTAAGACCGCCTCCGGTGAGGATTGCGCCCTGACCAGCCAGGAACTCGCCAACGCCCAGAAGGCAGCCGCGGCAGGTAAGCTGCCGAACACCGGTGTGGTCATCGACCCGTTCATGGTCAGCACCTCCATTCTGGCGCTGGCACTCGGTGCCATGATTCTGCGTTCGGCACGCCGAAAGGGCCGCAGCGGTGACACCGCATAGCGGGCATACCGGCAAGGGGTCACACGCCTATAGTCGACGCGCCGCCCTCACCCTCGCCTCCCGCATCGCGGCAGGTGCCGGGGTGGGGGCTGGCGCCTTCGCACTGAGCGGATGCGCCAGCACCGAGAACGCCTCCTCCGACCGGATGCGCGTGGTCGCCACAACCCCGATTCTGGCAGACTTGGCGCAGCAGATTGCAGGGGAGCGCGCCAGCGTGCACTCCCTCGTGCCTGCCGGTGCCGACCCGCACTCGTATGAGCCGAGCCTGCGCGATATCCGCGATGTCGCCTACGCCCGTTGTGCCCTGACGAACGGCCTGCTGCTGGAGCAGCGTAAGCTCTCCAAAATGGTTGAGGCGAATCTACCCGCCGGGGTTGTGTCCGTGGCGGTTGCGGAGAAAATCGAGCAGTACGGCGGCAAGCTGGAAGCCATTGTTGAGGACGCCTCCCTGGACTCCATCTGGCTGGGTTTGCGCGTTGAAGAGGGCGGACAGAACGAGTCTGCCCCCGCCGATTCTTCGGAGGCCGGCATGCGCTTTGAGGTGCAGAGCGTGCGGGCGCGCACCGCCACCGATTCCTCGAATGCGCAGTTGGCGGCGTTTATTACGCAGACCTTCGGCGCGGTGGAGATGCTGTGCGATTCACACGCGCGCGGCGTGAACCTCACCCGTGAGGGGGACACCGCGATTCGTACCGGCGATATGGGTTCGCTGGAGCTTCCCCTGCAGGCGCATACGCACCTGTCGTGGGCGTTTAGTGATGCCGGCGAGTACGCCATTGAGCTGAGTGCAACCGCGGTCAATGCCCCGGAGTCGGTGCGTTCTTCGCGCGGAACCCTGTACTGCGCGGTCGGTCGCGACCCGCAGGAACTGGTGGACCGCCTGGCGAAGGAACAGAACGTTTCTACCTCGGACATCAAGGTTCTTTCTGCAGGTCACGCCGATATTACGGCACGCACCGGCGACGGCAGGCTCGTGCTTCGCGCGGACTCCTCCCAGGGCGCCGTGGAGCACGAACTGAACCGCACCGTGGTCGCGGTCCCCTCCCGCACCCTGCAGGAGGTGCCCGCCGGCGGCAGCTACCGTTTCCTGCGTTCGGGAGCTTCGGAGCATCGCGGCCAGGTGTACCTGCTCGCGCAGGCGGTTCTGGGCAAGCACGTGCACGGCGAAATCGACCCGCACATTTGGCATTCGGTGCCGAACGCGAAGGCGAGCGTGCAGGTCATTCGTGACGCGCTTACCTCCGCCGACCCAGCGGGTGCGAGCGAATACGCGACCCGCACCGAACAGGTCGTCAAGGAGCTCGATGCCCTGGACGCTCAGCTGCGCCAGGTGTACGGGGCCCTGCCGGAGGCAGCACGCAACCTGGTCACCACGCACGACGGCTACCGCTACCTGGCAAGCACCTACGGGCTGCACATTGCCGGTTTTGTGAGTGCCAGCGCCAGTGGTGAGCCGAGTATTCAGCAGCGTCAGCGTTTGCGCCGCACGGTCGAGGATTTGAAGGTCCCGGCGATTTACCTGGATAAGTCCACGGCGATGCGTTCACCGGTTCTCACGGAGTTGGCGCGGGAGGCGCAGGTGCGTACCGGGGTGCTCTATTCGGACACTCTGGATGCGCAGGCTCCCCACTACGCGCAGATGATGTTGGCGAATGCTCACACGATTGCGCTGTGTTCTGGGGCTAGTTCTGGCGGCGATTCTTCGGGCGCTAGCTGCTCGGAGGCTAGCACCTCGTAACCCGGTTTTTAAGCTACCCACAAGCTCATATAGCCGTATCAGCATATAGATAATCTTTCACACACCGTTTCGGTCATGATTCAAGGAAGTCCTCATGATGAACTCAACCACCCGCTCTTCTCGTAGCCTGTCCGCCCTGGTGCTAGGTGCAAGCCTAATGCTCGCGCCCTTGGGCGTGGCACACGCGGAGACCAGCCCGGCAACCGCTGAGGCAACCACCGAGAGCGCCTCGGCTCAGCCGAGCGATAGCAACCTGAGCCGCGGCGATCGCGCTCTCACCCAGACCCTGTCGGCGGAGCAGCCGGTCGCATCCGGCCGTACCGAAATCTCCGCCGGTCACGTGGATATGGGTCCTCGTTTCAACAACGGCAAGTTTGAGCTCATGCTCCACGACGACCACGGCGAGAGCCCCGTCTGGCGCAGCCTGGACGAGGTCATCTACCGCGGCAGCGATAAGGCCATCCTGGAGGTGCCGAACGACCCGCGCTACTCCTTCGTGGGTGCCCCCGCCGGTTCTAAGGTGTATGTGATTCCGCAGACCGAAACCAAGGGCGTGATTTGGCCGGGTTGGAACACCCAGGATCCGCAGCTGGTGTCCAAGCTGAACCGCGGCGTGAACCTGACCCTGGAGCAGGTGAGCGGCCCCGGCACGTTCAGCCTGTACCTGGAGAACGGCAACTTCTCGGCACCGCAGGTGCTGTGGTCCTCGACCAAGAACGAGCCGCAGAAGCTGTGGGTTGAGAAGAACACTCACACCCACGCGAACTGGGTGTTCACCGCCCCCGGCGAGTACCTGCTGAAGGTCACCGCGAGCGCTGAGCTCTCTGACGGTTCGACCGTGACCGATACCCGCTACCTGAAGTTTGCGGTGGGTGACTCCGCGAGCGCCGATACCCTGTACGCGATGGAGGCGCAGGCGCGCGGTTCTGCATCCTCGGGCGCGGCTTCTTCTGCCTCTTCCGATGCTTCCTCTAGCTCTGCTTCTCAGGCACCCGGCACTCAGGCTTCGGGTTCTTCGTCTGCCGCCGCGGCGAGCGACCAGAGCGGCTACAAGGCAGAGTTCACTATCCCCTGGGGTGCTATTGCCGCAGGCGTGGCAGCTGTGATTGCCGTGGGCGCATTCCTTTCGTTCCGTCGCCGCTCCTCCGCGCAGCGTGAGGCTCTGGATGAAGTGCGCGGTGACCGTTCGTGAGCGCGTCGGTAACAGCGGGTACTGAACCCGTTCTAGAGATTTCAAACCTGTACGCGGGCTACGCGCGCCGCTCCATCCTCAAGGATCTGTCCCTGACCCTGGAGCGCGGCGAGTTTGCGGGTCTGATTGGTGCTAATGGTGCCGGTAAGACCACGCTGCTGCGCACCATTTTGGGTCTGATTCGCCCGGCGTCCGGTCAGGTTCGGGTTCTGGGTGAGTCGCCGCGTGTGGCTCGTGCGCATATTGGTTACGTGCCGCAGAAGCACCAGTTCCAGTGGGATTTTCCGCTGACCGTCAAGGACACGGTGATGACTGGTCGCGTGCGTGAGATTGGGTTCTTCCGCCGCCCGGCGAAGAAGGATTGGGTGCAGGTTTTTTCGGCGATGGAACGCACCGATGTTCTGCACCTGCAGGATGCTTCCATTGCGGAGCTTTCAGGTGGTCAGCGTCAGCGAGTGTTGCTTGCGCGGGCTCTGGCGGCGAACCCCTCCCTGCTGCTGTTGGATGAGCCGTTTACGGGCGTGGACGCCCCCACCCAGACCACGCTGACCCGCCTGTACCGCGAGCTGGCGGATGAGGGCATCACGATTCTGATGTCTACGCACGACATGCTGGCTGCGCGTGAGTCCTGCTCGCGCCTGTGCGGTGTGCGCGGCAATATTCACCTGGATGGTCCGGCGGACTCCTTTAGCCTGGAGCAGCTGCATACGTGGTTGCACGGTCACGATATTGAGGAGGCGCAGGGCCACGCCCGCACGGGATTCACCTGTGCCGGTGGTGCGTTGGATGAGTACGGCCACGAGCTGCCGGATTCCTGCGCTTCCTCCCCCGCCCACGCTACTTCTACCGGGGGTGCCCATTGATTACTCCTCTCGATTTTCTTGCCGACCTGTTCAACCCGTCGCTGGCGTTCCTTCCGCGCGCCCTGGCGGCTGTGCTGCTGGCGTCGGTGGTCACCGGTGTGGTGGGCTGCCACGTGCTGATGCGCGGCATGGTCTTCATTGGCGATGCGGTGGCGCACTCGGTATTCCCGGGCCTTGCGGTGGCGTTCGTGTTGGGCGGCAACCTGATGGTGGGCGGCCTGACCGCGGGCGTGGTGACGGCTATTCTGGTGGCTATTTTTAGTCAGAATCAGCGGCTGCGCGAGGATTCGGTCATTGGTATTTTCTTTGCCGCGTCCTTTGCGTTGGGTATTGTGATTATTTCGTTGGCGCCGGGCTATTCGGGTTCGGTGCAGGACTTCTTGTTCGGCTCTATTGTGGGTGTTTCGAATGAGGACATTACCAACGCCGCGATTATGGGTGCCGTTATCCTGCTGGTGTTGTGGCTGTTCCACCGCCAGATTGTGACGGTCAGCCTGGACCGTGAGAGCGCCCGCGCGATGGGCCTGCCGGTGCTTGCCCTGGATATTGTGCTGTACGTTCTGGTGACCATTTCTGTGGTGCTGGGCCTGCAGACGCTCGGTAATGTACTGGTGTTGGCGCTTCTGGTGATTCCGGCATCGGCTGCGCGCCTGGCGTGCCGCCGACTGGGGTCGATGATGGTGTTCTCGCCGGTGTTTGGCGGTATCTGCTCGATTGTTGGCCTGTACCTGTCGTGGGCGTTTAACCTGCCGACCGGTGGCACGATTGTGCTGTCGATGGTGGCGGCTTTTGTGTTGGTGTGGGCGGTGACGGCGGTTCGTTCGCGAGCGCGCGCCCAGCTGAAGAGCTAAGCCCAGCTGAAGAGTTAAACCCAGCTCAACCCAACTTTTCTACATGTAACGCACGAGGCGCATCCCTATTTTCAGGGGTGCGCCTCGTGCGTTATTTACAGGTATTAAATACCCAAACTGAACCATGTTTATGTTTAAAGAACTAAAAGATACACTCCGCGTAATAAAAGCGCTTAATTCAACACGTCGGGTTTAATGAAAATACAACCTATCAAATATTCCTTATAGGTTGATACATGTAGTGATAAAGCAGTCACTGCACCCTCATCAGAGCTTCAACGAAGGAGTCACCATGAAGGCATATGTGTACCACGGTCCTGATCAGAAGGGCGCCTGGGAGGAAGTCCCGAACCCCACCATTCTTGAGCCCACGGACGTTATCGCCCGTGTCGACACCACCACCATCTGCGGTACCGACCTGCACATCCTGAAGGGCGACTGCCCCGAGGTGGACCACGGACGCATCCTCGGCCACGAGGCTGTCGGTACCATTACCGAGGTTGGCTCCGCAGTGACTGACCTGAAGGTCGGCGACCGCATCATCATTCCCGCCGTGACCAGCTGCGGTAAGTGCTCCTACTGTAAGGCAAACCAGCCTTCGCACTGCCAGACCGTTGGCGGTGTCGGCTGGATTTTCGGTTACATGATTGACGGCACCCAGGCGGAGTACGTGCGTGTTCCCTACGCAGAGACTTCGGTTCACCTGGTCCCGGAGGGCCTGACCGATGAGGACGTCCTCTTCCTCACCGACGCACTGCCCACCGGTTTCGAGATTGGTATTCTGAACGGTCACACCAAGCCCGGCGACACCGTCGCTGTCGTGGGTGCGGGCCCCGTGGGTCTGGGTGCTATCATGACCGCTAACCTCTGCGGTGCTGGCCGCGTCATCACCGTCGACTTTGACGACAACCGCATGAACAAGGCACTGGAGCTGGGCGCCACCGATAAGGTCAACGCGGGCGACCCGGACTTCATCGAGAAGATTAAGGCTCTCTCCCCCGACGGCCTGGGCGTGGATGTGGCAATTGAGGCTGTGGGCGTTCCGCAGACCTTCGAGACCTGCACCAAGATTGTTCGCCCCTACGGCAACATCGCGAACGCCGGCGTGCACGGCAAGCCCGTTGAGCTGCCCCTGAACACCATGTGGATTTCTAACGTGAGCATCAACATGGGCCTGGTCAACTGCAACACCGTCGGTAACCTGCTGAACATGGTCCGCTCCGGTCGCCTGAATGCTAAGGCGATGGCAACCCACCGCTTCACGTTCGACCAGTTCGAGGAGGCATACGACCTGTTCTCCCATGCTGCTGAGCACAACGTGGTGAAGGTTGTTATCTCCCGCGACCCGGAGGTTGCGGCATAGACTGCGGTAGGCTCATATACCGCTGATACTGAAACCCCGAACGTTTGTGAGGGATTTCGGTGGGATGTATTCATTACACTGCGAACATCCCTAGGATTCGCCTCCGGGTGGGAGTGGGTAGGTCCCACCCGGAGCGCGAATCGTCCTCCCCTACCCCGAGATGCAGTTATTTTCTGATGATGTAGACGATGCGCCAGCTCGGGGTTTTCTGTTCCCTCAGCCCGTTCTTTGGCGGGTTTGGGGCGGTTCCTCAAGCGTGATGCACCCTCTGCCGGGCGCTCTGCCAACCTGCTTCGGCAGGTTCTTCTGCCAGGCAACCTCTACTGGCGGAGGGGCGCATCATTTGACTCTTCTTGGTCGGGCGGTACCTCCGATTCTGCTCGACCTTGAAGGGAAAGGAAAAGGGTCGCACGCTTACGGTTCAATGGCGAACTCGTAGGCTGCGACCCTTTTCTCCTGCCCGGTTTTTGGGTGCCTCGGGCGGGCTATTTAGTTTTTGGGCTTCTCAGTACCGGGTTTCTCAGCGCTGCTTTTCTCATGACCGTCGGCATCGTGCGGGATGCGGGTGAACGCCTCCGTGGGGTCGTCTGCCCCAGCTGCGACGGATACCTCGACTGCGGTGGAAGGTTCGGTGGCGCTTCCGGTGACGGGCTCAGTGGGCGCATCAGCCAGATCCTCGGCAGGTGCTTCAACGGGCACCTCCGCAACGATGGGCTCCTCCGAGGCGGACTCCCCAGAGGCAGGCGCCTCCGAAGCCTTCTGAGCATCCTCCGGCTTATCCTGAGCCGGAGTCTCTACGGGCTGCTCAGAAACAGGCTGTTCGGTAGCTACCGGCTCACCGTGAGCTTCCTTCTTCGCATCCTTGTGCGCGTCCTTATGTTCGAGCGTGTAGATGATGCGCGGCTCGAGGCGCTCAAAACCGATCTTGGAACGCACCCAGTTCACGAAGCGGTCGATGCGGTCCTCGCCCTCGGTGGTTTCCACAACCCGGTAGTTGCGCGGCAGCATCACGCTGTCGCTGAGCACGCGCGGGTACTCATCAATCTCCTGAATACCCGCCATGTACATGTTCTCGCGGAACTGGTGAGCGAACTCCTGCTGACCGAGGAACAGCTGGTCGGCGTAGGTTTTAGCCGCCAGGCGCTCGCTGTAGGCGTCCTTGGAGTCGCGAGCGCCCTTCTTGGAGCCGTAAATATCCCAGAAGTAAAAGTACACATTGTTCGCGATAATGGCGGAGATAATGCGGTTCTGCAGGTACACGAGGGCACCGACGGCGACCGCACCAACAATCAGGAGCACCACGGCGAGCGGGGAGAGTGCAAAGTCAGACAGATTGCCGCGGTGGTTCGTGAACAGGCCAATCAGGTAGGCGATGGTGACCACGATGATGGGCACGCCGATGAAAATCACGGCCAGCGGAACCCAAATGTACAGCAGGGCACGTAGAATCAGGCGGTAGTAGCTAATCGAGTCGCCAATGGGGATGGGCGTAGGCTTCACGGAAGAGTGCGCACGCTTCATGAGCAGGCTGAAGATACGGTTGCTGTCGATGCCAACTTTACGCAGCTTCGATTCGAGGGACGCACGCTTGAGGAAGACCCGGTAGTTTTCGAGGACGACGCGCTGGTCGGAGGTGAGCTTTTCGGGGTCGGGTAGGGCGTTGAGGTCCAAGCCGGCTTCGGTGAGGAGCTTGCTCCACAGTTCCAGTCGCGCCAGTTCGGAGGGTTTTGCCGCCGCCTGCGCCTGGTAGTTCTTGTAGGAGATGAAGATGGTGCTAGCACCAATGAGTAGCGTAATAAAGGGTGCTATCCAGTCTTTGAGTCCCATGGTGGCGTTCTTCCTTGATTGTGTGGAGCCGCTGGTTCCTCTGCGGTCGGGGCTGATGCCCGCTGTTTTACCGTACCACCGGCACCTGTGCTGAACCTTTAAATGCGCAGGTGGGTGCGTAAAAATAGCCCCGCCTCCCGATGCTCAAGAGCAACGGGAGGCGGAGCTTACCTATGAGGTTTAGTGCGCTGTATTAGTGTTCTGCGGGCTTCATTTCGCGCGGTGCCTTACGAATCATGAGGTAGCTGATGACAGCCATAACACCCATGAGCACGGCACTGAATGCGGAGCTCAGCACCACGCCGGAGTCAAAGGCGGCGAATGCGGAAGAGAGCAGCTGGTTTGCCTGCTCACCACCCACATGGCTGGCAACCGACACGGCACCGCCGAGGGTTTCCTGGGCATGGTCGGCGAGGGTTTCATCCAGGCCGGAGGGCACGACCACGTTCGCACGGTAGACGGCGGTGAGCATACCACCGATGATGACGGTACCGAGCACCGCACCCGTCTCGTAGGAGGTCTCAGAAATCGCGGACGCCGCACCGGCCTTACGCGGCGGCACGCTGGAGAGCATCAGGTCGTTCGAAATGGTCTGAGCAATACCGATGCCGGTACCGAGCACAATAAAGATGAGGATAATAACCACGTCGCTGTGCGCACCCAGGAAGGCGAGCACCGCGAACGCGGCGGCGTTGAGAGCCAGACCGAAGGACACCACCTGCGCCGGGTGGAAGTGCACCGCAACACGCGCAATCACCAGGCCGGCGATGATAGTCGCCAAAGTACCGGGAATCAGCAGCATGCCGGCGTACATGGGCGGCAGACCGGAGACCAGCTGCAGGTGCTGGGAGGCGAAGTAGATGAAGCCAACGTCCACCGTCATGGAGATGAGGTTCGCGGTAATCGCACCGGTGAACACGGTGTTGCGGAAGAGGCGCACATCCAGCATGGGCTGAATATCGTTCTTCTCGCGGTTGAGCTGACGCAGCACGAACAGAACAATGAAGCACAGACCGGCAAGGATGGTGCTAATAGCCACCGCATCGAAACCAGCTTCGGAGGTGTGAGTCAGACCGAAGGTAATGCCGGTCATGCCGACCATGATCAGCAGGATGCTCAGCGGATCCACCGGGCTGGGGTTTGGGTCCTTCGACTCGGGCACCATGATCGGGGCAAGAATCAGCAGAGGAATCAGAATCGGCACAGCGAGCAGGAACACCGAACCCCAGTCGAAGTGCTCCAGCAGGAAGCCACCCACAATCGGGCCCAGCGCCGCACCGGCGGAGAAGCCCGAAGCCCACACGGCAATAGCGATGCGGCGCTCGGTCGCGTCCACAAAGATATTGCGGATAATCGACAGGGTTGCCGGCATGAGCATCGCACCGAAAATACCGAGCAGGGCACGGGCAACCACGAGCATCAGCGCGGAGGGCGCGAATGCCGCGAGCGCAGAAATCGCCGCGAAGCCGGTCGAACCGATGAGCAGCAGCTTGCGGCGGCCGATGCGGTCGCCGATAGCGCCCATGGGTACGAGCAGGGCGGAGAGCACCAGCGGGTAGGAGTCAACGATCCACAGCTGCTCCGCGGAGGAGGGGCTCAGTGCCTTAGCGATTGCGGGCACCGCGAAGGCGAGCACCGTGTTGTCGATGGAGACCAGGAGCACCGGGAGCATGAGCACGCCGAGTGCCGCCCAGCGTTTGGTCTTCTGGTCGGGGGCGTGAATGGGCAGAGCCGTGGTGTGCGGATTGTGATTCGTCATGGGTTGTTTTCGTGCGTCTATGGGGTTTCGGCTGATGCGGCGGACGCGGCGGCATCAGCTCGGTATGTCCTTTGGACTAGGTCTTTTAGTGAGGTTTTCGGGGATTACCCGGAGGTTTTAGGGGTCCGGGCGGGTCCACAAACGAAGATTAACTATACCAACTGGACGGTATAGTTTCAAGCGGTTAGACTGGTACCCATGACCACCCCCAACCACCGCAAACAGCGCGCCAACAACTCCCGCGAACACATCCTCGACACCTACGTCGACCTGCTGATTCGCTCGGGAGAACGCGCCGCAACCCTCGACGCCGTCGCCACCGCCGCCAAGGTATCCAAGGGCGGGCTACTCTACCACTTCTCATCCAAGAAGGCGCTCCTTGAGGCGCTCGCAGAACGCACCCTCGCCCTTGCTGGCGAGGATTTCGCGGCAATGGAGCAGGCACCCGAGGGGGCAAGCGCCTACTACATCAATTCCTCCACGCCGGATAACACCCCGTTCGACCGTGCCCTCATTGCCCTCAGCCGCCTGGCTCAGAACAATAATGAGCTCGCCCAGCAGACCATGAGTCGCGTGCAGGATGGCTGGCATGCGCTCGTCCTCGCTGAGCTGGGTGATGAGCAGATTGCCCGCACCGTGCTGCTTTTGGGTGACGGCATGTACTACAACGCGGCGTTTGGAGGCGACTCCGCCAGCCCACAGAGGGCTGCAGCCATCGCCGCAGACCGTGCGGCGCTCGAACGTGCGCTGCAGGTACTCAAGGCGGCGGCACGCTAGAACAAGAATCCACTCGACACAGCGGTTAAAGCCGCTAGCTAAAACCGCTGTCTCACACCATATTTTTCAGCGCCGGCGAGCACCCGCGGCTTAAACTGGAAGGGTACATATCTACTCTTCAACCAAGGAGTTCCGATGATTTTCATTGCTGTAAAGTTCCCCGTCAAGCCCGAATACGCTGACCAGTGGATTGAGAAGACCCGCGCTTTCACCGAGGCAACCCGCGCCGAGGAAGGCAACAAGTTCTTCGAGTGGTCCCGCAGTGTTGAGGACCCGAACGAGTTCGTTCTGCTCGAGGCTTTCAACGACGACGCAGCTGGCCCGCACGTGAACTCTGACCACTTCCAGCAGGCGATGAAGGACATGCGTCCGCTGCTGACTGCAACCCCGAAGATTATTTCTCGCCTGATCGACGGCGACGACTGGGAAGCAATGGGCGAGCTGCAGATCGACTAGTCTGCACCCCCGACATGCACCCTAGAATTGCATAGTTAGACGTTGCATAAGTAGACGCTGGAGCGCCTCTCCTCTCTGTCCTATTGGGCAGGCAGGAGAGGCGCTTTGGTGTGTCCGGTACCTGAACTTTTCCCCTTGACACGACGCGGATGGTACCGGTTTTCGACTCAGCGGGTGCCTTGCGTGCATTTTTACCCTATTAACCCCTTAAAATGGGTAGAGTATGCACACCTATCGATACCCATTCGCACAGGAGGTCTGAATGAGCATCGCATCCCAGCCTCTTCCCGGCGCAGTCGCCGTCGAAGAGCACAACGACGTGGACCACACCTCTGTATCCCTCGCCGTCTCGACCGTTATTCTGGCGCTGCGCCCCAAGGAAAACGAAACCCACCCGACCCTGTGGCTGCCGCTGGTTCGCCGCCTCCGCGAGCCTTATAAGGGCCAGTGGGCGCTTCCTGGCGGTCCGCTCAACCCGAATCTTTCCCTCGAAGAGGCAGCGGCTTCGACGCTGAAGCGCGCAACCAACCTGCAGCCCGGCTACCTGGAGCAGCTCTACGCATTCGGTGATGTCCTGCGCACTCCCGAGGCGCGTGCCGCCCGCGTTGTGGGTGAACCCGACCCGGCGCCCGGCGCTGATCACGAGCGCGTGGTTTCCGTGGTGTACTGGGCTTCGATTCCCGCCACCGAGGTCGCAAACACCCGCGTGCACGAGAACATCCGCTGGTTCCCGGTGGATGAGCTGCCCGAGCTTGCCTTCGACCACAACGAAATCATTGAGTACGCACTCTACCGCCTGCAGAACAAGGTCGAGTACTCGCGTATTGCGCACTCGTTCCTGGGTGAGGAGTTCACCCTGGCGCAGCTGCGTGAGGTGTACGAGGCGATTCTGGGTCGCACCCTGGATCCGGCGAACTTCCGCCGCCAGATTGCGGCGTCGAAGTCGATTATTGACACCGGCCGCCGTGTGGAGGGTACCCGTCACCGCCCGCCGCGCCTGTACCGTTACAACGACGCTCAGGCGTACGCGGATGCGGGCCCGCTGGGCATGTACCGTGAGCGTCACGAGGCGTAATAGCATTTCGCGTGTTGTACGCGCGCAGATTTAATGCTTATAAGGAGGGGCGGCACCGAGTGGTGTCACCCCTCCTTTTGCATTCTCTAGGGGGTATCGGCACTTGTCAGAAGGTTTTACAGGAGGGTGTTTGACTCAGCACCCGTGCGCTCCCTATGCTGGAGACCTCAGCTCTTTATCCGTGTTGCCCCACCGTGGGGCAACCTAAGAGGCTGAACGCAATGTTTGACCGAAGCCACCCAAGGCATGACCGGGGCGGTATTCGGAATCTAGGAGGCATCAAAGAAATGACCCACCGAGCATAAGCCCGGATCCAACAACACCAGGTCAATGCGCTTTTATGCGTCCACCCCACTACCCGGGCTTACGTGTACCTACAGACCGCGCTCGGGTTTTTCATGCCTTCACGCCTTCACGTGCGCTGGCGGGAATCCGAGCACCCATTCGAAGGAACTCGGCCCATGCCACACCACATTACACTCGACCATATTTCGTATGCGCATCCGGGTGAGC
>NZ_CAUUDY010000015.1:0-49805 GCF_963544205.1 uncultured Rothia sp.
AGCCTCCCGTTTCCTGGACTTTAATTTTGTTGTCCAAGAAACGGGAGGCAGTTCAAGAGTATCTGAGGGGGTTTCATCATGTCTTAGAGGCTATTAGCTTGCCTTCGGTGCGGGCGCTTCTGCAGGTTCTTCTTCGGCTTCTTCTGCAGGCTCCGCTTCAGCCTTGTCAGCGGCCGGCGCATCATCCAGGCGCTGCACCACAGCGGGGCGGTCATCAAAACCGCGGCGGGAGGCGCGAACCGCCTTCGCGTCCATGGTGTACAGCTGCTCGCGGTTCGTCAGCACGACCAGGGTCATGGCGTTCAGGCAGACGCCCACAATGCACAGAATCCAGCCAATCAGCATGAACCGACCGCCGGAAAGCACCGCGCCGGAAAGCATCAGGGCAACAGAAACCAGGTACGCCGGGGAAAGCAAAAACTTCGTATTCACGACCGACCTGCCTTAGCGTGCGTTGGAGCGGGGCTTGGGGGTGCGACCCGAACGGGGACGCGTGGGCAGAACGCTCATGCGACCGGGGGCGGGGGCAACAATCGGCTGAGATTCGGTGGGCTCTTCCTCGCGGACCTCTGCAGCTTCGGAGGTTTCGGCAGGTGCGGCCTCCTGTGCGGGATGCTCACCGTACTCAGCCTGCGCTGCATCCTGCTCCGCCACCTCATGCTCAGCAGCTTCACGCTCTTCACTGCGGTGCTCCGAGCGCTCGCGGATGCGGTTCTCCATGGAGGACTCGAAGCCGTCCAGGTTGGCAACCAGTGCGGGGGTCGGGTTACCCTTCGCCTTACCCACGGACAGCACGAAGGCAAGGACGTTCAGACCCAGCGCAAGAATCAGAAGGATCCAGCCGAGCCACAGGAGCCAGGGGGTGGAGGTTCCGATCAAGAGCGCGCCGCAAAAAATCACGCCGAGGGAGGTCAGGTACGCAGGCGAAAGAGTCTTGAAATCCATGTCTACTTTCAATGTGTTTGTGAGTTTGAGAGAGCTAACGTTCGGTTCTCATTTTAGGTGATAGTTGAGGCTTAATCTGCTTCTGCCCCTGTCTATCGCCTGTGAGCTAAAGACCAGTAGGCTTTACTCGGCGGCGTAGGCAGGGGCAGAAACGTGACAATCGTGCACGGAGGCACCCGTTAGGAGTTAGGGGTTACCTCGTTAGTGACCAGGGGTGAGGCGGGAGCGTTCTCAACCACGGGGATTGCACTGGTGCTCAGGGTGCCCTGGTGCTTCTTCCAGAGGTTGTAGCGTTCCATGGCGACCGCGCCGGCGGTCATGGCGGGCAGAATGAACATGCCGGAGGAGCGGATGCTTTCTGCCTGCGCCAGGATGTCCAGCTTACGGACCACGCGGAGCACGTCGTGGGAGTCGTAACGGTCCTGGGCGGCAATGACCTCGTTCTGTGCGGCGACGAGGGCGGCGTCGCGCAGGCGCACGAAGTCGTTCCGCTTGTCCTTAATCTTCTCCATGTGCTGCTTGTATTCTTCGGGCAGCGCCTCGCTGATTTCGTCGCGGCGGGTGATGGCGGAGCACATTTCCTTCACGCGAGCGTAGGTCTCGGGGTCGGTGGTTGCCTTTGCCTCCGCCTGGAGCGCCTCGAGGGCTGCAATCTGCGCGATCTTGAGCAGTTCGGGCACGGCGGTTTCTTCTTCATGGTTAGCCTGCACGCCAAGGACCTTCACGAGCAGGGGCAGGGTCAGGCCGGGCAGCACGAGGGTGAAGAAGAGTACGGAGAGCATCATGACGATGGCGTCCTGGCGTACCTGTTCGGTGCCGTTGACCACGGGGATGGACAGGGCAAGAATCAGGGTCACGAGGCCTCGCATGCCGGACCAGGTCATGACGATAACTTCGGCGAAACTTTCGGGGGCTCCCTCGTGGATGGGGCTCTTGCGTCCTGCCAACCAGATGAGGGTGAACCAGACGAGGCGCACGAGGATGGCCACCAGCGCGACCATGGCGCCATCAGCGAAGAGGCCGGCAATACGAGAGGGATCGGCGGTGGCGATGATGCTACTTGCCTGCAGGCCGATGAGGCCGAAGGCGACACCGGTCATGAGCAGCTCAATGATCTGCCAGAAGGAGGTGGAGGAGAGGCGTTCTTCCGCTTCGAGTGCCGCCATGTACTTGGTGCTGGTGAACTGGATAGCGCCGATGACCACGGCGATAACGCCGGAGGCGTGCACGCTTTCAGCAGCGAGGTATGCACCGAAGGGAATCACGAGGGTCACGGCGTTGCTGGTGACCACGTCGTGGGCGCGCTGGCGTACATAGCCGCCGAGCCAGCCGAAGATGTAACCAATAATGACCGCCAGGATCGAGCCGAGCACGAAGTCTTTGGCAACCGAGAGCGGCTCGATGTGGTGGCCGCTGGTCATGGAGTGGATTGCGGCGTGGAAAAGAACGATTGCGATAGCGTCGTTGAAGCTACCTTCGGTCTGCAGGGTGCCGATGAGTCGTCGGGGGATGCCGACGGGCTCAGCAACTGCCTCCACGGCGACGGGGTCGGGCGGGGAGACTGCGGCACCCACAGCGAGGGCGACGGCGATGGTCATGCCGGGGACCCACCACATAGCTGCGCCAGCGATGGCAAGGGCGGAGACGGTGGTGAGCAGGACCGAGTAGAGCAGTACGGACTTCCAGCGGCGACGCAGGGTACCCCAGGAGAATTTAATGCCGATGGCCCACAGCAGTGGCGGAAGGAAGATCGGCAGGATGATGTCGCTGTCGATGGTGATGTCCGGTCGGTTGGGGATGAAGAGCGCGGCAGCGCCGAGCAGGGTCATCATGACCGGCCAGGGCAGGTTGAGTCGATCACCGACGCTGACCATGAATACGGTCGCGAGCAGGATGATGACGATAACGGAGAGGTAAAGCATTGGTCCGGTGTTGTTCCTTTCGCGCGGCTAGGATTAGTCGGCTACGTCTTTCTACTCTACCGGAGTGCTTCATGCCGTTATTTGGATATGGTGGTTCTGGGGTGTTTATTGTGGTGTTATTTACCTCTGAGCCTAATGCTTTATATGGAATATAGAGTTTTCCCCTGAATATCCTGACTTTTCAGAAGGTTATCCAGGGGAAAATTCTATATTTGGAATATAAAGCGAGGGGTGGGCGACCCTAGCGGACTACTTGGAACCGCAACCGCCAGCGCCACAACCGCAACCACTAGCGGGAGCTTCTTCCACTACCGGCTCAGGCTCGTCGTGACCGCCGCAGCAGCCACCCTTTTCTTCCTTCGGCTCATCGTGGCCACCGCAGCAGCCACCGCCGCCGTGAGAGTGACCGTGAGGCTCAGCGGGAGCTTCAGCAGAGGAACCGCATCCGCCCGAGCCGCAGCCACAACCACCAGCGGAAGGCGCCGGCTCCTCGTGGCTACCGCAACCACCCGAACCGCAACCGCATCCGCCGCCGTCAACCGAGCCGCAGGCGGAGCCGCGTGCATCGCGGTGACCCATGAGGTCCACGCCAAGGTCGGAGAGGTAGCGCAGGTAGCCTGCGAGGGCGTCGCGTCCACCGGTACCGGAGATAACGATGCCACCGTGGCGCAGAGCCTTGAGCACCTCGTTGACCATGGGCCACCGCTCAATGTCGTCGGTAATGGTGATGGCGCTGACCACGTGCATTGCGAGGGAGGTCAGCGAGCGCAGGGACTGCTCGTAGCCTTCGGGCAGGTGAATGACCTTGGAGGGTGCCGCCAGGCGCAGGATGGACAGCACTCGCATCAGCATCATGGGTACTGCGTTTTCGGGCAGCAGTACGGTCACGCCGATGGCGGAGGATTCAGCAATACGTTCGATGGTTGCCGCGAGTTCTTCGGAGTCGATGTCGCGGGAGATGTCCAGCACCTCGTAGGAGTCTACTGCGATGGAGCGGGTGCCCAGTGCGTCGGCGAGTGCTTCATCTTCGGTGTGGATCGCAATCATGTTGCGGAATTCGTTGCGGCGCACGACGGAGGCTGCCTCAATGAGGGCGAAGTCCTGGCCTTCACCGTCCACGAGGAGGGTGTGGATTTCTTCGCGGTTGAGGCCTTCGCCTGCGGTGGCGCGCTCGATTAGTTCAGAAAATGCATTGCTCATACCGAATATTAAACACCTGATTTTGGGGTGGGCGCCCGCGAGGTTTGCCTGTCTTGGCGTTTTTGGGCGGTTTAAGACGTGAATTTATGCCGAGAGCGTGGGCGGCACCCTGCTTCTACGTGTTTTGGGGTGTTTTTGGTGGTAGAAGCGCTGATGAAACGCGAAACGTTCGCTCCGGGCGCGTGAGAATCAACATTGGTTTTTGGGTTTGTACCGCGTATTTGTGGGGTTTTTGTTTGCCGTGGGGTGCATCTTGCTCACGTTACAGATTTGAACACCCTAAAATGAAAGGGTGGTACTTTCCCGTGAAAAGATTCTAGATACCGCCTACGAGGTCTTGGCGACCTACGGTTTGGCGGACCTTTCCATGCGCCGACTCGCTCAGGAGCTTCACGTGGCTCCCGGCGCCCTGTACTACCACGTGAAGAATAAGCAGCAGCTTCTGATTCTGTTGGCGGATTACATTCTGGCTCGTGCCCCGAAGTCGATGTCTGAGGAGGCCGAGCCGAATCCGGAGGCTATCCGCGCTTCGATGATTCGCCGCGGCGATACGCTGTTTTCCTTGCTCTACCCGATTCGTGAGTGCCCTGAGGTGGTGCGTTTGAGTTTGACTCTGCACCCGCGTGAGTTGAAGCCTGTGGTGGCTATGGCTCATGAGTTCCAGGCACTTGGTTTGGGTCATGCGGAAGCTCTTCGTCGTGCTCGTTTGTTGACTCATATTGCGTTGAGCCTGGTGGAGGAGTATCAGACTCTGCCGCTGATTTCTCCGCAGGAGGCTGTGGCGAGTGGCGATGTTCCTCTGATTGAGAATGCGTTTAACCGTTACCGTCAGGATCTGCTCTCTGCGATTGATTCGATGATGGTGGTGCAGGAGCCCTATACGCAGGATGCGTAATCACCTTCTTTTGGTTTATTAGTTATGTATGGCGCCCCGTGCCCCCTTTGTGGGGGTGCGGGGCTTTTGCGTGCGTTGCGTGCCTCTCCCCTGCCGCGCACTGAAATTGGTGCGGATTGGCGGCTGAGTCGATGTTCGTTGGTGCTCTGCTTTAGTCTAGAGGGGACACGTGCTTGCACTGATGCCCGTTGGGTGTCGGGTGCGGGTGGGGTGTAGTTTACGTCCTAGTGCCCTTTTCGGGGCTTGATCAGAGGTGTTCCATGTCGATGACCGCTACCGCCCAGTGGGCGGCTCTTCCGGACCATAGCGCGGAAATTGCGCGTGTGCGTGAGGAGTTTATTACCGCGTACGGTTATGAGCCGGATGGTGTGTGGTCGGCTCCTGGGCGCCTGAATCTTTTGGGCGAGTACATTGATTTTTTGGGTGGCTCGTGCCTGCCGATGCCTCTGCCGTATCGCACGTATATTGCGGGTGCGTTGCGTCGTGATGGTGTGCTGCGTGCTTCCTCGCTACAGATGCCAGGGGACGAGCGCACGGTCGTGATTCGCGATATTCAGCCGGGGCATTTGAAGGGCTGGTTCACCTATGTGGCGGGTGTTGCGTGGGCGATGAACCAGGAGGGTGGCAGGGATATTATGCTGCCCGATGAGTTCGGTGCTGACTTGCTGATTAATTCTCGTGTTCCGGTCGGTGGCGGTTTGTCGTCATCGGCGGCTTTGGAGTGTTCTACTGCGTTGGCGTTGGTGGAGCTTTCGTGCCCGGTGCGTCAGGGGTGCCCGGAGGCGGACGCTACCCCGGCTGATAGTGATGCGTTGCGTGCGCGTCTGGCTCAGGTGTGTATTACGGCTGAGAATAAGGTGGCTGGCGCGCAGACGGGTGGCCTAGATCAGACGGCGTCGTTGCGTTCGTATCCGGAGCAGGCGCTGGTGGTTGATTTCCGTGATTTTTCGATTGAGCCGGTTGCGGTGGATATTGCTCAGCATGGGCTGAGTTTTTTGGTGATTGATACGAACACTCCGCATGAGCTGACGGATGGTGGTTTTGCGGCTCGTCGTGCGGCGTCTGAGGCGTGTGCTGAGGCGCTGGGTCTGCGTTTTTTGCGTGATGCCCTACCGGAGGATTTGTGGTGTGCGGGCATGGATGCGCGCGCGGCGAAGGCGTGGCGTGCCGACCTGGTGGATTCTTCGGTGAATCGCGCCCTCGATGCGTTGGAGGATGCCGGCCGCCCCTGTACCTTCCCGCGTGGTTGGGTGCGTCATGCGTTCCACGACATGACTCTGGTGGGTCGTGCGAGCTATCTGCTGCAGCATGCTGATGAGCTGGGTTTTGCGGCGTTTGAGGAGGCGGGCCGTATTTTCACGGAGTCGTTTGTGTCGATGCGTGATGAGTTGTGTGTTTCTCGCCCAGAGATTGATGATGCGGTGCAGGTGTGCCTGGATCAGGGCGCGCTGGGCGCTCGTATTGTGGGTGGCGGTTTTGGTGGCGCGGTGATGGCGTTGATTCCGACTTCTCAGCTTGAGGCTGCTGCGGATGCGGTGGCGACCACCTATGCGGTGCGCGGCTATGCGGCGCCTCGTTTTTTGCCGATGGTTGCTGGTTTTGCGGCGTCTCATGATTGGTCGGCAGGTGCGGATCCTACGGATATTCCGGTGTTTTAGGGCTGTCGCGCTGAGCTCCGTCATAAAGCGTCGGGGTGTCATACGGGCGTATTTTTGGGGTTTGAACAATATTCATAGCTGGAAGTTTCCTGCGAGTTTCTGCAAAAATCCTCCGCCCAGCACCTCAAATAACGCGCTGATAAGCCACGATTCTTTGGTCGTTGATCAAAAGCTTCGCCTCGTTTCCTGAGAGTGGTTTTTCTTGCCTCCGCGGGTATGTACACTTATCGACGGACGCAATCCGTGAGCTGTAAAGTTTCGATGCCTATAGTCCGGCATATGGATGGCATCTACACTGGGTTCTACCGTCACATACAAACCCAGCTTTCAGATTTCGTCCTCCAAAGCATCACACTCCGATTTAGCCCGTATGGGCGAATCACCCCTCACTTCAGGTGAGGCTTTAGAGCGCGTCAGCGCAGAAAGGAGGCCCTCGTGGGCTTCGATATCAAGGGCGCCGTTGAGCAGGGCCTCGACAAGGCTCAGGAAGTCATCAACGAGAAGGCTGGCAAGGAGGTCGTCACCGACGAGCACGTTGCTAAGGTTGAAGAGGTCGTGACCGACAACGTCTCCAAGCTGACCGACAAGTTCGGTAAGTAAGACGACAGTTGCTGCGGGATTGGCGCCCCGCCTCGCCTCCTCATGAGGTAGGGCGCCAGCCCCGAGCATTTGATGGAAAGCTTTCACTCAACATCTCTCTCGAATAATGGGGCATTCTGCCCCGCCCAGGTTCTTTCATTCACCGACTCACTCGGCATATTGCTCAGCTTCTGCTACCGCCGGGTAGCCTGTGTTCACTCTTCTTTACTCTTACTCAGCACAAGTACTCGCGCTTTCTCGCGAACTGTATACGCCCCGCATCATTGGTCCGGCAACCGTGGTGTGGGGTGTATGCCGTTAAAGCGCGGGGGTCTGAGAGTGCGCCGCGGACGTTCGCCGTATGAGGGCCTCTCCCCCGCACCTACGTACTCAAGCTATGCTTGATACATCAAATGATTGTGCTGCGCCCTCGGGCAGGTTTTAGCGCCTCCTGCAGACCGCGGAGCACCCTGTTTATGGAGGAACTATGTTTGAACGTCAGCAGTCCGATCAGCAGAAGGCACGCGAGGTTATGAAGGATGGTGGCGTCGTCATTTACTGGCGCCCCGGCTGCCCTTACTGCGAGGCTCTGGATTCTAAGCTGGGCGAGCTCGGCGACCACGCTACCTGGGTGAACATTTGGGAGGACCCGCAGGCTGAGGCGCACGTGAAGTCCCTGAACGACGGCAACGCGGTTGTTCCCACCGTGGACACCGGCGACACCCACTTTGTAGTGGCTGACCTGGTGAGCCGTAACAAGGTGAAGAAGCTGATCGAGAACACCCTCAACGCCGGCGGCGAGGCCTAAGATGGCTCGCCCTGCGCTGAACCGCGATACGACGGTCTGCATCTCTCTGTCCGGTCGCCCGTCGAACCACGGCATTAAGTTCCACAACTACCTGTACGAGAAGCACGGCCTGGATTACCTGTACAAGGCGATGACCACCACCGATATTGAGGGTGCTATTGCCGGCGTGCGTGCGCTGGGTATTCGTGGCTGCTCGGTGTCGATGCCGTTCAAGCAGGCTGTTATCCCGCTGATGGACGATATGGACCACTCGGCGGCGGTCATTGGTGCGGTGAACACGATTGTGAACACTGACGGCTTCTTGAAGGCGTACAACACGGATGTGATTGCGGTGGCTTCCCTGCTGCGTTCGCATAACGTGGATCCGTCTCTGCCGTTCCTGCTGCGCGGTTCGGGTGGTATGGCGGCTGCGGTGGCTGGCGCGTTCTTTGACGCGGGCTTCTCGCAGGGCATGATTATTGCCCGCAACGAGGAGACCGGCCGCGCGCTGGCTGAGCGTTACGAGTACGCGTGGGCGCCGGAGGTGGGTAACCTGCGTGCACCGATTCTGGTGAACGTGACCCCGATTGGCATGGCTGGCGGTGAGGAGAGCGAGGAGCTGTCCTACCCCGAGGAGGCTATTGCTGAGGCGCAGGTGGTCTTTGACGTGGTGGCGATGCCCGTTGAGACCCCGCTGGTCCGTGCGGCGCGCGCGGCGGGTAAGGAAATTATTCACGGCGGCGAGGTGATTGCTCTGCAGGCTGCTGAGCAGTTCCGCCTGTACACCGGCGTGGAGCTTACCCCCGAGGAGGTTGAGGAGGCGGAGGCTCAGGCGAACTAGGTTCGCACCCGCTGTTTCTTCGCCCCGGGAGGGGCTCGATACGCAAAAGTGCCCGGAAGGTTTATTCTTCCGGGCACTTTTTGTTCTATCCGGCGCTTGGCGCCGGAATTTTTTTGTAATTACACACACCCTGGTACTTAAGGTTTTCCACATCTGTGGAGAAATCTGGGGAAAACTCTTACACCGATGTAATTCATACCGTGTGATTCGGTTGTTTTAGCCTGTATCCACAGGTTTTTAACATGCACTCACACTCGTGGAATTACACGAATGTAGTTATGCACAGTGTGGAAAACTTCTGTGGACAACTCCTCTCTACAGCGGATTTCCGCGGGTTTCAGGCTCAATAGCGGCCCTTGAACCACCGCTGCAGGCCCTGTTGCGGCGGCTCCGAAGACTCAGATGACTCGGGCTTCTTCACAAACGGGAGAATCAGGAAGGTCGCGAGCGCGCCGCCGACAAAGCCGCCGAAGTGTCCCGCGTGGGAAATATGCGGGTTGAAGAGACTCTGCACCACACCAATGCCGATGAGCAGAATAAAGAGGCGTGCAGTGTCCTTCTGCCTTCTGAGGAGCAGGATCACGAAGAACGCGCCGTAGAGACCGTACACGCCGCCTGAGGCGCCCACGGCGCCACGGTAGTAGTCGAAGATGTACACGCTGCAGCCGGCACTCACGGTAGCCGCCATATATACGAAGAGGAACTTCCACCGCCCCATCATTCGCTCGAGAGAGACACCGAAGATGAAGAGGTAAATCATGTTCCACAGCAGGTGCGTCGGATCATTTTGTGAGTGCACAAACCCGTGCGTGATGAGGCGGTAGTACTCGCCGTGGTGAACACGGGGACCCGACATCATGCCGAGGTTATACACCCAACGGAATGGAATAATCTGTTGCAGACCGTACACCACGACATTAATCAGGATGAGCGTGTACGTAATATGCCAGTGGCGCGCCAGAAACGAGCCTTTCGCCTTTGAGCTACCGCCTTTGAGGTCACGGTAGCAATCGGGGCAGACTACACCCGCGCCCTGTGCCGTCTGGCATTCGCCGCAGACAGTTCGGTTGCAGCGCCCACACTGGGCGTAGCTAACGCGGTCGGGGTGGTTGACGCAGACCGTTGGACTCTGCCCGTAGTTCATATAGTTGGGGAAGTTCTCCACTGCCTCTCCAAGGATTTTCGTGCCGGATTTTCAGGCTAGTACCTGCCGTTTTGCCATTGCTGCGGGCTCTGCTGCGGCGGATCCGAGGACTCGGGCTTCTTCACAAACGGGACGAACAGCAGGGTCAGCAGTACACCGCCGATAAAGCCACCCGCGTGGCATGCGTGGGAAATATTCGGGTTGAAGAAGCTCTGAACCACACCAATGCCGATAAGCAGCATAAAGAGGCGCGCCGTGTCCTTTTGCTTCCTAAGAAGCAGGATCACGAGGAAGGCACCGTAGAGGCCGTACACGCCGCCTGATGCGCCCGCCACGCTCGTTGAAGGAGTCAGCACGTGCACGCCGAAGGCACCAAAGACGATTGAGCCCAGGTACACCACAAGGAACTTCCAGCGCCCCATCATACGTTCGAGAGATACACCGAAGATGAAGAGGTAAATCATGTTCCACACCAGGTGCATCGGGTCGTTTTGTGAGTGCAGAAAACCGTAGCTGATGAGGCGGTAATATTCACCGTGCTGAACATAGGGCCACCACATCATGCCGTGGTTGACCATCCACCTATTCGGGATAATCTGCTGCAAACCGTACATCGCGACGTTCAGCAGAATGAGCGTGTACGTAATGTGCCAGTGGCGCGCCAGGAACGAGCCTTTCGCCTTCGAGCTGCCGCTTTTGAGTTCGCGGTAGCAGTCGGGGCAGACCATGCCCACATCCAGCGCCACCTGGCATTCGCCGCAGACGGTGCGGTTGCAGCGCTTGCACTGGGCGTAGCTAACGCGGTTGGGATGGTTGACGCAGACCGTGGGGGTCTGACCGTAGCCTGCGTAGTTGGGAAAGTTCTCCACTGAACCTCCAGGGGTTGTGTACCGGATCAACCGGGGTGGTGTGCGGGGGATGGCGCGCGTGGGCATATAAGCGCAGGGGCCCACCGGAAGAATCCTGGCGGGCCCCTGAACTATACGTGTTTTCTCAACACCTTCAGCAGAATGCTCATATGAGCCTTCTGATGGGGTTTATTAGAGCTTTTCGATGTCGATCGAGGAGATGACAACGTCCTTGACCGGGCGGTCCTGGAAGCCGGTCTCAACGCTCTCAATAGCGTCAACAACCTTCTTGGATGCCTCGTCGGTGACCTCACCGAAGATGGTGTGGCGGCCGTTCAGCCAGGGGGTCTCAACGGTGGTGATGAAGAACTGAGAACCGTTGGTGCCGGGGCCTGCGTTAGCCATTGCCAGCAGGTAGGGCTTGGAGAAGGAGAGCTCGGGGTGAATCTCGTCCTTGAACTGGTAGCCGGGGCCGCCAACGCCCATGCCCAGGGGGTCGCCACCCTGAATCATGAAGTCCTTGATGATGCGGTGGAACACGACGTCCTTGTACAGGGGGGTGTTCATGATTTCACCGGTGCGGGGGTGCTTCCACTGACGGGAGCCGTCAGCGAGGCCGATGAAGTTCTCAACAGTCAGCGGTGCGTGGTTGCCGAAGAGCTCGACGACGATGTCACCGTAGTTGGTGTGGATAGTTGCCTTAGCAGTTGCATTAGTCATGGCTCTATTGTGGCACGGGGCGGCGCTCATTCGCCATCTAACATGTTTTTTCGCCCCGGGCGCACCGTTGGGCGGGCTTTTTGGGCGGGAATTGAATATCCTGAGAGGTGAACACTACGCGCGCGGCGGCGTTTTCTGGCCGCTGGCGCATTTCAACCGATGGAGGTCACCCCATGTTCTGCTGCAAGAAGCGTAAGGCACGCAAGGCTGCTAAGGCTCAGGCTATTGTCTCTTCTCTGGCTGCTGTTGAGTCCTCGCTGGAAGGCAAGACCGCTGAGCTGTTCGCTGAGAAGCTGACCGGCAACAAGAAGGCGCTGAAGAAGGCTCGTAAGGCTACCGCGAAGACCGTTCGCGCCGCTGAGAAGGAACTGGCTCGTATTGAGCGTAACGGCGGCAAGCGCCCCCGTAAGGGTCTTGCGTTCCTGGGTCTGCTGGTTGCTCTGGGTGTTGCAGGCGCAGCAGCTTACAACGCAGCTCGTCCCGTGGAGGACCCCTGGAAGAACGCCTAAGCCGCGTTCCCGTATCTTTTTCTCTAAGGCTTTCTGAGGCGCCGCTGGCGGCGTGAGGGAGCGCTTTCTGAGGAATTTTAGCCGCCCGCTAGAGTTTCAACTCTGGTGGGCGGCTATTGTTTTGGGTGCTTTTCTCGTTTGTTGGAGGGGAAGTTGCGGCTGTAGTGCTGAATCTCCCTGATATACCCCAGACACCTGATATACCCAGACATATTCCCGGATATACAAAGAACCCCATGTCTTTCGACATGGGGTTCTCGGTTCAAAAATAAACCGGCGATGACCTACTCTCCCACACCCACAAAAGTGCAGTACCATCGGCGCGAAGAGTCTTAGCTTCTGGGTTCGGAATGGAGCCAGGCGTTTCCCTCTTGCTATAATCACCGGAAAGTGGAGGCGAGGGGACTCGAACCCCTAACCCTCTGCTTGCAAAGCAGATGCGCTACCAATTGCGCCACGCCCCCGCGGTGCTTTACTAGTCTATAACACCTTTTGCGGCTTTACCAAATCCTCAGGCACATTTTTTTAGTTAGACCCGTCACACCACCGAGGGGCTTAGGAAATAACCTCACCCGGCACCGTCGCCTCACGCTTCGAAATCGCCTGCAGGGGGCCGCTCACTTCCTGCAGATACTTACGAACCGCGGTGCGTTGCGCCTCCTTCGCGGACTCTTCCTTCGATTCCGGCGCCTTGAAGCCAAGCTTGAACGCGTCCCACTGGCTCGCCGACGGATATTCCTCACGGGCATTCCACACCAGCGAGAACGAGGCCAGGGTATTCAGCTCCTTCCTTGTGGCAGCCTTCGACAGCACATCAGCAACCGTTGCCACGCGCGAAGACTCCGCAACACTCACCGAGATTTTCGACTGCGCACCCGAAGGCAGGGTCAGCGCCTTCTCCGGAGCCAACTGAATATTCAGGTGAATCTGCTGCACCTGCTCGTTCTTCAGATCCAGCTCAGCCAGCGCACGGAAGCGCTTCATCAGGGACTCATAGTTCTCATCAATCACAACGGCGTTCAGGCGCAGCTCATCTGCCAGCAGACCCACCTGAGCGTAGCTTGCGGTGGTACCCAACGCCGCATTAGCGGTCAGCACCTTCAGCCACTGCTCTTCCTTCAGGGTCGCCGAATCACTGACGCGCAGCGGGCCCACCGGCGCATCCGTGGCGGTGTTGGCAACGTTCTGCGGGTCATTCGCCGAGTCCACGCCGCCGTAGGTGACGCTCAGCCGATGCAAAGAACCGAAGACAGACAGGTTCGTCAGAGCCGTAGCTGCCGCCGTCAAATCGGCCTGTGCAGCCTCCGTGAGGGAGAAAGAACCCACCAGACGCAGATCCTGCTCAGTACGCCCCTGACCCACATAGATACGCCCCAGCGACTCAATCTTCAGGTAGCGGGTATCAATATTCTCGCGAACCAGACGCTCACGGCGCGCCAACAGCTTCTCGTTAGAAACCACTACCGCAGCATCCTCACCCAGAACACCGGTCGCGGCAATCTGAGGCATTGCGGCAATCACCCCGGCGGCAGCAATCACGCCACCGGTCAGAAGCAGGGAACGGCGAGGAACCACGAGGCGGCGCACCTGCCCCGCGATAGCCTCTTTAGCGGCATCTACACGGGTTGAAGAGCTCTTAGCGGAGGATTCCTCAACGGCGACGGGTGCCGCCTCAGAAACGCTCTGAGAGGGTTCTTGAGTGGACGTAAGGTGAGAGTTCTCGGGTTCAGAGGTAGGTGAAGAAGACACAGATTCTCCAGTTTTAGGACGAGCACAAAGCCCGCCATTAGTTTGAGGGAGTGAGTCTCTCTAGGATACCGCCCGCACCTATGGGTGAGCTGACAACCCGCGGCGCAGCATTCGAAGGGCATAAAGAAAACCTATGGGGTGGACTTCAGTCCACCCCATAGGTCACAAGATTCATGAGAGTTTTCAACTCTCACAGCAGGCTATTTAGTCGTCCTGCGCAGCAGTAGCGTTCGGAGCCGGAATGTTAGCCGACTCAGCAGCCAACTCAGCGATACGAATCTCGCCGGTCGTCGGATCATCGTAGGTCACGTACTCGGTACCGCCAGCCGTAGGCTCAGCGTCCTCGTTCACGTGGTTCTCCGCAATCAGGAAGCCATGCGCGCCTAGAATCTTAGCGACGCGGTCAATGTCCTGCGGGGTGGGGGTATGATCCACCACGCGACGAATGTACTCGTTAATGCGCTGGTCACTCACGTACGCCTCACCACGAGCAGCGCGAGACTGCATGAGCTGGCGAACAACTTCCTGCAGCTGCTCATCGGTCAGACGCATCTTCAAAATAGCCATCACTGCCGCGCGGTCCTGCACCGGAACATCCTTGGGATACCCGACGCTCAGCCAGTCGATTACTCGAGAGATCATGCTCTTATCAGGCATCGAGCCCCTCCTTCGAAGCAGTCATCATATGCAATTTAGTGTTCACGGGATTAGTGGCCTCCACCGGTTACGCCGAAGATATTCCAGCCGAAAGTGTGGTCGATAAAGTCCTTAGCGACCCAGAGAATACCGATGATTACGATTGCTACGATAATAGCAAAAATGCAGAATGCGGCAATCTTCGCCACCGTTCCCGGAGGCTCAATTTCAACGAGCTTACCGTCCGCAGTGTACTCGGTACGTCCAGCCATCATACGCAGGCCCAGCGCGTAGAGCGCCGGAAGGCCCGCACCAAAGAACAAGCCGGCAATCAGCACCGGAATAACCTTGTTCACAATGTCCATCAGATATTCCACGGCTACGAACCTGCCTTCTGAGTAGCAAGAGTCTGATCTGCGGATGCGTCAGCGCTGGTGACTGCAGCGCCTTCCTTTTCATCCCAGTCGCCAGTCACGTTCGAAGCGTCAATGTTGTCCTTCTGGGAGTGACGCCACATCAGGAAGCAGAAGATCACCAGCAGAGCAAACACGGTCATTTCGCCAATGAACTGGGTGCCGGTCAGAGCGTTCAGGCCGTGACCGATCAGCCAGGTCAGAGCACCCACAATCGCGGCAGCCGGCAGGGTAATCAGCCAAGCAACCACCATGCGGCCAGCAACAGACCAGCGAACCTCAGCACCCTTACGACCCAGGCCACTACCCAGGATCGAGCCGGACGCCACGTGAGTGGTCGACAGAGCCATACCGAAGTGAGAAGAGGTCAGAATAATCGCAGCGGATGCACCGTCAGCAGCAACGCCCTGCGGGGTATCCACCTCGACGATGCCCTTACCGAGGGTGCGGATAATGCGCCAACCACCCAGGTAAGTACCCAGAGCAATCGCGAGCGCACAGCTAGCCTTCACCCAGAAGGGGATTGCGTCATCGTTGCTCAGGGTACCCGAAGCAACCAGAGCCAGGAAGATCACGCCCATGGTCTTCTGCGCATCGTTGGTACCGTGCGCCAGAGACATCAGGGACGCGGTCGCAACCTGTCCCTTGCGGAAGCCACCGTGCTTACGATCATCAGCCACCGGAGCAGCGATACGGTAGACCAGCCAGGTGCCGGTTGCCGCCACAATAGCCGCAATAACGGGGGAGAGGACCGCGGGAACAATAATCTTGGACAGAACGCCCATCCACTGCACGCCGTCGAAGCCGATAGCGACAATAGCCGAACCAATCAGGCCACCGAACAGAGCGTGAGAAGAGGAGGAGGGCAGACCCAGAAGCCAGGTCAAAACGTTCCAGAGGATGCCGCCCACCAGGCCAGTAAAGACGATAAGCATCAGCGCCGGGCCATCCGTTGTTACATCGATACGGTCCAGGTTCACGATGCCGCTACCGACCGAACGGGCCACCTCAACAGAGAGGAACGCGCCAACGAGGTTCAGGGACGCAGACAACGCCACGGCGGTCTTAGGCTTCAGCGCACCGGTCGCAATGGAGGTTGCCATCGCGTTACCGGTGTCGTGGAAGCCATTCGTAAAGTCGAAGGCGAGCGCGGTAAGCACCACGATCACGAGAATAATGAGTTCTGTAGTCACAAGAAAATTATCTGTCGGTTTTCGTGAAATCTAAAGTATTCCGAATTAACACGAAATAACAGATAAACCCACAGTATTGAGCGGGTTTTCGTGAGGGTTTTATACTAGAGCCCATATTTAGAGGGCATCACTCCCGATATTCCGCGGGAAAAAGGGTGCACCCACCGGAATGCTTAAGTTGGTTTATGTGGCTTATACGAGAGTGTGGGGGAGAGGGGCAATTATATCCATCAAGAGGCTAAAGTGTGTTCACCAAGTGTTCACTTTCAGGAACCTCCCAGCTTTCTTTTTGTGACACACCTTTATTATTCAGACCTCATTTGACCCTTCAAACTACTCACGCCGGGTAACCGTGTGGGTTTTCCGCAGTACCACATGTCCTAGCGCCACGCACCCTAGCACCGCATACCCCAGACATGAAAAGAATCGAATCCAGTCCATCAACCCACGGCACACGCAGCACATCAGCTTCGCGAAGTATTCACACCAATTCCTCCGCATCACCTCAGCGGATACAACAATTTCGGCAGATGCAACAAAAGACCCCGCATCTTTCGATACGGGGTCCTTTTCAAAAATAAACCGGCAACGACCTACTCTCCCACACCCACAAAAGTGCAGTACCATCGGCGCGAAGAGTCTTAGCTTCTGGGTTCGGAATGGAGCCAGGCGTTTCCCTCTTGCTATAATCACCGGAAAGTGGAGGCGAGGGGACTCGAACCCCTAACCCTCTGCTTGCAAAGCAGATGCGCTACCAATTGCGCCACGCCCCCGTCTCAGCGGAAACCACTGTTTAGTTATTTTTCCAAGCCTTTACAACTTCATTGCTCTGGTACTTTTTCAAGACCATCGCAGCGACACACGAAAAAACAACAAGAATCAATAATTTCTTCATTATTGCCTTTCATAGTGTGGAGTGGGCGTACCAAGAATCGAACTTGGGACCTCTTCGTTATCAGCGAAGCGCTCTAACCGTCTGAGCTATACGCCCTCCTTCTGCGGAATTTCTTCCGTAGAACGAGATATAACTATACAGGTGTTTGAGGGTAACACCAAATCGAAAAAGCATGTTCTGCATCACATTTACTGTTGCGGGGTTCCTAGGCATACAGAACGGGCGGCACCACCTCCATCCAGAGGGGCACCGCCCGCACACAAAGCTAAAAAAGCTACAAACTAGGACTCATCGCTCAGAGTCAAGGTCACGCCACCAACCAGCTTCGCAGCCAGGTTGTACAGAATCGCGCCAATCATACCCAGCAGAGTAAAGACCACAGTGTTGACCACAGCAAAAATAGTAGTCACCAAAGCAACCTGACCCAGCGAAATCATCTGCGAAATATCCACAGTGGTCGAACCGGTACCCAGCGAGCTAATCAGCTGATTCACACCGGTAAACGCACCAGAAGCCTGCAGGAACAGCCACAGAATCACCGAAGCCACCACAGTCACAATACCCAGGGCAATCGACAGCAGGAAGATCAGCTTCGCCACCGACCAGGTATCAACCTTCTGAACCACCAGACGCGCACGACGAATCTTCGAACGAGGCGCAGGACGCACCAGCTGACGGCGCGAACCAGTAGGACGCTTAGCGTTCACAGGGCGCTTGCCAGCAGGACGCTTAGCGGTACCGCCAGGACGACCCTGACCCGAACGTGCCTGAGCCGGGCGACGCGCGCCAGCCTTAGCCGCACCCGAAGACTTAGATGCACCAGCCGACGCCGAACGCTGTGCCGACGCAGGAGAGGAGCTCGCGGGAGTGCTGCTCATTAGTTACCTCCAGTAGCGGTGAGATCGGCAGCCGCCGCTTCACCCTCGTTGTCCGAACCGGGCGCCTCAGAAGACTCCGAAGCCTCGGTGTTCTCAGTGGTTTCATCGTCGCTATCATCCAGCTGACGATCCTGGTTGCGTGCAACACCAATAATAGAATCGCCCTTACCGGGCTTTGCAAAGATAACACCCATAGTATCGCGTCCCTTCGCAGGAACCTCATTCACATTCGAACGAACGACCTTGCCGCTGGCCATAACCACCAGCACCTCGTCCTCTTCGTCCGCAATGAGGCCACCCACCAGGGCGCCACGATCCTCAACTAGCTTAGCAACCTTAATGCCGAAACCGTTACGGCCCTGCACGCGGTACTCATCCACGCTCGTACGCTTCGCGTAACCGCCCTCAGTGACCACGAAGACGAAAGAGCCCTCAGTAACCACATTCGCAGAAATCAGCTCGTCGCCCTCACGGAACTTCATACCGGTCACACCCGAGGTCGAACGACCCATCGGGCGCAACGACGCATCATCAGCGTGGAAACGCAACGACATACCGTTACGCGACACCAGCAGAATATCGTCCTTCGCCGAGACAGTGAACGCCGAAACAACCTCATCACCCTCACGCAGGTTAATCGCAATCAGGCCGGCAGTACGGTTCGTATCGTAATCGCTCAGGCGGCTCTTCTTCACCATGCCGCCGCGAGTAGCAAGCACCAGGTACTCAGCATCGTCGTAGCTCTTCAGCTCCATGACCTGAGCAATATGCTCACCACCCTGGAACTCCAGCAGGTTCGCAATATGTTGGCCCTTCGCATCGCGGCCAGCTTCCTGCAGCTCATAACCCTTCGCGCGGTACACGCGACCCAGGTTCGTGAAGAACAGAATCCAGCTGTGCGTGGTCGTCACAAAGAAGTGCTCCACCACGTCATCACCGCGCAGCGAGGCACCCTTAATGCCCTTACCGCCGCGGTGCTGGCTACGGTACTGATCACTGCGGGTGCGCTTAATGTAGCCGCCGCGAGTAATCGTTACCACGACCTCCTCCTCAGGGATGAGGTCTTCCATCGACATATCGCCGTTGTAGCCGTACATAATCTGGGTGCGACGCTCATCGCCGTAGCGGTTCACAATCTCGCCCAGCTCCTCAGAGATAATCTCGCGCTGGCGAGTCTCCGAAGCAATAATCGCGTTGTACTCAGCGATCATGCGCATCAGCTCATCGTGGCGATCCTGAATCTTCTGACGCTCCAGAGCGGCAAGACGACGCAGCTGCATGTTCAGAATTGCCTGAGCCTGAGCCTCATCAATCTGCAGGAACTCCATCAGGCCGCTACGCGCCTCATCAGCGGTGGGGGAGCGGCGGATCAGGGCGATAACCTCATCCAGAGCATCCAGAGCCTTCAGCAGGCCGCGCAGGATGTGTGCTTCTTCCTCCGCCTGACGCAGACGGTAACGGGTACGACGAACGATAACGTCCATCTGGTGATCCACCCAGTGACGCACAAACGCATCCAGGGACAGAGTGCGCGGCACGCCATCAACAATGGCGAGCATGTTCGCGGAGAAGTTCTCCTGCAGCTGGGTGTGCTTGTACAGGTTGTTCAGCACAACCTTCGGGGAAGCATCACGCTTCAGAACAATCACCAGGCGCTGACCGGTACGACCCGAGGTCTCATCGCGCAAATCCGCAATGCCGGTGACCTTACCGTCCTTGATGAGCTCAGCAATCTTAATCGCCAGGTTATCCGGGTTCGCCTGGTACGGCAGCTCGGTCACCACCAGGCAGGTGCGACCGTGGATTTCCTCCACGTTGACCACTGCGCGCATGGTGATGGAGCCGCGGCCGGTGCGGTACGCATCCTCAATGCCCTTGGTGCCCAGAATCTGTGCACCGGTCGGGAAGTCCGGGCCCTTAATGCGCGCCATCAGAGCGTTCAGCAGCTCCTCATTGGTCGCGTGCGGGTTCTTCAGGAACCACTCCACACCCTCAGCAACCTCACGCAGGTTGTGCGGCGGGATATTGGTCGCCATACCCACAGCAATACCCGAAGAACCGTTAACCAGCAGGTTCGGGATGCGCGCGGGCAGAACGGTCGGCTCCAGGGACTTACCGTCGTAGTTGGGCTGGAAATCAACGGTGTCCTCGTTGATGTCGCGCACCATCTCCAGGGCGATGGGCGCCATCTTGGTCTCGGTGTATCGAGGCGCCGCGGCACCGTCGTTACCGGGAGAACCGAAGTTACCCTGGCCCAGAGCCAGCGGGTAACGCATAATCCAGCTCTGAATCAGACGCACCAGAGTGTCGTAGATAGCGCTATCGCCGTGGGGGTGGAACTGACCCATCACGTCGCCGACCACACGGGCGCACTTGTTGAAGGCGCGGTCCGGGCGGTAGCCACCGTCGTACATCGCGTAAATCACGCGGCGGTGCACGGGCTTCAGACCGTCACGCACATCCGGCAGGGCTCGACCGATAATAACGGCCATTGCGTAGTCCAGGTAGGAACGCTGCATCTCAGTCTGCAGGTCCACCTGTTCAATGTGACCGTGGTAGTCTACGCTTTCCGCGCCACCATTGCTGACAACCTCAGCTTTGGTAGTCTCATTCTGGTGTTCTTCGCTCATAACTTTCTCATTACTTCATATCTCGATCAACATATGCCCCAGTCTGCATATTGCCTATGAGGCATATGCCGTTTCAGGCTAGATATCGAGGAATCGAATGTCCTTTGCGTTCTGCTGGATAAACTCACGACGAGCCTCAACGTCCTCACCCATCAGAACAGAGAAGATCTGGTCAGCCGCTGCCGCATCCTCCATCTTCACCTGAAGCAGGGTACGACGAGCCGGATCCATAGTGGTGTCCCACAGCTCGGTGTAATCCATCTCGCCTAGACCCTTGTAACGCTGAATGCCGTTGTCCTTAGGCAGACGCAGGTTCTTCGCTGCGCCACGAGCCAGAGCCTCATCACGCTCAGCATCCGAGTACACGTAGTCGTGCGGAGCGTTCGACCACTTGATGCGGTACAGCGGCGGCTGAGCCAGGTACACGTAGCCAGCCTCAATCAGCGGACGCATAAAGCGGAAGAGCAGAGTCAACAGCAGGGTCGTAATGTGCTGACCGTCGACGTCCGCATCCGCCATCAGAACAATCTTGTGGTAGCGTGCCTTCTCAATATCGAAGTCGTCACCAATGCCGGTACCGAAAGCGGTAATCATCGCCTGAATTTCAGCGTTGGACAGGGCACGGTCCAGGCGAGCGCGCTCAACGTTCAGGATCTTACCGCGCAGCGGCAGAATAGCCTGAGTGTTCGGGTCACGGCCCTGCACCGCCGAGCCACCCGCAGAGTCACCCTCCACCAGGTAAATCTCAGAGATCGACGGATCCTTCGAGGAGCAGTCCTTGAGCTTACCGGGCATGGAGCTGGTCTCCAGCAGGCCCTTACGGCGGGTGGTCTCGCGTGCCTTACGAGCTGCAATACGCGCCTGAGCGGCGGTGATTGCACGGCGAACGATGTCCTTCGCCACCGCGGGGTTACGACCGAACCAGTCGCTGAGGTGATCGTTCACCTCACGCTGAGTGAAGGACTTCGCCTCCGAGTTACCCAGCTTGGTCTTGGTCTGACCCTCGAACTGCGGCTCAGAAATCTTAATCGAGATGACCGCGGTCAGGCCCTCACGCACGTCTTCACCGGTGAGGTTATCGTCCTTATCGCGTAGCAGCTTGTTCTCACGCGCGTAACGGTTCACCAGGGAGGTCAGAGCGGCGCGGAAACCCTCTTCGTGGGTACCACCCTCGTGGGTGTTAATCGTGTTCGCGTACGAGTAGACGGACTCCTTGTACGCACCGGTCCACTGCATTGCCACTTCCAGGCTCATGTTGCGGTCGGCATCTTCGGACTCGAAGGAGACGATCTCCTCGTTCACAATGGTCTTCGCGCCAGCGTTGAGGAAGTGCACGTAGTCGAACAGGCCGTTGTCGTAACGGTAGGTGACGGTCGTGTAACCCTCAGCGTTCGCACGCACGCGGTTGAGAATATTTTCCTTCTCCTCTTCGGCCACCTCGTCACCGGTGAACTTCTCACGCTCATCAGTCAGGGTGATGGTCAGACCCTTGTTCAGGAACGCCATCTGCTGGAAGCGGGCGCGCAGAGTCTCAAAGTCGAACTCGACGGTCTCGAAAATCTCCGGATCCGGGTAGAAAGTCTGAATGGTACCGGTCTTATCGGAGGGCTCACCGCGACGCAGGGGGCCGTCCGGCACGCCACCGTTGGAGAAGGAAATATGCCACGCGTAGCCCTGGCGGTGCACCTCGGTAATCACGCGGGTAGACAGCGCGTTCACCACGGAAATACCCACACCGTGCAGACCACCGGAGACCGAGTAACCGCCACCGCCGAACTTACCACCAGCGTGCAGCACGGTCATAACAACCTCAACGGTGGACTTGTGCTCGGTGGGGTGCTCATCCACGGGAATGCCGCGGCCGTCGTCCTCTACGCGAACAGCGCCGTCAGCCTGAATGGTCACGTCAATTTTGGAGGCGTAACCGGCGAGCGCTTCGTCGACCGAGTTATCTACGACCTCGTAGACCAGGTGGTGCAGACCGCGTTCAGTGGTCGAGCCAATGTACATGCCGGGGCGCTTGCGAACCGCTTCCAGACCTTCCAGCACGGTAATATCGGATGCACCGTATTCATGCTGCTGTTCAGATGCATTCTGTTCAGATGCCACGAGGCAGAACTCCTTGAGTAGATGATGCAACCGGCGAAGAAGAACTGCGGGCAGCTCAGAGGGGAGCCTAGAACACCTCACGAAGGGCACCAGAAAGTGCCTGCACAACCCGCGTTGCCGGTGGTGCCCATAGGTGGGCACACTTTACGCATTGTCTCTTTTATTTTACCGAGCAAGAGAGCATAAAACCATCTACATACGTCACATATTGAGCTTTTTTGGGTACTACCACCCGCTCAAAAGCCCGCAAAGGCGGTTTAGAGTGCTTCAACCCCCTCTCGAGGTGGGGGGTACGGTTCACCACTTCGTGGGGGTTGCCGGCGATTCTAAAGCTTTCATAGCGTGCAGAAAATCATGAAGTGCAGAAAAGGGGCATGTTTTATGCAACGTGCCCCAATGTCTCTGTTTCCTGTCGGCGGCAATGCGATGCAGTGACGCGATGCGCTCACCGGGATGCGCCTACCCGTAGGTATCGCGAACTCCGCGCATGCCGGTGGCACGGCGATAGCCTCGCTGGCTCCAGCGCCCGTTATTCGGACCCAGTACACGGACCTGAGCCACTACACCCTCGCCCAGTTCCCGGCGAAAAAGCTCGATGAGGTGACCGTGCATCAGGCGCAGCTGCGTGGTCCAGGCGGTAGAGTCACACTGAACTTCAACAATGGAGTTTTCAAAGCTGATCGGGCGGGTGTGTGCGGCAATTTCCGGACCGACCAGCTCAGCCCAGCGAGCCAGCACGCTGGAGACAGCCACGGGCTCTTTCCAGCCACGAGAACGAATCAGGGCACTGACAATGCCACCGAGGGGTTTAGGGTCGCGAGAGCTCTCCCCGGGGCCACTATAGCCGCCCATAACACGGGGATCCCAGCCCTGCGCTCGCCGCGATTTCTTCTTCGAGGCGGTACCGGACATGACCGCACCGAAATCGCGCATGATTTTATTCGCAGAGAAGGCGTTGAGAGGCGCTTCGCCACGTTCCTGAGCCGCCACGCGCATACGGGTCAGTAGGGCGGAGGGAGCATCCACCTCGTCGCAGTAGAACTCGCCCACGCTATCAACCTCGCGCGGGTTTTGCGGCTCCGCAAACTCGTCGAATGTTTCACGTGAAACATGGTTTTGAGGGTGGGCGGGGTTACTCATCGCCGCCACCTTCCGCGAGCGCCGATGCAGTCGACCCCTCGCTATCTGCAGTAGCAACGGCAGGCTGTGCATACTCGGCATGACCCGCCGTCACCGACACCAGGCGATAGTCACCTAGCTCCTCCGGAATATCACTCAGCACCGCGCAGGTAATAAGCACCTGCTCCGCATCAGCAACCATCGCACCCAGGCGGTGGCGGCGCGCAGAATCCAGCTCCGCAAACACATCATCAAGAATCAGAATCGGCGAAGAACCCGCCGAGGAATCATCCTCAACATGCACAAACCAGGACGCCAGCTTCAGCGCCAGAGCAAAAGACCAGCTCTCGCCGTGCGACGCGAAATGCTTCACCGGCATGCCGCCCAGCAGCAGAGTAATATCCTCACGATGCGGACCCACCAGAGTCACGCCGCGCTCAATCTCATCGCTCCGACGCTCCGCAAAACCGCGCATCAAAGCCTCCTTGAGGTCTTCAACGCGCATCAGTGCCGCGTGCTCAATCGAGCGCTCGCCCATGCTCGAAAAAACAGTCGACTCATAGTTGAAACCGACTTCCTTTGAGCCGTCCGTCAGCCCCGCGTAGGCGCGGCGAAGCTGCGGCAAAAAGCGCTGCAGCAGGCGAAAACGCGCAGAAAGAAGCTGAGCGCCCAGGGTCGATAGCTGTTCATCCCAAACCGCCAGGGTACTCAAAGCGTTCTCGTCCCGAGCCTTACGCTGCATGGATTTCAGCAGCGAATTGCGCTGACGCAAAATCCGCTCATACTCGCTACGGTACCCGGCAACCACCGGACGCAAAGAGGTCGCCAGCTCATCCACAAAACGGCGACGACCCGCCGGATCGCCCTTCACCAGTTGCAAATCCTCCGGGGAGAACAGCACTGTGCGGGCAATACCCAGCGCCTCCTTGGCACGCACCGGCGCGGCACGATTAATGCGCACGCGGTTACTCTGCCCCGGAGCAATCTCAAACTCAGTCACCGTCTGCTGCGAACCGCGCACCGTACGGGTGCGAATATAGGCGCGCGAAGCACCCATCCGCACCAGCGGCCCGTCATGGCTCACGCGGTGCGAAGACAGAGACGCCGCATAGTCAATCGCCTCAACAATATTGGTTTTACCCACACCATTAGAGCCCAGAAAAACCGTGACCCCCGCCGAAAGAGGCAGGCTCAGCAGAGCGTAGGTGCGGTAATCCAACAACGAAATATGGTCGATATACACCGGTGCAGCTCCTTTCGTGCGGTTCCGTGCGGTTCGGTTGGGGGATGGGTGCGGGCGGGCAGAAAGCACAGCCCCGCGGGCTTCCTTGGGCAGAACCTTGGGAGGCGCGCGGGGCGGCTAGCTACTAGTTCGAGGGCAGGCGAACCGGCATCAGCAGGTAACGGTAGTTACGGTCGTCCTCAGCCAGCGGCTCGTCCTGACCGGAAATCACGGCGGGCTTCGGCGCATCCGTGAAGGAGAAACGCACAAACTCGGTACCGAACACCTTCAAACCATCCGACAGGTATGCGGGGTTGTACGCAACGGTGATGTCTTCACCGGACAGGTGCGCCTGCAGGGTCTCAGAAGCCTGAGCCTCATCACCGCGGCCGGCATCAATAGCGACCGAACCCTGGGTGAACTTCAGACGCAGGGGAGTGTTACGCTCCGCCACGAGGGAGATACGACGAGCTGCCTCAGCCAAGTCGGAGGTGCGAACCACCGCGTGAATCGGGGTCTGCTCGGGGAACAGCGCACGAATGTTGGGGTAGTCGCCGTCCATCAGGACGCTGGTGGTGCGGCGGGTACCCGCAGCGAAACCGATCAGTTCGCCGGCTGCGGGCAGAGCAATAGACAGCTCACCGGAACCGGAGAGGGTGCTACCCACCTCGGAGACGGTCTTAGCCTTCAGCAGCACAGCCGCCTGAACCTCGGGGTTGACCGGGTTCCACTTGATCTCGCGCATAGCCAGGCGGTAGCGGTCGGTGGCGAGCAGGGTCATGGTGTCACCGTTGATTTCCACGCGGATACCGGTCAGCAGAGGCAGAGTCTCATCCTTGGACACCGCAATCTGAACCTGCTTGACGGCCTCAGCAAATTCGGCGCCGTCCACGGTACCGGAAATTTCGGGCAGTTCGGGGAGCTCCGGGTAATCCACGACCGGCATGCCGGCGAGCTGGAAGTTAGCGGAACGGCAGTGAATACGAATCACGGACTCATCTGCTGTGAACTCGACGGGTGCATTCGGCAGGGAGCGGCAAATTTCAGCCAGGATCTTGCCGGGAACCAGGCAAACGCCTTCTGCTTCAACGTCAGCTGCGATGACCTGGCGGGCGCTGGTCTCGTGATCGAAGCTTGCGATGCTGACCTCACCTGCGGAGGCGGTAATCAGCAGACCGTTGAGTACGGGGGAGGTGGGACGCAGCGGAAGTGAGCGTGCCGTCCAGCCGACTGCTTCGGCAAGGACATCGCGTTCAACGGTGAATTTCATCGAGAAGGCGCCTTTCACGGAATTGGAGAGTTAGGTTGTGGGCGCACGTAAAGCTTTGGGCGATAGAGCCGGAGATATCGCGTGCTCTGGTGCGCAGTGAATCTTCCGCGCGCGCGTCTATCCATCCTACCGGATTTTGTAATTACACAGAGACTCGAAGGTCAGTTCCGCAGCGAAAAAACGGGTGAGATGAGGCATGCGAGGGCGCTGTATTTTTGTAATTACAAAGATAGCCGGAAGGCTTAGTGAATCCAGTCGAAAACAGGTTCGAACTAGGTAGTGGTTCGGTGTTGGTTTCTCTTTCAAACCCAACCCAAGAGACAGCATGCAGCAACGGTCCAAATACGCGAAAATCTACATTTTCAGTAGGGACACACAGAAAAACCTGAACCAGGCCGGCCGGTCGAGCAGAACTATTTGTTATGGGGAGGATTTTTTCTTTAAGTACAGTAGTATTGTTAACGCTTGTGGAAACGGTGGAAAACCCCTTCCTTGCCTGCAATGACGCGGAAGTAGCCTGTGGACATTAAGTGGAAGAATCCACCCAGTGCTGAGAATGCATTGTGTATGGATATTTATACATTTCCCTAATTCCACACCTTTTGAATATTCATGCACTTAACGTCCACACGAACGCATGAGTTAAAGCACAGCTTATCCACACCCCGAAAATCCAGCTTTCCGAACCGCTAAAAATAGCGGAATTCACCAAGACACCCCGCCTCACAGCGAGTAAAACACCTAGTCAAGGTGCAAAATACGCTGTAAAGCGGGGACTCTAGAGGCTCTAGCCGGCGGCGCGCTGCTCCTGGCGGATTAAATTCGTCAGCTCAGTGACCTGATTGAAAATCGTCTGACGCTCCGCCATCTGCGCGCTCACCTTACGCACCGCATGCATCACCGTCGTATGGTCGCGGCCGCCCAGATCGTTGCCAATACGCGGCAGAGACATCTCGGTCAGCTCACGCAGAAGATACATCGCCACCTGGCGCGCATTCGTGAGCGTACGGGTGCGAGACTTCGACTGCATATCCTCAATGGACACATCAAAATACTTCGCCACCGTCGCCAAAACCAGCGCCGATGTAATCTCCGCACCACCGGTATCAGAGAGCAAATCCTTCAGATAGGTCTCCGCCTCAGCCAGGGTAATGGGCTCCGGCGGCTTCTTCATTGAGGCGGCAGCGCTCGCACGAATCAGAGCACCCTCCAACTCGCGAATATTCGCCGTGACATGGGAAGCAATGTACTCCATGACGTCATCGCGCACCGGCAGAATCTCGTTTTGAGCCTTCTTCCGCAGAATCGCGATACGGGTCTCCAGCTCCGGAGGCTGCACATCCACATTCAGGCCCGAACCGAAACGCGAACGCATACGCTCAGCGAAACCGGTCAGCTGCTTCGGCGGCAAATCAGAGGTAATCACGATCTGCTTCTGGTGGTTATACAGGGCGTTGAAGGTATGGAAGAACTCCTCCATCGTCGCCTCTTTACCCGCCAAGAACTGGATATCGTCAATCAGCAGAACGTCAACATTGCGGTAAATCTGCTTGAACGACGAGCCCTCATCATCACGAATCGAGTTGATGAAATCGTTCGTGAATTCCTCAGAATTCACATAGCGCACGCGCAGATTCGGGTACAGGTACTTGGTGTAGTGGCCAATCGCGTGCAGCAGGTGAGTCTTGCCCAGACCCGAACCGCCGTAGATGAAAAGCGGGTTGTAGACAATGCCGGGCTGCTCAGCCACCGCGAAAGCGCTCGCGTGCGCAAAGCGGTTGGACTGGCCAATCACGAAGGTATCGAAGGTGTAGTTCGGGTTCAGTCGGGCAGAGCTATCCCACGTCGGCGCATTTTCCGGGTCTTCATGCGGATGCACCTGCTGAGACTCCGGTACCGCCGGGGCCTCCGGAACGAAAGTGGGCAGGGGCGCCGGATATTCGCGAGGCGCACCTGCGGCAGGAGCCGCCGGAGCCGACTGCTGAGCGGAAGGGAAACCGGCACGTTCCGCCTCCAGAGCCTGCAGGGAGGGGCGGGTGACCTGCTCATCGGCAGGAACCTCGTAGTGATCGGGGCCCGGATGCGGTTCCGTGTAATACTCAAAAGCACGCGAGCCGGTGGGTACCTCGGGATGCGCGGGGACAGTCGGAGCGACTGCAGGAGCCTGCTCGGCAGGTACCTCACGCTCACCCTGGAAAACGTCCTGACTTGCAGTTTCAACCGGAACCATGGACTCGTTCACATCGAAAAGAGCAGTGGTCGACGGACCGAAAGCCTCATGCAGAGCCGCACGGAACGAAGCACTAATCTGCTCCTCAAAGACCGCACGGGTGAGCTTATTCGGCACCTCAATGATGAGGCGAGAAGAACCCATCAGTCCCTGAGGCTGCGCAAGATTCACGAAACCACGCTGACGTGCCGTCACCGCCGGATCGGCGGCAAGAATGGAGAGCAGATGCGCCCAGCGCGCCTGAAGAGACTCGGTCATGGAATTCTTTACTTTCACTCGATGTGAAGCGGTGGCGCAGTAAAGAAATAATGCCGGAAACCACCGCGAGGTCATTAAGATTCTACCCGGTTAATGCACAGGTGGAGAAAGTTATCCACAAGAGTTTTCCACACGGTGGAAAACTTGTAATTACAGAAGTGGATAAGCGGTGGATTTAAGTGCATAGCAGGGTTTCTTCCTTGATATTCTGCGGAACATCTCAGAAACACTAGGCTGTGGATAACTCTCCAGTGGGTGGGGGTGAGAGGCTGTTGTGCACCGCGGTGGATATCGTGCCGCTGTAAATATCCCCAGGTTTGTAGCCTCTGCATCAGGGGCTTCTCCACAGCCCATAAATGCACCGCAGTCACCACCTCCACGGCGCAAACGAGCCCGGAATCACGCGGAAAAACGCCCCAAGAACTTGATTTACGCCCTCCACTCTTCTAAAGTTGTGCTGTTGTGTGTGCACCGCCTACTGCGAATAGTCGCGGTACCTCCGTGCACCAAGAAGCGTACGGTTCCGATACCCCGTGAGGGCACGAACCGCAAAAATCAAGGAGACAAAGTATGAGCAAGCGTACTTTCCAGCCGAACAACCGCCGTCGCGCTAAGAAGCACGGCTTCCGTCTGCGTATGCGTACCCGTGCAGGCCGCGCGATTCTGTCGAACCGCCGCGGTAAGGGCCGCGCAAAGCTCTCGGCCTAATCACGGCATATAGTTCGCCCGCCGATGCACACGCATCGGCGGGCGAACTATCATTAAGCGTGAAATACACGCGGAGGTCAGCTCATCACATGAGCCGAATCTCCCACACTACGTAAAGGGGAACACGTGCTGCCTCAACGGCACCGTATGCGCACCAGCACAGAATTCTCCCACGCCTTCCGTTCCGGCATCCGTACAGGACGTCGGAACATCGTTGTATCTACGGCGAAAAATCCTGGAAAAACAACCCAGGTAGGTTTCATTGTGTCGAAGGCGGTGGGCAACGCAGTCACACGCAACCTGGTCAAGCGCCGGTTGCGTGAACTTGCCGCGCTCACCTGCGCCGCGCATCCGGAAGGCTACGCCATTGCTGTGCGAGCGCTTCCCGCCTCCGCGAGCGCCAGCTGGGATCAGCTGCGCCGCGACTACGAATCAGCACTCGAGACCGCGTTCGCTAAGCTCGACCTGCATCAGAGCAAGGAGAAGCCGTGAGTCGTTCCCAGCGTGACCGCTGTGAAGAACGCTTCCACGCGCATCACAGCGGCACCTATAGCGCATCTGCCGAGACTCTGGGCCCCGACGAGCTGCTGGCACTAGCACCTAACGAATTCGTGAGGCCTGAAACTTTCCTGCAGGCTCTCTACGTTCTACCGCAGAACCTACTGATCGCGTGCATGAAGGCCTACCGCAAGGTCGTATCCCCCCTCTACGGGGATGTGTGCCGCTACTACCCGACCTGCTCAGCCTACGCTCTGGAGGCGCTGACCACCCACGGTGCGATGGGCGGGCTTTCCCTGACGGTGCGCCGTATTCTGCGGTGTGTTCCCTGGGCGACCGGAGGTATCGACCCAGTCCCGGAGGGGAAGCGTACTTTCGCTCCCGGAGCAGAACCGAAAATTATTCTGCTCAACCACCCCCATCTTTACACCCCTCACACCGGTGGTGACGCCCGCCCTGAGTAGGCGGCGCCTCCCACACAATGACTTAGCCGAGTCCTTAAGGAGTATTCCCGCGTGAATATTTTTGATTTGATTCTTTGGCCGTTTAAATGGATCGTCTCCGTGGTCCTGTGGCTGTTCCACACTCTTTTCACCTCGCTGGGCATGGACCCGGCTTCCGGTCTGACTTGGGTTCTGTGCATTATCTTCCTGACCCTGGTGATGCGTACCCTGACCATTCCGCTGTTCGTCAAGCAGATTAAGGCTATGCGCGGTATGACCGCGATGCAGGGCGATATGGCGAAGCTGCAGGAGAAGTACAAGGGTAAGAAGGACCAGCTCTCCCGCCAGGCTATGGCTCAGGAGCAGATGGAAATGTACCGTAAGCACGGTACGAACCCCTTCGCCTCCTGCCTGCCGATTCTGGCGCAGATGCCGATCTTCTTCGGTCTGTACCAGGTGCTGATGAGCGTGCCCACCGCAGCGCAGAATAACCAGGGCGTGCTCATGCTGCCGGCTGAGCTAGTGCATCAGTTCAACGACTCCCAGATTTTCGGTGCTCAGCTCTTCGCGACCATGATGCACCCGGGGGCTGGCGACGCCACCGCGACCGTTGTTCAGGCGGTCATCATGATTGTTCTGATGAGCGCCACCCAGTTCTACATCCAGAAGCAGCTGAGCGTGAAGAACATGTCGGAGGCTGCTCTGAACTCTCCGATGTTCCGTCAGCAGCAGATGATTATGTACATCTTCCCGATCATCTTCGCTGTTTCCGGTATTAACTTCCCCCTTGGTGTGCTGTACTACTGGACCGTCTCGAACCTCTGGTCGCTGGGTCAGCAGTGGTGGGTTATCCGCAACAACCCGACCCCCGGTTCCCAGGCGGAGCGTGAGCTGAACGCCCGCCGTGCGGCGAAGGGCCTGCCCCCGGTGGGTAAGACCCGCGAGCAGCACGAGAAGGACCTGCAGGAGGCGCGTGAGCGTGCCGCAGCCGGTCAGCGCCAGCAGCCGGTGAGTAAGAAGCGCCAGAAGCAGCAGCGCAATAAGCAGAACGGAAAGAAGTAGTTTTCTTCCGTGATTCGGGCCGGGTTCTCGCCACGTGTGGCGCGGGCCCGGCGCCGTGTATGAGATACTTTTTACCCCTAGGACACCCCTCCGAACACCCCGAGGATTATTGTGACTGAAGCTATGGAATATGAGGACGAGCAGCTCGTTGAGGAGCAGCTGGTAGAGGAGCCCCTTGAGGGCGAAGAAGACGATTTTGAGGACATCGACGAGGAAGGCGATATCGCCGCTGACTACCTCGAAGAACTCCTCGATATTGTCGATATGGACGGCGACATTGATATTGAGGTGCGCAATAACCGCATCTACCTGTCGGTCGTCAATGACGATGATGACAATGAGGAACTGCGCCACCTGGTTGGCCGCCACGGTGAGGTTCTGGAGGCTCTGCAGGAGCTGGTGCGCCTCTCCGTCCTGGCTGGTAACGGCACCCGTTCCCGCCTGATTCTGGACATTGCTGGCTACCGTGCTGAGCGTCGTGAGCAGCTGGAGAAGATTGCTGCTGACGCGATTGAGAAGGTGCGCACTACCGGTCGCGATGAGCACATGAAGCCGTTGAGCCCGTACGAGCGTAAGGTTGTGCACGATGTGGTGGCCGCCGCTGGCCTGTACAGCGAATCTGAGGGTGAGGGCCCTCGCCGTCACGTGGTGATTTCTCTTCCCGAGGTAGGAGCCTAGTATGGAGACTTCGATGGTTGCTCTCAACGAGAGCGAGCGTGCCGCAGCGGAGGCTGTGTTCGGTGAGCGTCTGCCTCTGGCGGAGCGCTACGTGCAGCACCTGGCGACGACCGGTATTGAGCGCGGTCTGATTGGTCCGCGTGAGGTGCCGCGCCTGTGGGCTCGCCACGTGCTGAACTGTGCCGTGGTGCAGGAGTACATTGCTCCGAACGCTTCGGTGGCTGATGTTGGCTCTGGTGCCGGTCTGCCCGGCCTGTGCCTGGCGATTGCTCGTCCGGACCTGAAGCTGACCCTGATTGAGCCTCTGGAACGCCGCGTCATCTGGCTGAATGAGGTTGTCGAGGATCTGGACCTGGAGAACGTGACTGTGCTGCGCTCGCGCGCTGAGCAGGCTGTGGGCACTGTTGAGGCTGATGTGGTGACTGCGCGTGCTGTGTCCGCACTGGTGGGTCTTCTGGACATTACCCTGCCGATTCTGCGCGGCACCGGCGAGCTGCTGGCCCTGAAGGGTCGTAGCGCCGCGGAGGAGATTACTAAGGCGAAGAAGAAGCTGAACCGCTACGGTGCGCGTGAGACTGAGATTCTCACTGCCGGCGGCGACCTGCTGGAAGAGCCGACGACGGTGGTTCGAGTTCGTCTCTAAAGGTTTCGTCTCAAATGGGCGGTACCGTAATGAGCTAGTGAACATGCTGGCTTGTGCGGTGCCGCCCATTTTTTTGTGCGCAGGTTTGCCGGGGTGTGTGGCAATTGCATCCGTAGAGTACATAGAATGACCTCTCGCGTGGAGTATTGACCTGATGCCGGGTACCCTTAAGAGAGGGTTGAAACCTTAGACTCTTCTGCACTATTGCCCAGTAGCTTATTCGTGGAGCTTACGCCCTTCAAAGCTTCTGATGCGGAGGCAATGTTTCACGTGAAACATTGCAGGCGTCATCACCTCGGGAAGTATGTTTCACGTGGAACATATGGAGAATGGGCGACGGTAGGGGAGTGTGGGAGTAGGTCCTCCTCGCACGTGAACATTTCAGAACATCACGCCAAGCGAGGTGCCAGAAGAAGCATCACCGTAGACACACCACCCGGATTATGGAAGGCACCCGATGACTCCTCAAGCTCAGAAATCTGTTGCAGATTTGCTCCCCAAGCCTGTGCATACGCGTGTCTTCACCGTGTCGAACCAGAAGGGTGGAGTGGGTAAAACCAGTACTGCCGTGAACCTTGCCGCTGCGCTCGCGGAGGCTGGGCTCAACGTCCTGGTCATCGATAACGACCCGCAGGGTAACGCATCGACCGCACTGGGTATTGAGCATGGCGTGGATGTCCCCAGTGTCTACAATGTCCTGATTGAAGATAAGCCGCTTTCTGAGATTGTTCAGGAATGCCCCGATATGTCCGGCCTATTCTGTGCCCCCGCCAATATCGATCTTGCGGGTGCGGAGATTGAACTGGTCTCCCTGGTAGCTCGCGAGACCCGCCTCAAGAACGCCCTGATGGACTACACCGAGTGGCGCGAGAAGCAGGGTATGGAGCGCCTGGATTACGTTTTCATTGACTGCCCGCCGAGCCTCGGCCTGCTGACCGTCAATGCCTTTGTCGCGGCGGAAGAGATTCTGATTCCGATTCAGTGCGAGTACTACGCACTGGAAGGCCTGAGCCAGCTGCTGAAGAATATTCAGATGATTCAGAAGCACCTGAACTCTAAGTTGCGCATCAGCACGATTCTGCTGACCATGTACGATGCCCGCACCAACCTGGCGTTCCAGGTGGCGGAGGAAGTGCGTGAGCACTTCCCAGAGGAGACTCTGAGTGTGAAGATTCCTCGCTCGGTGCGTATCTCTGAGGCCCCCAGCTACCAGCAGACCGTCATCACCTACGACTCGTCGTCGACCGGTGCTCGCGCCTACCGCGAGGCGGCACAGGAACTCTCACGCCGATCTGCATAATCTAAATCTTTTGAAATGAGCCCTTTTGAATTGTCTTTCGATGATTCAAAAGGGCTCATTTTGTGCGGTATTTTCTGGGTAAAATCCTCAAAAACAGCCTCATTGCATTAATTTTTAAGAATAATGCGGGTTGTGTGCCGCGTGGTTTTCACTCCTGCTTTCGGGTGCTTATTTCGTTTACACTAGATGAAGAAGAAAAAATGAGCGGGCTCGTCCGGGAGTCCTAAGGAGTAACGATGGCTGAAAAGCGACGCGGCTTGGGTCGTGGCCTGGGGGCACTGATTCCTCAGAGTACGAAGAATTTTGGTAATGCTGAGGCGAAGGCATCCGAAAATACCGCTGCAATAAAGACTGCACCCAAGAAGGTCTCTGCTCCGATTGAAGAGCCGATGACTGACGGCCTCTTCGAAATGGCTCACGAAGCTAAGCCGGAGAAGCACCGCAAGAGCACTAAGGCTGAGGCTGCAGAAGCTAAGCCTGCTGATTCAGCACCCGCTCAGGAGAAGCCGGCTCCTGCTGAGAAAGCAGAAGAAAAGGTAGAAGCCCCCGCCTCCTCGCAGGATGTTTCACGTGAAACATCGAAGAAGAAGTCCCGCGTGGACATGGGTGCGGCACTTCGCAACACCACCCTGACTCGCCGCCCGGTGGACTTCTTCTTTGGTGAAGATGTCTCCACCCCGCAGTCTGTTTCCGAAGAGCAGAACGGCCTAGTTCCGGTTCCCGGTGCCCAGTTTGCCGAGCTGAATGTTCGCGATATTCACCCGAACCGCAAGCAGCCCCGTACCGATTTTGATGAGCAGGACATGGAGGAGCTCATCCACTCGGTGCGTGAGATTGGTGTTCTGCAGCCGATTGTCGTGCGTCCCTCGCGCGAAAACGGTGCCGAGAAGTACGAACTGGTTATGGGTGAGCGCCGCTGGCGTGCAACCCAGGCGGCTGGTCTGACCACTATCCCCGCGATTGTTCGTGAGACTGAAGATGGCGACCTGCTCCGTGACGCCCTGCTGGAGAACCTGCACCGCAGTCAGCTGAACCCCATTGAAGAGGCGGCGGCATATCAGCAGCTCATGGAGGAGTTCGACACTACTCAGGAGCAGTTGGCTAAGCGCATTGGTCGTTCTCGTCCCCAGATTTCTAACACGATTCGTCTGCTGAAGTTGCCGGCTCTGGTGCAGCGTCGCGTTGCGGCGGGTATCCTCTCCGCCGGTCACGCGCGTGCCCTGCTGGCTCTGACCGATCAGGCGCAGATTGAGACTCTCGCGCAGAAGATTGTGAATGAGGGTCTGTCGGTTCGTGCAACTGAGGAGCTGGTGAACCACGCATCCGGCGTTGCAGAGGTGAAGGAGCGTAAGGCTCCTCAGCCTCAGAAGCACCGTGAGCGCCTGGACTATATTGCGGAGGCTTTCGCGGATAAGCTCGATACTTCGGTGAAGATTTCGCTGGGTGCCCGTAAGGGTAAGATGACCATCGAGTTTGCGAATGTTGAGGATTTGAACCGCATTATCCGTGTTCTGGATTCTGATTTCTCCGGCTAGAACCCGGGTTAGAATTTCAGGTTAAACAATATTTAACAACTGAATTCAGTTGAATATATAGAAAACCCTCGGTGATGTTTCACGTGAAACATCACCGAGGGTTTTTCTCTAACTTCTCGAAAGATTAGCCCAAGTGCTCGGAGAACTCAGCCAGCAGAGCGGACTTCGTCTTGGCACCTACGGTCTTCTTGACGACCTCGCCACCCTTGAAAAGGTAGATAGCGGGGATAGAGGTAATACCGTACTTCATGGCGGTATCGCCATTTGCCTCAACATCCACCTTGATTACATCGACCTGACCGGCGTACTCGCCAGCAATCTCGTCAATCACGGGACCAACCATGCGGCAGGGGCCGCACCATTCAGCCCAGAAATCCACGATAACGGGCTTGTCGTTCTTCAGGACCAGTTCGTCGAAGGTGGCGTCAGTTGCCTGCTGTGCACTGCTCACGGAGTGCTCCTTTCTGACACGGGGCGGATTCCCCAGCGAGTAATACGAATAGTTTAGAGGTTTTCGAGGTAGTGCTGTGCGTCCAGAGCGGCAACAGCACCGGAACCAGCAGCAATAATTGCCTGGCGGTAGGTCGGGTCAATCACGTCACCGGCAGCGAAAACGCCGGGAACGGAAGTCTTCGAGGAACGACCCTGAACCGCGATGGTGTGGTTCTCGGTAATCTCCAGCTGATCGCGCACGAGCTCCACGCGAGGATCGGAGCCAATAGCGATGAATAGGCCCTGAACAGCCAGCTGGCGCTCCGAGCCATCCTTGGTGTTGGTCAGGGTAATCGACTCGAGGTTGCTCTCGCCGTGAACTGCGGTAACAGCCGAATCCCAGACAACCTCAATCTTCGGGTTGTTGAAAGCGCGGGTCTGCATGATTTCAGAGGCGCGGAAAGAGTCGCGGCGGTGCACCAGGTACACCTTGGAGGCGAAGGTCGTCAGGAACAGTGCCTCCTCCAACGCGGAGTCGCCGCCACCGACCACTGCAATTTCCTTGTCCTTGAAGAAGAAGCCATCGCAGGTCGCGCACCAGGAGACGCCGTAACCGGAGAGTCGGTCCTCGCCCTCAATGTTGAGCTTACGCACCTGGGAACCGGTGGTCATGATGACGGTCTTTGCCAGGTGAACGGCACCGTCAGCGGTGTAGACCTTCTTCACGTCGCCGGTGAGCTCGACCTTTTCCACGTCCTGGTAGCGGATGTCCGTGCCGAAGCGCTCAGCCTGCTGGCCGATGTTCTCCATCAGCTCGGGGCCCTGAATGCCCTGAATGAATCCGGGGAAGTTCTCGACCTCGGTGGTGTTCATGAGAGAGCCGCCGGGTGCCAGGGAGCTGGCGAAGAGGACGGGCTTCAGCTCGGCGCGTGCCGCGTAGATTGCCGCGGTGTAGCCGGCGGGGCCAGAGCCCACAATAATGACGTTGTGGACGGTTGCGTCGGCCTCAACCTCAGCTGCCGGTGCCGCCTCGGTGGCGGGTGCGGATGCGAGGTTCAAGTTGCCCAGGGCGGCGCCTCCGAAGAGGCCTCCCAGATTCTCAGTCATCAGATATGTCTTTCGTTGTAGGTCTTTCGTTATGCCCCTATAACAGGGCTTTACCCTCGATTATTCCATCTTGGGGGACCCTTATCCAGATACTCCGCCCACTGTGAATCTTCGGGTAGTAACCCTGCCATAAAGAGTCATAAATGGACATCAAAAGGGCGGGGCTTCCGAACTCGGTAAGTTCAGAAGCCCCGCCCTTGTGTCTGGGGCGCGAGCGCCCTGTCGGCGTCGCTTTATGGGGTGACTAGTCCACCTTGATTTCGTTGATGCGCAGACCGTAACTCCAGTTTCCAATGGGCAGGGAGAGGCGGGGCAGCTCGTTGACCACGATGATCACGTAGGCGCCCTTTTCTGCGCTCTGCTTGGAGGTGTCCAGGGTGACGACCGCGTCCTTGCCTTCGAAGGTGCCCTTGCCGACCTCAACTGCGCCGTTCAGCGATGCGGAGCTGTTGGTGTAGACGGTGAAGGAGCCGCCGGTGCCGGTGGTCTGCTGGATGGTCAGCTTGGAGACGACGGTGGGGGTCTGCAGCTTCAGTGCCAGGCCGAATTCCTTGATGGTGCCGGCGTAGTTGGCGGTGCCGAAGCCGTAGCTGATCCATGCGGTGTTGGCGTTACCGTCGGTCAGGTTGGGGATGAGGGTGTCCATGTCGTTCATGAACGTGGAGTCCGAGGGCGCGAAGCGGGCCACGGACGCAATCTTAGCCGGCGCGTTCGATGCCTTAGCGGTCGGGGATGCCGATGCGCTGGCGCTTGCCGCAGCCGATTCGGATGCCGAGATAGAAGACTTGGGGGTGTGGGGGCCTGCTGCCTGGTTGGAGCCGATAGCGCCCAGGGAGGTGAGGATACCGCCTGCAACGATGACGAGCAACAGGACGGCTGCGAGGGCGACTGCCCAGGTGCCGCGGCTGCCGTCTTCTTCGTCCTCGTCATCTTCGTAGATGCTGGTAGGTTCGGAGTATGCGGTCACCGCTGCGCCGTCGGATGCGTTCCAGTTCTTGGCGGCGGTGATGCTCTCCTGGCTGGCGGTGGAGGAGGAAACCTTCTCGTAGGTGTTGGGGGAGCTGCCGCTTTCGGAGTCGCCGAAGATTTCGGTGCCCAGTGCGTCCTCTGCATTGGAGAGTGCGTGGTTTTCGACCAGCAGGGTGTCCAGCAGGGTGTCGGGGCGGGTGTGGGAGGTGACGAGGTAGCGGCTACCTTCGGGGGTGATGCCCAGGTCGAGGATCTGGATGTTGCCGCGTGCGTTGGTTGCGAGCGCGCGGGAGTTTGCTTCCAGCAGTGCGCTGCGGCTGGGCGATGCGACGACGACCGAGACCTTACGGTTGAGAATCTGGTCGGTGCCTTCAAGCACCATGTCGGATTCTGCCGTAATGATGATGTGTGCGGTGATCTCGTAGCGGCCTCCGAGGACCGATCCGACCGGAATCTGTTGCGACAACGTGTTCTCCCGAGGTGGTTTCATAGTGCCTGCCGTGTGGCGGGCCCTGACTATTAGATTCTACCCGGCATTGAAGGATGCTGGGGCTGAGTGATAGTTTGTGGCGTCCGGGTGGTTGCCTGTGCCTTCTGCGGGCCCCGGTGTGGGGTGTAAGGCGCAGGCGGTAGCTACCCGGTTTGTGCGTTGTGTGCTGCTTTAGCGGCGGGCAAAACGCTCAAGTTTGGAGGTGAGGGGTGCCAGTAGTGCGTTGGCTTCCTTGACGCGGAAGATCTGCACGCCGGCGAGGTATGCGAGGCCCATGACGGTGCCGCATACGGCGAGGGTGATGATGGCGGTGATCTTGGATGCCCATGCGAATCCGTCGAGCTGGTAGCCTCCGAGCAGCCAGAGCGCAATGGCGGCGATACCGCCGGCGAAGAGGGACGCGAGGGTGGTGCGGGCGTAGGTGCTGATGATGCCTCGCTGGCCGTAGTAGCCGAGGCGGCGGCGGACCATGTGGTGGCTGATGAACAGGATCAGGATGTTGTGCACCGGGTAGATGAACGCGAGCATGTACACGGTGTACTGGGCATCGAGCAGGGATGCTGCGAAGCTCATGATGACCATGATGATGGCGGAGTACACCTGGATACGGAAGGGGGTGCGTGCGTCTTCGCGGGCGTAGAGCACGCGGCTGTAGAGGTAGTTGATGGTGAGGGTGGGGGTGCCGAGCGCGGTGATGACGATGAGCTTGGCGATGATGGTTGCTGCGATGGGGTCGCCGCCGCTGAAGAGTACGGCGATGGGGCCTGCGAGCACCATGAGTGCGACCATGCAGAAGACGGTGGCTACGGCTGCGTTGCGCAGGCCGTGGGAGAGCGCGTAGATGACGCTGTCGCTGTCGTCGGCGATGGCTGAGGCGCTCATGCGGTTGAAGAGCACGGTGGCGATGGAGATGCCGATAACGCCGTGCGGCAGCATGTACAGCATGGAGGCGTAGTTGAGGGCCTGCAGACCCGGAATCTGGATGCCCATGGCGGCGTAGTGTTCGCGCTGACCGACGATGCCGGCGGCAACCTTGGTCATGTAGAGGAAGGCCAGGTTGGAGATGATACCGGAGGCGAGGGTCCACGCGGCGAGCTTGGAGGCTGCGCGCAGGCCGATGCCGCGCCACGCGAAATCGGGCTTGAGTCGTAGGCCGAGTCGGCGCAGGGGGATGAAGAGTACGAGCGCCTGCATAACCACGCCGAGGGTCGAGGAACCGGCGAGCACGAGGGTTTGTGCGTTGGTCCAGTTGTCTACAGCGTGGATTGGGTGGGGGTTGGGGGTCTGCGCTCCGAAGAGGAAGATGAAGAGGAACAGCGACAGGATGGTGATGACGTTGTTCAGCACGGGCGACCACATGTACGCGCCGAAGGCGTCCTTCGCGTTGAGCACCTGCCCAATGACGGTGTAGAGGCCGTAGAAGAAGATCTGGGGTAGACACCAGAGTGAGAAGATGAAGCCGAGCTGCCGCTGTTCGGGGGTCCATCCCGAGCCCATGATGCTGATGATGGGCCAGGCGCAGGCGACGGTGATGAGCGTGACCAGGCCGATGGCGGTGACGGTGAGCGTGACGAGCTTGGAGATGTAACGCGCGCCGCCGTCCTGGGCCTTGGCGGCCTTGATGATTTGGGGCACGAGAACCGCGTTGAACACGCCACCGGCAACGAGCACGTAGATGAGGTTAGGGAGGGTGTTCGCGGTTTCGAAGACGTCACCGACGGTAGAGAGCGAACCGATAGCGACGGTGAGCAGGATGGTCTTGACGAATCCGAGGATGCGCGAGACGAGCGTACCTGCGGCCATGATTGCGCTTGAGCGGGCGTCGGTTCGTGCCACGTGTCTCTCCTATGTTGGCGGTGATGGTCGGTCGGATGTCTTCGGGTCTCTGTCCGGCTACCTTCGGGATGTCGCCCCGAAGGCTTGCCGGGACGTTAGAGGTGGGTGGTGATGTATTCGCTGGCGCTGCGGGCGATGTGCTGCTCGTTGGCGAACGAGAGACGGGTGGGCAGCTCGGCGAGGGGGACCCACGCGACGTCGATGGCTTCGTGATCGGGGTCGTTGTCGATGCTGAGCTCGCCGCCGGTTGCCGCGAAGAGGTAGTGGTGCACGGTCTTGTGGATGCGTAGCCCGTTGGAGGTGAACCAGTAGGCGATGGTGCCGAGGGAGGCTACGGGGTAGCCGGTGATTCCGGTTTCTTCGGCGATTTCGCGTCCGGCTGCTTCAACTCGGGTTTCGCCGCGTTCGATGTGTCCCTTGGGCAGGCACCATTCGCGCTGACCGGTGCGGTTGATTCGGGCGATGATGGCCGCGGGGAGTTCTTCGGGCCGGTCGAAGTCGATGATGAGCCCTCCGGCGGATACTTCTTCGGGGGCCGGTACCGGGCGCGCGGGCGCGGCGAAGCGCGTTTTGGGTGCGCGGGGTACGGGAATGCTCATGGTTCTACCTTAACTGATGGAAGAGGGTTTTGGCGCTTCGGGGCGGGGTGATGTGGGCATCCCGTGCGGCGCGGGGTGGTCGTGGAGGCGTTTTATCTGGCACGATTAAAGGATTATGTCGCTGTTTATTGATGTTGTGTCGAAGTACCCGGATGCCGCCGAGCTGGGAGAGCTGTACCGTGCGGCGGGTTTTGAGCTGTACTTGGTGGGCGGTATTGTCCGCGACAATCTGCTGGATGATGGCGGCCATTTCACTGATTTTGATTTGACGACGGATGCTACTCCGGAGCAGAGTGAGCAGATTCTGCGTGGTTGGGGTGAGCATACGTGGGATATCGGCAAGGAGTACGGCACGATTAGTGCGCGTAAGAATGGCGTGGTGTATGAGGTGACCACGTACCGTGCTGAGGTGTATGTTTCGGATTCGCGTAAGCCGACGGTTGAGTTCGGTACCGATTTGAGCGCCGACCTGGTGCGCCGTGATTTCACGATTAATGCGATGGCGGCGGCGTTGCCGAGTGGTGAGGTTGTTGACCTGTTTGGCGGTATTGAGGATTTGCGTGCGGGTGTTTTGCGTACTCCGCGCTCGCCGCAGGAGTCTTTTTCTGAGGATCCGCTGCGTATGATGCGTGCGGCTCGTTTTGCTGCGCGTTTTAATCTTGAGGTTGCCCCGGAGGTTTTCGAAGCGATGCGCGAGATGGCCGGCCGTATTGAGATTATTTCGGCTGAGCGTGTGCGTGATGAGCTGGTGAAGCTGATTGAGGCGGATTATCCGCGGGTTGGTTTGAACCTGCTGGTGGATACGGGGCTGGCGGATTATGTGTTGCCGGAGCTTCCTGCGTTGCGGATGGAGATGGATCCGGCGCATCACCATAAGGATGTGTATGCGCATTCGTTGAAGGTGATGGAGCAGGCGATGGAGAAGGAGACGGACGAGGATGGTCCGTGCCCGGCTCCTGATTTTATTCTGCGTTTTGCGGCGTTGATGCACGATATTGGTAAGCCGAAGACTCGTAAGTTTGAGAAGGACGGCTCTGTCTCGTTCCTGCACCATGAGGTGGTGGGCGCGAAGATGGTGAAGAAGCGCATGCGTGCGTTGCGTTTTGATAATGACACGATTAAGGCTGTGGCTCGTCTGGTGGAGCTGCACATGCGTTTTTATGGTTACCGTGAGTCGGGTTGGACTGATTCTGCGGTGCGCCGTTATGTGCGTGATGCGGGGGATCAGTTGGAGCGTCTGCATCGTGTGTCGCGTTCTGATGTGACGACTCGTAATCGTCGTCTGTCGCGTTCGCTGGCTGAGGCGTATGACGATTTGGAGCGTCGTATTGCTGAGTTGGCTGCTCAGGAGGAGCTGGATGCGATCCGCCCGGACCTGGACGGTGGCCAGATTATGCAGATTCTTGGTATTGCGCCGGGCCCGGTGGTGGGTGAGGCGTATAAGTTCTTGTTGAATTTGCGTCTGGATGAGGGTTCGCTTCCTGAGGAGGAGGCGAAGGCTCGTCTTTTGCAGTGGTGGGAGCAGCGTCGCCAGGCGTAGCTTCTGCGGTTTTTCGGTGCCGCATCGCATGGTTGAGGTCACGCGGTGCGGTACTGTTCTATCTGCTTTTTCTCGTGTATTGTTAAGAAATCTATGCGTGTTCCCCACCCGGTGTGCTTCACGTGTAGAGCACAATGAATCTCCTGCTATGGAAATCCCATAGCCGTTTAGCCCAAAGGAGGGGTTTAATCATGCGTGCATATGAACTGATGGTTATCCTCAGCCCCGAGGTTGAGGACCGTGCGGTTGAGCCGTCGCTGTCCAAGTTCCTCGAGATCGTGACCAACGAGGGTGGTTCCATCGACAACGTCGATATCTGGGGCCGTCGTCGCCTGGCATACGAGATCCAGAAGAAGTCTGAGGGTATCTACGCAGTGGTGAACTTCACCTCTACCCCCGAGACCGCAGCTGAGCTCGATCGTGTTCTGAACCTGAACGAGTCCGTCATGCGTACCAAGATCATCCGCCCGGAGGATCAGAAGATCTCCAGCAAGTAGTTGTTTCTTGCCGGTCGGCTGACCCCCTAAAAATGTCAGGGGGTTGCGCTGTACTGGATTCAACATACTTGTAACTCTTATCGAGGAGGCATCAAATGGCAGGCGATACCGTTATTACCGTTATTGGTAATCTGACTGGCGATCCGGAGCTTCGTTACACCCCTGCGGGTGCGGCGGTTGCTAATTTCACGATCGCATCGACTCCGCGTACTTTTAACCGCCAGACGAACCAGTGGGAGGACGGGGAGACCCTGTTCCTGCGTGCGTCGGTGTGGCGTGGTTACGCTGAGAATGTTGCAGAGACCCTGAAGAAGGGTACTCAGGTTATCGCGCAGGGCCGTCTGAAGTCTCGCTCGTACGAGACCAAGGAAGGCGAGCGTCGTACTTCGTTTGAGCTTGAGGTCGAGGAGATCGGCCCGACTCTGCGTTTTGCTACTGCTCAGGTGACTCGCGCACAGCGTTCTGCCGGAGGTAATAACTTCGGTGGCGGTGCGCAGGGTGGCTTTGGCGGTGGCGCTGGGTACAACGCTGCTGCTCAGGGCGGTTTCTCCGCTCCTCAGCAGAACAATTTTGCAGCTCCCCAGGGTAATGGTTACTCTGGCCAGTCTGGCTACTCCGCTCCGGCTGCTCCGGCGGCCCCCGCAGCTTCTGCTGCTGATCCGTGGAGTTCTCAGTCTGGTGGTAACTATGACTGGGGTAGCGGCGCCGACGACGAACCTCCGTTCTAAGCCGGTTTCGTTTTCCGAATAGTAATTTATCAATCCATCCCGCGGTTATCCGCCGCGGGCTCCCAACTCTAAGGAGCACCACGATGGCTAAGGCTGAAATCCGTAAGCCCAAACCCAAGCAGAACCCCCTCAAGGCTGCTGACGTCACCGTTATCGATTACAAGGACGTCGCACTTCTGCGCAAGTTCATCTCCGACCGCGGCAAGATCCGCGCTCGCCGCGTGACTGGCGTGACCGTTCAGGAGCAGCGCAAGATCGCTCAGGCTATTAAGAACGCCCGCGAAGTTGCACTGCTGCCCTACTCCGGCGCTGGCCGCTAAAGAGAAGGAGAGACAGTAACATGGCTAAGATCATTCTGACTCAGGAAGTTTCCGGCCTCGGTGCAGCTGGCGATGTTGTCACCGTTAAGGACGGTTACGCACGTAACTACCTGCTGCCCCGCGGCTTTGCCGTGACCTGGACCCAGGGTGGCGAGAAGCAGGTTGAGTCCATCCGCGCCGCTCGTGCGGCTCGTGCCAAGGCTTCTCTGGAAGAGGCTCAGGCAATTGCTGCGTCCCTGGCTGCTAAGCCGGTTGTCGTTGCACACAAGGCTGGCGCTGACGGCCGCCTGTTCGGTACCGTCAAGGCTGAGGCTATTGCTGAGGCTATTGAGGCTGCTGGCATTGGCTCCGTTGACAAGCGCACCATCCACCTGGGTTCCGCTATCAAGCGCACCGGTGAGTACAAGGTGACTGTCCGCCTGCACGCTGACGTTGTTGCTAACGTTGTCCTGGACGTCGTTGCTGCTGCGTAAGTAGATTTTTAGATATTTGACGCTGAGGCTTTGAAGCTTCGGTGTTGAGTGTTGGACGGGGTGTCCCTCTTCGTGAGGGGCACCCCGTTTGTTGTACCCGTAGCTGTGTCGTGGTGACGCTCGTTCCGGTGCATGTTTCACGTGAAACATTGCTTTTGGGAGGTTGAGAATCAGCGCTGTATAGCTGAAGAATCGGTGCTTGAGGTAGCGGTTGCTACGAGGCAGTCCGGTTGACCCCGTAGACTGGTAGACATGGCTCGATCTTTTTCACGTTTGTCTTCTAGTGCTCAGCTGCTGCTCACGGGTGTGGTTCTGGAGTGCATTACTTTGTTGCTGTGTGCTCTAGCGGTTATCCCGTTTGCGGATGCCAATATAGCCACCATTATTTTTCTGTTGTTGCTGATAGTAGGCGGCCTTGCCTCCAGCATTGCCCTAGTGTGTGCGCTGGTGGGTCTGGTGAAGTTCCGTCAGTACCGTGTGGCTAATATTTGCCTGGCGGTTATTTCTGTAGTCGCTAATCCGCTGGTGCTGCTTGGGCTGTATATGGCGGCTTATTAGCCCGGTTTGAAGCCCTAAAACCGCACTGAAACTGCACAATATCAAAGCTCTCAGGGTTCTGTTGGTCTTCTCCCAGCTTGTTTCCAGCGAAATTCAATCCTCCCATAAGGTTGGGGGTGTTTACTATAAGTGTTGGTTCGAGAGGACTGCGATGTGAATGTGTGTGTTTCGTGTAGCGGGGTCGCCCGCTAGCGAAAGAAGGATGGCAAGGCAAAAGCGCCTTGCCTTTCTTCTTTTAATGCGACATATAGTTTCCGTGTGAAATCCGGGGTGCTGCGCCTCGATTCTGAGGAAAAATCTATTCCCAGGTTTCTTACAGCTTTAACCTACAGGGAATAAAGGTTTACGCGTAATACTTTATATAGATGGTTCGAGAGAGCCATCAGAAAGTTGGACTTTCCTTGCGGAAGTGGCTCTGATTTTCGTATGTATGTGTGTGTGATGAGACTGGGGTTGGATTGAGAGGTCCAGCTCCAGTTTCTGTTTAACCCCTGAGTTTTGCGGTAGTGGCAACTGGAGACGACAACGGCGTTAGGGCATGCTGTAACCGCGGTGCACCGTAATAAAGGGCAACCATACTTATACGTAACGTCATATTTCCTTTCCTGTGTGTGGCGGGTCTAGAATTAGGGAAGATAAATTTTGCATATTAAATACAAGTATTGAGGAGTTGTCTCCCGTGTCTAAGACCCCTTCCGTTCCCGGTACCGACCGCCCCGCCGACAAGGCTGCAGGCCACTGGTTGCTCGCCCAGCTGGGCAAGAAGGTTTTGCGCCCGGGCGGCCGCGAGACCACTAACTGGCTGCTGGCTCGTGCCCTGGGCGGCGACATTGACGTCGTGGAGTTTGCGCCGGGCCTGGGCATTACCGCCCTGGAAATTGTGAAGCGTTCCCCCAAGAGCTACACCGGTGTGGATCTTGACCCGAAGGCTGCTGAAATCGTGACCGAGCGTATCGGCGCATCGAGCCATCCTAACTACCGCGTCGTGAACGCTAGCGCCCAGGAAACCGGCCTGCCCTCCGAGAGCTACGACGCCGTGGTGGGCGAGGCGATGCTGACCATGCAGACCGATAAGCACAAGCTGGAGATTATGCGTGAGGCGGCTCGCCTGCTGCGTCCGGGCGGTTACTACGCTATCCACGAGATGTCGCTGGTTCCCGATTACCTGCGTCCTGAGCTGAAGGAAGAGATTCAGAAGGATTTGGCGCGCACTATCCGTGTGAATGCCCGCCCGCTGACTGTTGCTGAGTGGACCGCCCTGGCTGAAGAGGCAGGTTTTGAGGTGCTGGATGTGTACCAGACCGATATGGCTCTGCTGGAGCCGAAGCGTCTGCTGGCTGATGAGGGTCCCGCCGGCGTTGCGAAGATTGCGTTCAATCTGGCGCGTAAGCCGCAGATTCGTGAGCGTGTGTTGGGTATGCGCGGTGTGTTCCGCCGCCACGCGGACCACATCGGCGCTATCGGTCTGATTCTGCGTAAGAAGTAAGACAGACTCACACCGCAAAACTCACACAGTGAAACGGAGCCTCAGTATTCCTCGCTATCCGGGGGAATACTGAGGCTCTGTTTTACACTGAGGTGTATGAGCCGCGCTGTATGCGCAGCGGTGTGCGAGCCGCAGAACCTGCTCAGCTACATGTGCGCCTCCCGGAGATTGTTATGAGCCGTATTCTTTTCTCTCCCGAAAGTTTCAATATGGGTGAAACCACGCGCTGTATCGAGATAGCGCGTGCAGCTCGGGAGCGAGGCCATACGGTCTTATTCCACGTGTATTCCCCCAAGTACCTGGGGCTGCTGGAAAACGCGGGGTTGCCCGTGCATCTTAGCGAGCCAATCATGAGCGATGCCGAGGCGGAGCAGATTATGGCGCTGGATCAGGGCAGGGGAGTGCGGCATCCTTTTACGACCGATATGGTGCGCCAGAGGGTTGCCGCTGAGCTTGCGGCTATTCGTGACTTTAGCGCGGATGCCGTGGTGATTGGTTCTAACCTGACGATGTTGCTGTCTGCGCGTATTGCCGGTGTTCCCATTTTCTATGCGCGCCCGTACGCGTACTCGTCGACGTATTTTTCGAAGAAGCCTGCAGCCGGCGAGCTCGCGGCGCCGGGATGGTTGCGGGCGGTGGCGCGGGTGTTTTCGTATAAGCCGGCTTCTTTTACGCGTGTGGCGCGTGAGCATGGGCTCACGCTTCCTCGCCGTACCGTCGATATGCTCAGCGCCGATGTGAACCTTATCTGCTCTCTGTTCACGCAGTTCCGCGGCGACTCGTTGGTAGAGCCCGACGTTGGGGTGGGTCCTATTTATTACCGTGCGCCCGGTGAGCTGCCGCAGATTGTTCGTGAACCGAGAGAGCGGCCACTGGTCTACGTGGGAATGGGTTCCTCCGGCTCTGCAGATATTTTGGCGCAGGTGCTACGGCAGCTCTCAGACGCTCCGGTGGATGTGCTGGTCGGCGGCGGGGTGCAGCTCTCGGAGGCACAGACCCGCCTACTGGGCGATAACATCCATTTCGCCGGGACCGTTCCGGCGCATCTGCTTGCCGGTCATATTGATGCCTCGATGACCCACGGCGGTGAGGGAACGGTGCAGACGGCGTGCCTGGCGGGTGTTCCGTTTGCGGGTATTGCGATGCAGGCGGAGCAGAGCTGGAATATTGAGGAGTGCGTGCGTTACGGTAACGCCCTGCGTTTTACGAAGATTGATGTGCGCCGCGGCAATGTGCGCGATATTTTGGACCGTCTGCTCAGTGAAGAGGGTCTGCGCGCTAGGGCACGGCAGCTGGGTGAGGCAATGCGCACCATGGATGGTGCGGCGCTCGCCGTTGAGAAGATTGAGGATTATCTCCGCGTTCCTCGTTAGGCGTGTATGGGTTTCGCGTGGGCCTTCGTGAGAAACTAGCATAGGAGTTCTGCAGAAGTTGTTTCTGGAACGTCGTAGATATCGGATTGAAACGCGAGGATAAGCATGTCTGAAACTGCCATTGATTATGGTTCCCGCACTATGCCTCATGATGATGTGGCTGAGCAGTCGGTGCTCGGTGGCATGCTGCTGTCGAAGGACGCTATTGCGGATGTGGTTGAGAGCCTGCGTGCGTCTGATTTCTATAAGCCGGCGCACGAGACGATTTATGAGGCGATTCTTTCTCTCTACGGTCACGGTAGCCCCGCGGATGCGATTACGGTTGCTGATGAGCTGAAGAAGCGTGGCGAGCTGACTCGTGTAGGTGGCGCGTCGTATCTGCATACTCTGATTGCTTCGGTTCCGACTGCTGCTAACGCTCAGTATTACGCTGAGATTGTTAAGGAGCACGCGATTATGCGCCGCCTGATTGAGGCGGGTACGAAGATTGCTCAGCTGGGTTACGCCAATGAGACTGAGGTTGATACTTTGGTGGATCAGGCGCAGGCTGAGATTTATGCGGTGACTGATGGTAACGCGAAGGAAGACTATGTGTCTTTCTCTGAGGCGTTGGAGGAGACCATCAATGAGATTGATGCGAACTCGAACCGCCCGGATGGCGTGTACGGTGTGCCGACTGACTTTATTGAGTTTGATGAGCTGACCGGTGGTCTGCATGGCGGCCAGATGATTGTTATTGCGGCTCGTCCGGGTGTGGGTAAGTCGACTCTGGCTTTGGATATTGCTCGTTCTGCTGCTATTCATCATCAGATGACGACTGTGTTCTTCTCACTGGAGATGAGTCGTACTGAGTTGGCAATGCGTATTCTCTCTGCGGAGGGAAAGATTTCGATGGGTCGTCTGAAGAAGGGCGACCTGGATACTGAGGGTTGGACGAACTTGGCGACTCTGCAGGGTCGTATTGATTCTGCTCCTCTCTTTATTGATGATTCGCCGAATATGACTCTGATGGAGATTCGCGCGAAGTGCCGTCGCCTGAAGCAGCGTAATGATTTGAAGCTTGTGGTGCTGGACTACCTGCAGCTGATGAGTTCGGGTAAGAAGGTGGAGTCGCGTCAGCAGGAGGTTTCGGAGTTTTCTCGTAGCCTGAAGCTGTTGGCTAAGGAGCTGGATGTTCCGGTGATTGCGCTGTCGCAGTTGAACCGTGGTTCGGAGCAGCGTACTGATAAGCGTCCGATGGTTTCGGATCTGCGTGAGTCTGGTTCTATTGAGCAGGATGCGGATATGGTGATTCTGCTGCATCGTGAGGATATGTATAACCCGGATAGTGAGCGCGTGGGTGAGGCGGACATGATTATTGCGAAGCACCGTGGTGGTCCGACCCGTACTATCCCTCTGGCGTTTAGCGGTAAGTACTCGCGCTTCAACAATATGGCGAATGAGGCGCCTCCCCAGTACTAAGCAACCCAGCACTAAGCGTTACTAAGCTTCAGCACTCTCGTAGCTGTGCCCCTCTTCTTCTGTTCCTCTCGGGATGGAAGGGGAGGGGCTTTCTGTATCTATAGGTATGGGTGTCTAGTCGCGGCACAGGAGCGGGGGAGTAGGAATAGGGGCTGCTGAGAGGGCTTTCACCGGGCTTTCTTCGAGGGTTTGAGTGGTTTCTTCTGCGTTTATGAGGTTTTTTGGAAGTTTTTTGAAGATTTTTTGCCACCCTTAAAACACTCTGACTAGGCACTTTAGTGCCTGGAAAGGGTGTTTGAGACCCTTTCAAGGCCCTTTTTGTGTCCTACTTCACCCATTTTCGGGTTGCAGGGGTGTTTAGGGGTCTGTATAGTTGTATGAGTCGCCGCGGCGAGGAGGAAAAAACGAAGAGCTTCTTC
>NZ_CAUUDY010000016.1:0-42618 GCF_963544205.1 uncultured Rothia sp.
CCAAGTGGAGGTGGGATGCGGTGGGATCAGAAACCGTGGTGATGTCTTTTATCTTTCTAGCCATTTAACACCGTTGGACGGCTTTTCTCTAGTTGGAATAGCACATACTTTCCTTGTTAAATAACCGGTTAGGTCGACCTGACCTTAAGGTATATTTCCCTACCTTCCGGTACATGTGACCTCATCTCCCATGCACCCCCCGTAAGACCCCTATATTCTTTTCGCAGATTGAACATTTATCAAACACACAGAAGTGGACCATAAACCCCCTAGAAATCCGCCGTTCTGAAGATTTTATGGTTGTTTTATGGGGCTTTTCCTTTTTAAAACAACATTCTTTTCGGGTATATGCGTCCAAATGAAGACTCTCCCCTGGGTAAACCAATGACCCATACACCCAACTCGTGATGTATCTGAAAATATTCGAGTTTCAGAACCTGGAATTAACTATCAGAACCGCAATATTTCGGCAGTTTCACTGGAAGCGAGCCCAGGTTCCGGTCGCCTTCCACAAAAATGAGTCAGGTCACTTTTGGTGAAACACCACATTATCCGGTACTCTTCTAAACATGCGATCAATGGTCTGACCACATCCCCATGCAGGGAACAATGACTCGTTCCCCACAGAATTATCTATGGTCTGACCACACACAAAACACACCCTGAACCAAAGGAGTTCCAGTGGAAACTTATACCGCTGTAACCAATGCAGTGGGAGGTAGCCTCGGCCTCAGCGCGCTCGTGGCAACCATTCCCCTCCTCACCTTCTTTGTGATGCTACTGGGCGTTAAGGCACGCGCTCACTGGTCCGCACTCGTGGCACTGGCAGCATCCATCCTCGTAGCAGCGCTGGGCTTCCACATGCCCGCTGACCTCGCCGGCCTGAGCGCCGTCCGCGGCGCCATCTACGGCCTGGTCATCTGCTGGGTGATTCTGGGCGCCATCTGGTTCTACCAGATCACCGTTCTCTCCGGTCGATTCGAAGACCTGCGCCGCGTCTTCGACCGCCTCGGCGGCGGCGACCTGCGCATCCAGGCTATCCTCATCGCATTCTGCTTCGGTGGTCTGCTCGAGGCACTGGCTGGCTTCGGCGCTCCCGTTGCAATTACCGCAACCATGATTCTGGCACTGGGCGTCAAGCCCCTCAAGGCTGCTATCACCGTTCTGCTCGCTAACACCGCACCCGTGGCATTCGGCGCGGTTGCTGTCCCGATTACCACCGCAGGTGAAGTCGGCGGCAAGGACCCACACGTTATCGCAACCATCGTTGGTCACCAGGCTCCGTTCCTGGCAATGCTCGTTCCGCTCATCCTGCTCGTCATCCTCGACGGCATGAAGGGCCTGAAGGACGCTTGGCTGCCCGCACTGGTCATCGGCGTTTCCTTCGCTATCGCACAGTGGGTCACCGCCGCTACCCCCGCATACAACCTGACCGACGTTGTTGCCTGCATCGTCTCCATGGGCGTTGCCGTGATCTTCCTGCAGTTCTGGAAGCCGCGCGGCGTCGCAGGCGTTCGTGAACGCTACGGTCTGCCCGCACAGGCTGAAGAGAAGGAAGCTCTGCCCGCCGTTCGCGTCTGGATGGCACTGCTGCCCTACGTCATCGTCGTTGCAATCTTCGGTGTTGCTAACCTGCACGCTGGCCTGAAGGCATGGCTGAAGAGCTTCGTCATCAAGATTGATATCCAGGCTCTGAGCTCCCGCCTCGTCACCGCTGACGGCAAGCCCGTCAAGGACGCTGTCTACAACTTCGCGTGGATGTCCAACCCCGGCACCCTGCTGATCATTTCCGGTCTGGTTGTTGCTGTGGTCTACTTCTTCTTCAACGAGAAGGGCCGCTACGCCTTCAAGTTCCCGGCAATCTTCACCGAGTTCGGTTCCGTTGTCTACCGCATGCGCTGGTCCATCCTGACCATTGCTTCGGTTCTGGCACTGGCATACGTCATGAACTTCTCCGGTCAGACCATTGCTATGGGTACCTTCCTGGCAGGCCTGGGCACCGTCTACGCGTTCCTCGCACCGGCTCTGGGCTGGATCGGTACCGCTGTGACCGGTTCGGACACCAGCGCGAACGCACTGTTCTCCAAGCTGCAGGTGTCTGCTGCTGAGAACCTGCAGCACGCAGGTATCCACGGCGCAACCCCCGAGCTCATGCTGGCTGCTAACACCACCGGTGGTGTGGTCGGTAAGATGATCTCCCCGCAGTCGCTGGCTATTGCTGCTACCTCCGTGGACATGGAAGGCAAGGAATCCGACATCCTCAAGGCTGTCCTCCCCTGGTCCTTCGCTATGCTCCTGTTCGTCTGCGTCCTGGTCTTCCTGCAGACCAACGTGCTGTCCTTCATGATTCCCTAATCTGAAGCTCAGGTTTTAGAGAGTTCCTGAAGCATCCGCTTCACGAACAGTAGGACATTCGCCCCGGTTTGACCGGAGGCCACAGCGGGGCGGCGTACCTTTCCGGTATCGCCGCCCCGCTTTTTATGCCCCTTATGACTCGATAGGTTGCCCCAATAGTTTGGGAGAACATGCTGAGTCGAGACTTCTTTTCGTTATCCGCCTCGTTATCAGGAGAGAGTATGCCTCGTTCTTTTGACGACACCCAGCCTGCAGAGGCGCCCCCTGTGGTCGAGCGCCAGCCGATTCTGGCGGACCGCAGCTACAGCATCATTCTGGAGACCTTTGAGCGGCGCCTGCGCCTGGGTGAGTTGCGTGTGGGCGATAAGCTCCCCTCCGAGCGTGAGCTGGCGGCACGGCACGGTATTTCCCGCCCCTCGGTCCGTGAGGGCCTTCGGGTTTTGAACGCGCTGGGTCTGATTCGTTCCAGCACGGGTTCGGGACCGAAGTCGGGCGCGATTATCATTTCTGAGCCGTCGGATGCGCTCAGCTGGGCGCTGCGCATGCACATTGCGACCCGCAGCCTGCCGGTGAAGGACGTTGTCTCAACCCGCCTGCTGCTGGAGGGTCCTGCGGCGCGTGCGGCGGCTGCCGCGCCGGACACACCGGAGCGTGCGGCGGCGCTGGAGCGGGCGCGCGTGCATCTGGCGGAGATGGATGAGCAGATCAGCGATGAGCGCTTCCATTTCTGCGATACGCGTTTTCACTATGAGCTGTCGAAGCTCGGCGGCAATATTGTGCTTGATACGGTGATCGACTCTCTGCACATGGCGACGATGAGTTATGTGCAGGAGGCGGTTCCTTTCCTGAAGGATTGGGAGGCGGTCAAGCGCACGTTGCAGCAGCAGCATTACGGCATTATTGAGGCGATTGCCTCTCACGATGAGCAGGCAGCCTATGAGCGGGTGTGCGAGCACATTACGTGGTTTTATTCGCTGTCTGACCGTGCTGCGGAGGAGCGGGCGCGGCAGCATCCGGCGCGGGATATTCTGCACGAGGATTTGTGCCACGAGAACGTACATGACGAAGACGTTCACGCCGGCTAGGCTTCGCCCCTCAATCGCATAAACCCACATAGCTAAAGGGCGGTGCCCCGGAAGAATGACCTTCCGGGGCACCACCCTTATGCGCCGAGCAATTATTTCAGCGGGGCAGTTATTGCAGCAGCTCAAGCGGCTGAACCTTCGTTGCCGCGTAGGCGGGCAATGCACCCGCCACGATGCCCACACCCAAGCCGAGGAAAGGAATCCCTAGGATAAGGGGCGGCAGAGATAGCGCCCAGCCGTTGAGAAGGCACACAACCCAGGAACCGAGAATACCGAGGATGAAGCCTCCAAGAGCGCCCAAGGCACCGAGGAGAGCCGCCTCCGCAAGGAAGCTGACCGCCACATCTCGCCGCCCCAACCCTAATGCACGGTTAATGCCGATTTCCCTGCGGCGTTCCCAGACCGAAATCTGCATGGTCATCACAATGCCGAAGCTTGTCGAGACGATAAGAACCACCAGAATAATGGTCGTAAGGGTTCGACTGTCTTTCGTCAAGGAAGCACGAAGAGTCACCGGTGAAGGCGGAATCTCAATGTTTGTATCAACAGGGGCGCGCTGCGGATCGAGTACCTGCTTGAGCTGTTCCGCGACCGTATCTGCGCTTCCTGGATTCACGATGACGTCCATACCGCGTTGTAGGGTGTGGGCTTGCGGCAAGAAAGTGGAGGTGGTCGGCAGAATAAGAGCGCTACTGAGGGCAGCGTTTTTGCCGCCGTCACGGATAATGCCGAGCACGTAGGCTCGCATTCCGTTGACCTCAATCATGTTCCGCCCGGGCTCAGCACTGACCCCTAGCTCCTTCGCGAGGGCAACGCCCAGATAGACGGTAGGCTCACCGGGGCGTTCACGGGCAGGCTCCGAAAAGTGCCCTTCGACAATGTGCGCACCTCGTGCTTTCAAACCTGCTTCTGAAACGATTGCGAGGGGTGTCTGTTGGCCTTCCTGCCCCGGCCTGTTGACCTGCGGACGCGTTGTCTGCGTATCAATGGTGACTGTACCAGCAGCTTTGACCTCTGGAACTTGGTTAACGCGCCAGAGCAGTTCATCCTCCGGTATATCCCAGGTTTGCGGCTGGAGGCGCACACCGAGCCGGGTGGAATCGTAGCTGGCCAGCTGCGAGCTCGTATTGAGCGCCGATGACTCGCTGACGCCCACCAGCATGATGATGGTGGTTGTTCCCGCGAGCATCGCCAGTACCGTGAGCAGGTTGCGGCGCCAACGGCGAACAACTGCAAGGAGAGCGTAGTGAAGGTTGTTCCTTAGCATCTATCCTCCCCTGACAACGGGTTCTTTGAGCGATTGATGGGCAGGCTCTTCGGGACGAGCGAGTTCGGGGCTAACGAGCAGCCCATCGACCATGTGTAGCTGCCGGTCGCAGCGAGCCGCGATATCGGGTTCATGGGTGATGATGACCAGGCTTTGCTTTTCCGCACGGCCGGCGAGGAGCAGATCCAACACCTTGTGAGAGTTTTCAGTGTCGAGGTTTCCTGTAGGCTCATCGCACAGTAGGATACGCGGGGCGCAGGCTAACGCGCGTGCGACCGCGACTCGTTGCTGTTCACCACCGGACATGTTGCGTGGAAGAACCTCCAGACGGTGCCCCAAACCCACCTGTTCGAGTGCCTGCAACGCACGCTGATGTGCCTGACGGCCCGGTACGCCGCGCATCCGGAGGGTGTGGGCAATGTTCTCGGTGGCGTTCAGATGAGCAATGAGGTGGTACGCCTGAAAGACGAAAGCAATGTGCTCACGGCGTGCTACAGTTCGCTCGGCATCGCTGGCGGTGCCCATGTTTTGGCCCAATATTTTCAGCTCACCTTCGGAGGGCTGATCGAGTAGCCCGATGATGGAGAGGAGCGTAGATTTTCCGCTTCCGGAGGCGCCGGTAATGGCCACCGATTCGCCTTCATGAATGCTGAGGGTTGCGTTTTTTAGCGCCCAGGTGGAGGGTGGGAAGAAACGCGCAATATTGTGGCACTCAATATTAGGTTTTGTGGCGGTAGCGCTCGCGGGGAGGGCACGTTCTGTCTCATGATGAGGCATTTTAGCGCTCCTTCAGCTTCACGACGGTACCTGCCTTGAGTTCTGCAGCGGGGTTGACGAGCTCGCAGATTCCGGCGGAGCACACACCAAGGGTGACGGGAACGCTCTGACCGTTATCCAGGGTGATGGAGTGCGTTCCGTTTTCTTCGGTTTTGACGGCTGCTTCGAGCACCGCGAGGGCGTTTTCAGCGCCTCGGTTGAGAGTGACGGTTGCCTGAAAACGTGTTGATGCCGTCGTGTTTTCCGGCAAGTCGATTGTGATGGGGTAGCGTTTCCGCGCAGTAGCTCCCGGTGCGGAGGTATCGCTGTTAGGTCGCGCGCTGTTCTGCGCACCGTTGGAGGCACCTGCGTTAGCGCCGCCGTCAGCGTTAGTTGAGCCTTCGGGTGTGAGGGCCGCGCCCAGAGTGCCTTCGAGCGGACTTCCGTTATCGGTAAGAATCTGGACTTTCTGTCCTTCAGCGAGTTCATTGCTGAGAGCGCTACCGTCCGCGGAGAGTACCAGACGGTACCCACCCGCGGATAGGGTGCACAGCGCCGGAGTTGAGGTTTGGCCTTTGGTGCCGCAGCTGTTGTCTACGGTGTATTCATTGCCGTCAGCGAAGAGGTATTCAGAGAGCGGCAGGGCGGTGCTGTAGCGTCCTTCTTCGGTTCGGTCAGTATCCCCGGGAGGGTAGTAGCCACGGTCCAGGTAGAAACGGTAGACAGCGTTGGCGGTTGCTTCGCCGTAGTTTCCTTCCTCATCCCAGATGCTGTAGCCGAGCGATTCTAGAGCTTCTTGGAGCTGTTTAACGTCATCGCCGCGAGCGCCTACGGCAAGGTCGCGGTAGGCGGGGATGCTACCTTTGAACGCAATGATGGGACGTTCGTTGATAGTGGTGATAATTGAGCCGTTACTCAGCCGAGTACCCGCTTTGGCGCCGTCCCTGGTCACCACTCCTTGAGGGGTTCCTACGGTGTAGCTTCGGGCAGACGACACGCTGACTTCTCCCGAGTAGGTGCGGGTAACAGTCTGCGTGCTGATGCGGGTTGTTAGTTGCGCGGCTCGGGATGGCTGCGCGTTGGATTCAACATTGGTGCGTAGCCCCGTGTTGAGTGCGTAGATGGAGAACCCGCCGGTGATGACGAGCAGAATGACGAGCACCGGAACCAGGTAGGCGCGTATGGTTGCCGTCGTGGCGGCGCGGCGGGGGTTTTCTGAACTCTGCTGCGTGTTCATGGGTTCACCTTTCTGCGGTGAAATATGGGGCGGGACTAGGGGTAATTGCTGAGGGTAACAACGTGGCGGGGGTTGAATAAAGGGGTGTATCCTCTGCTCTCATCCGCGGGTGAACGCAGTTGAGAGCAGAGGACCGGTAGAAAATTTTCGCTAGAAAATGTCCAACGAGGAATCAGCGTTTACTGGTTGCCGTTGGCTAGTTGCCGTTGAGTAGAGCTGCGGCGCGCTCCTGGGCCTGACGTTCGATGTCGCGTACTTCAAGGATGAGCGGCTCATGCTCATTGAGCCAGGTCGCTGCCTTTTCGTAGTAGATATTCTGTGCTTTAGTCAGGATTCCAGTGGACTTTTGGCAGTTGTAGTCAGCATGAGCTAGGGCCTGCTCTTCCGCATTGGCGGCGGCATTGGCTGCCTTATACTTACCCCAGGTTTTCTCTGCGTAGCTGGGAGCATCTCCAAAGTGCTGGATGTCGGCGTATCCGCTTTCTTTCATGCATGCACCGTAGGTAGTGTCATTACGGTAGTATTTCCCCATTTCTTCTACCGCGTTATTTTTGGATCCACCCGTGATGAGTTCGTTAACGAAGTTGGTGTATTTGAGGTAGTTTTCTGTTGAGCCGAAGACAGCCTCTGCCGCACGTCCCAGGCATGAATCTGTTGCCATGCCGACCTGGGCACCGCTGCTCATGGTGATGGTGATAGTTTTACTGTCTGGGGCTTGAGAGTCGCCTAGGAACGCCTTCTGATATGCGGGGTTTTCCATCGCGGGTGCGTTGCTGGAGCTAGCGTTGCCCTGCCGGGTGGACGAGTATCCCTGGGTGGCCGCTTCTTCGTTGGCGAAGTGGGCGCCACTCATCGCAAGTTCATGAACGGAGGCGCCGCCAATAATGTTCTGGCTACCGGAGTAGGTGAAGGACTTCTCGCTCATACACTTTTTGACCTCGTTGACGAGGGCCACGTTAATATCCGGGGAGGGATTCTCGTAGCTTGCCAGGACATTACGAATGTCTTGCTTAACTTCAACAGTGGTGGAGCAACTCGATACGCCCAGGCAGCAGGCAATACCGATAAGGGCGAGGGATGCGAAGGGCTTCTTTGCCATGGACTTCACCTTTCTCAAGCATCATTGATGGGCGAGAACCGGCAGTGATACGGACGTATCGTGAGGGCTACCTACAGACCTGCTATATGGCGTGAACCTGCGTTTTGTGGGGTAGAACCTTGGCGAGCCGATTACTAAGTATGATAGAGGACAGACCCCCCCCGTACAATAGACGCACAAGATATATTTATGACGTATGGCACCTATAAAAATGCATGTAAAAGAGCTTATGAATTAAAGGGCGGTGCCCCGGAAGAATGACCTTCCGGGGCACCGCCCTTTAGCTATCTCTAAGACTTATTTCAGCCCGAAATATAGAGTTTAGAACTTCGTGCCGGTCAGACGCTCATACGCCTCAACGTAACGGGCACGAGTCTTCTCCACAACCTCCTCAGGCAGGTGCGGCACGTTATCCGAACCGTCCCAGCCCGCCTCCGGGGAACGCAGCCAGTCACGCACATACTGCTTATCAAAGCTCGGCTGAGCATGACCCGGCTCATACTGCTGAGCGTCCCAGAAACGCGAAGAATCCGGGGTCAGAACCTCATCACCCAGAGTGATCTCGCCACGGTACGAATCAGTACCGAACTCCATCTTGGTATCCGCCAGAATAATGCCCTGCTCACGAGCAATCTTCTCCGCAGTGGTGTACAGGCTCAGGCTCAGCTCCTCCAGGCGCTCACCCACCGGCTGACCCACCTCAGCGTACAGCTCCTCACGGGTCACCAGCTCATCATGCTCACCCACCTCAGCCTTACCGGTCGGAGTGAAAATCGGGGTGTCCAGGCGGGAACCATCCACCAGACCCGCAGGCAACTTTACACCAGCAATCTCACCGGTCTCGTTATACGCCGCCAAGCCCGAACCAGTCAGGTAACCGCGCACAATGCACTCCACCGGGAACATGTTCAGGGAGCGGCAAATCATTGCTCGACCAGCCACAACATCCGGAACGTCAGTGGACAGCACGTGGTTCGGAACCTGCTTGAGCTGCTCAAACCACCACAGGGACATCTGAGTCAGAATCTTGCCCTTATCCGGGATTTCGGTGGGCAGAATACGGTCAAACGCGCTAATACGGTCCGAGGCAACAACCATGACCGAACCGGCACGCAGCTCAGCGTCATCATTGACGGTCAAGCCGGTGGCGTCAAAACGTTCCTCATTCGGAACGTACAGGTCGCGGACCTTGCCGGAATAAATGTGAGTCCAGCCAGGAATTTCCACGGGGTTAGAACGAGAAGTCATGAGAATTTCTCCTGATGAGGTGGTGTGATGTGGATGCAAAAAGTCTGTGTAATTACAATACCGCGATAGGCACGGCTCCCGATAGTGCCAATTGAGCATCAATACGGCACAATCTTGAGGCAAAGAAGCGACCGGCTCCCCCACCCTCAAGCGGGGAAGCCGGTCACCTTAGGTTTTAGCCGCGCGGGGCGGGAATGTGGATGCGGTTCTCCACAGCCTTCAGCGCGATATCGGTGCGGTACTGCGCGCCAGCCCAGGAGATAGCGCGAACACCCTCGTAGGCGGCGTTACGGGCAGCAGCCAGATCATCGCCGAGAGCAACAACAGCCAGCACACGACCGCCAGCAGTCAGCACACCCTCCTCGGATGCGACAGTGCCCGCGTGAATCACGTGCACGCCCTCCAGGGCGTTCGCCTCATCCAGGCCAGAGATGACGTCACCCTTGCGGGGAGTGTCCGGGTAGTTCTCAGCAGCCATAACCACGTCAACTGCGGTGCGGGGATCCCAATCCAGCTCGGTACCCTCAGAAATTTCACCGCGAGCAGCCGCACGCAGCAGCTGACCCAGCGGGGTGCGCAGACGCGCCAGAACCGCCTGGGTTTCCGGGTCGCCAAAGCGGGCGTTGAACTCGATAACGCGCACGCCGCGGCTGGTCACAGCCAGACCGCAGAAGAGCACGCCCACGAACGGGGTGCCGCGCTCAGCCATGCGAGCCACAGTCGGGCGTGCCACCTTCTCCACAACCTCCTGCACGAAGCCCTCGGGCAGCCAGGGAAGCGGGGTGTAGGCGCCCATACCGCCGGTGTTCGGGCCCTCATCGTTGTCGAAAATGCGCTTGAAGTCCTGCGCCGGGGACAGCGGCAGAACATTCTTGCCGTCAGAGATGACGAAGAGGGACACCTCTGGGCCGTCCAGGAACTCTTCAATGACCACGGTGCCGCCGGCGTTGAAGCAAGCCTGAGCGTGCTCCAGTGCCGCGGTGCGGTCCTCGGTCACCACAACGCCCTTACCTGCAGCCAGGCCGTCGTCCTTCACCACGTAGGGTGCACCGAACTCGTCCAGTGCCGCCTGCGCCTCAGCGGCGTTCGTTGCCACGTAGGCGCGAGCAGTCGGCACGGACGCCTCTTCCATGACCTGCTTAGCGAAAGCCTTGGAGCCTTCAAGCTGTGCGGCAGCTGCGGAGGGGCCGAAAACGTCAAAGCCCGCCTCACGCAGTGCATCGGAGACACCTGCGACCAGGGGCGCCTCCGGGCCAATAACGACCAGGTCGGCGTTCAGTTCGCGTGCCAGGGCGGTTGCCTGGGCGGGGTCATTCGCATCAATTGCGTGGACGGGAACATCCTGGGCAATGCCGGCGTTGCCGGGGGCGCTGTGCACCTCGGTTACCTCAGGGTCGCGCAGAAGCGCTCGAATAATTGCGTGTTCGCGGCCGCCGGGGCCCAGTACCAAAACCTTCATGCTATTCAGGGTACCCGGTATCACTCTAAAAACGTGAGCTGGGCTCACTAAAAATGCGGCTCTTCTCATGTGGCGGCACATTCACACGAATGCACGCTAGAGAAGAGCCGCACAGCTTACGTAACCGAAGCTACCGAATCAAGCTAAAAGCATTAGACGAGGGCGGTAATAGCAGCCAAGCTGCCGAAGACAATACCGGGAGCGTTCGCGATGATAATCGGAATATCCTTCTTGGGGCGCCACAGGCCGTAGAGCAACCATAGGGTGCAGTTCACAGCCGCAACCAGAGGCTGGATCCAGTCACCCTTGTGACCGCTCAGGTTACCGATAATCTGCGGGAAGTAGAACACGTACATGAGCACTGCGGTCACAGAAGCAACACGGGCCAGGATGGGGAAGAACTTTGCGTGGAATTCAGATTCTGCACTCACGCCGCCCTTGGGGGAGCTGTTCTGTGCGGAGGTGTTTGCGGAGGTGTTGTTCTGCTCTGCCATGGATGTACTCCTTTACATGGTTTGCCGCTCACCAATCACGGAGGGGTGAGGGGCACTAAGGATGCATAGCTCGTACCGGATCGTACCCAAGTTTGTGGTCGACCCCTGCAATTGCATCAATCTCCTACTGGATATATTACGCCCGTTCTCAGACTGCATATTGGGGCAGGTCAGAGATGATAAACCGTGGATACACTCATAGCTCATCGATTGACGGGGTGGGGTTTTGCTCATCTGCCGCTGCCTTGGTCATCGCCATATTCATGAGGCGGTACGTCGAGGCGCCGGAATGGTTCGTCGGGCGTCGATCGTGGTCGGTCCTATGCGGTGCTGGGTTTTTCGGTTCGTGCGGGCTGTGCCTCGCTCACTTACCTTAGTCTTACCCGTTGCGCTTGAGCACACTTCAATTATAAAAATGAATTACTCATAACTTCAACTCGCAGTAAACGTGAATCTCTTCACAGGGCTCTCCCTCGACCGTGCCAGCCCATCTTAGCTCCGCGCCACCAGAGACAAATAGGGTCAAGCCGCACGCCCCGTTTAAACTAGAAGAATGACCAACAGCACCACCTCACAGGCAACCACTCACACCACCCACCAGGGCAGCGCCTTCGACGTAGAACTCGCGCAGCTCACCCGCAACAACTTTGTTGAGGCGCGCCACCGCGGCCGCCTCATTCTGCTGGGCCCCGACGGCGAAATTCAGCTTGCCCTCGGCGATATTCACGAGCCCTTCTACCTGCGCTCCGCCGCCAAGCCGCTACAGGCCATCGGCTCCATGAAGGCGGGCGCACCCCTACGCGGCTCCCAGGTCGCCATCGCCTGCGGCTCGCACAGCGGGACCTTCGAGCAGATGCGCGCCGTGCAGGACGTACTCACCCAGGGCAGCACCGAAACCAACCCGCTCACCCAGGCAAACCTGGCGCTCAAGCCCGCGCTCCCCTCCGATAAGCAGGCACGTCATGCCATGATTCAGGCGAACCTTGCCGCCACTGCCCTAGCGCACCCCTGCTCCGGCAAGCACGCCGCCTTCCTGTGGGCGTGCACCGCCAAGCTTGAGCGCGGCGACCTGGAAGAGGGCTCGCAGAACTGGACCCTGCACAACTACCTCGACCCTAACCACCCGCTGCAGCAGGTCATTACCGAAGAAATTGAGGCATTCACCGGCGAACCGGTAGCCGCCATTGGAGTGGACGGCTGCGGCGCGCCCGTACATGCGGTTTCTCTGCTGGGTGCCGCACGCGCCTACTCGGCCCTGGGCTCGGCAATCCGCAACCTCGGGGCGGATGCGCGCGCCTCCACGGTTGCAACCGCCATGGTGGACTACCCCGAGCTGATTCAGGCACCCGGCTACCCCGATACCGTGCTCAGCGAAGAGCTGGACGCCATCGTCAAGAGCGGCGCGGAGGGCGTGCTCTGCATTGGCCTTCGGTCGGGTGCGTCCGTGGTGGTGAAGATGAGCGACGGCACCCACCGCGCCATGTACGCCGTGGCACTGCGCGCGCTGGTTGCTGGCGGCTACCTGAGCGCCGAGGAATGCGAGCGCTTGCTTGCGCTGGTGGTTCGCCCCGTGACCGGCGGATACGTGGACGGTCAGCCGGTCGAGGTTGGCGAGCTGCGCGTGCATGAGGAACTCTTTGCCCGCGGGGAGCTCTTCACCCGCGAAGATCTCGCTACCGGCGCCCCGGAAGGAAAGTAGCCGTGGCAATCCGACGCAAAACCAGCGAAGAGGCGGGCATGGCGGCGGTCCGCGAGGTGCGGGCGCTCTTCGCCTCCTTTGATTCCGAGCCTTCCGAAGCCGTTCCCGTACCCACTGAAATAGAACGGGCGTTCGCGACTCTCCCCCGCTCCGTGCGCGCTACTTTCGTGCGTTTCACCCTTGAAGAGCTGGCGACCCTCGCCCCCGGCAATAGCGTGGAGGTACGCGTACCTCCGCTGGGAGTCACCCAGTGCGTGGCGGGTCCTCGCCATACGCGCGGCACCCCTCCCTCGGTTGTGGAAACCTCACCGGTTGTTTGGGCGGCACTGGTGCTGGGCGAATGCTCGTGGGAGCAGGCGGTCGCCGCTGGGGTGCTCGACGCCTCCGGCGAGCGTAGCGACCTCTCTACCCTGCTGCCACTTTTTTAGGTGCTGCCGCTCTTCTAGGTACTGCTCCTTTAAGTACACAGCAGGCCCCAAGTTTTCGCGGCTTCTGTAGCCTTCTGCCGCCAGAAGCCGCTAATAGCCGTCCATACTGAGGTATTTAGCGTATCCTTCACCACGTCTAGACTGAAACCCGGTACACTTTTAAGGGTCTGGTGTATGCTACCGCACACACAGGCAGGTGCGAGTACAGAAACACACATCCGTCTTGCGCCCGCGCAGACGCATCCGCAGTCCCATCGTCGAAAAGACAGTGAATTGATTCGCCCCGACGGAAAACTCACTCACGACCTCGATCCGATTGACCACGGCCCCAAGGACGCCTGCGGCGTCTTCGGCGTCTGGGCACCCGGCGAGGACGTGGCAAAGCTAACCTACTACGGCCTGTACGCACTCCAGCACCGCGGCCAGGAATCAGCAGGTATCGCAACCAGCAACGGCAAACGTATCCACGTGTACAAAGATATGGGACTCGTCTCCCAGGTCTTTGACGAAGCCACTCTCAGCTCCATGCCCGGCGACCACGCTATCGGCCACGCCCGATACTCCACCACCGGCGCATCCCACTGGGCTAACGCACAGCCCACCCTCGGTACCACCCCGCACGGCACGCTGTGCCTGGCGCACAACGGTAACCTCACCAACTCGGCTGACCTCTACGACCGAGTGATTGCCAAGAATGGCGGCAAGCCTCCCAAGCACGGCGAGCTCGCCCAGGGCAACACCACCGACACCGCGCTCGTCACCGCCCTGCTGGCGGAGCACGACTTCGATTCCCTCGAAGAAGCAGCACTCGACCTGCTGCCCACCCTGCGCGGTGCTTTCTGCCTCACCTTCATGGATGAGAACACCCTCTACGCCGCACGCGACCCGCAGGGCGTTCGCCCCCTCGTGCTCGGTCGCCTGGAGCGCGGTTGGGTTGTCGCATCTGAAACCGCGGCACTCGATATTGTCGGCGCGTCCTTCGTGCGTGAAGTTGAGCCCGGCGAATTCATCACCATCGACGAGAACGGCCTGCGCTCCCAGCGCTTCGCTGAGGCTAAGCCCGCAGGTTGCGTCTTCGAGTATGTTTACCTCGCTCGCCCGGACACCACCATCTCCGGCCGTAGTGTCTACGAATCCCGCGTAGAAATGGGCCGTCAGCTCGCCCGTGAACACGCTGTCGAAGCTGACCTGGTCATGCCCACCCCCGAATCCGGTGTTCCGGCCGCTATCGGTTACGCCGAAGAGTCCGGTATTCCCTACGGCAACGGCCTGGTCAAGAACGCCTACGTGGGCCGAACCTTCATTCAGCCCTCGCAGACTATCCGCCAGCTCGGTATTCGACTCAAGCTGAACCCGCTCAAGTCCGTGGTTGCGGGCAAGCGCCTCGTCGTTATTGACGACTCCATCGTTCGCGGTAACACCCAGCGCGCCCTCGTGCGTATGCTCCGCGAAGCCGGCGCGAAGGAAGTGCACGTGCGCATCTCCTCCCCGCCCGTGAAGTGGCCCTGCTTCTACGGCATTGACTTCGCCTCCCGCGCGGAGCTGATTGCTAACGGCCTGTCCGTGGACGAAATCGCCTCCTCCCTGGGCGCCGACTCGCTCGGCTTCATCTCCCAGGACGGCATGATGGCAGCCACCGAGCAGCCCACCGAAAACATGTGCACCGCATGCTTCACCGGCGAATACCCGATTGAGCTGCCCAGCGAGGAACGACGCGGCAAGTCCCTCTTCGACTCCGAGGAGAAGGGCAAGGGCGGCCCCCTCGCCGGTAAGGCGGCTGAGGTGACCGTGGAACGTCCCGTCCCTTCCAAGCCCGAGCACGCCGAGGCTGTCTCCATTGAAACCCGCGAAGGCACCGAAACTCTCGAAACGAAGTTCGACCCCTCCGCAGTACAGATTGCCGAAGACGATGCCGGTATCGGCATGTGCAACCCCGGCCCCGACGCCGACCTCGAGGCACTGCTCACCGAGCAGGACCGCACCCCCGCAAACTCCTCCGCTACCACTACCCCGAAGGAATCCTAATGAGCGAGAACACCACCACCGTAACCTACGCAAGCGCAGGTGTTGACGTAGAGGCTGGCGATCGCGCCGTTGAGCTGATGAAGGGCGCTATCAAGGCAACCCACAATTCCTCCGTCGTTGGTGGCGTGGGCGGCTTCGCGGGTCTGTACGACGTCTCCGAGCTCGTCAAGTACCGCAAGCCCTACCTGGCTACTTCCACCGACGGTGTGGGTACCAAGGTCGCTATCGCGCAGGCACTCGATATTCACGACACCATCGGTTACGACCTGGTCGGCATGGTCGTGGACGACATCGTGGTCTGCGGTGCGAAGCCGCTGTTCATGACCGACTACATTGCCACCGGCAAGGTCGTTCCCGAACGTATCGCTGACATTGTGCGCGGTATCGCTGGCGCATGTGCACAGGCTGGTACCGCCCTGGTTGGCGGCGAAACCGCCGAGCACCCCGGCCTGCTCGCAGAGGACGAGTACGACGTTGCCGGCGCAGCAACCGGTCTGGTCGAGGCAGACGAACTGCTCGGCCCCGAGCGCGTGCGTGAGGGTGACGTGCTGATTGCTATGGCTTCCTCCGGTATTCACTCCAACGGCTACTCCCTGGTCCGCAAAGTCCTGAACGTTGCCGGCTGGGGTCTGGAGCGCCAGGTGGACGAGCTGGGCCGCACCATCGGTGAAGAACTGCTCGAACCCACCCGCGTGTACGCGGCAGACTGCCTGGACCTGGCGGCGGCATTCCCCGTCAACGGCGAAGACGGCACCACCGGCAGCGGTGTGCGCGGCTTCTCCCACGTGACCGGTGGCGGCCTGGCCGCTAACCTGGCTCGCGTTCTGCCCCAGGGCCTGGAGGGCCGCGTGGACCGCTCCACCTGGCAGATTCCCGCGATCTTCTCCCTGATCGGTTCGCTGGGCAACGTGCCCCTCGCCGACCTGGAGCGCACCCTGAACCTGGGCGTGGGCATGATTGCTATCGTTGACCCCTCCGTGGCTGAGGCTGCTACCAAGCGCCTGAACGACCGCGGTATCCCCTCCTGGATTATGGGTGACGTTGTTGCCGCTGGCGAGCCCGAGGCTAACAACCCCGATTACGTTCAGGGCGCTAAGGGCGTGGACGGCGGCGCGGTTCGCCTGCTGGGCTCCTACGCTTCCTAAGGACGCTTTCTTCGGTAGACAGCGAGCGCCGGTTATCTGGTGCTGATGATTCTAAAGACCGGGGCGGTCACCCATGCGGTGGCCGCCCCGGTCTTTTGTGTGTCTGCCGGCAGGGTGTGCCTGCAGGCAGGGTGTGCTGTCAGCGCTGCCAACTATGAGTACCACCAGGTTTTTTATTTATTTTCACGTATATTTCGGTTGGTTTTTATCTTTTAATATCAACCGCATTTTTAATGCATTTCAGTGCTTACACCACAGTGTTAAAACATTTACTTATCACCCACCCCTCAAGGGGCACCGTGCCGTTCACCTCGCATACCCAAACTTTCAAGTTTCACTTACATAAACCCTTAATGATTAGGCACTATTCAGCCTGCACGGGTTGATTTTATGCACATTAACCCGTGAAAAATACTTTAAAAATCCCTAAAGCTCACCCTGAAGTGATACCTTAGAAATGTACGTTACACACCGTCCAAAAATGAGTTCTTCCGGGACGAAAAAGGGTCAAATAAACGCTATTCCCTCACCCCATTCATTACTTCAGCGCGCCCAAAAACAGGCCCCATTGCCGCCCCGTAACAACAAACCAAACATGGACGGAACGCACCCGTACACTTCACACAGTCCACACCAACACACCTACATCAGGAGAACCAGATGAGGCTTCCATACATCGGCGCATGCCGCGCTGAAACACCTCCTCGCCACTACCCCAATAACCGCCGCCGCAAGCGCCCCGCACACGCAGCCATGAGCCTGCTCGCCGCCGGCGCACTCCTCTTCGGAGGCGACTTGCCCGCAGTCCTCGCGCAGGCCCCCAGCGACGAAGCCATCCTGGCAGCAGCCCAGGCGGCACCCCAGATCGAAGGGCCCGTCAGCCCCCTCAATCTGATGCGCAATGGCGCAGCACGCCCTAACACCCCCACCGCGCCTGCTCCAGGTACGCTCCCCCAGCAGAAGTTCGACCGATTCATCGTCACCTACACCGACGAAGCCAAGCAGCGTAAGCAGCAGAACGAAGGCAATCGGGATGCAATCCAAGACATTGCTAATGACGTTAAAGACACCGTTGATATTGCCAGTGAATCTCTGAACATCGATACCCAAACCCTGCGCAGTACCTCCACCAATGACGCCGTCATCCAGACCTCCAAAACCCTCAACAAAAATGAGGCAAAGGAGTTCATGGCGAAGGTCGCCTCCGACCCGGACGTAGCTTCCGTCGAACCCGACTACATCAACTACCCCGCCGCAGAAGGCGACATCACCTTCCAGTACAACGACCCGCAGTACAGCAAGCAGTGGAACCTCACCAACCCCACCACCGGCGTTCAGAACACCGGTAACGCACGCCTGCGCCGCGGTGCAACCGTGAAAGTCGCCGTACTCGACACCGGCTACGTACCGCACCCCGACCTGGTCACCGGCATGGCGAACGGCTACGACTTCGTCAGCGACCCGCTCAGTGCCCGCGACGGCGACGGCCGCGACCCCAACCCCAGGGATGAAGGCGACTACGCGCCCTACAACCTCTGTAAGGACCAGGCGAACGCCCACACTTCCACCTGGCACGGCACCAGTGTTGCCGGCATTATCGGCGCCCGCGGCAACAACGGCATGGGCATGGTTGGTGCCGCCGACCTCGCCCGCGTGCAGCCCGTGCGCGTGCTGGGCCGATGCGGTGGCCGCACCTCCGACATTGCCGACGCCATCATCTGGGCTGCCGGCGGACACGTTGACGGCGTACCGGATAACACCTACCCCGCCAAGATCATCAACATGTCTATCGGCACTGTGACCCGCTGCCCCGCTGCTTACCAGCGCGCCATCGACATTGCCCGTTCCAAGGGCGCGCTCGTGGTCGCCGCGGCTGGTAACGGCAACACGGAAGCCTCCAAGTACGCGCCCGCCAACTGCATGGGCGTTATCACGGTTGGCGCAACCACCAAGGCTGGCACGCGAGCATCCTTCTCGAACTACGGCACGAGGGTTAACATCTCGGCGCCGGGTGAGGACATTCTCACCCTGTCCATGAAGAGCCTTAACCGCCCGGATTACACTAAGTTCAGCTACGACTACGAGAGCGGCACTTCCATGTCGGCACCGCACGTCTCCGCTCTGCTGGCGCAGCAGCTGGTCAACGGCACGTCCATGACCACCAAACAGGTTGAGGAGGCGTTCACCCTCGCGGGGGGAAACCGCATCAAGTGCGATAAGTATTTCTGCAGCCGAGGCATTATCAACAGCTTCAACCTGGCTAAAAAAGCTGGAAACCTGGACGCAAACGGCAAGGTGACCTTCCTGCGACCGCGCAAGATCATTTCTAAGGGTCTGAGCGCCGGAGCGTCTAACGCCAAGATTGCGGACGACACCGGGGCCGTAGCCACCACCGAGGAAAACCGCACCGATGCCCACAGCCAGATTCCTGACGACCGGATTCCCGGCGCCCCCGCGATGGAAATCCCCGAAGATGCCCAGGTCTATGACCTGAACGGTGACGCCGAACCCATCACCCAGGACGAGCCGCTGGTCACCAACCCCGCGCAGAAGCCCCGCGAGGTCAATGAACAATAAACTATCCGCTACGGACGCCGTACCAGGCCCATCCGACAGCGCATAGCGAAGCCCCCGATGAAAGAAATCATCGGGGGCTTTTCGTATCTAAACTCTAACTCGACTAGTGGAGATAACTAGCGGTGGTTACCGGTCGCGAAACCCAGGTAGCCGCTGTTCGGGTAGCCATTATTCGGGTAACCGCTGCTCGGGTAGGTGTTCGCAGAAGCACCGTACCAGGAGCGGTAACGCGGAGTGTGGCCGTAACGCGGACGCGACGGGTACGAGGGGCGAGTCACCGGGCGAGACGGGCGGGTCACCGGGCGGGAGGGGCGGGTAGCCTTAGGCGCCGGGGTCACCTTAGGTGCCGGGGTTACCTTAGGCGCGGGGGCCTGCTGACGCTTGGCGTCCTCTTCAGCCTTCTTGCGGGCTGCCTCTTCAGCTGCCTTCTTACGTGCGGCCTCCTCCTCAGCCTTCTTGCGTGCCGCCTCAGCCGCAGCAGCATCAGCAGCCTCACGGTCGGAGCGGACCTGCTGAACCGCACGCGCCGCGTTCACAATGCCGGAACCGCACGCGGACTGGTCACACTCAACACTCTGAGAGGTGGACTGCAGAGCCTTCTTCGCCTGAGCGTACGTCAGCTTCGGATCGACCGCCTTCATGAGCGCCACAATACCGGCAACATGCGGTGCCGCCATGGAAGTGCCCTGGTACTCGGCGTAGTCGGCCTTACCGGGAGCGGTCTTACCGGCGTTCAGGGTGGAGAGAATACCACCACCCCAGTAGCGGCGGTCGCCACCGGGAGCGCTCACGTCCACGCGGGAGCCGTAGTTGGAGAAGTAGGAGCGCTTGCCGTTCTTATCGGTTGCGCCCACGGTGATGACGTCCTCACAGTTGCCGGGGCTGGACTTCGAGGCGTCAAAGTTGTTGTTACCCGCTGCGACAACCACGATGGAGCCGCGCTTATTCGCCTGAGCAATCGCCTGGCGGTACGGGGTGGTGCAGGTGCCCTCGCTACCGATGGACATGTTAATGACCTGGGCGGGGTTCTGGTTTGCGGGTACGCCGCGCACGCTACCACCGGCGGCCCAAATAATGCCGTCGGTGATGTCCGAGTCGAAGCCGCCGCAGGCGCCCAGCACGCGCACGGGCACGATCTTCGCCTCGGGTGCCACACCGGCAATGCCCTCGTTGTTGTTTGCGATAGCGGCGATAGTGCCCGCCACGTGGGTGCCGTGCCAGTCGGAGGCGGTTGCCTTCGAACCGGTGAAGCACTGGTTGTCTACAGTCCAGTTGCCGGCGTCGGTCGGGTCGGAGTCGCGGCCGTTACCGTCGTTGGAGAAGGCAGATTCGGCAATGAAGTCGTAGCCGGGCAGCACGTTAGCGTCCAGGTCCGGGTGAGCGGTGATGCCGGAGTCCAGCACCGCAACGGTCACACCCTTGCCGCGGGTGGTGCCCCACGCCTCCAGCGCGGAGACGCCCTTCTCACCGGTGAGGGACCACATGCGGTTCATCTTCGGGTCGTTGATCTTGACGGGCTCCGAGGTGTTGTCCACGGTGGCGTAGCGGCGCATATCGGGCGAGACGGAGGCGACCTTGGAGTTCGCACTCAGGGCGTCCATGTACTGCTGCGCCTGGGCGGGGGTGAGCTCCGCGGAGGTGGTGACCACGCTGGCATCCAGCGCGGTGGAGCGGACGTAGCTGGTCTTAATGTTCAGTAGCTCGTCAATGCTCTGCACCTCGGAGGTGATGCCCGCGTAGAGTGCGTCGGCCCAGGTTGCCTGCTGGGTGCCGGCGGCTGCGGACCAGTCGATCTGGTCTGCGGTGGCGTCGGCGGAGGCGGCGTTCTTCGCCTCATCGGTGTAGGTGATGATGAAGCGGTTGTACGCCACGGGCGCGGCCTGCGCGGTATTGGAGATCTGGGCGGTGTTAGAAGCCTGTGCCGCCGCAGATGCCTTGGGCTGGGTGGTCTGCGCGGTGGGTGCCGCCACGGCGGGGATCACACTTGCCGAGAGCAGGCAGGTTGCGGTGACGAAGCTCAGCAGGGAACGCTGTGAGGAGCGTGCCTGCGAGGGGCGAGCAATGCGAAGCATGGACGTCCTTGAGGTGAGTGGTACCGGGTGCGCACGATGTGGCGTAGCGTTGCCGATTCGCGTTGAGGGCGTGCGCTCGGTACGAGTGAATACGGAAGAGTGAGGTGTTGGTGCATTGTGTGGGCTGTGATTTGGTTTCACAATGTGCATGCACGGGTACGCACCGTGAGATACTCTAGCACCCTTTTTGGGTTACTTTATGAATAAAATAACCTTTGTGATGCAGATCATTTTATGCAAAGATGAGCAAAATTTAAATCTTCACTTTAAGGCGCCAGAATACCTCGACTAGGCATTTCTTTATCTGCATTTACATGAAGGAAAAATCTCATTATTTACGCCACACTATCGAGCTTTAGCCGCTATATACCTGGAAAAAGGTGCTAGGATAGCGATATCTCACCACATAAACTACTTCCGAAGAACTCCCGCACGGGGGTTTTTAGAGAAAAATACACATCAATGCAGTGATGTGCATTTTCTTTTTCTATTCGCTCCTCACAAGCAAATACACAAAAGAATGCAGATATTTTCTCGAAGGTGCATTTATGTGGGTGAATAACCAACCCACTTGCCGCTTCCGGCACTCACATACGCAAAGGACCCCGATGTCTTTTACCACTCACCCCTCAGCACGCGGCATCGCACGCACCGCACTGAGCCTGGGTACTGCAGCAACACTCGTCGCAACCCTGGGCGCACCCGCATCCTTCGCGGCACCCGCAAAGGCTAACAGCGCCGAACGTGCCAAGGCGCACACCACCATCTCCTCCCTCAGCTCCAAGCAGCAGAAGGCAGGCTTCAACCGCTTCGTTATCACCTACACCGATAGCGCACTAAACGGGGGCGGCGTCAACTGGGCAAGCCCCGCAGGCACCCAGGTCGCCACCTGGAGCGACTCCCTCTACCAGGGCCTCACCTCCGAGGTGAAGAGCGTCGACGACCTCTTCAAAATCAAAACCAACTACGTACGCACCACCGCCCAGAAGGCAACCGTGGTGACCCTCTCCTCCAAGCTCACCGCAGAGCAGGCGGAGAAGTACATGGCAACCCTGAGCTCCAACCCCTCCGTCGCATCGGTTGAGCCCGACCTGCTGCGCCGCTCCACCGCGCGCACTCGTACCGCCACCACCTCCAAGGTGGCTCAGGTAGCTCAGGCCGCTCAGGCGTCGAACCAGGTTGTAGCGCCCAACGATACCCTCTACCCGCAGCAGTGGAACCTGCACGGTACCAAGGGCCTGGCCGCGCCCGAGGCGTGGAAGACCACCCAGGGTGCTGGCGTGACCGTTGCTGTGATTGACTCCGGCATCGTCAAGCACCCCGACCTGGACGCGAACGTTCTGCCCGGCTACGACTTCATCACCGAGCCCTCCATCGCCCGTGACGGCAACGGCCGCGACTCCGACCCGACCGACCAGGGCAACTGGGAAGAAGCGGGCGTCTGCGGTGCTGACTCCGAGGCAAGCGAGTCGAACTGGCACGGCACCCACGTTGCCGGCTCTATCGCCGCAATTATGAACAATAAGCGCGGTATCGTCGGCGTGGCGCCCTCCACCAAGATCCTGCCCGTGCGTGCTCTAGGCATGTGCGGCGGCTATGACTCCGACATTGCGGATGCAATGGTCTGGGCAGCTGGCGGCACCGTTGAGGGTGTTCCCGCGAACTCCAACCCCGCCAAGATCATTAACCTCTCCCTCGGCGGCGAGGGCACCTGCCCCGCAACCTACTCCAAGGCTATTGCTGAGGTGAACAAGCGCGGCGCGATTCTCGTCGTTGCAGCTGGTAACGACGGTCAGGACACCTCCAAGGTCGCTCCGGCTAACTGCGGCGGCTCGATCGTGGTGGGCGCTACCGACCAGGAGGGTAAGCGTAGCGACTTCTCCAACTACGGCAAGCTCGTTGATGTGAGCGCCCCCGGTAGCGGCATTATGTCCACCGTGGACCTGGGTACCACCGTGTCCACCGGCGCAGGCTACACCGAGTACGACGGCACCTCCATGGCGGCACCCCAGGTTGCTGGCGTGATTGCGCTGATGAAGTCGGTGGATCCCTCGCTGACCGCTGAGCGTGCAAAGCAGATTCTGAAGCAGAGCTCCAAGCCGCTCACCTGCGATGTGAACGCGTGCGGCTCCGGCATTGTGAACGCGGCGAGCGCACTGGCTATGGTGCAGGGCAAGAAGGACCCGAACCCTGCTGCGAAGCCCTGGCCGAAGCGTGCCCCCAAGCACCCGACCCGTGCGGCACGTGTTGGTTACGTGACCAACCCGGCTGTTAACCACAACCCGCCGTTCCTGATTACCCCCGGTGGTCTGATCCCCGGCCGCTAATCGGCGCATTATCCTTTGGAAGCCGGTGAGCCAATAGGCTTCTGAAGGACCCCACATACAAAAAGCCCCCGTTGAGTTTTCAGCGGGGGCTTTTCGTGAACAGAATGCTGCCGCTTGTGGTGCGGCAGCTTGCATCTCCCACCCACCCTCACGACTGACGGGTGAGAGAAGTTTTGTAGGTAGCCCCTAGCGAACTAGCCACTAGTGAACTAGCCGCCAGGGTAGGCGGGCTAGGGGCGTACCTGGGAGGCGCGCACGCCGGTACGGATACCGGCAGCCTCCATGCGAGCGGACTCGTAGCTCACCGCACGCAAACCCGAGGGTGCGTGAGTTGCCACTGCCTTCTCTCGCGTATTTTCCTGCCACCGAGTGGGTAGAAAGACCCAGCGGCGCTGAACCGCGAAGCTGATCGGGATCAGAATCAGTTCGGTCAGGATCTTGGCGACCAGCAGGGACGCGCCCAGGCCGGTCAAAGCTTCCATCAGAGCCGCGTTGGCTGCGAGGATACCCACCGCCAGCACGGCGTAACGTACCAGCGAGGAGGAGGCGGAGGGGCGTGTGCCTCCGTCGTGCATGAGCATTCGGTTGACGGTGAAGTTTGTCAGCGCCGAGATGATGCGGGCGCCGACCACGGCCGCCAGTAGCGGAACGCCCATGCCCACCAGGACGAAGAGGGCGATAGCATCCACGAGGAAGCCGGTCAGGAAAGAGGAAGCCAGGAAGGCAAGCAGCGGTGCGTAAATCAGCGCCGAGTCCTGCAGCGGCCTAAAGTGGCTGGTCGGGTTGCCCGGCTCGTAGACCTTCACGATGGGTACCTGCACCAGTTCCACATCCGCGCGGGTTGCGCGTAGCAGCATGGAGAACTCGTACTCGTACTTATCGCCGGGGATCTGCAGTAGCCAGTCCAGGATTTGCGGGGTGAAGCCGCGCAGACCGGTCTGGGTATCTGCCACGCGGGCGCCGGTCGCCAGGGCGAAGAAGCCTACGGTTGCGCTGTTACCGATTTTGGAGCGCAGCGGCACCCTAGTGCCTTCTTCACCGGCGTTCGGGTCGGGCTTGGTACGCACGCCGAGGATAATGCTCTTCTGGCCTGCCGCCGCTGCGGTTTCGGTGCGCACGCCCACACGGAAGATGTCCCGAGGTAGGTGCTGGCCGTCCGCGTCGGCGGTGACGATGACCTCGCCGGGGCGGTTTGCTTTCGCCCAGGCGATGCCGGTGCGTAGTGCCGCGCCCTTGCCCCTATTGGCGGGGTGGGTCTGCACGGTCACGCCGTCGATACGCAGTTCGGTGAAGATCGGTGCGTAGGTGCTGCCGGATCCATCGTCAATCACGAGGATTTCGGCGCCGGGGTCCTGTTCGCGCAGGGCCCGGGCAAGGCGGACCAGCGATTGGTCCGGCTTATAGGCGGGTATCAGGATAATCACGATGCGCTCCCTGCAATGTAGAGGATGTCGCTGGTGCCGCGTTCCTTGGTGCCACCCTGCGGGCGGTTGACCAGCTTGTTGTTGAAGACCATGGCGGAGGAGCCACCACCGTCCAGGTTGTAGGCGCTGACGCAGCCGAGGTCCTTGAACATCTGGGCGAACTCGGGCATGGTCACGCCGCGCGAGTAGTTGGTGGAGCGGCCGTCGACCACGATGAAGACCAGGTGGTTGGTGCCGAGCACACCCACACCGGTTCGCGGCTGGTTGCCCTGGATGGAGTGGTTACCGAAGTTGGTGTCCACCTCGACGCTGTCGACGCCGTCGACGATTGCGGAGTCCTTGACCAGTGCGGGGCCGAAGGAGAGGGTGTTCCACACGCCCTCGCTGACGAGGGTCTGGGCGTTGGTGGCGGTTTCGTCGTAGAGCTTGACGGAGCCGTCGCGGTAGAAGGCGAGACCCTCGCGAGCGCCGGAGTCACGGTAGACCACACCGTTTCGGATCACGATGCCGGTGGTACGGAAGCCGTAGTAGTCGCCGTTGATCGCCCAGATGCCGTTGTGTTCGGAGGCAATGTTCGAGGGGGTGTCGATGATGTTCTGGCCGAACTTGTTGTTGGCGAAGGCGCTTCGCAGCAGGGTTGCGTTGTCGAGCTTGATGTCTGCCACGAAGGAGACGACCGCGCCCGAGCCGCTGCCGGTGGTGTTGGAGGTGATGGTGATCGAGCCTTCGTTAGCGGTGAGGCTCTGGCCGTTGACCTTCACTCCGGTCAGTTCCGTGGGGTCTGCGGTGGCGGAGCCGGAGGCGCTTGCGTTTGCCTGAGCTGCTGCCGCCTCGTAGGCGGTGGTGTCTTCGATTTCGGTGTGCTCTGCCAGGTAGCGGTTGTAGGCCCAGCCTGCGCCGCCGCCGACTACTGCGAGTGCGCCGAGGCCGCCGCCGATGAAAATTCGACGGGTGAGCTTCTTCTTAGCTAGCTTCTGCTCTGCAGCGGTTTGCACTGCGTTAGCTTGTTCTGCTACGGTCTGGGTGGTCTGGTCAATGTTCTGAGTCATGTTCTGTTCGTTGTTCATGTCTCTAGAATGCCGGTCTATTCTCTGTGCCAGGCATGACTAAGCTGTGCAGAAGCTATGTATGCTTATTCATTTCAAACTTTTTTATTACTGACTATGCTTTATTACCAGGTGATACTATGCATATATATGTATAAACATGTGTATTGGCTTTGTGTTCCATACAGTTAAGACCCCCCCCCCCGGGTAACCTGTCCTCGCGCACACACCTGAGAGTGCATCCTCTAAAACTGCGGGCACAAAAACGCGGGCACGAAAAAACCGGCTGAGCACCCCGTGCGGGGCCTCAAGCCGGTTCATCATCTATGAAATACGCTCGGTCGATATGCACCGAATCATTCCGCGTATTCTTTATGCCTCATCCTCGTAAGACGCGTACTTTTCTGCGTATGCCGAGTAGTCGTCCTCGTCGTCATAGCGACGGCGGGACGAATCGGAGGACTTCGTTTTCTTCGCGCTGCTGAGCTCGCGCTCGAGTGCGCTGTAGTCGGTCTCGGGGCTGAAGTACTTCATCTCCCGAGCCTGCCTAGTTGCTTTAGCCTTCTGACGGCCGCGCCCCATGGCGTGACCCCCTCTTTCATCCTGTCCGAGGCGAACAGCACGCGCGGCGCATCGCTCTCGGATCGTTCAACAGTCTTTACTACACTATAGAGTACCCTGTTTCAGCCCTGAATGTCTCGCTCAGCGGCACCTATTTTGCGTATCATGACACTTCTTCGCACCGGAACAACCGTTTTATTTTGCACCCGCGGCGAGCGCAGCGTAGCGTCCGCCCCACCGCGATCACCTAAACCCCGCTCTTTGCCCACACTCCAGATGCCACAACACCCCAGACGCCACACACCCCATATAACACGTAGCCCCGCACCGGATATATCACTACATCCGATGCGGGGCGAGTGTCTCTCCTTACCGGCTCACTCACAAGACCGGGTTCAGAGAGGGTACCGTGCAGGTCATGACATCCCGCACGGGGTCTAGGGAGGGCGCCCCCGCTTAGCTTGCGGTAAAGGAGCCCAGCGAAGTGGCATTAGAAGCCAGGGCGGTGCTGGAGGCGTCCACGCTATCGGTGGTGGTGTACACGGTGTAGCTCTCGCCCTTGGTGATCTTGGAACTGGAGACCAGGATCAGTGCGGTGCTGGAGTTAGTCACCTTGTAGTTCGCCACCACATTACCGGAAGAGTCGGCAACCTGTACGGTGGTGCCGGCGCTCAGGTTCGATACGTTGCTGATCTTCACGTAGCCGCTGGTGGAGTTGGTCGAGGGCGCCTCGAACATGTCACCGGAGTTACCCGCGGCCACGGTCGTGCCGTTGAGCAGCAGGTCGCCGTTGGTGTCCAGGGATGCGTTACCGCCGGTGAAGGGACCGTTCACGATCAGGGTGCCACCGGAGAGGGTTGCCGTACCGTTGGAGTCGATGCCGTCGCCGTTCGCGTTCACGGTGACGGTACCGCCGGTGATGTTGATGGTTGCGTCGACGACCTCGAAGGTACCGCCACCACCCATGCCACCGCCTGCGCCACCACCAGCCGGGGGCTGACCCATGGTGCCCGAGGAAGCCTGACCACCACCTGCAGGTGCCTGACCTGCGCTACCGCTGGGCGCCTGGGGTGCAGAGTTCTGGCCACCCTGCGCGCTCTGCTTAGTCGAGGTTGCAGTAGTCGAGTCGGTGCTGGTCGAGTCGGTGGTAGTCGTGGTGCTGTACGAGGCGTTGATACCGTCATCGGAGCTGGTCACGTTCACGGTGCCGTCCAGGATGTTGATGTACTGCGCCTCAATACCCTCGTTCGCCTGGGTAATGTTCAGGGTACCGCCGGAGATTTCAAGCACGCGCTCAGCCTTGAAACCGTCATCACCTGCAGAGATGTTCACGGTACCGCCGCTCAGGCGCACCCAGCCGCGGTTGCCGTCAGTGTCATTGGTTGCCTTGATGCCGTCCTGGCTTGCGGTCACGGTGATGGTGCCGTCCAGAATATCGACGTAGTCCTTACCCTTGATGCCGGTGTTTGCCGCGTTCACTTCCAGGGTGCCGGAGGCAATGACCAGGCCGTCGGAGGTGTGGATACCCTCTTCGTACTTACCTTCAACCTTCAGGGTGCCTTCGCCCGCCAGGGTCAGGTCACTCTTGGAGTAGATAGCTGCGTCGGGGCTGCCGCTGGCGGTATCGGAGTAGGAGGAGCCGTCAGAGACGGTGTTGGTGGTACCCGAGGCGGTGTAGATAACGACCTCGTCCGCCTCAACAACGTTGATAGCTGCACCGGTGGAGTTGGTGATCGCCGCGTTGTTCAGGATCAGGCGGACCATGTCACTGTCGGCTGCCTCAACCTTGATCTGGCCCTCGTAGGTGCCGGTGAGCTTGTAGTTGCCCGCCTTGGTGATGGTAATGACGCCGTCGCTGACGGTCACGCCGTCGGTCGCGGTCGGGTTAGAAAGATCGATAGTGACTTCGCTGGAGGAATCCCAAGTCAGATCCTTCGCGGAGTAGTGGGTGTCCTCGGCGAGCTTCGCGCCGCTCTTCACGTCGGTGGAGAAGGAGTCTGCCACCTTCGACGTGGTGCCCGAAGTGCTCGAAGCGGAGGTACTGATTGCACTCGATGCGCTGGCATTCGATGCCGAGGTTGCCGAGCAGCCGGTCAACGCCAGGGCTGCCAGGAGGGTAATGGAGGTTGCGCTCTTGATCATATTGCTCTTTTTCACGGGTTTTCCTTTGTGTTTTGGTGACTACTCGCGGAGAGCTCGCGCCACAGGTTGGGGGGTACAGGTTGTATGTGAAATGTGAATATGTGTGAGAGCGGTTATTGCCTGTGTGGGGCGAATAAAGCCAGTGTTGTGTTTAGTTCGGAGGGTTATCGGTTAGGGGGGCTGGGGGCGCGGGTAAGGTAGGTGCGCTACCCTACCCGCGCAACTAAGTTGCTGTTTTAGCCATGTTGCCGTTTAGGCGGCTGCGAAACGCTCAGTCAGCAGCTTCTGGTAGTCCTCCTCGGTCATGTCATCCAGGTTGAGGCGGGTGCCGTTGACCGGTTCCAGGTGCATCCAGTTCTTCAGGGTTTCTTCCCACTTGTTGCTTGCCAGCTGCGGGTTCAGCGCCGCCATACCGGTTGCAAACTTGGAAATCTTCGCGGGGGTGATGCCCGCATCCCAGAGGTGCTGGTCAGCCACGGAGGGCTCCACACCGGACTTGGTTTCGATGATGACCGCGTTCGGCAGGCCGTAGGTGGTGCCGACCAGGTTGCCGTGGAAGTTACGGTAGTTCACACCCGCCATGAGGATGTTCTCGGAGAGAGGAGTCCAGGTCAGGGCGTTATCTACGGTCATACGGGAGGCGACCGGGTTCTTCTCGCTCTGCGGCAGGAAGACCGTGGTACGGCGGTATCCGGTAGTCAGGACCGGTTCGAGCTTGTGCACGGGGCCCGCGAGGATGTCACCGAGTGCTGCGGTGATGTACTCGTGGCCTTCCGCGGTGAGCTGGTCACGGTTCTCGAAGGTGTACGGGATACGCTTCTTGACGGTCATATCCTGTTCACCGTCGGTCTTGACCTCCAGGAAGGTCAGCTTCGAGTCCAGGTAGCTACGGGTACGAATCTTGAAGGTGTCGTCGCGACTGTAGGCTGCCGAGTGGTAGCTCTGCATCTGCGGGGTGTCGAAGTAGACCGAGTCGTAGGCGAAGTCGCGCTGGCCCTTGATTTCCATGACGGAGGCGTCTGCATCGAGCGTGGAAAGTACCTTGGCGGCGGTTTCTGCGTCGACAATGTACTTGCGGTCCACACGGGTCTGCATGGCTGCCTTTTCGTTCATGGCTTCGAGGCTGATGCTCTTCCACTCTGCGGGGATTATGTTTGCGGCTGCGTTAGTCATGGTCTTCCGTCCTTCTGGGGTTCCACCCCCTGTGCTCTGGGTTGTGCGTTGGGCTATGCACTGGGGCGGCGTGTCGTGGGTATCGGGGGTTGTCGTGCGGTTGGAGTGAATCGGAAGTCTAGATACCGGCTGGTTTTACTTGCCCACCGGCGTGCGCTGGAGGGGAATCATCCGAGTATCCAGCGTGGCGTGCGCCTCGGCGGTGGGCGCTACCGGCTGAGTTGCCGCGGGCTGGCGGGTTGCGGTTACCTGCGGTGCTGCCGCCTCCACCGCTGCGGGGGTGCCGCCCTCGGTGGTTTCCTTGGGCTGGTAGGTGACGGTTGCGCGGGTCAGGTTGTTCACCATGTCCAGCTCGGTCACCTTGACCGAAGTGACGTTGTAACCCAGGCGAGCGCTCAGGTAGTTCTTGAGCTCCTCCTCGTCACTGATCGCACGATCGGCAGTGACGGTCTGAGTCAGTTCCTTAGAAGTCGGGGCGCTACGCGAGTCAAGAATCGCGATCAGGGCGACCAGGGTAGCCATCAGGGCGAAGGCGATGTACGCCGGGCTGATGTTCACACCTGCAATCATGCCGACCGAGAGCGCTACGAAGTAGTAACCGACCTCGCGCTGGCTCAGGGCGGTGGAACGCAATCGGATAATCGACAGGACACCGAAGAGACCCATACCCATAGCGGATGCGTTCGATCCGGCGGATACCAGCGCCACCGAGACGGTGAAGATACCGGCGTTGATGACCGCGTAGGAAATCATCAGTTCGCGGTTGCGGTGCCGCACCATGTAGAGGGTGCAGAGCGCTGCGATGGCTATGGCATCGGCGAGTGCCATGGTCAGAATGTTCATTGGGTGCTCCAGATGTCGTGTCGTGAGATTCGCGGTGCTCGTCGCTGTCTGTTCTTCAGTTCCGAGCTGTGCGTTCTTGGTAGTATCTAGATTCCCGTGCAAGCCTGTGTTTACCCTGTGCTCGTCTTAACTTAGACATAAGTGTTATGTATCTCCGATAAATAGCCTTGTCAGTAGCGCTATTTGTCCGTAATTTTTTGCTTTTTTCGCGTCTTTCCCAGCATCCACCACAGCCTCAAAAGGTACAAAAAATGGGCCCCCTCCGATATGGAGGGAGCCCATAAAAGTAGCTAAAAGCTTAGCGACTAGGCGCTATTAAGCCTTCTTGCGCATGCGGGTTGCAACGATGGTCGCGCCACCTGCACCCAGAGCAATCAGACCCAGGCCAGCAGCAGTCATTGCACCGGATGCACCGGTCTTAGCCAGGGAAGAAGAGCTCTTGGAGGATGCGTTGGAGGAACCGGAGCCCAGGTTGTCATTCGAGCCGGAGCCCAGGTCATCGTTGCTAGAGGAACCCAGCACGATATTGTCAGAGCTCTTGGAGCCCTTAGGTGCCTGGGAGTCGCCCTCAACATGGTCAGCCTCAGGGGTAGACTGCCCGTCAGACTTCTGCTCGTCGGCAGGCTTCTGATCCTCAGCGGGCTTGGTTTCCTTAGCTTCCTCAACTGCGGGAGCGGAGGTCTCGTCAGCAGGCTTGGGAGCCTCGGTAGTCGGCTCAGCAGTTGCATCCTTGGACGGTTCGGGAGTGGGATCCTGGGTGGGTTCCGGGGTCGAATCCTGGGAAGGAGCGGGGGTCGGGTCCTCGGTGGGAGCCGGTGCGGGCTGCTCTGCGACCTTAATGGTCACGGTAGCTGCCTTACCGCCACGGGGAACGTCACCGTCCTTCAGGGAGCCGGACAGCAGGTAAATGTCAACGGAAACGCTGCCGTGCAGCTCTTCCTGCCAGGGGATGGTAGCGGAGAAGTTACCATCGCTATCAGCGTGGATTTCCAGGTAGTCCTGGCCGTTAATCTTAACGGCGCCCTTGTTCAGCTTCAGAGCCAGAACGGAACCGGAGGTGCCGTCAGCGGTCTTGAAGCCCTGGCCACCAATGTTCAGGCCCTGACCCTCATACCAGGTGTCGGGGGCAATGAACTGTGCAGAGTCTGCGTAGGTGTGAACGGTCTGAGGCGCACCTTCAACTGCGAAGGTTGCGGGGACGGAAGTAGCAACGAGGCCACAGCCGATGAGTGCGGTGGCGCCGATGCGTGCGATATTGTTTCGAATGCTCATGCCCCCCATTCTAACGAGCGAAGCTTGGGATACCGACTCCCAAGAAGCCAATTTGCCATGACCTGACTCACAAAACATATTTTTCTTGAAGGTTTATTGAAGGCATGGTTGAACTATAGAGACCTTTTACACCGCCGTGCACCCCTAAAGCCTCAATTTAGACTTGAAAAAACTAACAAGTGCCTACGCCGACTTATTAACACAACACACCAGCAAAAACCGCCCCGTTAAACGCGAGAATCCCCTCCACCCAAACGCTCAAAAGCGTTCAGAAGAGGGGACTCTCACGCACCGCACCGGGCGGCGGCAATAGTTTTAGGAGTTCTTGCGGTTACGCACAGCAGACACGCCAGCAACACCCAGACCCAGAGCTACCAGGCCCAGACCAGCAATGGTGAAGGCGTTCGAAGCACCGGTGTTAGCCAGGGAGGAGCGCTGAGCGCGGCTCGAAGTGTAGTTGCTCGAAGAGGAGGAGCCGCTACCCAGGTTATCCAGACCGCCGGAGTTGCGGGAGGAAGAACCCGAGGAACCGTTGGAAGAGGAACCGTCGGTCACTTCGCTATTAATAACCTCGCAGCCCCAATCATTCTTGTCGTTGTCGAACTTCTGACGGAAGTCCGGGTGGCTCTTGTGAATGGGTGCCAGGCCCGCAGCCGCAACCTCTGCACAATTCGCGAAGCGGGTGCTCTCAGCCGAAGCGCTCACCTGCTCGGTAGCGGAGGTGGAATCACCCAGCTGATCCTTCGCATCGTTCGCAACGGAAGCGTTCTGATCAGCAGCAGCGGACGCGGTAGCAGAAGCAGTAGCGGTAGCCGAAGCGGAGGGAGTAACAACCACAGAAGCGGAAGCCGACGCGGTAGCCGAAGGGCTCACCGAAGCAGTGGCGGACGCCTTCTCATCGGCGCGGTTCTTAATCTCAGCATCCACGGAAGCAATAACCTCATCAGCGGCAGTAGCCGAAGCAGAAGGAGTAGCAGATGCGGAGGGGGTAGCCACCACGGAAGCCGATGCGCTCGCGGTCGCCGAAGGGCTCACCGAAGCGGTAGCGGAGGGGGTTGCTTCCTGAACGGAACGAGCCTCAATCTTCACGGTCGCAGCCTTGCCGCCGCGAGCGGTGTCGTTGTCCTTCAGGGAGCCGGAGAGCAGGTAGACGTCCACGGAGATGCGCTCATCCAGGTCGCTCTGCCAGGGAATGGAGACGGAGAAGTTACCCTTCTCGTCAGCCTTAACTTCCAGGTAGTCCTGGCCGTCAATCTTGACGGTGCCCTTGTTCAGCTTAATGGCGATAACGGAGCCGGAGGTGCCGTCCTGAGTCAGGAAGCCCTCGCCGGTAACCTTCAGGGTTTCGCCCTTGTACCAAACCTCAGAAATGTGGGAAGTAGCCTTGTCGGAGTAGACGTGAGTGACGAACTCTTCGCCGTTCTGAGCGAACGTTGCGGGGATTGCGGTAACCACCAGGCCGCAACCAATCAGGGCGGTGGCACCGAAGCGAGTGATAGTGTGTCGAATGTCCATCCCATCATTTTATCCTCGCGTAATGGGTGTATCCGCCTGTCCAGGGGCTATTTAAAATGAATTACGCCACAAAGTAGCACTTTCGTGCAGTTAATGACGGGCCAACTACAGGTCAGTGCACGCGCGGCAAAATTCGCCGGGCGCCAGCGTTACCCAGTCGTGCCGGCGCCACCTAGTTGTGCCAGTGCTACTTAGTCGTCAATCTCGTCAAGCATGAGCTCCAGCGCCTCACCCACGCCGCTACGCCACAGGTAGGTTGCCTTCGCATCGGCGCGTCCCGGACCTCCGTTAATGATGGCGACCGGTTTGCCGGCGCGCAGAGCCTCCAGCACAATCTTGTAGCTGCTCATGACCGCTACCGAGGAGCCGACCACCAGCAGCGCCGAACACTCGGCGAGCATGGCATCCTTGAGCGCTTTGCGTTCGGCGGGCACGGATTCGCCAAAGTACACCACGTCCGGCTTGAGGCGGGTCGAACCGCAGGCGAGGCAGGGCACCATCTGAAAATCGCGGATGTAGCGGTCGTCCAGTTCCACGTCACCGTCGGGGTTCACGCGCAGGTCTTCGTCTTCAAGGCGCGCCAGGTAGCCGGGGTTCGCCGCATCCAGGCGCGTATCGAGGCTTTCGCGCCCCTCATCCTGACCGCAGTCCAGGCACACAATACGCGACAGGTCACCGTGCAGCGCCAGCAGATTAGAGCTTCCGGCACGGGCGTGCAGACCGTCCACATTCTGCGTAATCACACCACTCACGGCACCCAGCTGCTCCAGCTCAGCGAGCGCATAGTGGGCACGGTTCGGCTGGGCGCGGCGCATGCGGCGCCAGCCCACGTAGGAGCGCGCCCAATAGCGCTGACGCGCGGCGTCATCGTAGCGAAATTCCTGGTAGGTCATGGGACGGTGATCGTGCAGGGAACCACCCGGGCCGCGGTAGTCGGGGATGCCGGATTCGGTGCTCACGCCCGCGCCGGTGAGCACGAGAACCTTACCCGCCTTGAGTAGCTCGGCAATACCCGCGGCGGCGTACCCCTCGTCGTGCGGGGTGGCGTTCTCGGAGACGACTCGCTGAATGGAGCGGATTGCGGCACGGTGCACGGAGGCGATTTCTTCGCGCTGTTCACCGGCTGCGGCAAAGTTCTGTTGGTCAGTCCAGCGGTCCATTCTTCTCCTCTATGCTCTGTGCTCTCGTACGTTGTTCTCGCACGTTAAAGGGCTGTGGGGCACCCCCATTTCGAGGGTACCCCACAGCCTATTTCTTATGGTTTCGAACTGGCAAACTCAGCCACAGGCTAAGTCCGCCCAGCAAGCCGGGCCCTGCCAAGTAACCGGGCCTATCCAGCCAGCCGGTTGAGTTTTAGTCCTCAGCCTTCTGCTCACGCTCGGAGGTCACGACCAGGCCGTCGCTGGCAACGTCCGGGTTCACGTCCACGGTCACGGTGTCGCCGTCGTGGATGGCACCGGAGAGGATGCCGCGAGCCAGGCGGTCACCGATCTCGCGCTGAACCAGGCGGCGCAGCGGGCGGGCACCGAACGCCGGGTCGTAGCCGGTCTTACCCAGCCACTCGAGGGCTGCCTCGGTCACGTTCAGGGTGAGGCGGCGGTCCTCCAGGCGCTTAGCCATGCTCTTGACCTGCAGACCCACAATCTGACCCAGGTTCTCAGCCGACAGGGGCTGGAACATGATGATGTCGTCCAGTCGGTTGAGGAACTCGGGGCGGAATGCCTGGTGCACAACCTCCATGGCCTTCTCGGAACGCTCGTCGAAGGGCAGGTCCTGGTTGACCAGGTACTGCGAGCCGAGGTTCGAGGTCAGGATCAGGATGACGTTGCGGAAGTCCACGGTGCGGCCCTGACCGTCGGTCAGGCGGCCGTCATCGAGCACCTGCAGCAGGATGTCGAAGACCTCGGGGTGTGCCTTCTCGACCTCGTCGAGCAGGACCACCGAGTAGGGGCGACGGCGTACAGCCTCGGTCAGCTGACCGCCCTCTTCATGGCCGACATATCCGGGAGGGGCACCGACCAGGCGAGAAACGGTGTGCTTCTCGGAGTACTCGCTCATGTCGATACGCACCAGGGCGCGCTCGTCATCGAACTGGAACTCAGCCAGTGCCTTAGCCAGCTCGGTCTTACCGACACCGGTCGGGCCCAGGAACAGGAAGGAACCAATCGGGCGGTTCGGGTCGGAGATGCCTGCGCGGGCACGGCGCACAGCATCAGCGACAGCTACCACTGCGTCTTCCTGACCAATCAGGCGGGCACCGATGCGCTTCTCCATTTCGAGCAGCTTCTCGGACTCACCCTGCATCATGCGACCTGCGGGAATGCCGGTCCAGGAGGAAATCACCTCGGCGATATCATCTGCGGTGACCTCTTCAGAGACCATGGACTCGCTCTTGGCGCGGTCCTCGGCGCGCTGTGCTTCTTCCAGCTCAGCCTGCTTTGCGGGAATCTCGCCGTACAGCAGGCGGGATGCCTCAGCGAGGTTACCCTCGCGCTGTGCAACCTCTGCACGGGAACGCAGCTCGTCGATCTGAGTCTTGATGTCGCCCACGCGGTTCAGGCTTGCCTTCTCAGCCTCCCAACGAGCGTTGAGGGCGTCGAGCTCTTCCTTCTTATCCGCCATATCCTTGCGCAGGGCCTCCAGGCGCTCAACCGATGCGGGATCGGTCTCGTCGGCAAGTGCCAGTTCCTCCATGGTGAGGCGGTCCACAGCGCGGCGCAGCTGGTCAATTTCCTCCGGTGCAGAGTCAATTTCCATGCGCAGGCGGGATGCTGCCTCATCAATCAGGTCAATTGCCTTGTCCGGCAGCTGACGGGAAGGAATGTAACGGTTAGACAGGGTTGCTGCGGCAACCAGCGCGGAGTCAGCGATCTGCACCTTGTGGTGTGCCTCGTAGCGTTCCTTCAGGCCGCGCAGAATACCGATGGTGTCATCTACGCTGGGCTCGCCCACGTACACCTGCTGGAAGCGGCGCTCCAGGGCGGGGTCCTTCTCAATGTTCTCGCGGTACTCGTCGAGGGTGGTCGCACCAATCAGGCGCAACTCGCCTCGGGCAAGCATGGGCTTGAGCATGTTGCCCGCGTCCATGGAGCCTTCGGATGCGCCAGCACCGACGACGGTGTGAATCTCGTCGATGAAGGTCACAATCTGGCCCTCGGACTTCTTGATTTCTTCGAGGACTGCCTTCAGGCGCTCCTCGAATTCACCGCGGTACTTTGCGCCTGCGACCATGGAGCCCAGGTCCAGGCTGATGAGGGTCTTGCCGCGCAAGGATTCGGGCACGTCGCCGGAAACCATGCGCTGTGCCAGGCCTTCCACGACGGCGGTCTTACCGACGCCGGGCTCACCAATCAGAACGGGGTTGTTCTTGGTTCGGCGGGAGAGCACCTGCACGACGCGGCGAATCTCAGAGTCACGGCCGATGACCGGGTCGAGCTTGCCCGCGCGGGCAATGGCGGTCAGGTCGGTGCCGTACTTTTCGAGCGCCTGGAAGGTGCCTTCGGGGTCGGGGGTGTCCACGGTGCGGTCTCCTCGGACGTTGGGGATGGTCTGTGCGATGAGCTCTGCGGTAGCGCCAAGCTTGTGCATGGCGGTCGCGGTGCTATCGGTTCCGCTGGCAATGCCCAGCAGAATCATTTCGGTGGAGACGTAGGTGTCTCCGAAGCCCTGAGCGCGGGTCTGCGCAGCCTGCAGGGCGGAGAGTGCGGAACGGCTGAAGGAGGCGTTCTGCACGGAGGTGCCGGATGCCTTGGGAAGCTTCTTGATTTCTGCGGAAGCAGCCTCGGAGATGGCGTCTACATCCAGGCCTGCGGCCTTGAGCACCGAGACTGCGATGCCTTCGCGCTGATCCATCAGGGCCTTGAGGATGTGGGAGGTTTCAATAGTGGGGTTACCCGCCGTTTGCGCGTTGGTGTTAGCGGCGGAGATAACTTCTTGACTCTTGGTCGTGAACTTAATATCCATGATGTCCTTTCGTATCGTGCATTCAGGGGCCTATCCTACGTCCCCTCGCATTACATAACTTGAGTCTACTCCACTCAACTATGTTTCGCAAGGGGTTTTCAAAAAATTTTCTCCACTTTTTTCGTTTTTCACCCCGCACTGCTCTGAGCCCTAGCCAAAACCCCGCTTGAAAGAGCCTCAACCAAAAGCCCCCAGTCGAAACCACATTGCTATACTGACCGGACTGGGCGCTTGCGGGCTCCCACAACAATCACAGTCACGAATGGGGACCCACATGAAAATACTGGTTCTCGGCGCAACCGGCCGCACCGGTCGCCTCTTCACCCGCAAAGCACTAGAACAGGGGCACACCGTCACCGCCTACGTGCGCAACCCCGATAAAGCACGAGCACTACTAGGGTCGCACCAAAATCTCACTATCGTTCCGGGAGCCCTGAACGATGCCGAACAGCTCGCCGCAGCATCCTCCGGGCAAGACGTGATGGTCAGCATCCTGGGCCAGAAAGCCACGGTGCGAGAGTTTCTCTCCTCCACGTTCATGCAGGAGCGCCTGCCTCTCATCATGGAGGTGGTCACGGGCGCAGGCGTGAAGCACTGCGTTCTGATGAGCGCCTACGGCGTAGGCGATACGGTGCGGACCGCATCCCTGCCCATGCGCCTGGCATGCAAGGTCATCATGCGCGGCATTTTTACCGACAAGGTTAAGGCGGACGCCCTGGTCGCCGAATATCAGCCGTATATTTCGCGGGCGCATCCGGGCAGGCTGACCGATAAGCCCGGTAGGGGCGGGGTGAAGGTATTTAACATGGCGAGTGTCGAACGCGTTCCGGGCATTCCGACGATTGCCCGTGAGGACGTTGCCAATGCGCTGCTCACTATCGCCAAGAACCCCCAGAACGCGGGCACAGATTTTTTGGTGACGATTGGGGACACTGTCCTACGCTCGCCTCAGAAATAAACCGGTAGGCTTAATGACATGACGACTACGAACACCTTCCCCGCCGCCATTCTCTTCGACCACGACGGAACCCTGGTTGACACCGAACCCGTATGGGCTGCCGCTAAGGTTGCTCTCGCCGCAGATTTCGGTGGCACCTGGACCGAGCAGGACACCCTCGATTGCTTGGGTCTGTCCATGCAGTTCACTCTGGATCGCCTGCGCGAGCGCGGCGTGGATCTGCCGGACGAAGAGATTAATGAACGTCTTGTGGCGAAGGTGCATGACGCCCTGGCGCACCAGCCGGTAGAGTTCCTGCCCGGTATTGAGCGTTTCCTTTCGGAGGTTCGCGAGGCGCAGATTCCGGCGGCTATCGTCACCAATGCGACCACTTCCGTAGCGCGCCGTACCGCAAACGCGGCTCCCGAGGGCACATTCTCGGTCATTATTGGTAACGATGAGACCACTCACCCCAAGCCGGACCCGCAGCCGTACCTTTTGGCAGCGGAGCGTCTGGGTGTTGATCCGACTCAGTGCGTGGCGATTGAGGACTCCCCTTCGGGCGTGCGTAGCGCAACCGCGGCGGGTATGCGTGTCATTGTTGTGCCGGGCGAGCTGGAGGTTCCGGCGGAGCTGGGTACCGTGCGCCTCAAGCATGAGGAGCTGACCCTGGAGGCGGTTCGCGCGCTGGCGTAGCCGCGTAGTTTGCAGACTGAAAGCTCTACAGAGAACTGAATACACTTCACCGTAAAGGGTGGGATGCACAAGATGAGATATCGCGCATCCCACCCTTTGTGTGCGCCTGGGCGGTGAGCCACGCGGGCGTTTGGGGCTGGCACGTTTGGGCAGGAGCTTTTAAGTGCGGCGCGACACATAGATGACAATTTATTACGAATTACTCAAAATAACCTTGACAATGGTTCCTTAAAATGATTTACTCATAATAACGATTCGGCGGGGCGCCACCTCACCGAACCAAAAACATCACAGCATCAAGAAGGAGACACCATCATGGCATTCGCAAACTACACCGCACCCGGCCTGACCCTCGAAGAAGGCAAGGGCATTTCCGAGGTTCTCCAGGCACGTCTGCACGACCTGAACGACCTGCACCTGCTGCTGAAGCACGCTCACTGGAACGTGACCGGCCCCGGCTTCATCGCCGTTCACGAAATGATTGACCCCCAGGTCGACACCGTCCGCGAGTTCGTCGACGCCATCGCAGAGCGTATGGCAACCCTGGGCGCAACCCCCAACGGCCTGGCTGGCGCACTGGTCGCACAGCGCACCGTCGAGGACTACCCCGTCGGCCGCGCACGCGTTGCTGACCACCTGCACGCCCTGAACGACGTGTACACCCGTGTGATCAAGGATCACCGCAAGGCTATTGCTTTTGCCGGTGAGTCCGACCCCGTCACTGAGGACCTGCTGATCGGTCAGACCGCTGAGCTGGAGAAGTTCCAGTGGTTCATCCGCGCGTTCCTGGAGAACGGCGAAGGCAACATCTAAGCCGCAACCATCTAAGTTGTAGCCTCTAAACTGCAGCCTACCTATGGCGGCAAACCATGTAGACGCTAGTTTTTAGAGCCACCAACCGGGCGGGTGCGCTCTCCTTATGGAGGGTGCACCCGCCCGGCTTTTTATGCTCGAAGCTGCCCCGCTCCTTCCCGGCACTTTTACCTTTCCCGCCCCTTGAATCCTCGCCCGTGCGGTATCACAAAGTACGTTGAGGCGAACATGATTATCGGGTTAGGCCGTCCTAGATTTTCTGTTCGGAGTGCTCTACAGTGGTTCACTGATCAACTCAGAACACACAGATTGAACGCATGATTGTGCGCCCGGGAAATACCCGGCGCGACCCGCATCCGGCGGAAAGAGAGATATGAGCACGCACGCACCGAACGAGCACGGCGAAGACACGTACGGCGAGCAGACCGAGAAGCTTCAGACTGACGCGGCCGAGGCTGAAAGGACCGCAGCTGAGGCGACCGAGCACAAGCCGACCCGCCACAGTGCGGTTACTTCCCCCTCCCCCGCGCAGATTAAGCGTTGGCGCCGCTACCTGGCTGATGAAGAGTCGGAGGCACGCATCTACCGCTACCTGGCTCGCCGCGCTGAGGGTACCGACCGCGAGATCCTTCTGCAGGTTGCCGAGGCGGAGAAGCGTCACCAGCAGCATTGGCGTGACATGCTCGGCGAACACGCGGATGTTCACGTGCGCCCGTCCATGCAGTCTCTGGTGCTGCAGTTCTTGGCAAAGAACTTCGGTTCGGTGTTTATTCTGGCGATGGCTCAGCGCGCAGAGTCCCGCTCCCCCTACGCTGAGGATCCGGACGCTACCGAGGAAATGGCGGCTGACGAGGCGATTCACGAGGAAATTATCCGTGCCCTGGCGACCAGTGGCAGGGAGAAGCTTTCGGGTAATTTCCGTGCGGCGGTCTTTGGTGCTAACGACGGTTTGGTGTCAAACCTGGCGTTGACTATGGGTATTACCGCCTCGGGCGCATCCAGCTCGATGGTTCTGCTCTCGGGTATTGCGGGTCTGCTGGCGGGTGCGCTGTCGATGGCGGCGGGTGAGTTTGTGTCTGTGCGTTCCCAGCGTGAACTGCTGGATGCCTCCCAGCCGACCCAGGTGACCCTGCGTGTTGCACACGATTTGGATTTGGACTCGAACGAGCTGGAGCTCATTTACCGTGCCCGCGGCATGGAGCCGGACGCGGCGCATCACCGTGCGATGGAGCGCTTCGGCTACCTGGATTGTGACTGCGATCCGTCGCTGTCTCACCGCGAGGATGAGGATTGTGAGGAGAATGTGGCTTTGGGTACCGATATTGGTGCCGCCGCTGCGTCGTTCGCGTTCTTTGCTTCGGGTGCACTGGTTCCGATTCTGCCCTATATTTTCGGTTTTTCGGGCGTGTTCGCGATGGTGCTGTCCCTGCTGTTTGTGGGTGCGGCGCTGGGCTTCACCGGCGGCGTGGTGGGCCTGCTTTCGGGCGCTTCCCCGCTCAAGCGCGGTATTCGCCAGATTCTAATTGGTTTCGGCGCAGCGTTCGTAACCTACCTGCTGGGTCTGGCGTTCGGCACGACGGTCAGCTAATTCCAATTCCTGAATATGCTTTAGACAAGCCTATATAGCCATTACGGAATGCTCTTCACTCTCCTGTGGAGGTTGCTTCCTGGGCATAGAAAACCCCCGGCGGGTGAATCATCCGCTGGGGGTTTTCTATATGTTCTTACCCTGCATGAGGGGTTGCCCTATTACGGGTGAATCTCTGCGGTGGTGGCCTGACCGGAAACGCTCTCCGAACCGGTTGCGCCGTTGCCGGAGTAGGTCAGGTTTGCGACCTGCACGGTGGAGGTCTGCTTGTACGAGACCCAGCCGTTATCTGCCGGGAAGCGCAGCTGCGCCGGCATGAAGTTAGTCTGGCTGTAGTACTTGGTGCCGGACTGCTTCATGGTGTACGCCTTGCTGGTGGTGTAGACGATACGGCCCTTGAAGGTGTAGGTGCCGTCGGAGTTCTTGGTGACGGTCGGTACTTCTGCGGTCCAGGTGCCGGCGGTCTGCGCCACGGACAGGTACTTTGCCTGGCCTGCAGAGGCTACCAGTTCGGTGGTCTTACCGGTCAGCTTGCGACCGGAGGGGGCCCATGCCTGGCCGTTGATCTTACCGAACTTAAGGAGCGACTGTGCGCTGGCGGCGACGGTGTACTCAACCTCGGTCACGAAGGTTGCGCCAGCTGCGAGGGTGACGCTGCTGCCGGGGATGTAGCCGGTGCCGGTTGCGGTGTCCTTGGTCGGTACGGACCACCAGAAGCCGCTGGAGGACATGTAGGCGCCGTTTGCGCCGGTCTGGGAGTTGGTGACGGGGGTGAACTTACCTTCGCCGTTGACGTAGGTTGCGCTCTTGGGCTTGGAGGTTGCGTCGTCCCAGTTGATGTCGGAGTCGGGGGTGCCGGAGGCAGTGAAGTGCGCCTCGGGGGTTGCCGGGTTGATAGTGCCGGTGTTGTTGGAGGATGCGTAGCCGACGTAGCCGCCGTTGTTCTGCACGCTGACGTACACGCCGTACTGCACGCCGGGGGTTTCCTCGGATGCTGCGTATGCGGGTACTGCTGCGGAGGCTGCGACGACGGGTGCGGACCAGACGCCTGCCTTGGCGACAGCGCGGCGAGAGATAGGCTGGGTCATGAGTGTGGTGATCTCCTGTGAGTGGTGGTGTTTCTTGAAACCTGGTTAGAGAATCATTCTGACTAGGCTCGATGTCCTCAAGTATACAAAGGTTATGGTCGTACTTACATCTTTTTGTGGCATCGTGTGCACAAGCTTACTTTCTAGTGCAATATTTGCGGGTGCTAGCGGGGGGCGTTAAAAGCACAGATGCCGGCAGTCTTTCGACTACCGGCATCTGCCGCAATACTATGCTGTTTACTTCGCTGCGAAGATTTCGCGCATCAGGTTTGCAGCCTCGGAGG
>NZ_CAUUDY010000017.1:0-41540 GCF_963544205.1 uncultured Rothia sp.
CAGGCGTACCCCCGCGTTAGTGCGCCTCCAAATTAACCCCTCGCCCCCCCCCCCCCGCCGTCGGGGAAGCTCCCCCCCCCCCCACACACACACAGACCCCGCCCGTGCATCCAGCGCTGGCGGGGCTCTTGCTTTTGACCAGCAACTGCCCAAGCCCAGCAGCTTTACCTTATGCTGAGTATGACCCGCCCCTTTCAACGATGACAGGAGAACCACATGCATCTGGCCCCCAGCACCGCGTGGGCTTGGCTGATAGCTTGCGCAGTCGTCATTCTGCTTTTCCCGCTCGCCGCACAGTTCGGCAACCTCAAAGGGAAGCTGTCGAGCTTCCACACCTGGGTTTGGGCTATCGCTCTCTTGGGCATTGTCGCGGCGGGTTTTATGCCTTTCACCTTTGATACTGACATCGCCAATTTTGAGGTTCAGCCGTTCATTTTCTTCATCACCGGCACCCTGCTGGGTGTTCTCTTTCTTGGGGAGTTCCACCGCATGAACGCCCAGAAAAAGCTGAAACACCCCCAGCGGGTGCACGCCGAGCGCCGTACCCGTTACAGCAAGGCAGTTGAGCAGCTGGCGTATCCGAACCCGGCAGTCCGTGCGAGCGCCATCAGCACGCTTGCGGGTCTGGTTGATGAGTGGCTCGCTGACGAGCAGCTCAGCGTTGAGGCACGTAAGAAGGAGGGGCAGGTCATCGTCAATGCCCTCTGCGCTTATGTTCGTTCGCCGTTCGCGCGGGCGTTCAAGGCAGAAGCTTTTGAATCCGATACGCCGCCCACTAACTACGTGGGTGATTTCGCTACGGATCTGGCGGCTTTTCGTGGTGAGCAGGATGTTCGCCGCAGCGTCTTCGTTGAGATGAGCAAGCGTAGCAGCACCCTTGCCGAAAACGAGAAGGGCGAGGTGGCTGTTGTCCCCGGCGCATGGAGCGGCTTTGAGTTCGATTTCAGCCGGGCGGTCGTCTTCTACCCTCTCGACGGTCTGACTATTGAGAACGCCGACTTCTCTGCGGCGAAGTTCTGCAACGGTTCAGATTTCAGCGGGGCAGCTTTTGTAGGAACCGTAGATTTCAGCCGCGCAACCTTCGGAGAGATCGTGGGGTTCGGTGACGCGACCTTCGCTGGCGAGGGGAACTTCAGCCACGCGACCTTCACCCATAACGCTGACTTCGGCGGAGCATCCTTCGTTCAGAATGCGCATTTCGACGGCGTGAAGTTCATGCAGAAGGCGCATTTTAGCGGGGCGAACTTCGCTCATGAGGCGAACTTCACTGGGGCGGCTTTCATCCAGAATGCTAGTTTTGGCGGAGCAAATTTTGCTCAGAACGCAGACTTCAGCTGGGCTGTGTTCGCTCAAAACGCGCACTTCATCGGGGCCGCATTCAGCCAGACCGCAGACTTTAGCGGAGCGACTTTTACCCAAAACGCCCGCTTCAGTGAGACGGCTTTCGCGCAAAGCACGCGCTTCAAGTGGACGACTTTCACGCAAACCGCTGACTTTAGTGAGGCGGCTTTTGACCAAGGTGCAGATTTCAGTGAGGCTACTTTTGAGGCTGACGCTGAGTTCTACGGAGCGTCTTTTATGGGTGCTACAGATTTCTGCGATGTGTCTTTCGTGAAGAGCCCGCCAGTCTTCGCTGTTGAGGATGCTGACTCGGGCGAGATACGCCGGGCACGATTCGCTGCGCTGCCTACCGGTTCGGAGACCGCCGGTCAGGAAGCGCATAATTTCGTGGTGTACGAGGATAGCCAGCCTATTCCGCTGGGTACAGCCGGGCTGAACGGCGTGGGCTACCGAATCCCGGTCGGGGCGGTGCTCTTTGATCCGGATTCTTGGGATGAACGGCGGAAGGAATACATGCGCCTGAGTGAGCCTGCGCAGTAATTATCTTGAGGCCCCGCCACGTGAAGTGTGGCGGGGCCTCTGCGTGCTCGGTGGACACCGCCGAGCTGCTGCGTTGAAAAATAAAAACGGTGCGAAAAACCCCGCTGAGTCTGTAGGCTCTAGCGGGGTTTTTCGAATCTTATCTACCCGGATTCGTTTATCGCTTTCCTATGGCATTGTGCCATGTCTGAGATAAACAAACTTAAATTGGGTAGCAAAAATCCGCGGAATGTGTGTCATCTGCTAAAATCAGCAGTGACAACGCAATTCCGCGTTGTCTCTCATTTATAAATAAATAGAGAGGAGGTGAACTCCTATGGAAGAGAACCGTTTCTGGATGCTCGTTGAACGGGGCAGCTATGTAGCCACTCTGTTCCTTGCTCTCGTAGAGATGTTTGGGTTGCTTATTTCCCATCTCTACTAGAAATTTACGAGTGGGGCTACTGGTGATGTTACCAGCATCACTGGTGGCTCCACTTTTATTTTATGGTCATTATGCATAAGGACAAGCCCTGCACCTATGACCGTATACCTAATAATGTAGCGCATTTCTTAAGACATAACAACACGACAACACTAATTACGTAGCCATTGCACCCACCGTGAGAAACAATGTCGGTCATTTTGAAAACTTCCATTCCTCACTGCCTGCCGCGGACAGCAGAAGCACCATCCGCGTAGCTCAAGCAGGCTGACCCCTCGTTGATGACCGGGCGCGACTCACGGCAAGCAGCTTTACCCTATGCTGGAATGTGAACGTTCCTATCAGAGAGGACAGGAGAATCTAGTGCCCAGCGATAAAGCATCATCCGCGCCAGAGAGCCCGGTAACCCCAAAAGATCAGGAGAAGCCATGGTATATCCGGCACTTTACTAAGCTCCTCATTGGCTTTGGCCTGGGCGGCGGAGCGATTGCGCTTCTTCTGCCTTGGATGCTGTGGTTACTCTGCGGCATGAGCTCCGGCAGTTCAGATCAGTTGCGCTTGCATCTGCTGTACGTCACAGGCGGCATTATTGCGGTTCTGACTCTTCTGCAGACTAACTGGAAGAACCAGGGTGACCGCCTCAAAATTGATGCCGACATCATGAAGAATGAACAGGATTCTGAGAAGAACGAACGTGACCATATCCGCCAGGTTCATGCGGAGCGCCGTAGCCGCTACACCAAAGCTGTAGAGCAGCTAGCTGATGAGAAAGCGACTGTCCGCCTGGGCGGTATCTATACCCTGGTCGGCCTCGTCGATGAATGGCTTACTGACGACACCCTCGGCCCAGAAGAACAGCAAAAAGAAGGTCAGGTTATTATCAATAATCTCTGTGCTTATATTCGTTCGCCTTTTGTTCTTGCCGAAAGACGAGAAAATTTTGAACAGGAAATTCAATATGAAAAAGAACCAGAAGGATATAGCGGTGATTTTATAGCCGATAAATCAAAATTCAGGGAAGAACAAGAAGTCCGTCAAACTATTTTTACTGAAATGAGTACCCGTCTAAGTAAAATAAATGAAGATGAAGAAATGAGGGTCATTCCTGGAACCTGGAGTAATTTCGACTTCAGCTTTATTAAAGCATTAATATTCTACCCCCTGGACACATTAACATTTGAGAATCCTAATTTTTATAAGGCTACATTTTATGGGGATGCAAACTTCTACCTAGCAAAATTTATCGGAGAAACAAACTTCCGGTCAGTAAATTTCAAAAACTCAGCTTATTTTCCCTATTCACATTTTGAGGGAAACGTCACTTTCGCATCTTCTCACTTTGAAGAAGATGGCAGCTTCTTCAGTGCGAAATTTTCGAAACAAGCAGATTTCAGTCGCACCACGTTTATGGAAAGCATAAGCTTCGGCCAGGCAGATTTCAACGGACATGCAAATTTCAGTCAAACAACTTTTCATAAAGCAGGACAATTCACTCAGGTACACTTTTCGGAAATTGCAAATTTCGCCCACACCCGGTTCCTAGGAGACGGAGATTTCCTCAAAGCATCCTTAGGCGGAAAAGCTGATTTCACCCAGACTTATTTCCATGGATTCACGAACTTTCTCGACGCTCAATTTACAGGAGAAACAAACTTTGATAAAACACATTTTGCAGATACCCTATTTTTTAGCGGAGAATTATATAATGCAGATACGAATGAAAAACGCATAGCTGAAGCCCGATTCTCAAATAAGGTTAAACCAGAGAATTATATATTCAGAGCCTCGCCACACAGTCCCCATAAAATCGAACTTGGAGTTTCTGAATTTAATGGTGAAAAGTTCATAATTCCCGAAGGAACGGTACTCTTCGACCCGGACTCCTGGGACGAAGAAAAGCAGGAATATACTCACGTTAGTGAACCCGCAAAACCTCTTGAAAATTCAGACACTAAGGAAGAAAAGCCTGCTGAATAAGGCTCACCGCTAAAGAAGGCCCCGCCGACCCCACGTCGGCGGGGCCTTCGTTTTAACCACCGACAGCTCTCAGGAAGGAGGCTATGCACTATGCTAAAAGGTGAGTAGCCCTATCAGCGAAGGCAGGAGATAGAAACATGAACGAACCGAGCGAGAGCCTCGAAGAACCTTCCCAGCGTCGCAGCTGGTGGAGCAAAAACTGGTTTTATGCTGCCCTTATCTCGGTAGCTATTATCGGATCTTTCTGCGCTTTCTGTCTTCCCCTGCTCATCTCAGAACCGTTCAGACCTGGTGATAGTGTAGCGACGCTCCGTCAGGCCATTTTGGCAGCTACTGGTGGTGTTCTCGCAATGCTTACTCTTTGGGAAACCCGACGCAAGAATCTGCAAGAAAAAGACAAAAACGATCTTGACCATGCTCGGCAGGTCAAAGCTGAACGTCGTAGCCGCTATGCCAAAGCAATTGAACAGCTAGCTGATGACAAATCTGCTGTTCGCCTTGGTGGCATTTATACTCTAGTCAAGCTCGTGGATGAGTGGCTAACTGACAGCAAAACTACTCCCGACGAAACAGACAGGATGGCAGAAGGTCAGATTATTATTAATAGTCTTTGCTCGTATATTCAGTCTCCATATTCTTTAGCAGAAAAAAGAATATTTATTGAAGATACTGAGACCTTTGAAGAATCTGGGGATAAATTTACGAATGAAAGAGCTGCGCTTTATACAGAACAAAGGATACGTAAAGTTATATTTAGCGAAATAAGTAAACGATCCAGCAAATGCAATGGCAGTAATAAAGTTAAGCCCGGCAAATGGAGCATATTTGAGTTTAACTTCACAAGATCACCCATATTTTACAGTTTAAATGATATAAATCTTGAAAATGCAAACTTCAACAATTCGATTTTCTACGGAATTACAAATTTTTGCGGGTCCAAATTTTACGGAGGCACGAACTTTACTGGAGCGTCCTTTGAAGAAAATGCAAATTTTTTAAATGCAACATTCCGAGGTAGTGTGGATTTCACAGAAGCATTCTTCAAGAAAGATGCAGATTTCAGTGACGCGACTTTTAATGAAGATGCACTTTTCGATTCGGCGGTCTTTGATTCAAGCATTTTCCAGGTTAACTATGTATCGTTTCATGGCGCCAAATTTCACGGAAATACATCATTTTACAAGTCAGTTTTTAATGCGCAAACACATTTCAATAAAGCAACTTTCCATAAGGGGGTAAATTTCGATAACTCTTGCTTTGAAGAGTCCCCTGAATTCGCAAATGCAAAAAATGTTGAAGAAAACGATTCTGCTGGATTCTCGTACAAACCTAACCCCAATGACTATAGTTTCAGGATTGACCACTCATACCCTGGAGCCTTTGATACTATCCAAATTGATGCACCCGACGGTATTACATTCAGAATCCCCGAGGGTTGTATACTTTTCGACCCTGATTCCTGGGATGAGGAAAATCAAAAATACACTATTAAAATTAAACCCACCCCCCCCGTTAATATGCAATATATAATTTTTTATAAAATGAATACAACCTTCCCGTAAACTAAAGGCCCCGCCGGCCCCTCGTCGGCGGGGCCTTGGCGCGCCCTCCGCGAGTGTGCCTCCGCGAGTACCCGCCAGCGAGCGCATCCGCCCGTCACCGTGCTGCCCAAAGCGCCGCCCGCAAAGCCCTCGCAATCACCCGCCGCGCCCAACCTTCCGGCACCCCACCGATACACTAGAACCATGTACCGAATCATGACTGTCTGCACCGGCAACATCTGCCGCTCCCCCGTCGGCGAATACCTCATCCGCCAGCACGCCCAAGAAGCCGGCGTGCCCGTCACCGTCACCTCCAGCGGTATCAGCAACGAAGAAGAAGGCAACCGCATCGACCCGCGCGCCGCCGCGCAGCTCACCACCCGCGGTATCGACCCGTCCGCGCACCGCGCCAGCGTCTTCACTGTCGAGGACTTCGACCGTAACGACCTCATCCTCGCCATGGACGCACCCCACTACCTGCGCCTCAAAGCCCTCGCCCGCAACGAGGACGACAAAGTCAAAATCCGTATGATGCGCAGCTTCGACCCGAAGGTCACCACTACCCACCTGGACCAGCTTGGCATCTACGACCCCTGGTACGGTAGCGAACGCGACTTCGTGTACACCACCGGCCTCATTGACGCCGCCGCACGCGGCCTCATCAACCACCTCAAGCAGGAAGGTGACGCGTAGTGAGTCAGCGTATTCCCCTGAACCAGAACCGCCGCGTCACCGGCACCGCCGAAATCCTGGAACTCTGCAAAGACATGCTGCGTCTGGAGCACGGCATCGGCAACGACTTCGATATGGACACCGCCGAATTCACCGAGTTCCGTGCGCAGTTCCTTGCCGACTTCGCGCAGATCCCGCTGATTATCGGCATTGACGGCCGTAGCGGCACCGGCAAGACCAGCCTCGCCGCACAACTTGAGCAGGAGCTCACCGCCGCCGGGCACAGCGTGCACGTGCTGCACCTGGACGACTTCTACCCCGGCTGGGACGGCCTCTTCGACGGCGTGGAGGCGTGGGATGCACTCTCCGTGCAGCTGACCGAAGGCCTTGCCGGAACCTACACCCCGTGGGATTGGGAGGCGGGCGCACCCGGTGAGGCGCGCACCGTCGACCCGGCGGCTACGCAGGTCATCATCTGTGAGGGTGTCGGCGCGATTGCGGGCGCCTGCGAGGTGCGTATCCTCGCCACCGCCCCGGACGAGGTGCGTTACGAACGCGCCATGGCTCGTGACGGTGACACGTTCCGCCCGCACTGGGAGCGTTGGGCGGCGCAGGAGGAGGCGCTGCTCGCCGAAATCCCGGAGGACTACGCGACCGTGGACTTCATCTACGACAGCGCGGCGCAGTAGCGAGCACGCGGTAACCGTCGAGAAGGGGCGGTGTTATCCGTAAGCGACATCAGGGTGTCCGAAGCGAAGCGAGGACGGGTGCCCCTGTAGGAGCGTGGATAACACCGTCCCTTTGCTGTACCTGCACAGGCAGGCGGCATCGCCCGTAGTGACATCAGGGTGCCCGAGCTCTGCGAGGGCGGGTCCCCTGTAGGAACGAGGGCGAGCGCCGCCTTCCAAGCCAACCAACAAGCAAGACAACCAGCAAGCCGACCAAGCACAAAGGAACTAAACGGAGCATCCCTCCCGCACCGAAAAAATGTCAAACGTTTAACTTACGAAGCCACCCCCGATTCTGCTAGGGTGAAAAGGTTGTGCTTCTGGCCTGCGCAAGCTCATCCCCGGATCCGGCACCACCGCATCCACCCCTTAGAGCCGCAGGCTCCGTTGCACGTGCGTCACGCAGAAAGAAAAACTAAGACTAATGTCTTCGAAGTCGATTAAGACCTCTTTTGGGCTGTCGCCCCTTTTCATTGTTGTTCTGGCGTTGCTGACCGCTATTGCGCCGCTCGCTACGGACATGTACCTTGCCGCGCTACCTGCCGTTGCGGAGGACCTGAACACCACCAGCACGAACGCGTCCCTGACGTTGAGCGCGTTCATGGTGGGTATGGCGCTCGGCCAGCTGGTTGTGGGTCCGCTGTCGGATAAGACGGGCCGCCGCAAGCCGCTGCTGATTGGTGCGGTCATCTGTTTCATTGCGACGGTGGCGTGTGGTTTTGCGCCGAATATTGAGCTGCTGATTTTTGCGCGTTTCATGATGGGCTTCACCGGTTCGATTGGTGCGGTGCTGGCGCGTTCCATGGTGGCTGATACGACTGAGGGCCTGGCGACCGCTAAGCTCATGGGTGTCATGATGATGATTAACGGCTTCGCGCCGGTGCTTGCGCCGCTGTTTGGTGGCTGGGTGCTGTCGTGGGGTAGCTGGCGCGATATTTTCCATGTGCTCGGCGTGATTACCGCGATCATGATGCTCGGCGTGATCTTCGTGATTAAGGAGACCCTGCCGGTGGAGGAACGCTACCAGGGCACTGCCCTGAGCGTGTACTCGGAGCTGCCGAAGGTCTTCAAGATTCGCCGCTACATGGGTTTCATGCTGACGATGTGCTTCGCGTTTGGTGCGCTGTTCTCGTATATTTCCGGTTCGACGTTTGTGTTGCAGAAGATTCTGGGCTTGTCCGAGACTGAGTTCACGATTGTGTTCGGTGTGAACTCGTTCGGTATTGTGCTGTTCAGTGCGATTGCGACGAAGCTGGTGGGTCGTGTGGCGCAGCGCCGCATTGTGAACGTTGGCGTGATTAGCCTGCTCGTGGTGTCTTCACTGCTGACGGTCAGCTTCTTGATGGGTATTTCGCTGGTGCCGACGCTGATTCTGCTGTTCCTGCTGACCAGTTCGTGCGGCCTGATTTTTGGTAATGCGTCGGCGTTGGCGTTGAACGAGGCGCGCCACATGGCGGGTAGTGCTTCGGCGGTGATGGGTACGGTTCAGGCAATGTTGGGTGCGTTGGCGGCGCCGCTGGTGTCGATTGCCGGTGAGCATGAGTACCTGCCGATGGGCTTCTCGATTCTGGGTTTCGCGATTCTGGCGGCGCTGGTGCTGTGGACGACCCCGCGTAAGGATTCGGACTACTCGGCTGACGGTAAGGACCATAGCGCGGGTGAGGGTCACGGCGCTGGTGAAAGTCATAGCGCGGCGGCGGGCCACTAGCCTGTTGCTGAGTTGTGTATAGCTAAAGCCCCAGATGGGCGACCCGCTAGGGGTTGCGCATCTGGGGCTTTGCTGTATTTGTTGTAGTGGTTAGGGAGGCGCTTGTACTCTTCCTTCGCTCCTACAGGGGCACCCGCCCTCGCTTCGCTTCGGGCACCCTGATGTCGCTTCAGGAAGGTACAGGCACCTCCGCACTCAGTCTGCAGACAGCACAAAGGGACGGTATTATCCTCGCTCGGATAATGCCGTCCCTTCTCGTATGCGTTTAGCTCTGCTGCGCCAGGTAGTTCAACAGCGTTGCGGTCAGCTCTGGGTCATGCGCCAGCGCCGTACCGTTCAGGTGAGTCACCGGTGCAATCAGACGCACTGACGACGCCAACCACACGCCGTCCGACTCAAACAGATCCTGCGGGTAGAGCGGGCCGAAACCCAGCTCCCAACCGGCCTGGCGTGCCGCCTCGAACACCGCGCCCTGCGTGGTTCCGGGAAGGATGCCGTGGCTCGGCTCGGGCGTGTACAGCACCTTCTTGCCGTCCTCAATCTTGGCAACCAGCACCGAAGAAGTGGCGCCCTCCAGCACGCGACGCTCGTCGGTGATGAAGATAGCGTCATCCGCGCCGCGCTCCTGCACGTACCGCAGAACCGCCATGTTCACGGCATAGGAGAGGGTCTTTGCGCCCGCCAGCAGCCACGGGTAGGCGCTGTTATCCATCGGCTCGTGACCGCGCGGCAGCAGCATCGCCTTCACACCCTCGGTGCGGCGCTTAACGATGGACGCAGGCACCGGCGACGCCATAATCAGCGTGTACGGGCCCGGCTGCATGGAAGTCACCGCCTGGGTGGGGCCGCGCGAAATAATAATCTTCACGATATGCTCTTCACCCAGCGCAGTCTCGGCACCGGCGGTCGCCTCGCGCATGAGGCGCTCCACCGCCGAACGCAGAATCTCCGGTTCCGGGTCGGGTAGGTCCAGCATGCGCGCCGACGATTCGAGGCGGGACAGATGCATGCCGAGCTTACGCACGCGACGGTTGACGGACAGCATGGTCTCGAAAACGCCGTCGCCGCGGGTGAAGCCCTGATCATCAACGCTGATGAGGGGCACGGACGGGTCAACGAAGATGCCCTGAGGGTTCTGCTCGTTCAGAAGAATTACGGTACTAGACATAGTTTTATTGTACGTTCGCATTCCTAACCGGCGAGGGAAGACGGTATCGCCCGTAGTGACATCAGGGTGCCCGAAGCGAAGCGAGGGCGGGTTCCCTGTAGGAACGAGGGCGAATGCCGCCTCCCGAGCAGAGCTAAACGCATAAAAAGGGACGGTATTATCCGAGCGAGGATAATACGGTCCCTTTATGCTGTCTGCAGACTGAGTGCGGAGGTGCCTGTACCTTCCTGAAGCGACATCAGGGTGCCCGAAGCGAAGCGAAGCGAGGGCGGGTTCCCTGTAGGAACGAGGGCGAATGCCCTCTCCCGAGCGGAACCAGAGCCGGAACGAACTACAGCAAGAACGAACTAGCCCCAGAGGAACTGGATCGTACCCGCCGCAATAGACGCACCGTACGCAACAGCAATGATAACGGCGGCGGCAATGCTCACGTGCACGTCACGGCGCGAATAGGAGGGTACGCGCGCCCAGGTGCGTTCGCCCGCGCCGAAGCCGCGCGCCTCCATGGTGATGGCGAGGCGGGAACCGCGGCGGATAGCCTGCACCAGCAGGGCGAAGCTCTGCCCGCCAAAGGTTTGGGCGCGTCCGATGAGGGACTGGCCGGCGCCGAGTCCGCGGGCGCGTCGTGCCTGGCCGAGGGCGTTCCACTCAGCGAAGAGAATACCGACAAGGCGCAGAGCGGCGACGGTGGCGAGCACGAACCGGGAGGGTAGTTTGAAGGTTTGTGCGAGGGAGTCGCCGAGGTCAGTCGGGTCGGTGGTGAGTACGAATGCGAGGGTGGGTAGGACCATGGCGAGGGAGCGGATCATCATGGCTGCGCCGACGGCGGCGGAGTCGGTGGTGATGGTGTTGAAGCCGAGGTCGAGGATGGTGGTGCCGCTTTTGGCGCTGAGCATGGCGACGGACCAGCCGGTGGTGATGACGGCGATGAGGATGGGCCAGAAGCGGGCGAGGACGTTGACGGGTCGGAATCCGACGAGGATGAATCCGAGCAGTTCGAGGGCGAAGAGGATTCCGGAGGTGAGGGGGTCGCGCACGATGAGTGCGGCGATGATGAGGGTGAAGGAGACGATGAGTTTTACGCCGGCGTTGAGGGTGCTGAAGTAGCTGGTTCGGTCGATGGTGCCGAAGAAGTCGGTGTTCATGCGTTCTCCTTTCCGGGGGTTGTGGTGGCTTCGAGGGTGATGTGGTTGCCGCCGAGTGCGGCGGTGTAGTCTTCGTCGTGGGTGATGGAGATGACGGCGGTGCCGCCTGCGAGGAGTTCGCGGATGAGGTCGACGAGTTCGGCCCAGGTTCGTGCGTCTTGGCCGAAGGTGGGCTCGTCGAGGATGAGGATTCGCGGTGCGGTGGCGAGCGCGGAGGCGACGGAGAGCCTGCGTTTTTCGCCGCCGGAGAGGGTGAAGGGGTTGGCGTCGAGCAGGTGGGTGAGGCGCAGGCGGGCCGCCAGCTCGTCGGTGCGTGTGGTGAGCTCGTCTTCGTTGAGGGGTTCGCGGTTGAGTGCGGCGAGTCGGCGGGGGCCGAGTTCGAGTTCTTCGCGTACGGTGCCGCGGATGAATTGGTATTCGGGTTCTTGGAAGACGTAGCCGATGCGGCTGAGCATTTGGGCGGGGGTCCAGGTGGGCACGTCCCAGTGGGCGGGCTCGCCACCATGATTGCGCAGCGCGTCGGTGGCGGTGAGGGTGCCGTCGGGTGCGGTGAGGAGCCCTGCGAGGGTGAGGGCTAGGGTTGATTTGCCGGCGCCGTTGGGGCCGAGCACGCTGAGGTGTTCGCCGGCGTGCAGGGTGAGGTTGATGCCGCTGCGTAGGACGGGCAGGTTGGTGGGTGCGGGTGCGGGGGTGTCGCCGAGGCGTTTGATGGTGCGGCGGCGTGCGCGTCGTTGTTTGGGGGTGGGTTGTGCGCGGGTGATGCTGAGGTTTTCGGCGCGAAGTAGCGCCTCGCCGGTTACAGCGTCGCCGGTCTGCGGTGCACGCGGCACGTAGTTGGGTACCCACACACCCGCGTCGATAAGTTCTTGGCGGGCTTGGCTGAGTACGGTGTCGGGTGCGCCGTCGTGGGTGATGGTGCCGCCTTCGCCAAGCACGATAATGCGGTCCATGTGCGGCGCCCAGATGCTCACGCGGTGTTCTACGACGAGCAGGGTCGCGCCGGTCGCCTCCGCAGCGGTAAGGATACTGTCGCGGACTTCCTGCACGCCGGAGGGATCGAGGTTGGCGGTGGGTTCGTCGAGGATCATGGCGCCGGGGTGCATCGAGAGGATGCCCGCCAGGCCGAGGCGCTGCTTCTGCCCGCCGGACAGCGCGCTGCTGGGGTGGTCGAGGGGCAGGTGGTTGAGCCCTACTGCGGTGAGGGCTTCGGTGACGCGGCCCCAGATTTCTTCGCGGGGTACGCGCAGGTTTTCGGGGCCGAACGCTACGTCGTTGCCGACGGTTGCCATGACGATGGAGGATTCGGGGTCCTGCTGCATCATGCCCGCGGTGCCGCGTGCTTCGGCGGGGTCTTGGCCGTTGAGGGTGATGGTGCCGCCGGCGGATTCGCCGTCGTCATCGTGGAGCACACCGGCGATGGCGTGCAGGAGCGTCGATTTGCCGGCGCCGGAGGTGCCCAGTAGCAGGACTTTTTCACCGGGGTTGATGGTGAGGTTGAGTCCGCTGATGACGGGTTCTGGGCGGCCGGGGTGGTGCCAGCTGAAGTTGTTGAGCTCGATGCGTGCCCCGCGCGGTGTTGCTTCCATGATGGTTCCTTAGCCTTTTGTGTGGCTGCTGTAGTGTGCCGAGTGGTGAGTGACTAGTTGCTGGTGGTTAGCGGCGGGTCTTGCCGGATGCCAGCGAGGAGAGCACACCGGTCTTGGCGAGGTTCTGCACGAGAATCCACGCCAGGAAGCCTGCGATAACTGCGCCGGAGATGACAGCGCATGCTACGTAGATGATTGCCTTGACCGGTTCCATGTCGGGGTAGTAGATGAAGATTTCGTTAACGCCCATGAACAGGCCGCTGAGCGCACCGGCGAAGAGGGCGACGGTTGCGTTCCAGCGGCGGTAGCGGAAGATTGCGAAGGCGATTTCAGCGCCGATGCCCTGGAAGAGGCCGGCGATCAGGATTTCGCCGCTCCACGCGCCGCCGGTGAAGAGTACGGAGATGAATGCTGCGACGATTTCGCCGAAGAGTGCGGCACCGGGCTTGCGGATGAGCAGGCCGCCGAGGGTGCCGCCGAGCAGCCATGCGCCGGCAACGATGGGGCGGAATTCGGGTGCTGCTACGAGTGCGGTTTTGGCGGCGGGGCCGACTGCGATGTCCCAGATCCAGAAGATGACGGCGCAAGCTACAGCGATCACTGCGGCGATGACGATTTCATTGACTCGCCAGCGCAGGTTCGGCTTCTTCTCTGCCTGGGTAGATGCCTGGGAGGCGGGGGTTACGTTCTGTGACATTGGTGGTCCTTCCGTCGTTGGAAGGGGAATGTCCTCGCCCTCTTAATGGACGAGGGCATTGAGAAGAAATTCGACTCCCTACGCCGGTACTAACCGGATCAGGTTCGAGGGTCTGCTTAGCACTCTCAGCGCCTCGGTGGCGCTCCCCTGTCGTGTGGGGTTCCTTGTCCGTACCGTTGTGGTGCGGGTGGAAGCCCAGGTTCGATTGTAGGCGTGTCTGGGTGTTCGTGCCAATTTACCGCTTTTTGTTTCGCTCTTCTGCCCACATCACAGAATTGCACGGTGTACAATTTTGGGACGGAGAGGTTCCAAGGCGGCACGAACGCCTTAAACCCTATACGCTAGGGAGTGGCGCTCTTTTCTCACCCAACCCCGAAGGGGTTCACGGGCAAGACGCCGCATCGTATACAGCTAAGGAGATACACATGAACCCCGTCGCTAAGCTTGCTATTGCGGGTATCAACATGGGCGCAGTTGCCCTGGTTGGTAAGGGCCTGGGCGCAGCCTGGACCAAGGCTACCGGTAACCAGCCTCCCGCCATTTCCCACGAGTCTGAAGACACCCTGCGTCAGGTCATCCTCTGGACCGTTCTGACCTCCGTCGTGGGTGCTGTGGTGAGCTTCGGTATTGCTCGCCTGCAGCGTCGTTTCTTCAACTAAGACTTTGCGCCTTCCGCGCGAAAGTTCATGAACTAGGCGGTACGTATCTCCACTCGGTACGTACCGCCTGGTGTTCCCTCTTCAGCACGCCCGCTTACTTCAGCCGGTTTCATGCCGCCGCTGCGCTGAAGCGCCACCTCGGCACCTGAAAGCACAACTATGACTATTTCTTCTCCCCGCCCTAAGACGAAGGCTCAGCGTAGGGTCGTTGACCACGCGAATAGCCGCCGTTCAATCGCGTCCTGGGTCATGTGGGATGTTGGTTCGTCGAGCTTCGACTCGATTATGACGACCTTCATCTTCACCGTGTACCTGACCAGCAGCTACTTCGGCACGCCCGAAGAGACCTCTTCGGCGCTGTCTTTGGGTCTGACCATTGCCGGTTTCCTGATTGCTATCCTGGCGCCGGTCACCGGTCAGCGTAATGACAAGTCCGGCCGCGGTATTTTCTGGCTCGGTGTGAACACCATGCTGCTGGTCGGTTCGATGGCGGCGTGCTTCTTCGTGGCCCCCACCCCGCAGTACCTGTGGCTGGGTGTCACCCTGATTTCTGCGGCGAGCGTGTTCAGCGAGTTCGCGTACGTGAACTATAACGCCGTGCTGCCGCGTATCTCCCACCCGGAGAATATCGGTAAGATTTCGGGCGCCGGATGGGCTGCCGGCTACATTGGCGGCATCCTGGCGCTGGCTGTGGTGCTGTGGGGTTTTGTGCTTACCCCCGAGGTGCTCGGCCTGACCACCGAGAACGCCCTGAATATCCGTGCGGTCGCACTGTTCGCCGCCGCCTGGTGCCTCTTCTTCTGCGTGCCGCTACTGGTGCGTATGCGCACCCGCGAGCGCTTCCTGCCGGAGGTGCTACCCACCCGCGAGCTGCGTTTCCTGGAGCTGGGTCTGGAGCGTTTCTCCCCGGCCCGTCAGGGCGGTCTGCTCGCCTCCTACAAGGCGCTGTGGCGCACCATTAAGCGGCTGAAGATGACGTCCCCGCAGACCCTGTGGTTCCTGATTGCTTCGGCGGTGTTCCGTGATGGTCTGTCCGGTATTTTCACGTTCGGCGGTATTCTCGCGGCGGGCACGTTCGGTTTCAGTACTTCCGAGGTGATTCTGTTCGGTATTGCCGGTAGCGCTGTCGCCGCGGCTGGCGCGATCCTGGGCGGCTACCTGGATGACTACCTGGGCCCGAAGGCGATTATTGTTATCTCGCTGGTCGGCATTATTTTGGCGGCTACCCCGCTGCTGTTCTTCCCTCAGCCGGGCGTGTTCTGGGTATGCGCCCTGCTGCTGTGCCTGTTCGTGGGCCCGGCGCAGTCGGCGTCACGCACGTTCCTGGCTCGCCTGGCTGATCCCGGCACTGAGGGTGAGCTGTTCGGCCTGTACTCGACCACCGGTCGTGCCACGAGCTTCCTGGCGCCGATGCTGTTCGGTCTGTGCGTGAGCATCATGGGCGCGCAGATTTGGGGTGTGCTCGGTATTCTGATCGTTGTGGTGGCGGGTCTGCTCCTGCTGCTGCCGGTGAAGGCGCCCGGCGCGTTGCGTGTGCGTGCGGCTCGCCGCGAGCAGAAGCGTGAACAGAAGCGCCGCGACAAGGCAGCACAGTAAGGTTTTGCCCTGTGAGGCGTCGCAGGGCTAAGCATCCTGCAAACCCCGCAAACGCGACCTTGCAAACACACAGGGAGGGGCGGGTAGAAGATCATCTTCTACCCGCCCCTCCCTTGTGCTTAAGCAGTGCCCATCAGACGGAGCTCAGCGAGCCGCGCCTGATAGACGCGCCAGAGAGCCGCAGTGGCTAGTCCTCCACCACGTCGTCCTCATCGTCAGAGGCAGCGTCCTCAGAGGAATCCAGCGCAATCTGCTGCTCTTCCTCATCCAGAACCTCATCGCTAGTCAGCTGAGCCCAGGTCGCGTCATCAATCAGCGGATCATCAATCACACGGACCCACAGCATCGAACCAGCCGCCATAGCGCTCAGGTTCTCGTCATACGCCTCCGGCGGCAGACCCTCAAAGATCTCAGCCAAACGCGCAAACAGGTCATCGTACGAAATGTCGCCCTCAGCCTGTAGCCAGCACTCAGCCGCAAAATCAGACAGCTCATTCAGCTCAGTGTCACACAGCAGCAAGAACGGGCCGTCCTCACCCACACGCACACCCGAAGTACCCGGCATACGAGACACCGCAATCGTACCGTTCAAGAACACACCCGGCAGGTGATCCTCAACCGTGTACTTCTCCAGCTTCTCAACCTCATCAGCATTCGGCAGCTCACCACCATTCAGCAGATCCTGAACCAGCGGCAGAGTATCCTCAATCTCCGAGTACACCAGGCGCCACACGCCACCGCAACGCTCCACCAGCTTAGCCAGCGACACAACACCCTCAGGGTGACGCGCCAAACCCGAGCTCTGCTCACTCAAGAACACCAGAGCCTCATGCAACGGAACACGCTCAAAATACGGCTCAGAAGCCGAATCATCACGAGAAATGAACACAATACGCGACAGCTCATAGCTGCGGTCATCACGATCAACCACGTTCAGACCCAGATCCACCGGGTTCTGCTGATCCTTCGGCGCATTCGGGTCAACAATCACAGACAGCGGCTTCGGATACGGCGACACAACACCCTCATCCGAAATAATCGCAGTCTCATCAGTCAAGTACGCAAACTTCGAACCCAAGAAACGCGACGCAGTCGTCTTACCGCTACCAGAAACACCCACCAGCGCCACAGCACGCTTCGACTCAGGGTCACCAATAACAGCCGCATGCAACATCACACCGCGACCAACCAGCTGCTCAATCATCGCCAACGTAATACGGCTCGTCAGATCCTGCATACCCGAATCATCATCAGCCACACGCAGAGTCGAAACCTTATCAAACGAACCCATCAACGGATTCGCCAAATCCATCACCGACTCATCAGTCGGCGCATGAACCAACATCACCTGATCAAAACGAGACAACGAAGCATACGCCTCATCAGGAGTATCAAAAAACTCCGGAGCAAGAGGCTCCCACGCCTTCTTAAAACGCTCCACAAAAGAGTCCGACATATCAATCAGATACAAAGAAACTTCCGCGCCAGCAACACGCAGAACAACAGGCTTCAGATTCATCAAAAATCCTTAGAGAGTGAGAGATAAAAACCCGCACGCGAGTGAACGCACGAGCACAACAGACGGAAAAACCGCCCAACGCGGGCGCACAAACACACAGCCTGCACGCCCGCACCCCAAAACGGGAAAGACTAAGACTCCACAGAACTATCCGCAGGAATCATCGTCTGATGAAAATTCAAATAACTACGCGAAGCAGTCGGGCCACGCTGACCCTGGTAACGGTTACCATACGCACCAGAACCATACGGATGCTCAGTCGGGCTACTCAAACGGAAGAAACACAACTGACCAACCTTAGAACCCGGCCACAACATAATCGGCAAAGTCGCCACATTCGACAACTCAAGCGTCACATGCCCAGAAAAACCAGGATCAATAAAACCAGCCGTAGAGTGAGTCAACAAACCCAAACGACCCAACGACGACTTACCCTCCAGGCGGGCAGCCACATCATCAGGCAGAGTCACCTTCTCATACGTAGAACCCAACACAAACTCACCCGGATGCAGAATAAACGGCTCATCAGGAGCCACCTCAACCAGGCGCGTCAAATCCTCCTGCGGCTGAGCAGGATCAATATGCGGGTACTTATGGTTATCGAACAGACGGAAGAAACGATCAATCCTCACGTCCACACTTGCAGGCTGAATCATCGACTCATCGAACGGTTCAAGAACGATGCGCCCATCAGCAATCTCTTGACGAATATCGCGATCTGAAATAAGCACGCTTAAAGGATACCTGGCAAACACCACCCACGTGCAGGCATCCACCAGCCCCAGCACACAGTCCTACATCACATTTCAACCCCGGCTACACCGGCAACAAGCGCCGCGACACATTTCACCCCCGGCAAGCAGACGCGATACACTGAAAAAGATGCGGCTGTAGCTCAATGGTAGAGCGCACGCTTCCCAAGCCTGATACGCGGGTTCGATTCCCGTCAGCCGCTCCACAAGCCCCGGACTTCACGGTTTGGGCTTTATTTTTTGGGTTGGATGTGGCGGTTGGGCTAAGGGTTTAGGAGATGCGGCTTGGGTTGGACGGGTCGAGGCGGTATGTTCCTAGCTCCTGCAGGAGCGAAGGAAGTGTATAGCGCGCCGGTCTTCCCATTCATGAGCGAGGAACACACCCCGCGAGACGCATCAAAACACTTGAAGAATGTTCAACTCACCACGCAGCTGTGCTAACCTAACCACAGAAATTCGATGAGAGAATTTCTCAAAAACATCTACTCGACGACGAATCGTAGACCCGCATGACCCGCGAAACGCACCCCTACACCACCCCCGCACGCCCCCTCGACCTGAACCTCTACCTCGTCACAGGCGATAACCCCCTCGAAACCGTCCGGGCAGCCAAACACGCTACCTGCATCCAAGTCAGGTCCAAACCCATCAGCGCGCGCGAGCTCTACCAGCTCACCGAGGCTATCGCCGGCATCATCCAGCCGCACCAGACCCTCCTCATCGACGACCGTGTAGACGTCGCCCTCGCGTTGCGTGCCCGCGGCGTGCGCGTTGACGGCGTGCACATCGGTCAAGACGACCTGCCCGTAGCCGACGCCCGCGCCCTCCTCGGCACCGACGCAATCATCGGCCTGACCACCGGTACCCGACAGCTCGTCGAAGAATCCAACAAGGTTGCGCACCTCATCGACTACATTGGCACCGGGCCGTTCCGCCCCAGCCCCACCAAGCAGTCCAACCGCCCGCCCCTGGGCATTGACGGGCTCCGCGAACTTGCCGAACTGTCCGCCGTGCCGACCGTAGCTATCGGCGACATCACCCCCGAAGACTGCCCCGCCATCCGCACCACCGGAGTTGCCGGAATCGCCATGGTCCGCGCTTTCGTCGACAACCCCGCACTGAAGGCATAGCCATGACCATCACCATTATTGGCGGCGGAATCATTGGTCTCACCACCGCGTTTGAGCTCACCGAACGCGGCGAAAGCGTGCACCTCATCGACGCTGGCACCGGCGACTACGGCACCGCCGAGGACGGCACGGCGCTCTACCCTGCCGCCAGCCACTACGCCGGCGGCATGCTCGCACCCATCGCAGAAGTGCAATTCCAGCAGGACGAGCTCTTCCCCCTCATGACCGCTAGCGCTGATGCCTACCCCTCCCTCATGGAGCGGCTCAGCCGCGCCACCGACCTGCCCACCGGCTATGACACCACCGGCACGCTCATCGTCGCCGCCGACCGTGCCGACGCCGAGCACCTGCAGCGCACCCGCACCTACTACCAGGATTTGAACCGCCCCGCAGACCCCGTCACGCCCACGCAGGCGCGCACCCTCGAACCGCTCCTGGCGCCGCGCATTGCCGGTGCCGTGAGCATCCCCAGCGACCACCAGCTGCACCCGCGGCTCATGAGGCGCGCCCTCAAAGACGCGCTCACCCGCCGCGGTGTCACCTTCAGCACCGAACGGGTCACCGACCCGGACGCTGGCGACATTATCTGCACCGGACTAGGGGCAACGCTGCACGGGGACTACCCGCTACGCCCCGTCTACGGGGACATTCTGCGCCTGCGTGCCCCGCGGCCCGTCCTCAAGCACGTGGTGCGCGGATACGTGAACTCCCGCCCCGTCTACCTCATCCCCCGCCCCGACGGGGAGCTGTGCATCGGCGCGACCAGCCGCGAAGACCACCGCACCCTCCCCGCCATTGACGGCGTACACCAGCTGCTGCGTGACGCAATCCGCCTGGTGCCCGCCGTTGAAGAGTGCGAGCTTCTGGAGGCGAACGTCGGCGCCCGCCCCGGCACCCCGGACGACCTGCCCATCTTTGGGCACCGCACTCGCACCGACGGCACCCGCCAGCTCGTGTCCACGGGCTATTTCCGCCACGGTATTCTGCTTGCCGCGCTCGCCGGCAAGGTCGGCGCGGAGGTCGCCTGCGGGGCTGAGATTCCGCCCATCATGCAGGCGTGCGACCCGGCACGATTCGCCCACTAAACACCCCAGCCGGGTGCACCCGGCGCACTCACGAAAGGATTCCGCATGATCATCACCTACAACGGCGAGCCGCTAACCACCAACGCCCGCACCGTATTTGACCTTGTCATGGACCAGTTCGGTACCGAAAATGGTGTGGCTGTCGCACTTAACCGCAGTATCGTGCCCCGTTCCACGTGGCTGGATGTGCCGCTGAGCGAGGGCGACAGGGTGGATGCCCTCACCGCTGTACAGGGTGGCTAATCCTCCAGCTTGTACTGGCAAACCACCGGCAAATACCCACCGGCAAAAAGAACAGCCATTCTCGGTTTTCTTTCTACACCGGGCGCACCGCCGCGCCCACGCACCTAAACCCCGTTATCTAGACGTTCCCACAGAGGAGAACTCATGAGCCTCACACCGCTCACCATCGGCGACCGCACCTTCACCTCCCGCCTCATCATGGGCTCCGGAGGCGCAACCAGCATGGACCTGCTCGAGCAGGCACTCATCGCCTCCGGCACCGAAATGACGACTGTTGCCATGCGCCGTCACGCCGCAGGCACCCCCATTTTTCCGCTTCTGCAGAAGCTCAATATTGCGCCGCTGCCCAATACTGCCGGATGCCGCACCGCAGCGGATGCGGTGATGACTGCGATGCTCGCCCGCGAGGCGCTGGGCACCTCCTGGGTGAAGGTCGAGATCATTCATGACGAAGACACCCTGCTACCGGACACCGTGGAGCTGCTGAGTGCTTGCGAGCAGCTGGTGGCGGAGGATTTCACGGTGCTCGCGTACACCTCTGACGACCCGGTGGCTGCAGCCCGTCTGGAGGATGCGGGCGTTGCCGCGGTCATGCCGTTGGGCGCGCCGATTGGTACCGGTCTGGGCATTTTGAATCCGCACAATATTGAGCTGATTGCTTCTCGCGCGCAGGTTCCGGTGGTGCTGGATGCCGGTGTGGGTACCGCCTCCGACGCGGCGCTGGCGATGGAGCTGGGTTGTGATGCGGTGTTGTTGGCGTCGGCGGTGAATCGTGCTGAGGATCCGGTGGCGATGGCTCAGGCGATGAAGTTTGCGGTGCAGGCGGGCGCGTTGGCGCGTGAGGCGGGCCGTATTCCGGTGCGTGAGCACGCGAAGGCATCGTCGCCGTCGGAGGGTTTCGTCTCGTGGATGTAAACCTCTCCCCTACCCCAGTGAATCCGGAGCATGCGCGTCTGGATCGCGAGCGCACGGACCGTCAGCGTCGCCTCCCCGGTTTTGATCAGGACGCGGTCGCGGCGGCTCGTGTGCTCGTGATTGGTGCTGGCGGTTTGGGCTGTCCGGTGGTGCAGGCGTTGGCGGCGGCTGGCGTGGGGTATCTGCATATTGTGGATTCTGATTCGGTGGAGCTGTCGAATATTCAGCGTCAGCCGCTTTTTGGGGTGCCTGATGTGGGTGAGCCGAAGGCGGAGGTTGCGGCGCGCCGTGCCTTGGATTTGTGCCCGTCGTTGACGGTTGAGACAACGATTCGGCATGTGGATGCGTCCTGGATTTTGGATCTTTTCGCCGCGTCGGCACCGGATTGTGTGGTGGATTGTACGGATACGTTTGCATCGAAGTATCTGATTGCGGATGCTGCGCAGCTTGCGGGTCTGCCGCTGGTGTGGGGCACGGTGCTGCGTTTTGGCGGGTCGGTGAGTCTTTTTGAGCCGGATGGTGCACATTTGCGTGATATTTTTCCGACGATTCCGCAGACGGTGGAGTCCTGCGCACTTGCCGGTGTCTTGGGTGCGACGACGGCGGTGGTTGGTTCGCTGATGGCGACGGAGGTGCTCAAGCATGTGAGCGGCTTGCCGACGGCGGCGGGTAGCTTGCTGACCTATGATGCCTTGTCGGGTACGTGTACGTCGTTTGGGGCGGTGCCGGATCCGGTGCGTGTGGTGCCGGTGGATTTGTCGGCGCATGAGGTTCCACAGGTGCTGTTGGATGTGCGTGAGGTACCTGAGCGTGAGGAGTCGGTGAAGCATGAGGGCTCGTTGCATTACCCGTTATCGCCGCTGGCTGACGCTGACGGCTCGCTACTGCCGGCAGACCGCGTGCCCGCGGAACTGCTGAGTCTGTTTGAGTCGGTGCGCGACCAGCGGGTGGGTGTTTTCTGTGCCTCGGGTGCGCGTGCGCAGCGCTTCGTGCAGGCGTATGAGCAGCTGGCGAGCGAGTACGGGGTGCGCCTCACGGCACTGTAGAGACGGTTTCCCCATGTGCAGGGCGTAAAATCGTGTATAACACGGCGGCACATCGCGCGGTTTATTCTGCCTGAGAACTGCCCTGCCGCCTCCTGTTTTCGCACACTCACTCTAGGAGTTTTATGCTCACCGTCCCTACTGTGCCGCTTGTTTTGTGCACGGCTCTCATCGCCCTAACTCTGCTCGTTAGCGGTATTGCTAAGGCGAAGGACCCTCAGAGTACCGTGACTGGTATTCAGAATCTTGGTTTGGAGAAGATTGCGCCGGCCCGTGCGGTGTCGCTTGTCCTGCCGTGGTTCGAGATTGCCCTAGCCGCCGTCCTGCTGTTGTCGCCGGTGCGTTTGCCTGTTGTGATTGCTTCGGGTTTGGCGTTGATTCTGATGCTGTTCTATACGGTGGTGATTGCGCGCGCGCTGGCGACGGGTCGTACTGCCGGTTGTAATTGTTTTGGTTCTGAGTCGACTGCGCCGGTGAGCCGTTACACGCTGATCCGTAATGTTGCGTTGCTGTTGGCGGCGGCTGGCGCGCATGCGAGTGCGTTGAAGGGCGGCACGGGTGTTGTGTCGACTCTGCTGGGTCTGGGCGTTAGCGGCTGGACTTGGGTTTTTGGTGCGGCGCTGATTGCGTTGACGTTGGAGGCTGTTCGCCGCGGTGATGCTCTGGCGCAGCCGGAGCCGCAGGCTGAAGTGATTTTGCCGGAGCCGGTGTATGACGAGAACGGCGAGGAGCAGTATGTTCGTATGCCGATTCCTCATGCGGCGCTGTACCTGGAGAATGGCCGTCACACGAATATGCGTGCGTTGGCTAAGAATCAGGCGCGTATGCTGGTGTTTGTGTCGGCGACGTGTGCTGGTTGTGTGAAGTTTTTGAAGACGATGTCTTCGTGGCAGGAGCGTCTGCCGCAGGTGGCGTTGCATCCGGTGTATTCGAGCCTGGAGTCGTTGCAGACCTCGCGTAATGCGGGTACGTTGCCGGAGGGTTTGACTCCGCTGATTGACCGTGATGCTGGTGCGCGCGCGAATTTTGGTAATGGTGTGCCGTTGGCTGTGGTTTTGGGTGCTGATGGTCTGATTGCTGGCGGCCCGGTGGCTGGTAAGGAGGAGGTTGAGGCGCTGCTGACCGATATTGAGGAGCAGTTCGCTGAGGCTGCTCGTCTGGCTGAGGAGGAGCGCCAGGAGCAGATGCGTAAGGCGATTGCTGAGGGTACGTCGAATACTGGTGGCGATCACCTCTAAACGCGCCCTTGCCGCGGCTGCCCTCCCGTAGCCCCGTCCGGCTCTTACTGCCCTTACCGGCAGGTGCCGGGTGGGGCTATGCTAGTACGTAGCGCACACACCGCTTATACGCCGTAGTCACCTTGCCTGGTGGCTGGCGCGTCCTCAACCCTGTCTAAGGAGTTTTTATGGCAATGATGAGTTTCAACGCTCCGGGCGAGCGTGAGAAGTCCTTGTGGCTGGTCCGCAAGGAGAGCAACCCGAATCATTCGCAGTGGTACATTGACCGTTTCAAGGCGATGGAGGCTGAGGGTAATGATATGGCGGGTGAGTCTCGTCTGGTGAATGCGTTGGCTTCTCGTGGCGCGAAGATTCTTGATGCGGGTTCGGGTCCTGGTCGTGTGGGTAAGCAGTTGCACGCGTTGGGTCACCGTGTGACGGGTGTTGATATTGATCCTGAGCTGATTGAGGAGGCGCGCCGCGTCTGCCCGGAGGCTACTTGGATTACGGCTGATCTGGTGGATTTGCCGGAGGTTCTGGGTATTGAGGGTGATGCCACGGAGGAGAATGGTTTTGAGCTGCTGGTGTGTGCGGGTAATGTGATGGGTTTCTTGGCTCGTTCGACTCGTAAGCCTGTGGTGGAGAATTTCCGTCGCGTGCTGGTGCCGGGTGGCCGTGCTGTCGTGGGTTACGGTTCGGGTCCGGGCCGTGACTACGCGTTTGAGCAGTTCTTGGCGGATGCTCGCGAGGTCGGTCTGAACGTGGATAACACGTATTCGTCGTGGCAGATGCACCCGTTTGTTGAGGGTTCTTCGGAGTTTTTGGTGGCGGTGCTGTCGCGCCCGGCGAGCTAGGCTCGCATCTGAAACGAGCACGCTAAGCGTATATAGCTAAGCGTATGAAAAGGCCCGGCGCCTGCCCCGTGTGGGGTAGGTGCCGGGCCTTTGCGTATCCTCAAGAAGCGCATCCAGAAGAACTTTAAAGAATGGGTGTTCTAGTGGATGAGGTAGATGGTGCGGGCGAGTTCTTCGGGCATGAAGGATGCGGCGAAGAGGATTGCCACGATGATGACGGCGAGTGCGGTCATGAGGCTGGAGCGCCAGCCGGGGTGCAGTTCGTTGAAGGTGATGAGTCCCTTGTGTTCTTTGTCCATGTTGACCACGTTGATCTGCTTGTAGATGGTGGTTTGGGCGGAGAGTTTGGAGGAGACTTCTCGCATGGTTTTGCCGTCCCAGACGCGGCCGTCGATGCGCATGAGCTGTTTGCCGTCTTTGTCGACGGCCCACATGGCGGGGAAGCTGCGGTAGCGTAGGCGGCCGGCGACGGTTTTGAGTTTCTGGCCGTATGCTTTTTTGGGGTAGAGCTTTTCGGCGAAGATGGTGTGGTCGATGTTTTCGAGGGGTACGGCGAACCAGCCGAAGGTGCGTGCGCGGAGCACGTGGGTTTTGGTGATGACGATGATGGTGGGTTTGAGGACTGAGTAGAGGTTTACGCCTGCGATGGTGCCGATGAGCAGTACAAAGATGGTGTACGGCAGGGCGGGTCGCTTGTAGAAGATGAAGGCGAGCGCGGCGAGGAGCACGATGGTGCCGGGGAGTGCCGCTTCGATGCGCCTGCCGTAGGAGCGCATGCGGGGGTGGAATAGTTCGTTGACTTCGCCGTATTTGGCGGGGACTTCGTGAGCGCGTTCTGCCATATACACAACTTTAGTGTGTGCGGTGCGTGAAACCTAGCGGACTACCTGCGTTACTCTGGTTCTATGCGTAATTTTTCTCCCGTGGAGCGGGTTCTGGCAATGTGGATGGTCGGTGTTGTGGTGGCGGTTTCTGTGGCTGCTGCGGCGCTGGTTATGACGAATAAGCTGGTGTATGGTCCGACGGGTCAGGTGCGGGAGTATTTTCATGCGTTGCGTACGGGTAATGGTTCGTATGCTCGTGGTTTGTTGGGTGCGCAGATTCCTGAGGGTGACGCATCTTTGCTTGATGGGGATGCTTTGAGGCGTTCGGTGTCTTCGTTGGGTGAGGTGTCGTATGAGGTGGTGGAGACCAGCGAGGATGGTGAGCATGCGACGGTGCGTGCGTCCTATACGTTGGAGGGTTCGCAGCAGCATACGGATTTTCGTTTGCACCGTTCGGGTACGCATTGGGGCTTTTTTGATAAGTGGGCTATTGATGAGGCGTCTTTGCCGTCGGTGAAGGTGAATATTCAGGGTGTGGAGGCTGCGACGATTAATAACCGTAAGGTTGCGGTGGATAAGGGTGTGGCGTCGTTCCCTGTGTTTTATCCGGGCGTGTATGCGGTGTCGTATGATTCGACGGTGTATACGGCGCAGAAGGTGAATGAGGTGGTGACGGCGCAGGACGCGAATCATTCGGTGCGTATGGAGTTGAAGCCGAGTGATAATGCGTTGTCGTCGGTGAAGGAGCAGGTGCAGGATTATTTGAAGAAGTGTACGCAGCAGAGCACTCTTTATCCTGGTGGGTGCCCTTTTGAGTATGCGTTTACGGGCCGTGTGGATTCTGAGGTGAAGTGGTCTGTTGAGAAGGTTGCAGATCCGCAGGTGAGTGTGAGTTCGGCGGGTGTGTGGTCGTTGAAGCCGATGTCGGGTACGGCAAAGGTGTCGTTTACTCAGTTGGATTTGTATACGGGTGCGCGTTCGCAGGTGCAGAAGGAGATTCCGTTTACGTTGAAGGCGTCGGTGGAGGCGGATGCGAAGGCGGTCCGAGTCTCCTTCTAAGAACGAACAGCGAGAGCCAGTATGCTCTGAACGCGACATCAGGGTGCCCGAGCGAAGCGAGGACGGGTTCCCTGTAGGAGCGAAGAGCATACTGGCTCGTAGCTTATACGGGTTGAGAAAGGGCCGGTGTTATCCGTAGCGACATCAGGGTGTCCGAGCGAAGCGAGGACGGGTTCCCTGTAGGAGCGAGGATGACCCGGCCCTTTCGCGTCCCACAATCCTAAAAGTGCAAAGGGAACCGTCACTATCCGCAGCGGTATCAGGGCGGCACAACAGAAATAGGGTCAGTATTATCCGTAGCGACATCAGGGTGTCCGAGCGAAGCGAGGACGGGTGCCCCTGTAGGAGCGAGGATAATACTGACCCTTGATTCTTTTATAGGTTCCTAGTTGATACCGCGCAGGTCCAGGACGAGTTCACTTTCGTCTACCTCGTCACCGGTCACGATGACGGGAATACCCCAGTCCTGCTGGTAGAGGTGGCATGCTGCGTGCTCGGGGATGTCACCGTCGGGGGTGCCGTCGCAGGCGGCGGCGCGGGCGGTGATGTGCAGGACCGCCTCGGTGATTTCGGGGTTGAGTACGAGGGTGCGGGTCAGTCCGGTGGAGGTGCCGGCGCCTTCCAGGATGAAGTTCTCGGGGGTGGATGAGATCTTCAGCTGCGTGGGGTCGCCCCAGCGGGTGTCGAGCTTCTGGCCGGTGGGCACGGTGAATCGTGAGGTGAATTCGAGGGTGCCGCCGGTGAGCTTGGTGGAGGGGCGTGCGGTGGTGATGGCGCCTTCGTCGACGTGCTGTGCCTTCGCGGGGATGGAGGCGCGCACGAGCTGGTGTGCGTTGGTTTCGACGATGATGAGGCGCGGTTCTTCGCCGGGTACTTCTTCGACGAGCAGGTCGGAGGGTTCGTCGAGGCCGCGTTCGAGGGTGCCGAGGGTGCCGGTCACCGGGTCCCAGCGGCGGATGGCGCCGTTGTAGGTGTCTGCGACTGCGATGGATCCGTCGGGCAGTTCGGTCAGGCCGAGGGGGTGCTGCATGCGGGCGGTGTCGGAGTCGCCGTCCACGAAGCCGAAGTCGAACAGGCCCTTGCCGACTGCGGAGGTGACCTGTACGCCGTCCTCGGTGAAGGTGACGTGGCGCAGGCCGCTGGTTTCGGAGCAGGCGACCCAGAGGCTGCCGTCGCGGGCTTCGATGATGCCGGAGGGCTGGGCGAACCAGGCTTCGGCGGCGGGGCCGTCGGCGAGACCCTCGACGCCGGAGCCTGCGAAGATGCTGACGGCACCGGTGACGGGTTCGTAGCCGAAGAGCTGGTGGGTACCTGCCATGGCGATGATGAACTGGCCGGCTTCGCGGGAGTAGACCGCATCCCAGGGCGAGGAGAGCGCAATTTCGGTGGCGGGCACGCCGGCGGGGATGTGGTTGGGGTCGCCGGTGACGGCGTTGTCGCCGTCGATGACGCGCTGCACGCCGTTACCCGCGAGGGTGCGTACTTCGCCGGTGCGCAGGTTGAGGGAGCGCAGGCGGTGGTTGACGGTGTCGGCGACGAGCACGTCGTAGCCGAGCTGTTCGCGTAGGTTTTCGGGTACGAGGGCGAGGCCGGCGGGTTCGTTGAAGCGTGCTTCGGTGCCGGTGCCGTCGACGTGGCCCTTGACGGGGTGGTTCACGGGGTCGTCGCCGCCGCCGTAGGTGTTGATGACGGTGTTGAGGTCGGCTGCTACCTGCAGGATGCGGTGGCGTGCGGTGTCTGCGACGAGGTAGGTGCGTTCGCGGTTGCCGAAGAGGTTTGCGGGGCCGAATTCGGCGGGCAGTTCGATGGCTTTGCCGGGGAAGGCGTAGGTGCCGGCTGCCTTGGGGCGGGGTACGTAAGGGCCGTCGCCGCGGTGCAGGGTGCCCTTCGCCTCGTGCTCGGCGACGAGCTCGCGCACGAGGGAGGTGAGGCCCTGTACGTGGCCTTCGCCGGAGAGGTGGGCGACGATGTAGCCTTCGGGGTCGACGACGACGAGGGTGGGCCATGCGCGGGCGGTGTATGCCTGCCAGGTGGTCAGTTCGGGGTCGTCGAGTACGGGGTGGGTGATGTGGTAGCGGTCGACGGCTGCGGCGAGCGCTACGGGGTCGGCTTCGTGCTCGAATTTGGGGCTGTGTACGCCGACGGTGACGAGTACGTCGGAGAATTCTTCTTCGAGGGGGCGTAGTTCGTCGAGGACGTGTAGGCAGTTGATGCAGCAGAGGGTCCAGAAGTCGAGAATAACGATTTTGCCGCGAAGGTCCTGCAGGGTGAGGTTTTTGTCGCCGGTGTTGAGCCAGGCTCGGCCTTCGAGTTCGCTGGCGCGCACGCGTACGTTGCGGGTGGTGTTCTCGCTCATGGTTTTCTCTCCTGTTGGGTGCGCCGTGTGTGGGCGCGTTGGTTTGCTGTCCCCATTATGCCAGCGTGGTGGGGGTGGTTCGCTGGGAGTTGAGCTTTGTGACTTGGGGCCTTAACGACCTGTCATATTAAGTCATATTCCGGGTGGTTCGTGGGTATATAAAGCGCCCCGCACGCATCACGTATAGATGCGCGCGGAGCGTTGGTGTCCCTATTGTGGCGGGCTGTTCGGCCCGGTGGTAGGAACTAGTTTTTACTTGGCGCCTGCAACCTCGGAGAGGTCACCAATCTTGGTGGGCTTGACCGGGGTCTTAGCGGTGCCGCTGAAGCCGTCGATACGGCCGGGGGCCTTCGGGGTCTCGATGGTGGAGACGTCGGTCGCCTTTTCGAAGGTCTTGGTGTTCAGCACGGATGCGGTGCCGTCTGCATTGACAACGGTGTAGAGGTTGTCCTTGGGGTTGGTCTTAATCCAGGAGCCGTCCTCTTTCACGACGATGGTTGTACCGTTGGAGTCCATGCTGGTCCACACACCGTTATTCTGGATGGTGACAATAGCACCGTCCTTGGATTCGAAGGCAGCGAGTTTATCGGTGTAGTAGACGGTGCCGTCGCTGGTCTGTGCCTTCTTCACACCGGCCTCGTTCTTGAACTCGTCCAGGGCTTTCTTGCTGGCGGTGTAGCCTGCGGAGGCTGCCTGCTGGGCGGACCCTTCAGCCTTCTTGAGTGCTTCGGTTGCTTCGCTGGGCAGACCGCTGGGGGCGCTGATGGTGCCCTGGGTGGCCTTGGTTTCTGCCTTGGTGGTTTCAGCTGCTGCAGAGGTGGTGCTCTTGCTGGTTACTGCTGCGGAGGTGCTTGCAGGCGCGGAGGCAGTTGCGGAAGCGGACGCGCTTGCCGACGCGGAGGGGCTGGAGTTGGTGCCGGAGTTGCCGCCGCAGGCTACGAGGCCGAGGGCACCGGCAATGGTCAGGGACAGAACAGCAATAGACTTCTTCACTGTAGTTTCTCTTTCTGTATGCGCCGCTCTGCAACGGCGCAGTGCGTAGTGTGGTTGAAGTACACCGGGTACGCCCGCGGTGTACGCCATCATGCTAGCACCGCGACCTGAGAGCTTCCTGGACTACCGCGCCGCTGGCGGGCCCCTCCCCTGCTACTCTTACGGGTCTTCCTCTTAGGTCTTCTCAGCATAAGTTTGAAGACGCAAAAACGCCCCGCACGCATCACTATCGGATGCGCACGGGGCGTCTTATAGGTCAGGGGCTGTTACGCTCTGGTAGCGTCACAAGCCGCTGTTAGCTCTTTACAGCTTACTTGGGCTGTGCGGGCTTGACGGGGGTGACCTTAGCCTGTGCGGGCTTTGCGGGAACCTTCGGAGCCTTCAGGTCGGACTTCTCGCCACCCATGATGGAGGTTACTTCACCGGATGCGTCCACGGTTGCCTGCAGGCCGCTGTTAGCCTGGATGCTCCAGGAGCCGTCAGCCTTGACTGCGACCTGGCCGTTTGAGTCCTGGCGGCTCCAGGAGCCGTCAGCCTGTACAGCTACCTGGCCTTCGTCACCCTGAATGGTCCAGCCGCCGTCCTCAGAAACAACGACGTCGCCCTCTACGGTTGCGGAGGAGGAGTTACCCTCGGAGTCCTTGGACTCTGCCTTAGCGTTGCCCTTGTCGTCAGCCTCTGCCTTGGAAGTGTTACCCTCGGAGTCCTTAGCGTCGACGGAAACCTTGCCGTCCTTGTCGACCTTGACGTCTGCGGAGTTGCCCTCGCCATCGTTAGCCTTGACGGTGACGTTGCCGTCCTTGTCAACCTTCACGTCTGCAGTAGCGGAAGCGGAAGCAGCCGAGGTGGTTGCAGCTGCAGAGGGTGCCTTAGCCGACGCGCTCGCAGAGGCAGTTGCCGAAGCGGATGCGGATGCAGTCGCGGTGGTGGAAGAGGACTGGGAGCCGCATGCGCTCAGGCCCAGTGCGCCTGCGAAAGCGATGGACAGAACCGCGGTGGTCTTCTTCATTGCGGGGGCGATAGCCATTGTTTCTCCTTGTGGTTGTTAGTATGGTGCGGCTAGTTTGCGACGTATTCGCGTCGTGCGCAGGATCCTTGTGGGATTCCATAACGATTATCGGTGTAACCAACCGCGTTAATTCTATCGAGTTTGGGGGCTTTTATCCGAGCCAGCGGGCGTTTATCCGCATTCTAGCGGGTGGGATATCCCACGTTTCTGCCCGGTTTGTCGGCTGGTCACATCAGTTAGTTACGGGGAGTGACGGGCTTGACGGGGTCCACGGTAGCACCGGCGGGCTTGAGGGGGACGCTGGGTACCTTAACCGCGCCTTTGCCGCCGGTCTGTTCCCAGGTGCCGTTAGCTTCTACCTCGATTACGCCGTTCTCGCCGGTCTGTTCCCAGGAGCCGTCAGCATCAACCTCAACGGCGCCTCCATCGCCAACGCGCTCCCAGGAGCCGTCAGCTCGTACCTCGATGATGTCGCCGTTGGGGGCGTGGTAGGACCAGCCGCCGTCGGTCTTGATTTCGATGAGGGAGTAGCCGTTGGCTGCGCTGACGGTTCCGCTGTCGACGGTCACGGTGCCAGAGCCGTTCGAGCCGCTCTTGGCGGAGGTTTCGCCGGCCTTCTCGTCGACCTTTGCGGAGGAACCGGAGTTGTTCGATGCAGAGCCGCCGTTGACGGTTGCGGTGCCGCTAGCGCCTGCGGTCACACCGGTACCGTTTGCGCCGTTGACGGTCACATTACCGTTGGCGTCTGCGGTGACCCCGGTGCCATCAGCGCCGCTGACGGTTACGCCGCCTTCACTGACGGTGACGGTACCCTGCGAGCTGCTTGCGGTAGCACTCGGGGAGGCTGCGTCGTTTGCCTTGACGGTGACCTTACCGTTGCCCGCGTTGACTGCTGCGTCGGCGGTGGAGGACGCCTTAGCGGTCGCGGTAGCGGTGGGCGCCGGGGCGGAGGCAGAGGTGTTCTGGGCACCGCAGGCGCTCAGGCCGAGTGCTGCGATTGCTGCCAGAGACAGTGCTGCCGCGCCGGTGCGGAAGCGACGGTTGGTGGTCTGTGCGGAAGTATGCAGTGCGGGGCGTGCCATGAGGTGGTTCTCCTTGTGCGTCCCGGAGGGTCAATCGTCCGGGGTTTGTATGGTTGTTTGTCCGGTTGGGGTGGGGGCCGTTGTGTATGGTGTGTGGCTTTTCCTTATCCGGTGACTCCAGCTTAGGGTGTGAGTCTAAGATTGAGCTTTAGTTTGCTGTGTTTAAGCTGTGTCCGGGCGGCAATGTATAAGTATTTTTCTCAGCGGGGTTTGATAATCGCGGGTTTTCGCTCAGATTATGCATAGCTTTATGCTCGAATGAATAAATTTTCTTTATTTTTTCTGTAGCCCGTCATAGCTTCCCCTGTGAAACCGAGCTACTTTCTGTGTCTTATGCTCGAGTTAAGGGTTAGGGTCTTGAATACCCACTCCTCACGCCCCTAATATTCCTTTCACCTCCTGCCGTTCCGCCTCTCCCCCTGTCTTTAGACACAACAGCCGGGCATAACAAAAGACCCCCACCGTGATGGTGGGGGTCTTTAGCAGATTCAAAGTCTCAAGAATTACTTCTTAGCGACTGCTGCCTTCAGCTTGGAGCCTGCGGTCAGCTTCACGCCGTGACCGGCGGGAATCTGGATGGTTTCGCCGGTCTGCGGGTTACGGCCGGTACGAGCTGCACGGTCGGTGCGCTCGATTGCCATCCAACCGGGGATGGTGATCTTCTCGCCCTTGGAGACGGAAGACTCGAAAACCTGGAACACTGCGTCGAGGACTGCGTTTACGGTTGCCTGGCTCTTGCCAGACTTCTCTGCAACCTCTGCAACAAGTTCGGTACGGTTCTTAGCCATTAGGGTGCCCCTTCCAGAGACTTAAGGTTTGAGTCTAAAGCGAGTGACCGTCGGTGACGACGGAAAACCGTTTAGGAACTAAAATACCAGATTTACCAGCTGGACTTGGTGATACCGGGCAGCTCGCCGCGGTGTGCCATCTCGCGGAAGCGCACGCGGGAGATACCGAACTTCTGGAAGGTACCGCGGGGGCGGCCGTCGATCTGGTCGCGGTTACGCACGCGAACGGGAGAAGCGTTGCGGGGCAGCTTCTGCAGTGCCACGCGTGCTGCTTCGCGCTCCTCGGGGGTAGCGTTCTCGTCGATCAGGGTCTTCTTCAGCGCGATACGCTTCTCGTTGTAGCGAGCGACGATGACCTTGCGCTGCTCGTTGCGAGCGATCTTGGACTTCTTAGCCATTCTTAGCGCTCCTCTCGGAAGTCAACGTGCTTGCGAACGACGGGGTCGTACTTCTTCAGCACCATGCGGTCGGGGTTGTTGCGGCGGTTCTTACGGGTCACGTAGGTGTAACCGGTGCCAGCAGTGGACTTGAGCTTGATGATAGGACGGAGGTCCTTAGCCTTGGATGCCATTTACTAGATCTTCTCCCCGCGTGCGATGATTTCTGCAACAACGGCATCGATGCCACGAGCATCGATAACCTTGATGCCCTTAGCGGACACGTTCAGGGTTACCTTACGACGCAGCGAAGGAACCCAGTAGGTCTTCTTCTGAACGTTCGGGTCGAATCGACGCTTGTTGCGGCGATGCGAGTGCGAAATGCTGTGTCCAAAGCCGGGAACAGCTCCGGTCACCTGGCAGACTGCTGCCATGTTTCACTCCTTTATTGATTGACTTTTATGACGGTACGCAGTCGATGTTACTCGTGAGCGTCCCGCCACCAATGTAGAAGCACCGGGTTATTCGCCGGGCTAGAGTGTTTGAGATCGTCACGTGGGTGAGAGGCCACGCATCGATCCCCGCCGCGGGAAAAACGGTGAAGCTTATTAGTGTCGAGAGGCGTTTCCACCACTACGAACAGCGTTAAATTCTAGGTAAATACGGGGGTTCGTGCAAGCTTGCACGCCGGATTCTGCCTTAAAAATCCGCGGAATCTCGGTGTTCTGAGCCGATTGCGCCTCGTTTAAGCGAAGCGCTCGATTCGCGGATGCACGCCTGCCGCCAGGCGACAAACATACCTATCCATTCTATCAAAAATGGGTATTTTTGCAAGTCCAGATGTTTTTAAGGGAATCTTTAACGCCCCTAGTCAGGCGTTAATCCGCAATTTTAAGAACGGGCATTCTCTATGTGACCGGGGATAAATTACACCGATGAAATTCATGTTGTGAGATTAACAGCTTAAGCCGGATTTAAGCCGCAAACAGCCCCGCGTCACCGCTTCTGATGGTGTGTGCAGGGCTGTTAAACAGGCTTAAACACGCGTTTAAAGAGCTTTTAACTCTCGTTTTAACGCTTCCGCCCCGGTTTTAAAGGGCAGTTTAAGGGCTCGTAGCGGTGCAGATACGGCCGCTTTGCCCCGCCCCGTTACGGCGTAGATACGACACAAGTATGGGGCAGATACGGCACAGAGCACTCCCCTACCGATACGGTTCTGGCTAGGGTTCTACGCCGTATCGTGAGCCACCGCGGCCCTAGTTCTTCAGCCTAATTATTCAGGCTTGCTGCGGGCACCCACTCCGGGTACTTGGGGGTCACGCCGTCACCGGAGCTCGTCCCCTTCAGGCGGCGACCAATCCACGGCAGGGCGAACTCACGAACCCAGCGCGCCTCCTGCTCAATCTTCTCGCGAGCGGTCAGCTGCACCTCCGGAGGCAGTACCGATTCGGTGACCACGCCAGGCAGACCGAGCTGCGCCAGCACGCGGGATGCAAAGCGTTCGTGGCCGAGGTCGTTCATGTGCAGACGGTCATCAGCCCACAGGCGCCAGTCGAGGAAGTCATTCCAGCGCCAGTAGTCGATAATGTGTGCGCCGTGGTCTTCGGCAATGCCGCGCAGCAGTTCGTTGTAGGTGGCGGTGCGGCCGCGGGTGCGGGCGAAGGGACCCTGGCCCTGTACATCCAGGCCCGTAATGGTCAGGATTGTGATGTCCTGGGCGCGCATGGCGGCGAAGGCCTCGTCCACGCGGGTCATGAGCTGGTCGATATCAACGTTGGGGCGCATGATGTCGTTGCCCCCGCCGTAGAAGGTGACAATGTTGGGGCAGAGGTCCAGGGCTCGGGGCAGCTGTTCATCCAGGATGGGACCGAGCAGGCGGCCGCGGATAGCGAGGTTTGCGTACTGCGCCTGCGGGTCTACTGCGCCGATACCTTCGGCAACGCGGTCTGCCCAGCCGCGCAGTCCGTTGGGGCGGCGGCGGTCAACGTCGCCCACGCCTTCGGTGAAGGAGTCCCCGATTGCCACGTAGCGTACTGATTCACCATTGAGCTTGCCGTTAGAGTCTAGGAGCGGGGTCGTCATTGTGTTCTTCTTTCCGGGCTCTGCAGAGTTTGGCCCTTCTATGGATGAAGCCGGTACACCAGCGCGGTGTACCGGCTTCTTCGCTTAGCTTTCGGTGCGTCCTGTTTTCCAGTATCCCACTGTTACGGGCGCTTCATCAGATATGGAGGGGGTTTCTTAGGATCCGACAGTCGCACCGGCAGCTGCGGATGCGCTCCGCGGGTGGGGTACAACCACCACGCTACCGTCGTTGAACGGGTCGGCGACCTCGGCTTTCAGCCCGAAGATGGTGTGCAGGTTCTCGCGGGTGAGCACGTCGTGTGCTTCGCCCTGGGCGACGATGGAGCCGTCCTTCATGGCCACAAGGTAGTCGGCGACTCGGGCGGCGAGGTTCAGTTCGTGCAGCACCATGATCATGGTGGTGCCGCGCTGTTCGTTGAGTTCTGAGAGCAGGTCGAGTAGCTCTACCTGGTGTGCCAGGTCGAGGTAGGTGGTCGGTTCGTCCAGCAGTAGGATGTCGGTTTCTTGGGCAAGCGCCATGGCAATCCAGACGCGCTGACGCTGGCCGCCGGAGAGCTCGGTGACCTGTCGTTCGGCGAGGGACATGGTATCGGTGGCTTCAAGTGCCCAGGCGACGGCCTCGTCGTCTTCGGCGCTATTGCGTTTGAAGAGCCCCTGGTAGGGGTAGCGTCCTCGGGAGACCAGATCGGCTACGGTGATGCCTTCGGGTGCGATGGGATGCTGGGGCATGAGCCCGACCATCCGGGCGAAGCCCTTCATGGAGTATTCGTGGGTGGATTTTCCGTCGAGAGTGAAGTCGCCGTTGAGCGGCTTGAGTAGTCGGGAGACACCGCGTAGGAGCGTTGATTTGCCGCAGCCGTTGGGGCCGATGATGGCGGTGATTTTGCCTTTGGGGAATTCGAGGGAGAGGTCTTTGACGATGGTGGTTTCGCCGTAGCCGAGGCTGACGTTCTCAACTTTGAGGGTGCGTTCGGTGATTTCTTTCATGGCGTCCTTTCTTCTCTAAGGCTTTTCCCGGGAGCCTCCTAACTTAGCCTATCCTAATTTCGGGTCAGAAAATAGCGAATCCCCCGCTCTGTTCATACTTCTGTAGAACAGTTCGGGGGATCCGCTGTATTGGTGAACTTTAGAAGTTCACTTTTCCGTTGACGAGCCAGCCGCCTTCCGCTGCACGCTGGAAAACTTCCTGAGCCATGGTGCGGCTGTAGGTCTTGGAGACATGGTTGTCATCGATGTAGACGTAGATGTTTCCGACCACGGGGCTACAGGTGCCGTCCGGGCAGTACACGTCCTTCAGGTCAACCATGACGGCGCCCTGGTCGCGGTACTTGTCGAAGATTTCCTTCGCGGGGTTTTCTGCGGCGTACTTGTCGCTTGCGGGTCGTGCACAGGAGCTCTTGTCGGCACCGGCTTTCTGAGCGCATTCGTAGATGTTGTACTCGAAGCGCGGGTTATCGCGCAGGCCGATGACCTGGACCCCTGCCTCGGTGAGGCGGCGGACCGTCTCGTCGAGGCTCGGGTCGACTCGTTCGTCGTTCGATCGTGCCTGGGCAACGGTGGCGATGAGCACCACGGTCTGCGGCTTACGCTTGAGAATTTCCTCGGTCATCTTGGTGTTGAATTCCGAGCATTCGTTACTGGCGTTGACGGCGCGGACCGGGTACTGGCAGCCACCGAGCAGGTAGGTCTGCAGGTTGGTCTTGGTCTGCTCGGCGATGGGCTTGAAGATGCTCAGCGCCTGTTCCGCGTGGGAGTTACCGACGACCATGGTCAGTGGTGCATCCTCGGGGCCGTACTTCTGCACGGTGCAGTACTTGGCGAGTGCCGGGTCGGAGGGCGCGAAGCCGCCGGTGCAGGGGTCGCTCAGTCCGTCGAACTGAGCTTTGACGTCGCCACCGGAGGGGATGGGGTTGTCGATGAGTCCCTGCTGGGCGCCGCCGATTGCGCGGGCGCCGGGGTAGTTTTCGGTGACGGTCTGTACCTTCAGTTCGGCGTTCTGCTCGGACTGGGCGTTGCGGTAGCCGATCCAGGTCTGTGCGGCGGTCAGGGGTACACCGGCGACCAGGAAGATGGCGAGGATGAAGGCGAGCTGGTCTGCCCAGGTCTTGACGGAGAAGACGGTCTTGAAGCGCATCTTCATCATGAGCCAGGGTACGAAGGGATCCTTGCGGTAGCGCAGCGGCTTTTCCACGAAGCGGATGAGCAGCCATGCCAGGCCGATGGAGGCAAGGATGATGATGGTGCCTTCGATGACGTTCACGCGGGAGGTACCGACGGCGCTGCTGTAGAGGATGAGGATGGGCCAGTGCACCAGGTACAGGGCGTAGGAGATGTTACCGAGGCTCTGCAGGGGTGCGGAGACCAATAGTCGATCGATGCCCCAGCGGCTGTTGGTGCGGCCTGCCATGATGACGAGCGCGCCGGAGATTACGGGCCAGAGTGCCAGGTAGCCGGGGAATGCTCGTTCAACAGGCAGGATTGCGCCACAGGTGACCAGGCCGATAATGCCGACCCAGCCCATGACAACTCGTGCCTTTTCGGGTGCCTTCCACTTGAGGGTGAGCATCGCCAGCAGGGTTCCGATGGCGAATTCCCACAGGCGGGTGCGGGTGTCGAAGTAGGCGAATCCCTGGTTGGTGTCGGTTTCGACGATGGAGAAGGTCAGGGATGCGACGAACACCGTGTTGAAGATGAATACCGCGGTGGTGAAGAGGTTCCCGCGGAATCGGTGCACGACGTAGGCTACTGCGGCGAAGAGCAGGGGCCAGATGATGAAGATCTGCCCCTGGATGGAGAGCGACCAGAAGTGCTGGAAGGGCGACTTCACAGAGGCGTTTTGGGCGTAGTAGTCCACGGAGCTAAACGCGAGGTTCCAGTTCTGGAAGTAGAACAGGGAGCTCGTTGCGTCGGTGACGGTTTGCGACCAGCGGCTGGGCGCGAGCACGAAGAAGGACGCAATCGTGGTACCCGCAATAACCACGGTGGCTACAGGTAGCAGTCGCTGGAAGACATGCAGCCAGTAGTTGAGGAGGTTGAGGGGTTTGCCTTCGTTGATCTTGCGCATGAAGGAGAGCGAGAGCAGGAAGGCGGAGATGAAGAGGAAGACGTCCACGCCGCCGGAGACTTTGCCGAACCAGACGTGGTAGAGCACCACGAGGAGCACGGCGAAGGCGCGCAGGCCCTGGATTTCGGGGCGGAATCCTCGCGATTCGATGAATTCTTCGAGGGGGTAGTCGTTGGTTTCGCGGGCTTTGACGGTGCGCAGCGCCGCGGTACGGGTGCCCTGCGAGGCGGTGGCCTGCGGGGTTCCGGAGGTTTCAGACATACTTGGTTCCTCAGGGCGGGTAGACGATGTGTTGGTGCGGGTCCCTTAGACACTCGAGGACACTCGCTACAATAAAATCCTGATTCGCACCTCTGCTATGAGGCTGGTGCGAACCAGGATTTTTCTGAGCCCCCTACCGGATTCGAACCGGTGACCCTCTGTTTACAAGACAGATGCTCTGGCCAACTGAGCTAAGGAGGCAACTTGTCCAGTGTACCTTATTCTGGTGGTTGAATCTGCTTAGTTGTTCTTTGGCGGTTTGCTTGAGAATGCTTCTGGATTATGCCGGTTTGATGCGTTCGTTTCCTTCGTTTTACCCTTTCCGAATACCTCGGCTACAGGGGCTCCCGGGCACCTTGTCCAGCACTTTGCCGAGTCTTCTTCCTGCCCCTCACGTTCCTTTACTCGTTCTTTAGAGCTTCGGATACATACAGAAAAACCCGGTAGCCTCACGCGAAGGTTACCGGGTTTTTCTGTATCGAAGAGGTTACTTCTTCTTAGCTTCGATCTTCTGCTTCAGGAAAGCGCTGAAGTCGTTGCTGGTGTACTGGTCGCCATCAACGAAAACGGTGGGGGTACCCTGAATGCCGTTCTTTGCGGATTCAGCGTTGACCACGTCCACGAAGGGACGCCACTTGCCATCGTTCATGTCGGAGCCAATGGAGGCGTGGTACTTCGAAGCAATGTCGGCGATCTGCTGGTTGTTCATGTCGCCGCTACCCTGGTGCGAGAAGATTTCGCGCTGGTAGTTCAGGAAGTCGCTGGTGCTGACCTGGTTTGCCACGGAGTATGCTGCTGCCGCGTTACGTGCGGAGTATGCGGTGGGCGAGGAGCGGTCCAGGAAGGTCAGGTTGCGGATTTCCAGGGTGATAGTACCGTCTTCGACGAGCTTCTGGATTTCCTCACTGTACTTCTTCTCGAACTCTGCACAGTGCACGCAGTTGTAGTCCTGGAAGATGGTCACACGTACGGGCTGACCGTTCTTGGCTGCCTCTTCAGCGGTCTGCACGCCCGGGGGCAGGGTGTTGACAGCTGCTGCGGTTCCGTTGACCATGGGGGTCACGGAGGAGGTCGAGGTTGCGAGCTGTTTGAAGTCGCGGGTCTCCTGGGTGGAGGAGTTCTGGACGATGCCGTCCTTGGTCAGCACAATGCCACCGTATTCGTTGGCGCTGGCGGGCACGGGGCCGCTTTCTGCTACCTTGGTGTTCTTGTTGCCGTTGACTACGACGAAACCGATGATACCTACGATAACGAGGACCACGGCGAGTACGCCGAGCTGGAGCCAGCGGCGGCTTGCCTGGCTGGGGCTCTTCTTGGCCTGCTGTGCCGCAATCTGGCGGGCTTTTTCGCGGGCGTCGGTCGACATGCCTGCTCCTTTGGTTGGGAATATGGGTGGCGGTTCATCCACTGTTCTAGCCTACTCCTTATGGAGTACACACCCACCCGAGTAGAGCTTCAGATGTGCTTCAGCTCTGCTGAGCTGGGCATATCCGTTTCTCTACGGGGCGTTCCAGGGGTCTAGCTTCCTGCCGTTTGAAAGAGCTGAAAGTCATGTCGAGCAGGTGCCACCGTGAAGGCTGGCTCTACTCACGCTCTGTCGTGGGGTCTATCTCGTGGATGTACCGCGTTACCCGTCTAGCCTACCGAATGGGTGCCTTATCGGCTAGTTAATACCCTGGTTGAGATGCTGTGAGGTGTATTCTCACGCTCTCAGCTTATTTTCCTTGTAAACTTCTGTAGCATTGGGAGGCGTTCCTCCCCCACTAGGTATGCCGCTAGGCTCCCATCCGGTTCAGCTCACCAGCTGCTAGGGAATGTTGTAGATTTCCACTCCCCCAATGAACGGGCGGGTGTCGAAGTTCCCGTTCCACTTCACGTTCAGGCCGTGCTTCTCCAGTACGGGGATAATGGTGTCCTTCATGAGCTCCACGGAGAGCTTCTTGTGAAGAGCACTAATCTCTTCCTTCTGCGCATCGCTCAGCGCGTTCCATTCATTTTCGTCCCTGGGGTAGGCGAGGAAGGAACCGAACCCAACGTAGGTGCCGCCACTCTCAGCGAGGCTTTCGGTGTCCTGCTGGTGGAAGTAGATGTATCCCTTCCATTCACGGCTGTCGTCGATCTCGTCCCAGATTTCTGCGGAGGCGCAGGTACCGCAGCAGGTGAAGTTCTGTCGTGCGATAACTCCTTCTTCTTCCAGGGCTGCGAAGGCACGGTTGAGGTTGGAGTTCTTCTGCATTTCGGGGGTAATGCCCAGCTCAGCAGCAAAGGCACGACGACGCTTGATGAGCTCTTCCACGTAGTCCTCTACGCGCTTTTCCCAGAGCTTGCTGTCTTCGTTCTCCCCATCGTATTCCAGACCGAGTACGTCCATCACATAATCGGTGATCGTTTCTACGTACTGTTCAGTATCAGATTCACCCATGAACAGCAGGGGCCAGATGGGCCAGAGCAACTCGGCTTCGTCTTCTTCATCCAGCCCCCATTCTTTGGGGAAGGGCGGGTCGAGGCGTTCTTCGCTCCAGCGTTCGTAGATGTTCTTCTCATCAGCCATGATGATGCTCCTTTGCGTATTCTCTACTCGTTCGGGTAGAGATGTGGATTGCTCTTGTTGTTAAGGTACCAAGAGTTCCTCTACTGTGCTCTCTAGTTCGTCATTCAGGCGGATCTGTGAACTCCCCATCTCGTTACCTCTGCAGTAGGCTGGCACGCTGTCGGGCTGGCTCTGCAACCATGTTCCCCTGCTTCTCTGCTGCGTCTCTGTACCTCTGCTGAGTTATGGGGCTTTCGCTCGAGGAGTTTTTGGGTACACAAAAAGAGGGGAAGACCTATAAGGTCTTCCCCAAACAAAAATAGCCCCGGCAAAGCCGGGGCTACTCAACAATAAAGCGGCAACAACCTACTCTCCCACACCCACAAAAGTGCAGTACCATCGGCGCAAAGAGTCTTAGCTTCTGGGTTCGGAATGGAACCAGGCGTTTCCCTCTCGCTATAATCACCGCAAACCTACGGGATTGTTATCCAAAAACCATACAGTGAACGCAAACACATTATCTTGAAAAGTAAGCCTTCGGCCTATTAGTACCAGTCAACTCCACGAGTCTTCAG
>NZ_CAUUDY010000018.1:0-40383 GCF_963544205.1 uncultured Rothia sp.
CCGAAAAGTGGGGCACCGAAACCTCCTGGCAGATTCTCGTCGCCGACTACGTCACCACCGGTGACGGTACCGGCATCGTCCACCAGGCACCCGCCTACGGTGAAGACGACCAGAAGGTCTGTGAAGGCTACGGCATCCCCGTGATCCTCTCCCTCGACGAAGGCGCAAAGTTCCTGAACCTCTTCGCCGAGCCCACCGCCTCCGGCTCCACCGCCCTGGCTGAGATTGCAGGCGTGCAGGCATTCGACGCGAACCGCACCATCATCAACGCCCTCAAGGCAGACGACGTGCTGATCCGCGAGAAGTCCTACGTGCACTCCTACCCGCACTGCTGGCGCTGCCGCACCCCGCTCATCTACCGTGCAATCACCTCCTGGTACGTGAAGGTCACCGACTTCAAGGACCGCATGTACGAGCTGAACAAGCAGATCAACTGGATCCCGGAAAACGTGAAGTACGGCCAGTTCGGCAAGTGGGTTGAGAACGCACGCGACTGGTCCATCTCCCGTAACCGCTTCTGGGGCTCCCCGATCCCCGTGTGGGTTTCGGACGACCCGAACTACCCGCGCATGGACGTGTACGGCTCCCTCGAAGAGCTCAAGGCAGACTTCGGCCGCCTGCCCCTGAACAAGGACGGCGAACCCGACCTGCACCGCCCGTACATTGACGAGCTGACCCGCCCGAACCCGGACGACCCGACCGGCAAGTCCACCATGCGCCGCGTGGAAGACGTGCTCGACGTCTGGTTCGACTCCGGCTCCATGCCCTACGCACAGGTGCACTACCCCTTCGAGAACCAGGAATGGTTCGAGAACCACTACCCGGCAGACTTCATCGTCGAGTACATCGGTCAGACCCGCGGCTGGTTCTACGTGCTGCACGTACTGGCGACCGCGCTCTTCGACCGCCCCGCGTTCAAGAACGTCATCAGCCACGGTATTGTGCTCGGCTCGGACGGCCAGAAGATGTCCAAGTCCCTGCGTAACTACCCGGACGTCTCCGAGGTCCTCGACCGCGACGGCTCCGACGCAATGCGCTGGTTCCTGATGTCCTCCCCGATCCTGCGCGGCGGCAACCTGATTGTGACCGAACAGGGTATCCGCGAGGGTGTTCGCCAGGTCATGCTGCCGCTGTGGAACGTCTACCACTTCTTCGCCCTGTACGCTAACGCCGCCAACAACGGCGAAGGCTACAGCGCAAAGCTCAAGTACGACTCGCAGCACGTGATGGACCGCTTCATCCTCGGCAAGACCCGCGAACTCATCGAGCAGGTCACCGCAGCGATGGACTCCTACGACATCTGGAACGCCTGCGAATCCCTGCGCCAGTACGCCGACGCACTGACCAACTGGTACGTGCGCCGCTCCCGCGAGCGCTTCTTCAACGAAGATACCGACGCATTCGACACCCTCTACACCGCACTGGTGACCGTGTCGAAGGTCGCCGCGTCCCTGCTGCCGCTCAGCAGCGAGGAAATCTACCGCGGCCTCACCGGTGAACGCTCCGTGCACCTGGCTGACTGGCCCGAGGCATCCGCTTTCGCTGACGAGTCTGACCTGCTGGCTCTCATGCAGACCGTGCGTGAGGTCTGCTCCGCAGGTTCGGCACTGCGCAAGGAAAAGAAGATCCGCGTGCGCCAGCCGCTGCAGAAGATGACCGTGGCAATCGCACCCGAGCAGTTCGCTGCCCTGGGTACCGCTTTCGGTGAGAAGGGCGCGGAGTACTTCGCGAACATCGTCGAGGACGAGCTGAACCTGCGCCAGGTGGAGCTGGTCAGCGCCGACACCGTCGACCCCGCCGACTACGGCATCTCCCAGCAGCTGAAGGTCAACGCACGTGCGGCAGGTCCGCGCCTGGGCAAGCAGGTGCAGGTGGCTATTAAGGCATCCAAGTCCGGTGACTGGACCGTGACCGAGGACGGTACCGTCCTGGTTGGCGTGGCAGCTCTGGACGGTGGCCTGGCTCTGGAAGAGGGCGAGTACGAGCTGGCAACCGTGGTTGCCGCTGACGCTGAGGGTGCTGAGCACACTGCGGCTGCGGTTCTGCCCGGCGGCTTCCTGGTCCTCAACATTGAGCTGACCGACGAGCTGGTTGCCGAGGGTATCGCCCGCGACACCATCCGCGCTATTCAGCAGGCACGTAAGGACGCCGACCTGAACGTTGCGGACCGCATCAACCTGAGCATCGCGGCACCGGAGGAAACTCTGGCAGCTCTGCGCGCCAACGAAGCACTGGTGACCGGCGAAACCCTCGCCGTGTCCCTGCAGCTGAGCGAGGCAGACGAGCTGAGCATTAGCGTCGCCAAGGCATAAAACGCCTGAACCGTACGGCCGTCCCGCCCCATCACCGGGCGGGGCGGCCCGTCGTCTATCCCGCCGCACGGCGGGTCCCTGCCGGCACCGACCGGCTATCCCAACGAGGAGAACAATGAGCGAGAAGAACTACCCCGCAATTCCCGACCCCGAGGGCGTGGAGCGGGTCTACGGTGAACTGCTGGCGCGAGCACCCGAAAACAAGATGGCACCGCGCCTGGACGCCGTGGCGCGCGCCGTCGAAATCCTCGGCGACGTGCACCGTGCCGCGCCGGTCATCCACATTACCGGCACGAACGGTAAGACCAGCACCGCCCGCATGATTGAGGCGCTGCTGCTCGGCCACGACCTGCGCGTGGGCCGCTTTACCAGCCCGCACCTCGAGAGCGTCACTGAACGTATCTGCATTAACGGTGCGCCCGTACCGGATGCCACCTTCGTGCGTATTTGGGACGAAATCACCCCCTACCTGCAGATTGTGGACGCGGAGATGACCTCCCGCGGTGAGCCCGCCCTGACCTTCTTTGAATCCATCACCGTGCTTGCTTTCGCGATTTTCGCGGACGAGCCGGTGGACGTGGTGGTGCTCGAGGTCGGCATTGGCGGCACCTGGGACTCCACGAACGTTGCCGACGGCGTGGTTTCCGTGGTCACCCCGATCGGTCTGGACCACACCGACATGCTCGGTGAAACCCTCGCCGAGATTGCGACCGAGAAGTCCGGCATTATCAAGCCCGGCGGCTTCCTGATTTCTGCCGCACAGGACTCGGAAGCAGCAGACGTGCTACTCGCATCTGCCCGCGAGAAGGAAGCATCCTTCGCCTTTGAGGGCGTGGAGTTCGGCGTGGTCTCCCGCGAGCTTGCGGTCGGCGGTCAGCTGCTGACCCTGCACGGCCTGGCGGGCGAGTACCCGGATGTGCCGCTGTCCCTGCACGGTGCGCATCAGGCGCAGAACGCCGTGGTGGCTCTCGCCGCCGTGGAGGCGTTCTTCGGTGGTCAGCGTCAGCTGCCCGAGGACGTGGTGCGTACCGCGTTTGAGACGGTGCGTTCGCCGGGCCGTCTTGAGGTTGTGCGCACCGAGCCGCTGACCATCCTGGACGCGGGCCACAATCCCCACGGTGTGCGTGCTTCCGCCGCTGCGCTGACTGAGGCGTTTAAGCTGTCGCACCTGCACGCGGTGGTTGGCATTCTGGGTGAGAAGGATGCTCTGGGCATGTTTGAGACCATGCGCGAAGAGTACGTGGACGCTTCCGACGGAACCTTCCGCCTGTACCTTGCGGCCTCGGATTCGCCGCGTGCGATTGCCCCTGAGCGTCTGCACGAACTCGCCTTGGACGCTGGTCTGGACGAAGATTCGATTGAGGTGTTCGAGCACCTGGACGAGGCGATTGCCACCGCCATGGAGAACGCCCTCTTCGAGCAGGAGTCAGCGGGTGTGCTGATTACCGGCTCGATTACCGTGATCGGCGAGGCACGTACCCTGCTGGCTGCGCACGCGGAGGCGAAGACCCCCGGCGCTGAGGCTGAGGAGTTGCCGGATGAGCTGCCCGCCGAGGGTGCTTATGCGGGTTCTGCGGGCGCGGCGTCGGCTTCGACTCTGGCTGCCGCGGCGGCTGCGGCTGCCTCTGCTGAGCCGGATGAGCTGCTGGACGGCATCATGGCTGAGCTGGGCGGCGAGTCTGCGGCGGGTTCTTCGCTGGAGGATTCGCTGGGCCTGCCGCTGGGCGATTCGTACACCGATGATTTCTTCGGTGACGATGACTCCGAAGACGAATAAAGCCCACTGAGGTTATTTATGAGAAGGCGGGGTGCCGCCCCTGGTTAGTGTTTACTGGCTGGGGGAGCGGTGTCCCGCTTTTTCGCGCTCTGTCTTTTTCGCACCCAGCCTTTTTGCGCCTCCGCCTTTCTGCCTTTTGTCTCTGCCCTCGCGCTCCCACTTGAACCCACGTTCCCTCACGCGTTCCCAGGGGCTCTCACGCAACCCCAATCGCCCGATTTTCTTCGGCATGTTCCGCCCCCACCCTCCCAAAAATCGAAAATAACGAAAATTTTTGGGCACCGGGCACACAAAACCGGGCGCGCCTGCCCGGCACGGTGCTATATTCACTGAGGCGCCGGCCCCAATGTCTGAGGCCGCACCAACACACCCGCACACATACGCATACCAGCGACGGTATGCCACATAGCGAAAGGCACCCATCATGCCCGCACCCTTCACCGATTTGATTGGCACCGATTCATTCACCGAGTCCCTGCGCCAGGAGAACATTGCCACCTGGCTGTCCGCCACGAATCACCGCTTTGTTGCTGAGCTTTTTGACGGCTCGATTGCCCCGCAGGTCATGGCGGGCTACCTGGTGCAGGACTACCGCTTCCTGGACACGTTCCTCGCCCTGATTGGTGGCGCTATCGCCAACGCTGACACTCTTGCGGGCCGCCTGCGCCTGGCACAGTTCGCGGGCGAAATTGCCGGTGACGAGAACACCTACTTCCTGCGCTGCTTTGAGACTCTGGGCGTGACCGAGCATCAGCGTGAATCCATGCCCGACACGGAGGCGACCACCGGCTTCAAGCGCCTCTTCCTGGATGCGGCGGCAAGCGGCAGCTACGCGGCGATCCTGTCGGTGCTGGTGGTTTGCGAGGGCCTGTACCTGGATTGGGCGTCGAAGGCTCCCGCCAAGCGCCCCGATTCGTTTGTGCACCACGAGTGGATTACCCTGCACGACTACCCGGAGTTCCGTGAGCTGGTTGATTTCCTGCGCCGTGAGCTGGACCGTGTGGGCCCGGCGGATGCGCAGGCTGCCCGCGAGTTCTTTAGCCGCGCGGTGGAGCTGGAGCAGCAGTTCTTTGACGATTCGTACACCCACCCGCTGCCCTAAGTAATGCCCCAGATAAAGCCCTAGAAATATCCCGTTGAAACCTCCGGAAGGTTCCGCCCGCCGCTGAATGGCGGGCTCCTCCCGGGGGTTTTCGCGCGTTAAAGACTTCCCGAAGACACCTCGAAAGCGCCCCGAACGAGCCCTGAAAGTGCCCCGAAAAAGCTCAGAAAACGCGCCCATCTGCGTAAAATAGCACGTCATAAACGGAACATACAGGCTAACAGTGTGCCATTTGGCGGTGTGAGAGGCTAGGATAAATGGGGTACCGCTTCCGGGGTGCTGGCTATGCCGCGCCGGTATGTACCCGCTACTACACGAGGTGAAACACACTATCTAAAGGAGTCGTATGAGTACCGCCGCATCGAGTACTACCGAGCCCAACCACGCTGAGGCAGAAAAGCAGCAGGGGCGCAGGGGAACCCGGGCTGGCTACTCTGACCGACAGCTCGGGTTCTGGCTGATTGGTGCGGGTCTGATTGCGCTGATTTCTTCGGCGATTCTGGTGTATGAGCGCCTGCAGATTTATATTGATGCCGGCCACTCCACGGTCTGCGATATTAACGCCCTGCTTAGCTGCGGTACGGTGATGCGCACTCCGCAGGCAGAGGCTTTCGGCTTCCCGAACCCGTTCATTGGCCTGGTGGGCTTCTCGATTGTGGTGACTATCGGCGCTGCGATGATGGCGGGTGCACAGTTCAAGAAGTGGTTCTGGGTCTGCATGGACATTGGTTTGGCTGCGGCAACCGCGTTCATCATGTGGCTGTGGTACCAGACGACCTTCCAGATCAACGCCCTGTGCCTGTTCTGCATGATTGTGTGGGTTATGACCATCACGCTTTTTGTGAAGACCACGGTCCGCAATGTTTCGGTGGGGGTTATCCCGGCGTCGCAGTCGGTGCGTGAGAGCGCTCGCGGCTGGTCGTGGTTTGCGATTAGCCTGTGGGTAATCCTGATTTTCGGCATTATCGTGATCCGCTTCTTTGAGGTCATTGTGAATATGATGCGCTAAGCATTGAACTGTACCGCCCCGGTGCCTGTTGGTGCCGGGGCGTTGCTGTACCCGCAGGCAGATTGTGCCGGGAAGAATGCGGCGGGTAGATTGCGGTGGGTAGCGGAGGGGGGAGGCGCCGGTGACCCGAGCCGTGAAGTCAGCGGGGAGGCGGCGCGGGTGCGTATAATGGTCAGGTATATTCATGAGCGGCATCAGCCGGGGCCGTCTGCGGGGTTCGCCTGCGGCGTCGACTGCCCGCCGTTCTGTTGGACACTAGATTCTTGATACCCCTTCGAGGAGAACCGTGAAGACTGCCGGAATCGCCGCAATGGGCGTTGCTGCCGTTATTTTTCTGACTGCCCTGCTGTTGCTGACCGCCGGTCACTTCTCGCTGCTGTGGGTAATTCTGCTGGTGGTTTCTCCGTTCGTTTTCATTCTGGGTGTTCCGTTTGCGACCGGTTCCGGTCCGGAGTACCTGCCGACCGACCCGAAGCTTGCTCAGCAGGCTCGTGAGGCGCGCGATGCGGAGCTGGGTCTGGACTAGTTCCTCCTCTAAAAGTTTTTTGAAGCCGGGTGGTGCGTAGTGGCACGCCCGGCTTTGCTGTGCCCGCTATGGTGCTCGCCGCAGTGCGCGCGCATCCTGTCGGGAAGTGATGCCCGGAATGGGCGCAGGGGTGGCTTAGAGGTACCCTCTACCGGGTATAATGGAACACGGTGTCTTGTGCGCCCCGCACGCGCATAAAGATCCCCACCAACGCATCGAGGGAGAGTACCCGAAGAGCGCCGGCTATAAGCCGCGGAGCATAACTGTCGCACCGCGCGGGCCGCCCGCCTCGGCGAAGAAACCCGAAGACCGGCAGGGCACCCAGGAGGGTGTGAGCGTGCCGTGCTCGAGAGCGAGGTGGCTGTGACCGTCGCGGCGCGCTCTGCGTTCCGCCCGCTCGCCCCCTACGGCAGAAGCACTGAATGAGATAGTGCCCGCGAAGAACGCGCACCGTAGGGTGAGGCTTGAGCCGCGGTGGCAGCAACTAGGCTTTGCGCTGTATGCGCGCTGTTAAAATCCTTGCGGTGCGGAGCAGGGTGTAACGAAAGAAGATTAATGTCTGACGAGAAGAACGTCGAACTTGGGGTTTTTGAGGCGCTGAACGCCCTCGCGGAGGAGAAGAACGCCTCTGCAGAGACCCGTGAAACTCTGCGTAAGAATGTTCGTGAGAGCTCTGAATCCCAGCAGGGTACTGAGCGCCGCCGTCCGGGTCGCCCGAAGAAGGAGAAGGCTCCTGAGGTTCCCCTGGATGAGGCGATTGCTGCTGGCCTGACCAACCTGCGTAACGCGAAGGCTAAGCACGCGCCGGCACCGAAGGTTGCCGCTCCCGCTGCGTCTGAGACCGAGGTTGCTTCTACCCTCGATAGCCTGTTTGCGGCTGCTGAGAAGAAGGCGGCTGAGCCTGCTGTTGAGGAGAAGACCGCTAAGGTCGAGACCGTCGAGAAGACCGCGAAGGTTGAAGAGATCGCCAAGGTTGAGAAGGTTGCTAAGACCGAGACCGTGGAGAAGACCGCCAAGGTCGAAGAGATCGCCAAGGTCGAGAAGGTGACCAAGGCAGAAAAGACCGAAGAAGCCGCAGAAGAGACTGCCGAAGCTGAATTCGTTGAGGGCGAGGCCGCCGCAGAAGCCGAGGTTGAGGCTGAATCAGAGGAGACTGCCGAGAAGCAGGCTGAGAACACCGAGGCTGACTCCGCAGAGGCAGAGCCCGCAGCAGAAGAGTCTGCTGAGGAGTCCGCAGCTGAGGAGCCCGCAGAAGCTCCCGAGCCCGTAAAGACCATTAGCGACCTGCAGCGCGAGAAGCTGCAGGAGCTGCGCTCGCGTACCCCCATGGGTGCTATACCGCTGTTCATGGCGCCCGAACCGGAGGAGCTGAGCGAGCTCGCTGTTGCCGCCAAGCTGGAGCGTGAGGCACGCCGCGCCGCTGCCGAGGAGCAGAAGCGTAAGGAGCGCATGGAGCGCCGCCGCGAGGAGGCTGCCGCCGAGGCTGAGGTGACGAGCCACCGTCGCCGTCGTCGTCGCCGCGGTACCGAGGATATTGAGATTGAGGGCGGCGTTGATGATGATGTTGAGACCGTCACCAAGGTGCGTGCGCCGCGCCTGGCTGACTCTCACGCATCCAACACCGTGACCGGTGTGCGCGGTTCTACCCGCCTGGAGGCGAAGCGTGTGCGCCGCCGCGAGTCCCGTTCCCTGGGTCGCCGCCGCCACATCGTGACTGAGGCTGAGTTCCTGGCTCGCCGCGAGTCCGTGGACCGTCAGATGCTGGTTCGTCAGAAGGACGGCCGCATCCAGATTGGTGTGCTTGAGGATGGCGTGCTGGCTGAGCACTTCGTGTCTAAGACTCAGCAGGATTCTCTGATTGGCAACGTGTATCTGGGTAAGGTTCAGAACGTTCTGCCGTCCATGGAAGCTGCGTTCGTTGACATTGGCCGCGGCCGCAACGCTGTGCTGTACGCGGGCGAGGTCAACTGGGATGTTACCGGCCTGGATGGTGCGCCCCGCAAGATTGAGAACGCCCTGAAGCCCGGCGATTCGGTGCTGGTGCAGGTCACCAAGGACCCGATTGGTCACAAGGGTGCCCGCCTGACCAGCCAGGTTTCCCTGCCCGGTCGCTTCCTGGTGTACGTGCCGGGTGGTTCGATGACCGGTATTTCCCGTAAGCTGCCCGACACCGAGCGTGCTCGCCTGAAGAAGATTCTGAAGGACAAGCTGCCTGAGGGTGCTGGCGTGATTGTTCGTACCGCGGCGGAGGGCGCTTCTGAGGAGGAGCTGACCCACGACATTAACCGTCTGCGTGCGCAGTGGGAAGAGATTCAGGAGAAGGCTAACTCCCGCAAGGTGCTGGCTCCGGAGATGCTCTACCAGGAGCCCGACCTGATGATTAAGACCGTCCGTGACGTCTTCAATGAGGACTTCACCGCGATGATCGTTCAGGGTGAGAACGCCTGGGATTCCATCGAGGCGTACGTGACGTACGTGGCGCCGGACCTGGTTTCCCGCCTGCAGCAGTGGGATGGCGAGGATGACCTCTTCGACCACTACCGCATCAACGAGCAGCTGGCGAAGGCTCTGGACCGTAAGGTGTACCTGCCTTCGGGTGGTTCGCTGGTGATTGACCGCACCGAAGCCATGACCGTGGTGGACGTGAACACCGGTAAGTTCACCGGTAGCGGCGGCAACCTGGAAGAGACCGTCACCAAGAACAACCTGGAAGCTGCTGAGGAGATTGTCCGCCAGCTGCGTCTGCGCGATATTGGCGGCATTATCGTCATTGACTTCATTGACATGGTGCTTGAGTCGAACCGTGACCTGGTTCTGCGTCGCCTGATTGAGTGCCTGGGTCGTGACCGTACCAAGCACCAGGTGGCTGAGGTGACCTCGCTGGGTCTGGTTCAGATGACCCGTAAGCGTCTGGGTACCGGTCTGCTTGAGGTCTTCTCGGAGCCCTGTGAGCAGTGTGCTGGCCGTGGCCTGATTGTGCACGATCAGCCGCTGAGCGGTCGTAGCGGTGGCGCGTCGGATTACATCCACCGTCACGAGCGTAATGACCGTAAGCGTGCCCGTGCGGCTGCCCGCGAGGATTCTCGTGACCAGCAGAAGCAGGATGCCCTGGAGTCGAAGAAGGCTGAGCGTCGTAACGCTATGGCTGCGGTGGCTGCCGCATCCGCTCAGGCTGATGAGGCTTCGGAGGAGACCACTTCGACCCGTAAGAAGCGTAAGCGTCGTAAGCGTTCGCGCCGCGCGGAGACCGCTGAGCTGTCTCTGGAGCAGGAGATTCAGGGTATTGCCGAGGCTGCCAGCGAGCAGGCTCACGCGGAGGTCGCTCAGCGTGAGGACAAGGTCGCTGAGGTGACCGGCGGTAACTGGATTGGTGAGCAGGGCGGTTTCTCCCTGGAACAGCTGGCGAGCGCGTTTGACCGCGTGGAGGAGGAGTCCCCTGAGGATTCCTCGAATGGCTCTGACCAGGAGCGTTCTGCAGAGGATCGTTCGGAGGAGCGTCGTCCGTCCAAGCGTGGCGAGAAGAAGTCTTCTCGTAACCGTCAGCGCCGCGAGCTGACCGATGCGGATATTGCCGCTGTGGAGGATTCCGGTGCGGGTGCGCTGGAGGACGAGCACCACGTTGACCCGGAGCTCGACCCGCGCTTTAGCCGCTCCTCGGATCGTTTCGAGGCGATTCGCGCTGGCGAGGCGAAGGCTCGTGCTTCTCAGAAGGCTGGCCGTATTGCCCGCACTGAGGGTGAGTCGTTCCGTTCGAACCGTGAGGATCGTGCGGCGAAGCGTCAGGACCGTGAGCAGCAGAACGCTGAGGCGAACTCCGAGCAGAAGGCTCAGGAGTCCAAGCGTGTTGAGCGTGAGGACCTGCGCATTGAGGATGTTCGTGAGACTCCGCGTGCGTCTCGCCGCCGTGCTCGTCGTGCCGCTGATGAGAAGCGTGCCGAGAAGGCTGCTGAGCAGAGCGTGGCACCTGAGCAGAATGTGGCATCTGGGCAGGCACCCGCAAAGGGTGATAAAGTTGAGAAGTCCGCGAAGGCTGAGTCTCGCCCGGTGGTGACCGGCGTGATTGGTGCTCCGGCTGTGACCGGTGTGATCGGTTCGGCTCCTGCCGCAGTTGAGGCTGAGGCTCCGGTTGAGGAGACTCAGAAGCCTGCGGCTCAGGTGCCCGGTTCGACCCCGCGTAAGCGTCGCACTCGCCGTGCTGCGTCGAGTGCCGGTGCAGGTGCTCAGGTCGTGACCGTGGACGCTTCCGAGCGTGCTGAGGGTTCCGTGGTTGCTTCCGCTTCTGTGGCGGATGTGGCTCCGGTTGCTGATGACGCTTCGGCTCCTGTTTTGTTCGGCATTGGCGTTGCCGCTGCCGATATTAAGCGTGAAGGTAAGGACGATTAGTCTTTAGCTTCCGATCATCGGAATTCCGATGGTGTGTATGTTGCGCCCCGGCGGGGTGGAGTAATCCACCTCGCCGGGGTTTTTATGCCCGGTTTATCTGCGGTGTATCTGCCGGGGTTGAGTAGTATCACGTGCCGACTTCGTGCGTTCCGCAAATTTATCTATTGCGCGGCGCGTAGATCATGCCGTATCCTTAAGGACTGGTGTTTATCTCAGTGAAGCCCTATCGACGCAGGGCCAGCGGGAGACACCGCTCCCACCCGCATCGTCTTCGGCGCGGTCGTGTATTCGGCTGAGTTTGGAACGTGCGGGAGAGAGACACCACCGGTGAGCCTCGCGTGTTGGCTTCGGCGGGCAATCCCGTCGGAACGCACGGGCCGTTCCTCCTTGTTCGCGGTTATTTGACTGGCGGGGGAGGGCGCACAGCAATGAAAGCGCAGGCTGCTCATTCGTGTGAGATTCAAGAAGCAAGTTGTCGAGAAAAGTGAGTCCCATAGTGGCATACGCGATTGTACGCGCTGGCGGCCGCCAGGAGAAGGTTTCCGTAGGCGACCTCGTTACCCTTGACCGTGTTGCAGGCGAGCCCGGCAGCACCATCGAGCTGCCCGTGCTGCTGCTCGTCGACGGTGACAAGGTCACCGCTGACGCAAAGTCCCTGGCTTCCGCCAAGGTTGTTGCTGAGAAGGTTGAGGACCTGCGCGGTCCGAAGATCGTTATTCAGAAGTACAAGAACAAGACCGGTTACAAGAAGCGTCAGGGCTTCCGCGCCGAGCTGACCACCGTCAAGATTACCGCTATCAACGCGTAATTAAGACGACCGGAATTCAACCCTAAGGTAGGAATACAGAATGGCACACAAGAAGGGCGCAAGCTCCACCCGTAACGGCCGTGACTCGAACCCCCAGTACCTCGGTGTTAAGCGCTACGGCGGCCAGTCCGTCAACGCAGGCGAGATTCTCGTTCGCCAGCGCGGCACCCACTTCCACCCCGGCCTGAACGTTGGCCGCGGTGGCGACGACACCCTGTTCGCTCTGGCAGCAGGCACCGTCGAATTCGGTACCCGCAAGGGCCGCAAGGTCGTTAACATCCTGGCAGCAGCTGAGTAATACTCACCGCTAGGGCAGAGGGGGTAGGCGTTAGTCTACCCCCTCTCGCTATGACCTCGAATGCCGTGGACGCCCGTGCTGGGTTCCACGATGAGGCGCACCCCAACCCGGTCGCGCCTGCCGCCGCATCCGTAGCATGATGGGTGTGTGCCGTGCGGTGGCGAAGTGAAGATGTTCAAGATAAGGAGAACCCGTGGCAGAGTTCGTGGACCGCGTGGTCTTGCATGTATCTGGCGGTCGCGGAGGTAACGGCTGCGTCTCCGTGCGACGTGAAAAGTTTAAGCCCCTGGGCGGCCCTAACGGCGGTAACGGTGGTAATGGTGGCGCGGTGATTCTGCGCGTGGATAACCAGACCACGACCCTGTTGGAGTACCACCACAGCCCGCATCAGCACGCCCCGAATGGCGATATTGGTCGTGGCGATATGCACCACGGCTTCAACGGTGAGGACCTGGTCCTGACCGTGCCGCAGGGTACTGTGGTGAAGGACCGCGAGGGTAATGTTTTGGCTGACCTGCTGCGTGTGGGCGACGAGTATGTTGCTGCGCGTGGCGGTATGGGCGGTCTGGGTAATGCTGCGTTGGCTTCGGCTAAGCGTAAGGCTCCCGGTTTTGCTCTGTTGGGCACCCCCGGTGAAGAGGCTGATATTGTTCTGGAGCTGAAGTCCATTGCGGATGTGGCTCTGGTGGGTTACCCGTCGGCTGGTAAGTCTTCGTTGATTGCTGCGATTTCTGCGGCGCGTCCGAAGATTGCTGATTACCCGTTCACCACCCTGATCCCGAACCTGGGTGTGGTGCAGGCGGGCGATGTTCGCTACACCGTCGCGGATGTTCCGGGTCTGATTGAAGGTGCTTCTGAGGGCCGCGGTCTGGGTCACCGCTTCCTGCGCCATGTGGAGCGTTCTTCGGCTCTGGTGCACGTGATTGACTGTGCAACTCTGGAGCCGGGCCGTGACCCGATTAGCGACTTTGAGGTGATTCGCGGCGAGCTGCAGAACTATGAGGTTGACCCGACTGCGGGTGTGACCGTGCCGCTGCATGAGCGTCCGCAGATTGTGGTGCTCAATAAGATTGACGTTCCTGAGGCTCGTGAGCTGGCGGAGTTTGTTCGCCCCGAGTTTGAGGAGATGGGCTTCAAGGTCTTCGAGATTTCGACGGCTTCCCATGAGGGTCTGAAGTCCCTGATCTTCGCGATGGCAAAGCTCGTGGAGGAGGACCGCGTGGCTCGTGCCGCTGCCGAGAAGGAAGCGGAGCGCGTGGTTGTTGAGGCTCCTGTGGTTCGCCCGAAGGGCTTCCGCGGCAAGAAGAAGCAGGAGTTCATTATTCGCCGCGAGGAGCGTAACCTTGAGCCGCTGTTCCGCGTGATTGGTGAGAAGCCTGAGCGTTGGATCCAGCAGACTGACTTCAATAATGATGAGGCTGTCGGTTACCTGGCGGACCGTCTGGCGCGTCTGGGTGTTGAGGATGAGCTGTTCAAGGCTGGTGCTCGTGCCGGTGACGCCGTGGTGATTGGTGAGAACGACAACTCGGTCATCTTCGATTGGGAGCCGACCATGGTCGGTGGCGCCGAGCTGCTGTCCTCCCCGCGTGGTACGGACGCTCGTCTGGAAGAGATCATTCGCCCGACTCGTGCGCAGAAGCGTGTGGAGTACAAGGAGCGTATGGATGCGAAGGCGGAGGCTCGTGCAGAGCTGGAGTCCGAACGTGTTGCGGGCGTGTGGACCGAGTCGGTCGAGTACCGCAAGAAGCTGAAGGAAGGCAAGGTCGACGAGAATATCGACATGCCGAACGTTGACGACTAATAGCTGAGCATTAGCTGTTGCCTGGCTGATGCTTGGTCGTTAGGTATTGGCGCCGCGTGCCGGGGTTCGCTCCGGTGCGCGGCGTTCTTGCTTCCTGATGCTTTGACTGTCTTTTACGCAGCCTCTTGCACTGGTTTTGCGCGGCGGAACATGTGGGTGGGCGTGCTGGCTGGGTATTCCACTGGCGGCTTAGCTCACCCCCGTCATTTCGGTGTTTTTGACCGTAAGAAGGTAGCATAGAGGGGAATGTACGCGGGCACCGTTTCGGTGTTGCGTACCTTCTGTGTACCTGCCCGCATCCGCGCCTGTGGCGGCTCCCAAGTTGCCGTGGTGCGGTCTCTGTCCCCAGCAAGGACGGCATTTGTGACTGACCAGCCTGTTCACCTTGATTTTGGTGCTCCGAGCACCGAGTCGATTCCCCCGCGCACTCCCGGTCGGGTGCGTCTGGGCGTGATGGGTGGAACCTTCGACCCGATTCACCACGGACACCTGGTGGCAGCTAGTGAAGTTGCCGCCGTGTTCGACCTGGACGAGGTCGTGTTCGTTCCGACCGGTCAGCCCTGGCAGAAGGTGGGGGAGCGGCACGTGAGTGACGCTGAGCATCGCTACCTGATGACGGTGATTGCGACCGCGTCGAACCCGCGTTTTACGGTGAGCCGTATTGATATTGACCGTGGCGGCGCCACGTACACCTTTGATACGCTTAACGAGCTGAGCGCCCTGCGCCCGGATGCTGACCTGTTCTTCATTACCGGCGCGGACGCGATTAGCCAGATTATGACCTGGCGCAATGCCCATAAGCTGTGGGATTTGGCGACTTTTGTGGGCGTGACCCGCCCCGATCATGAGCTGGATCCGCCGCTGGCTGAGGGTCGTCATATTACGACCCTGAAGATTCCTGCGATGGCGATTTCTTCGACCGATATTCGTCGCCGCGCAGCTGAAGATGCCCCCATCTGGTACCTGGTGCCGGATGGTGTGGTGCAGTACATTGCTAAGTACGGCCTGTACAAGAAGGACGCTTTGACGGCGTACCGTGACGGCTTGCCCCGCGTGAAGGAAGAGTCTGGGCAGGCACCCCAATCGACGAATAATGAGGGAACACATGAGTGAAGCTACGGGTTCGAAGCCCTATAGCGAGGACGAAGCGTACCTCTACGAGACGTACGTGACCGAGGACGGCATTGAGGTGCCGCCGCCTACTAAGGTGATGGGTCCGCGTCGTCTTGCCCGCTACCGTGAGGAAGTTGCCGAGTACCTGCGTGCAGCCCGCCGTGGTGAGCCCGCGAAGCCTGTTGAGAACATGGGCTCTGTGGTTCATGCGGACGCTATTGACCCGCAGGTTCTGGCTGTTCAGCGTCGTTTTGCGGCGTTGGCGGCTCAGGGCAAGATTGAGACTGAGGCGAACGATGAGGAGAAGCTGCACGAGCCTGCTCCTCTGACCAGTAGCCTGCGTGTTCTGCGCCCTGAGGAGATTGCGCAGAACCGTGTGGATGCGACCAGCCCCTCCGCGGTGGATAACCCGATGACTTCTTCGATCCCGGTGATTGCCGTGGTCAAGGAGGAGGAGCCGGAGCCCAAGCTACACCAGTACCTGGTGCGCGATGAGCCGAAGGTTGAGGAGCTGGACAGCTCCGTCGCTGAGGTCGAGGAGACCGAGGATGCTCCCGTTGAGGAAAAGACCGTTGAGGCTGTCGAGGTTGAAGAGTCTGCTGACGAGCTGCCCACCCGTGTGAGCGCCGTGAACGCGCAGGGTCTTGACCTGAGCGTGTTGGATAGCGCCTCCGCTGGTGACACCGTGGATTCGGTAGACGGTGACCCGACTGTTGCCCTGAGCCCGGATGAGGTTGAGGAGCTGCTGCAGCGCATGGTGGATCGTCAGGATCCCGAAGAGTCCGCTGCCCTGGTTGAAGAGGTCACCGAGGAAGCCGAAGAGTCTGAGGAAGCCGCGAAGGACGCCGAGTCTAAGTCTGCTGGTTCTAAGATTGCAGAGTCTAAGGCTTCTGATTCCAAGTCTGCTCCGGTGCCTTCCGCTGAGGCTTCCAAGGAGTCTGCTTCTAAGAGCGCTGTTGAGAAGGCTGAAGAGGTTCTGAAGCCCGCGCAGAAGACCTCCCTGGCGTGGCTGTGGATTGTTCTGCTACTCGCCCTGGTCGTTGTCGGCTTGATTATGATTTTTGGCCCTAAGTAGGCCGTGAGCATGCACCCCCTTGGCGGGTGCTGCCGGTGGGGTTCTGCCGGCAAGAAAGGAAAATATGACTGCTGCACAGTCCTCGGTTGAGGCTCTGCGCATTGCTGCCCGCGCTGCGGAGGAGAAGCAGGGAACTAACCTGTTCGCTGTGGATGCTTCTGACGCGATGGGTCTGATTGATGGATTCCTGGTGGTTTCTGCCCACAATGAGCGCCTCGTGAACGCTATTGCGGATGAGGTTGAGGACGCTCTGCGTGAGCAGGCTGACCTGAAGCCGGTCCGCCGTGAGGGTCGTTCCTCGGGTCGTTGGATTCTGTTGGACTTTGGCGATATTGTCGTGCACGTTCAGCACGAGGAGGACCGCGAGTTCTACGCTCTGGATCGTCTGTGGGCTGAGGCTCCGCGTATTGAGCTGGGCGTTGAGAACGAGGCTCCCTTCGACATTGAGGGTGAGACTGAGGAAGATGCTGCACGCATCATTCCCGCTCAGGACGAGGAGTAAGCTTCTGCTTGATTTTTAGCTGATGAGGGGTGGGCTCTGCTGGCGCTGTATGGTGCCGCGGGGGCCGCCCTTCTTGCTTACCCGCCGGGAACTTTTTGGATTTTTGGGGGCGCTGGTTTGCATCGCTGTCCGTGGTGTGTGTAATATATTCATGTTGCCTCGTTGAGGTCACTAACAGAATATGGGGATATGGCGCAGCTGGTAGCGCACCTGCATGGCATGCAGGGGGTCAGGGGTTCGAGTCCCCTTATCTCCACGTTTTCCTCGGTTGAGGAGCTTGTCGCCCGGTTCTTGTGAATCGGGCGATTTTGCTATCCACTGATAACTCTCGATAGTCAACAACGCAGTTCATAGTTAAGGAGAAGCGCATGGGAGCGCACACACATCACGGCCACGGCGGGCATCACGGGCATCACCATGGGCACGACCATTCGCATGCCCCGAGCCCGGAGGACGCCGCCTCGATGCGTCCGCGCCTGCTGATTGCGTTCAGTCTGGCGGTCGTTATTGTGTTGGCGCAGGCGATCGGTTCGTTGGTCACCGGAAGTCTTGCGTTGCTGACTGATACGGCGCACGCTGTTACGGATGCCTCGGGCCTGCTGGTGGCGTTGACGGCGGCTTCGCTCATGACGCGCCCGGCAACGTCCCGCCGCACGTGGGGTTTTCGCCGTATTGAGGTGCTTGCCGCCCTCGGGCAGTCGGTGCTGCTGCTGGCGGTGGGCATCTACACGGCGGTGGAGGGCGTGCATCGCCTGTTCGCCCCGCCGGAGGTGCCCGGCACCGAGCTGCTGATCTTTGGCGTGGTTGGCCTGGTGGCGAACGCTATCGGCATTGCGGTGCTGGCGACGGCGAGGAACGCGAACTTCAATATGCGTGCCGCGTTCATGGAGGTGCTCAATGATGCCCTGGGTTCGCTGGGTGTGATTGTGGCGGCTATCGTGATTTGGCTGACCGGCTTCTACCAGGCGGACGCTCTTGCGGGTCTGTTCATTGCGGCGCTGATTGTGCCGCGTGCGATGCGTCTGATGAGGCAGACGACTGCGGTGCTCATGGAGTTCACTCCGGACGGTCTGGATTTGGACGCGATGCGTGAGCACATGCTGCGCGTTGAGGGCGTTGTAGAGGTGCACGATGTGCACGCTTCGATGGTGGCGACCGGCCTGCCGGTGGTGACCGCGCACGTGGTGGTTGCCGATTCGTGCTTCCATGACGGGTCTGCGGTGGCAATTCTGGACCGTATCCGCTCCTGCGTGGCGGGCCATTTTGAGGTGTCGGTGGAGCATTCGACGTTCCAGTTGGAGACTGCCGAGTTGGGTGGTCGTGAGCCGGCTTCGATTCGCCACCCGTAGGCTGGCTCGCGTAGGTTTTGTCCGGGTTTCGTCGGCGGTTCTGCCCGCCGCGGTAAATTACGGCAGAAAACGGCAAACCAGAACAGGTACCAGAGCCTGAAATAGCGGGGGAGTAGCGACCGTTATATTTGGTGGCTTCAACACGCAAAAGATACACTCTTTAGGGAGCAAAAGGTGCTCCTCACCCACACACTTTGACAGGTCCGCTGGCTGGCTCTTTAGTTTGGTAGCCGCGGTAGCCTGCAACGATGAGCGCCTCAGCCCAGCTGAAACGGAACAGCGGGCGGGCGCATCCTGGAATTTTTGACGAGAACAACCACGATTAGCAGCAGATACGGAATACCATGCATTCACCTATTGCCACTTACCTGACCGAGACCCTCGAGTCGGTCGCTTCTGATACCTCCGGTGAGTTGGCAAACTACATTCCGGAACTTGCCGCCGTGGACCCGGACAAGCTTGCCGCGTCTATCGCCATGGTTGATGGTGAGCAGTACGCCGCCGGTGACTCCGATGTGGAGTTCACTATTCAGTCGATTTCTAAGCCGTTCGTGTACGCCCTCGCGCTCGCGGACCGCGGCTATGATGACGTGCTTGCGAAGGTGGGCGTGGAGCCTTCCGGTGAGCCGTTCAACGAGCTGTCCCTGGAGGACGGCTCCGGTAAGCCGCTGAACCCGATGATTAACGCGGGCGCGATTACCACCCATTCGCTGGTGGGTCCTCCCGGTGCGACTCAGGGCGAGCGTATGGAGCGCGTCATTTCTGGTTTGTCTGCGTTTGCGGGCCGTCGCCTGTCGGTGAATGAGCGCGTGTACGAGTCTGAGCTGGAGCACGCGCACCGCAACTACGCGATTGCGCACATGCTGCGCGGCCACGGCATCCTGACCGGTGACCCGACTGTGGCGGTGCAGGGTTATACCCGCCAGTGCTCGCTGATGGTGACGGTCAAGGATTTGGCGTTGATGGCGGCGACTTTGGCGAACTATGGTGTGCATCCGGTGACGGGTGAGCAGGTGGTTCCTAAGACTGTGGTGCGTCAGGTGCTGAGCGTCATGTTCACGTGCGGCATGTATAACTCTGCGGGTGACTGGGCGACCCAGGTGGGTGTTCCGGCGAAGAGCGGCGTGGGCGGCGGCATCATTGGTGCGGTGCCCGGTCAGCTGGGTGTGGCAACGTTCTCGCCGCGCCTTGACGGTCACGGTAACAGTGTGCGCGGTGTGGAGCTGTTCGAGCAGTTCTCGGATGACATGGGCATGCACGTGATGAACGTGCCGACCGTGGCTCGTTCGGCGTTGCGCGCGAACTACCAGATCGGTTCGGGTGATGAGTCTATGCGTCTGATTCAGTTGCAGGGCCGCATCCGTTTTGCGGGTGTGGAGCGCGTGATCCGTGAGATTGTGGAAGCCCCGATGGAGGGCTCGAAGGTCGCCCTGGATGTGACGCGCGTGTACGCGGTGGATGAGGTCGCTCAGAGCATGCTCCTGGAGCTGATGCGTCGTCTGCGGAATGACGGGTACAAGGTGTACCTGATTGATAATGACGAGACGATTACGAACACGGATGCGCTGCGTAGCATGGGTGTGAAGATTCTGACGAACCCGGCGGCGGTAACTTCTGCAGAGTCGGATGCTGAGCGCGTGGCTGAGGCTGACGCTGAAGAGGCTGCGGAGGCGGCAGCGCTGAAGGCGTCGGAGCCCGCTGAGGCGGAGTAGCCGGTAGAGCCTGAATCCGAGTTGGTTTTTAGCCGAGTACTTGGCTCCACGGTTTCGTGAACTTTATAGATTGAGGCCCCTTTCCCGGGTGCGTTATGAGCGCGTTCTGGGGGAGGGGCCTTGCTGTATCGTGGCGGCGCTTGCGGCGCGGGAATCTGTAACGTGTCGAGTGTGGTCTCTGGTGAGGAACCGGTAGGAAAACGCGTAAAGGTTCGTTATTGGCAGCGTTGTTAATTATTAAGTAATATTTTGAATTTTTCGATATCTAACGGCGGTCTCATCATACACTCATAATATGAACACTGTTCCACACTCAGAAACACCTATCGCTCCTCGTCAATCCGCTATCGCTGACCCCGCCGCTACCCCAGCAGTATCGGGTGCTTCTGCCCGCGCCTCCATGGGTCGACGGGAACTCTTGCGCCACGTTGGTACCTTTGGGCTGGGCGCGGTGGGTTTCGGTGTGCTGGGTCTTGGCTTGACCGGCTGCACCCCGTCCGCGGCGGAAGGCACCCACGGAGCAGCGAGCGGGTCAGCCCCGGGCGGTACCCCGTCGAGCAGCCCGTCCGGCAGTGTATCCGGTAGTGCCTCGGCGACTCCTTCGGCTACCCCCTCCGCATCCACATCTGGCTCCGCATCGGGTTCTGCATCCCCGACCGCCGCGGCGTCTAAGACGGCTTCTGTGACTGCGACCTCGTCGAACCCGGTTCCCGAAGCTCGTGCCTGGACTGGCCCGCAGACCGGCCTGCCGGGTGAGGGCAAGTACATTGCGTGGACGGTCGATGACGGCGCTGACCCGGAGGTGGTGCGCGCCTACGCGGAGTTCGCACACCGTACCGGCACGCGCCTCACCTTCTTTATCAACGGTCAGTACCCGGCGTTTAAGCAGCATCGTGACCTGTTGTTGCCGCTGGTGAAGAGCGGCCAGCTGCAGATTGCGAACCATACGTATAGTCATGCGGCGTTGACGAGCCTGACGGATGAGCAGATTGTTCAGGAGTTGACCCGTAATGATGAGGAGATTATGCGGCTGTTTGGGGTGTCTTCGAAGCCGTATTTCCGCCCGCCGTACGGGTATTATGATGCGCGCGTGTTGGCGGCTGCGGCGTCGTGTGGTTTTACGCGCCCGGTGCTGTGGTTCGGGTCGTTGGCGGATTCGTCTAATATTTCTTCGGCTGAGGTGTATGCCTATGCGGAGAAATATGCGTTGGCTCAGCATATTGTGATTGGGCATTTGAATTATCGGGGTGTGGTGTCTGAGCTGGACCGTATTCGGGCGTTGTTGGATCGGCGCGGGTTGAAGACGGTGACGATTCGCGACTATTACGGGTAGTGTGGGGGAGCCCTAGCGGGGTCTGGTGGGTATACTGGGAGGCATGACGAAGCTTCCTCAGAACCCTATTCTTCGGCAGGTGCACCGCTTCCGTGAGGCGCTGCTGTTTTTGCTGTATTACACGGTCTCTTTTCAGGGTGTGCGTTGGATGCGTACCCGCCACCCGCGTTTGGCGACGGCGTGGTCGGTGACCCTGTGGGTGAAGATGGTGTTGCGTGGCATGGAGCAGGTGGTGCGTATGCTGGTGCCGGTCCTGCAGGATGCGGAGGCGCGCCGTGCTCGCGCTGAGCGTGCCCGCGCCTACCAGCCGCGCTAACCTCACCGGCTGAGCTAACAGACTAGGCTGATACGACGAAGCCCCCTTGCCCCGGTTCAACCAAGAACCAGCACAAGGGGGCTTCGCTCTATCTGGGGGCAGAAGCCTAGTGCTTCTTCTTCGGCTCGCACGCCACGCCGTCGCCATCACGGTCCAGACCCGGACGGTAACCCGGCTCACCACGATGCAACGGTGCAGCACCCGCGGCACGAGCATCAGCACACGATTCATAGTAAACACTCGACTGCGCCGGGGCCTGCTGAACCGGCTGAGCGGGAGCCTCAGCCGCTGGAGCCGGTGCCTGCTGGACGGGTGCCTCCGTAGCTACCGGAGCCTGCTGCACCGGCTGAACGGGAGCCTGCTGCGCGGGCGCCTCAGAAACCGGAGCTGCCGGCGCCGCCACAGAAGGCGCCTCAGCCGCCGGTGCCTGGGACGGAGCCTGTACGGGAGCCTCAGTCGTCGGAACTGGCGACGGGGTTTCCGTCGGGGTAGGAGACTCCGAAGGAGACGCAGACGCACTCGGCGTCGAAGAAGCAGTAGGGGAAGCCGAAGCAGAGGGGCTAGCCGAAGCAGAGGTCGACGATGACGCAGACGGCGTAGACTTCGGAGCACGAACAGACGAAGAGCAACCAGTCAGCAACAGGGCACCCGCAAGAACACCAGCGGTCGCGGCGTGAATTTTCAACACAATATTCCTTTAAAAGTGAGTGGACAAGCGTGTTCACCGTAGAACACACACTCAAGTGTAAAGGAAAACAACCCCACCCGCAGGCAATATTGAGCCCCTCAAACATTCTGACCAAACATTCTGACAAGGGAAGACGCAACGTGCGGGCACGGCGAAGCCCCCTTGTACCGGTTCGCACAGAACCGGGACAAGGAGGCTTTCGCTCTATCTGGGGGTAGCAGTCAGGGGACGCTAGGGGGGTAGCACCCCAGCCGTGCCTCCCTCAGCAGCTACTAGGAGCAGTTGCCGTTTACATCGCAGGAGGGGCCCGCCTCCGCTGCATTGGCACCCGCGGCGTCACCCGAAGCACCTGCCAGCGGGTTCAGGAACTCCACACGGTGAGTCTCCTCCCACACCTGACGCAGCGCCTGCACCAGCATCTTCGCAGGCTGCGCACCACTCACCGCCCACTTCGACTCAATCAAAAAGAACGGCACACCATTAATACCCAGCTGACGCGCCAACTGCTCATCGGCACGCACATCCGCCGCGTAACGGTCGCTCTTCAGAACCGCCTCAACCTCAGCAGTATCCAGACCAATCTCAGAAGCAATATCCAGAATCGACTCGTGATCCTGCACCGAACGGCCCTGCGTAAAGTACGCCAGCTTAAACGCCTCCTGCGCCGCCGACGCCAAACCCTGCTCCGCCGCATAATGAATCACACGGTGCGCATCAAACGTGTTACCGTACCGCGCCTGCCGCCAATTGAAATCCAAACCCACCTCGCGGGCACGCTCCGCCAGCGACTCCTGGCTCGCAATCGCTTGCTCCAGCGGCATCTGATATTTGCCCGCAATCAGCTCAGGCAGCGAACCGGCAGGATGCTCCGTAGCCGACGGATCCAGCTCAAAGCTATGCCACACCACCTCAACCTCGTCGCGGTGCTCAAACTCGGCGAGCGCCAGCTCCAGGTTACGCTTGCCCACGTAGCAGAAGGGACACACAATATCGGACCAAATATCAATACGCATTGTCATCTATTCCTCTCACACTCGGATGCGGCACACTGCCGCCACTATACGCTCACCTAACGCCCCGGCTGCCGTACTTATTCCCGCGGCTATTACCCGCGATTATTCCCGCCGGGCACGGCAAAGCCCCCTCGCGCCGGTCCGTACAGAATCTCAATACAGGAATGTCCGTACGGGAGCCGGGTCAAGGGGGCTTCACCAAGGAAGGTCTACACCAACCTATCGGCGGGCAGTCGCCGAAGCGTTCTGCGAAGCCGCCGGCGCCGTAGTAGCCGCCGGTGCAGCAGTCGCACGAGCAGCCGGAGCAGTCGTTGCCGCCGGAGCGGTCGTCGCCTGCTGGCTAGCCGCAACCTCATCCTCATAGCGGGTGGTCGGTGCCTGAGTCGGAGCCTCAGTGGTCGGCTCCGGGGTAGGGGTTGCCTCCGTGGTCGCCTCGGGGGACGGGGTGTGCTCCTCCGGAGTGGGGGTCGGCGAAGGAGCCGCCGCCTTAATCTCTTCCTCAGAGGCATCACCGTAGTAGTCACGAATCGTCACCGCAGTCAGGCCGCGGTCATCAATCAGTCCCTTCACCTTATCCAGAATCGGGATGATCGTTTCGTAGTTCAGGTGGCCCAACACAATCTGCTGCGGCAGCATGTAGCGGATGCAGCGCATGTAAACCACGCGGGAGCTGGTCTTCGCTTCATCACCAGTGGTGCCGTTCCACATGACCGGGCGGGTAAAACCAATCTCGCCGGCAGCCTTCAGAACCGTATCGTTGTAACGGCCGTACGGCGGGCGGAAGTACGGCTTCGACGAGACACCGAACATGCTCATAATCTCGTCTTCGTTACGCTGCAGCTCTTCCTTCACACCCTCAGCATCCAGGGTGGTCAGGTCAGCGTGGTTGTACGTGTGGTTCGCAACCTGAATCTGGCCGCTCTGAACCAGCGGACGCAGCAACGACACGTGCTCCTTGAAGCCGGTGTACGAAGCGTTAATGAAGAACGTCAGGCGAGTATTCGTACGCTTCGAGAACTCAGCGTAGCCGCGAATCGCCTCCGGGCTTGCGCCGTCATCAACAGTCCACGCAACATACTTGCCGTCACCAACGAGGGAGTTACCGATGCCGGGCCATTCGCGCGGCTTATCAACCGGGTTGCCAGCAGCGGCAACCGTCGGCGAATTCGTGGGTGCGGGGCGAGTAGCAGTAGCAGAGGTCTCGCCGCCAGCCTGATACGGAGTGAAATTACCGCTGGTGCCGTCGTAGTCATTCGACTTCTTCGAGCAGGCAGCAATCAGCGGAAGCATAGCAGTGCCGAGCACAAAAAGTCGGCGGTTAGGCTGTGAGTGGGTCATACTCTCCAGGATAACGCCCCCACCTGCAAGGAACGAATCTGAACAGCGAATACACCCTAAATAATGTGCACATCACACCCCGCGCTCAGCACCACAGTATTAATAGGTATAAAAACTAGGTATAAGAACACAAAATCCTAAAGCCGCAAGCCGGTAACGCTCCGCTACACTAGTGGGATGGAGAATTTGGGCACTCACGAACTGCGCAACCTTGTGAACGATGCTGCCGACGAGGCAGTTAACATCGGCTACCGTGTTGCAGACCGGCTGCACAGGTGGCGCGAAAAGCGCGCCATCGCCGCCGGTCGCGAGCCTATTCTCGTGCCCACCGAAGGCTACGGACGCGCCGCCTCCGAAGGAAACCCCGGCTGGGTCCGCATCATCGCCCGCGCACTCTACAAGACGGTCAACCTCGAACGCCTCCTGCAGGTCGTAGAAGGCACCCAAGACACCGCCAACCCCATGCGCGGCTGGCGCTCCTTCACCGCAACCGCAATGTCCGATGCGCCCGTCACCATCGTCATCGACGGCACCAAGTATGAGGCGTACACCGACCGCGGCGGCGTGCTCGACGTCAAACTCAGCATCGACCTGGAACCCGGCATGCACGAAGTCATCATGTACGTGCCCGGCTCCCGCGCCGTAGCAACCAGCGTCTACATCGTTCCCGAAAGCCAGAAGCTCGGCGTCATCATGGACGTCGACGACACCGTCATGGTCACCATGCTGCCGCGCCCCCTCGTCGCGGCCTGGAACTCCTTCATTCTCGACGAGCACGCACGCATCCCCACCCCCGGTATGGCGGTCATGACCGACCGTATCCGCCGCAGCCACCCGGATGCGCCGTTCATGTACCTGTCCACCGGCGCCTGGAACATCACCCCGACCCTGCGCCGCTTCCTCAGCCGCAACGGCTACCCGCGCGGCACGTTCCTGCTCACCGACTGGGGCCCCACCCCCGACCGCTGGTTCCGCTCCGGCACCAACCACAAGGTCGAGTCCCTGCGCCGCCTCGCCGAGGAATTCCCGCAGATGAAATGGATCCTCGTCGGCGACGATGGGCAGCGCGACCCGTACATCTACAACGGCTTCGCGGTACGCTACCCGGACAACGTGGCGGCAATCGTCATCCGCAACCTGACCGTGGGGGAGACCATGCTCGCCTCCGGCCGCGTGTGGAGCGACTACCGCGCCGAACAGATGATGCGCTCGCCGCTGTGGATTGAAGCCACCGACGGCGTAACGCTCAGTAAGAAGCTGCGCGAGCTGGGCCTGATTGATTTCTAGCCGGTTACTGCTCGCCGGTTGCTAAAACCAGCGTGGATACCCAGTAAACCCACCGCAAATACCGCGAAATGCCGGTATATGCGGTGGGTTTTGCTATTCCAGAAGCATTAACCAACTTAAACCCACGACACACCGGCTGCTGAAAAAGAGTTAAAAATCTTTTCTACAGCCTTAATCACATAGCTTAAACCCGCTCGAAGGGGGTTAACCCCCGCCTTTAAGAAAGTCCGTTCTGCTTTAAAACCGCGCCGTTCCGCGCAAGAATGGGCGAGAGTTAAGATTTCTTTAAAATCAAGCCCGAATCTTCCGGGTTTTATGCCCCCGAAAGCATACATGAGGTTAACTGAACCTCAACTCAGCGGGCGAATGAACCCTTAAAAATCCTGACCAACTTAAACCCCACCTGTGGATAACCCGGCACACCCCGCGAAAATACGGCGAACTAGCCCCGCGGCAGGGTGTGGATAAGCTGTAGACACCCCCTCTTAAGTGGGTTCAACTGTGGGTTTATCGAACGAAACACGACCCTCGCACCACATCATCTTGTGGTGAAGAAAAATCTCGACACTAGATGTAGTATTAATACTCGGTTCCACCACTACGGCACTTTTAGGCGCCCTGCCCCAGCGCAGGAAACCGCCACGCCCCACTAGGAGAGGGCAGCGGACGGCACAGCGCCCGCCGTAAACAACACGTGGCGAACCACCGACGAAACACGCCAGATTCATTCACGAGATAAGCCCGCCCGAGCGGGAGAAAGTAAGAGGCACTCCCATGGTAGTGACCGTGTACACCAAGCCCCAGTGCGTCCAGTGCAACATGACCTACCGCGCCCTCGACGCGAAGGGTATCAGCTACACCAAGGTTGATATCACCGAAGACGCTCAGGCCCTCGAAATGGTCAAGTCCCTCGGCTACATGCAGGCACCCGTCGTCATCGCAGGCGACGAGCACTGGTCCGGCTTCCAGCCCGACAAGATCAACGCTCTGGCAGCGTAACAACCCTGCCGAAACCCGTACAAACGGAAAATCGGCACGGAACCACACCGGCACACGAGAATAAGGAGTACACGTTGAGTACCGCCCTCACGCCCAACCCCGTCGACGAGCACGCAGAAATCCGGAAGATCCTTCTGGACGCACGCAACGCCTCCGAGGGTCGAGCGACCGAGGTCGAACTGGACGACACAGCGCCACTCATCGTGTACTTCTCCTCCATCTCCGGCAACACCCACAAGTTCGTGGAGAAGATCCGTGCCCGCCGCCTCCGCCTGCCGCTGCGCACCGGCGAGGACACCCTCATTCTTGATGAGCCGTTCGTGCTCATCGTCCCCACCTACGGCAAGCCTGAAGGCGCCGGTAACGTTCCCCCGCAGGTGGTTAAATTCCTGAACGTGGAGCAGAATCGCCACCACATGCTCGGTGTGATTGGCTCCGGCAACACCAACTTTGGTCCGCTCTTCGGTATCGCGGCAGACATTGTCGCCAAGAAGTGCGATGTGCCCGTGCTCTTCAAATTTGAGCTCATGGGCACCGATTCAGATGTAGAAAAAGTCAACGAAGGATTGGAAGCATTTTGGACGCAAAACTGCCCTCAGCACTAGAAACTCTCGGTGCAGGCCACAACGGCAAGAGCGTGCCCGAGAAGTTCAAGGGTATGAGCTACCACGAGCTGAACGCACTGCTGAACCTCTACGATGAGAACGGCCAGATCCAGTTCGATGCAGACCGCCAGGCGGCACGTCAGTACTTCCTGCAGCACGTCAACAACAACACTGTCTTCTTCCACGACCTGGAAGAGAAGATTGAGTACCTGATCGAGAACCAGTACTACGAGCCGGAACTCTTCGACAAGTACAACTTCCAGTTCATTAAGAACCTGTTCAAGCGTGCCTACGCCGTGAAGTTCCGCTTCCCGACCTTCCTGGGTGCCTTCAAGTTCTACACCTCCTACGCGCTCAAGACCTTCGACGGTCAGCGCTACCTGGAGCGTTTCGAAGACCGCGTCTGCATGGTCGCACTGCTGCTGGCAGAAGGCAACGAGAAGCTCGCCGAAGATATCGTCGACGAGATCATCTCCGGCCGTTTCCAGCCGGCAACCCCGACCTTCCTCAACGCAGGTAAGAAGCAGCGCGGCGAGCTCGTCTCCTGCTTCCTGCTGCGCATGGAAGACAACATGGAGTCCATCGGCCGCTCCATCAACTCTGCACTGCAGCTCTCCAAGCGCGGCGGCGGCGTGGCATTCGCCCTGACCAACCTGCGCGAGTCCGGTGCGCCCATTAAGAAGATTGAGAACCAGTCCTCGGGCGTTATCCCCGTCATGAAGCTGCTGGAAGACGCCTTCTCCTACGCAAACCAGCTCGGCGCACGTCAGGGTGCCGGTGCCGTGTACCTGCACGCGCACCACCCCGACATCTACGCCTTCCTGGACACCAAGCGTGAGAACGCTGACGAGAAGATCCGCATCAAGACCCTCTCCCTGGGCGTTGTCATCCCCGACATCACCTTCGAGCTGGCGAAGAAGAACGAGGACATGTACCTCTTCTCCCCGTACGATGTGGAACGCATCTACGGCGTGCCCTTCTCCGACATCAACGTCTCCGAGAAGTACTACGAAATGGTCGATGATGCACGCATCACCAAGACCAAGATCAACGCGCGTGAGTTCTTCCAGACCATCGCAGAGATCCAGTTCGAGTCCGGCTACCCGTACGTGATGTTCGAAGACACCGTCAACCGCGCGAACCCCATCGCCGGTAAGGTCATCATGTCCAACCTGTGCTCCGAGATTCTGCAGGTTTCTGAGCCGTCCACCTACCACGCTGACCTCGGCTACGAGACCGTCGGTAAGGACATCTCCTGCAACCTCGGTTCGCTGAACATTGCACTGACCATGGATGGCGACGACTTCGGCAAGACCGTGGAAACCGCGATTCGTTCGCTGACCTCCGTCTCCGACCAGTCCGACATCCGCTCCGTACCCTCCATCGAGCGCGGCAACAACATGAGCCACGCCGTGGGTCTGGGCCAGATGAACCTGCACGGCTACCTGGCACGCGAGCACGTCTACTACGGTTCCGAAGAAGCACTGGACTTCACCAACATGTACTTCTACACCGTCGCCTACCACGCAATCCGCGCCTCCATGGAGATCGCTAAGGAACGCGGCCAGCGTTTCGAGGGCTTCGAGAACTCGAAGTACGCGACCGGTGAGTTCTTCGCCAAGTACATTGAGAAGGAATGGGCACCGCAGACCGAGCGTACCCGCGAACTGTTCGCTAAGCACCACATCCCCACCCGTGAAGAGTGGATTCAGCTGGCTGCTGACGTGGCACAGTACGGCATGTACAACCAGAACCTGCAGGCTGTTCCGCCGACCGGCTCCATCTCCTACATCAACGGTTCGACCTCTTCGATTCACCCGATTGCCTCGAAGATTGAGATCCGCAAGGAAGGCAAGCTCGGCCGCGTCTACTACCCGGCACCGTACATGACCAACGAGAACCTGGAGTACTACCAGGACTCCTACGAAATTGGTTACGAGAAGATCATCGACACCTACGCCGTGGCAACCCAGCACGTGGACCAGGGTCTGTCGCTGACCCTCTTCTTCCGCGATACCGCAACCACCCGCGATATCAACCGCGCCCAGATTTACGCATGGCGTAAGGGCATCAAGACCATCTACTACATCCGTCTGCGTCAGATGGCTCTTGAGGGTACCGAGGTTGAAGGCTGCGTATCCTGCATGCTCTAACCTGAATGCTGTGACGCATTCAGCCTGAGCTGGCACACTATAACTAAAGACTGGAAGGGGCGGTTACGGTGAATACGCAAACCGCCTGCGCGACTGGCTGGGCGCGCGTGGCACCGTAACCGCCCCTAAGAATCGGAGAAATACTAATGAGCGAAAAGGTGAAGCTCGTCGACCACGTGGTCGAGGCTATCAACTGGAACCGTATTGAGGACGAGAAGGACCTTGAGGTTTGGGATCGTCTGACCGGTAACTTCTGGCTGCCGGAGAAGGTGCCGCTGAGCAACGACGTGCCCTCCTGGAAGACCCTGACCGAGGAAGAGAAGCAGCTGACCATGCGCGTCTTCACCGGTCTGACCCTGCTGGACACCATCCAGGGTACCGTCGGTGCTGTGTCCCTGCTGCCGGACGCTGTGACCGCGCACGAAGAGGCCGTGTACACCAACATTGCGTTCATGGAGTCCGTGCACGCAAAATCGTACTCCTCGATCTTCTCGACCCTCGCCTCCACCAAGGAGATTGACGAGGCGTTCCGCTGGGCTGCTGAGAATGAGCACCTGCAGAAGAAGGCGAAGATCGTTCTGTCCTACTACACCGGTGACGACCCGCTGAAGAAAAAGGTTGCCTCCACTCTGCTGGAGTCCTTCCTGTTCTACTCGGGCTTCTACCTGCCCATGTACTGGTCTTCGCACGCGAAGCTGACCAACACCGCTGACCTGATTCGTCTGATTATTCGTGACGAGGCAGTGCACGGCTACTACATTGGCTACAAGTTCCAGCGCGGCCTGGCGAAGGAGTCCGCGGAGCGTCAGGCAGAGCTGAAGGAGTACACCTTCAACCTGCTGTACGAACTGTACGAGAACGAGGTCGCGTACACCCACTCCCTGTACGACGGTGTGGGTTGGAGTGAGGACGTTAAGAAGTTCCTGCACTACAACGCTAACAAGGCTCTGATGAACCTGGGCTACGAGCCGATGTTCCCGGCGACCGTGACTAACGTGTCCCCGGCGATCCTGTCGGCGCTGTCCCCGAACGCTGATGAGAACCACGACTTCTTCTCGGGTTCCGGCTCTTCCTATGTGATTGGTAAGGCTGTGAACACCGAGGACGAGGACTGGGACTTCTAATAGGTCTCTGCTTCTCATCAACCTCTCCCGGTGCCTGTCTATATATGGGCGGCACCGGGAGAATACCCATATCTTATTATCTTATTCACGTCATCCCTAGTAGTAAGGAAAATCTGAATGATGACAAAACAACCCACAACATCCACAACAACACCCACAATCGTCGTTGCGACCGTAGAAGCTGTTGAGGCAGTAAGGAATGTGGTCTCGCCGGCCCGTGATGCCCGCTTAACTAAAGAAGCAGTCAATCTACAAGTTGGTGTGATTTCCTCTCCGCTAGGGCGTAGCTCTGACGGAGATGATGCTGCGAGGCTAGGGCACTCTGAGGTGTCTGAGGCTCTTTCGCAAGAGGTAACGCCTGCTGATGATCAGAGCCCTTCGAAGAAGCGCAAGAAAAAATCAAAACGCGCTAAGACGAAATCTGGGGCGAAGAATCAGAATCTGGAGTCTAGTTCCACGCTAGGGCGTAGCTCTGACGGAAATGACGCTGCGAGGCTAGGGCATGCTGAGGTATCTGAAGCTCTCTCGCAAGAGGTAACGCCTGCTGACAAACAGAGTCCTTCGAAGAAGCGCAAGAAGAACAAGAAGAAAGCAAAGCGCTTTGAGAAGAAGAATAAGGCGAAGAATCAAGACCTAATGTCTGGGCGTAGGTCTCATGAAGACGACGTCCCCAAGCGACGGCACTCTGAAGTGTCTAAGGCTCCTGTTCAAGAGTTAGCACCTGTCAAAGAGCGGCCCTCGTCCGTTCAGCATCATGAAAACCTGAACACCACGAGTTTGCCTGACAAGAAGACTAAGGAAAAAGACAGGCAGCGTTCCAAGGTCTTCAAAAAGATCGAGGAGTTCCTCAAGCGATTTGGGAAGAAGCTCTCGAAGAAACTTGAGAAGAAAATTATTAAGTCCCTCGCTGGGGTAGCGATATCTGTGATTGGTATGCTGGGTATCAACACAATCATTTCTAACAACCCTATGGAACAACAGGGGCAGACTCAAGTAATTTACAACATGTACTGCTCTGTGTCGGAATCGGCTTCACCGGTGGCCGTAACACCGAACCAGTCTGTTTCCAAGACTGGTAACACCCACATGCAGGTGAATCAAGCATGCTATGTCGCGCAACAGTAATGCCATGGAGTACGGTGCCTATCATTTGGGTCTATAACCCCCACTCGCATGAGCTGACGATACTGTCGTCATAAGTCGCGATAACAGACCCCAAGTTTTTACAACGAACCCCCACGTGACCTTAAAGGTCCGTGGGGGTTCGTGTATGTCATGAGCCGCCTTTCTCTGGGAATGCCTGTTGCTAGGGAACTCCGATGAGTATCTAGGAAGGCGCGGGGGTTCCGCCGTTTAACCGGGCTATTTAGCCCGACCTGATGCAGTGGGGTTTCGCTATTTAACCAGGCGGGATGCGCTAGGGAAGCGGGGGAATGGGAGCGGTTTTGTCGGCCCCGGTTGTCAGAATTTCTACCTTCACCCCGTAGCATAAAAAATTATTGATATATCGGGGTGCGGGGCGTACCCTGATACGACTAACCATCAACGCAGATTTGAAAGGAATATCATGCGTTCAGTTGTTATGGAAGCTCCCGGCAAGGTCGTCGTCAATGAAGTCGACAAGCCGACCCTCCTCGAACCTACCGACGCCATCATCAAGCTCGCAGCATCCTGCATCTGCGGCTCCGACCTGTGGCCCTACCGCGGCGCACAGCCTGTCGACCACCGGGCAATGGGCCACGAATACATCGGCGAAGTCGTCGAAGTAGGCTCCGAGGTCACCACCGTAGCCCCCGGCGACTTTGTCGTTGGCTCCTTCTGCATCTCCTGCGGCGAGTGCGAAACCTGCACCGCAGGCTACCCCTCTCGCTGCCTCAAGGCAATCGCCGCCGGTGACGCCTTCATCGGCATGCGCTCCAACGGCACCCAGGCAGAATACGCCCGCGTACCCTTCGCAGACGGCACCCTCGTCAAGACCCCCGCGGCACCCACCGCAGAGCAGATCCCGCACCTCATGGCGGCATCTGACGTGCTCGGCACCGGCTGGTACGCAGCAGACGCCGCTGGCGCAGCCCCCGGCAAGACCATCGTCGTTGTTGGCGACGGCGCGGTCGGCCTGAGCGCAGTCATCGGCGCTAAGCAGCTCGGTGCGGAGAAGATCATCATCATGTCCCGCAACCCCGAGCGTCAGGCGCTCGCAAAGGAATTCGGCGCAACCCACGTGGTGGAGGAGCGCGGCGAAGAGGGCATCGCCAAGGTTCTGGAACTCACCGACGGCGTGGGCGCACACGGCGTTGCGGAGGCTGTTGGCACCCAGCAGTCCTTCGACCAGGCACTCGGCTGCGTACGCCACGGCGGCTACATCGGCTTCGTGGGCGTGCCGCACGATAGCTCCATCGGCACCGATGCGCTCTTCGGCAAGCAGGTTCACCTGGAGGGCGGCCCCGCCCCCGTGCGCAAGTACCTGCCGACCCTCATCGACCTGATTTACAAGGGCGAAATTGAGCCCGGTAAGGTCTTCGACCTGGTCCTGCCCATCGACGAGGCAGCTAAGGGCTACGAGGCAATGGACCAGCGCACCGCCACCAAGGTTCTGCTGACCATGCCGTAATAGCCGGTCGTAGCGCCGGTTCTTGTGCCGGCTCCTGCACCGGCATTTGTACCGGTAACCCGGCGCATATGCGCTACTGATCCCCGCACCGACCCAATCACTCCATATGAGTGTAGGGTTCCGGTTGCGGGGATTAGTGTATTAAAAATTGAGTTTATTTGTCGGAATCCGGCGAGGTGAGGGACAAACACGTGAGCTGAGGCATAAAATAAAAGAGCATGATTCGTACAACTCGAAGGATGACAATGACGAAGAAGCCTTTCCCTTCCGACCTCGAAATCGCACTTGCCGCCGATCTCTGGCCCATTACCAAGATCGCAGCGGAAAACGGCATCAGCGAAGATCGCCTTGAGCCTTACGGCAAGTACGTCGCTAAGGTTCTCCTCGACGAAACCACCAACGCAGAGACCGCCCGCAAGCGCGGCTCCAAGTACATTGTGGTCACCGCAGTCACCCCCACCCCGCTCGGTGAGGGTAAGACCGCGACCTCCGTCTCCCTCGCACAGGGCTTCGCGCAGACCGGCCGCAAGGCCGCGCTGGCTCTGCGTCAGCCCGCAATGGGCCCGACCTTCGGCATCAAGGGTGGTGCCGCAGGTGGCGGCTACTCCCAGATTGTCCCCATGGAGAAGCTGAACCTGCACCTGACCGGCGACTTCCACGCCGTCACCGCAGCACACAACCTGCTAGCCGCCATGATTGACAACCACCTGCACCACGGTAACGAGCTGCGCATCGACCCGCGCGCAATCGAGTGGCGCCGCGTCATCGACATGAACGACCGCTCCCTGCGCAACATCGTCGTGGGCCTGGGCGAACGCATGGACGGCGTGGTCCGCGAGACCGGTTTCGACATCACCAGCGCCTCCGAAATCATGGTGATTCTCTCGCTGGCAACCTCCTTCAAGGACCTGCGCGAGCGCCTGGCAAAGATCGTGATCGGCCTGAACTACGACGGCGAGCCCGTCACCGCGGCCGACCTGAAGGCTGACGGCGCAATGTCCGTCATCCTGGCAGACGCCATCAACCCGAACCTGCTGCAGACCCTGGAGCACACCCCCGCACTGATTCACGCGGGCCCCTTCGGCAACATTGCAACCGGTAACTCCTCCGTGGTCGCCGACTACGTGGGTCTGGAGTACTCCGACTACGTGATTACCGAGGCTGGCTTCGGCGCCGACATGGGTGCCGAGCGTTTCTTCAACGTCAAGTGCCGCGTCTCCGGCCTGAAGCCGGACGCAGCAGTGCTCGTCGTAACCGTGCGCTCCCTGAAGTCCCACTCCGGCCTGTACAAGATTGTTCCGGGCAAGCCCCTGCCCGAGGGCATGCTGCAGGAAAGCCCCTCCGATGTTGAGAAGGGCGCGGAGAACCTGAAGAAGCACATCGAGATTGTGCGCAACTTCGGTGTTCAGCCGGTCGTGGCAATCAACGCCTTCCCGACCGACTTTGAGTCCGAGCACGAGACCATCCGCCGTATCGCAGAGGAAGCTGGAGCTCGCGTCGCTATCCACCGCGGTGTGGCAGAGGGCGGTAAGGGCACCGTTGACCTGGCGAACGTTGTGGCCGAGGCATGTGACGACGTTTCGGACCTGAAGTACACCTACGATCTTGAGGACTCCATCGAGACCAAGATCGAGAAGGTCGCAACCAAGGTCTACGGCGCAGACGGCATCTCCATTGCTCCTGCCGCCGCTAAGCAGCTCAAGCGCTTCGCTGAGCTGGGCTACTCGCACCTGCCCGTGGTCATCGCTAAGACCCACCTGTCCATCTCTTCGGATGCATCGCTGAAGGGTGCACCGACTGGCTGGACCCTGCCCGTGCGCGAGGTTCGCCTGGCTGCCGGTGCTGGCTACGTCTACGCTATTTGCGGCACCATGCGCACCATGCCGGGCCTGAGCAAGAGCCCCGCAGCTGAGCGCATCGGCTTCGATGAGAACGGCGTGATGGTCGGCCTGTCCTAAGGTTTATTCTAAGGCGGCTGTTCCAGCTGATTTATAGCTAGTGGAGGCGGCGCTCCTTCCCCACAGCGGGGGAGGGGCGCCGCCTCGCTGTGTCCGGGTAGCGTGTGACTGGGTGGTAGCGCTTGGCGGGTTTGCGGCATGTGAGAGCAGAGGTTGCGTGTCTGAAAACGAGTTGAAACTAGGCTGGAACCAGGGGGAATCCAGGGGAGTGAAGGATCCTAAAACCCCTGGTGGAGGGGACTTTCAATCTTTCATTGAGGCTTGTGGGGTGCCTAATCTGAGGGTGGAATTGGTACGTGCGGGTTAATAATTGGGCTCTATTTATGCTTGAAGGTCAGGTTTTATTAAACAATCTGTGGAGGTTGATTTTTGAATAGCCCACCATCTTGCATTGTGTGAAAATATGGTGTTGACTAGGTATTTTGATTTTTTAGGAGGGGCTTACTGGGTGTGCTCAATGAACCTAACGAGGGGTGCAATATTATTGTTTTGTAATAAAACCTCCACTTTAAGGGGCGTCTACAGGGGTAAAACAGACCAATTGATTTTGCCCTCGCGCGAATAATTGTGCAGATTTTGAACAGTGGGCGGTGCATTTTTTCCGGTTTATGTAGTTGCAACTACTTGAAGATACTTTTACCTTAACCCTCTACTTCCGCGGAATACCGGGCTAAAACCGGGCATTGAGCCTTCGGGAATGGTGGGTGTGAAGCTCAACTTAAAGGTGCACTAAAGTGCCAAAAGAGGGAAAATCTAAAATTATTTTGGGTGAAATAAATCACATGTAAACTCGAAAAAAATGAAATTGGTATGCATGGATACCTTAAAAAACAGCTCTTTTTATTACAGAATGATTACAATGAGGTGTGGGTCACTAAAATCGGCTCCCCGTACCAAATTAGGTGGTAAAACAGCCCCCAAAAAGTTCGCTACTATTGAGTCATCAAGTAATCGTGAGATTTCCAAAGTCCTCGGGTTGCTTGTGTTTGAGTGAGTGATAGATACCCCTGGGTGTCATGAGAAGCGACTGTGTATCGATGCGCAGTCGCTTCTCTGTTTAACTTTTGAATTTCAGCGGAGCCTCATCCGCACTGAGTCTAATCTGTGCTGAGCTTGCTTCGCAGTCTGTTCTATATGCGTCCCTCACATGCATCCCGCGCGTTCAATGCCGAATTGCGCTCACGGGGGGAGTGTTACGCATAGGTGCCTGCTGCGCCGCCACAACCCCTACACTGGAACTATGACTACTTACCCCGAACCCACCCTCATCTTTGAAAACCCCGAGCTGACTGTGCGAGCGCTCAGTGTCTCCGAGATGGACAATAGCGTCTACCTCATCACCATGCGCGCCACCGGTGAGCAGGTGCTCATTGACCCCGCAGCCGAGGCGGAAGAGCTCTACGCATTCACCCTCGACGCGCTCCTGAATGACTGCCCGCAGCTTGAACTGACCGAATCTGAGGACCGCCGCGTGCGCGTCATGGAGAAGGAAGAGGACTTCGACTCCCTCAAGCCTCGCGCTATAGGCTTGACCGGCATCCTCGTTACCCATGGCCACTGGGACCACATTCGCGCTATTAAGGAGCTCGACCACCTCACCGGTGCTGTTACCTCCGCGGGCGCCGCCGATGTTGCTGAAATTAAGGAGCTGGAAGACTACACCATCGAAGAGGAGCTGACCGGCGGCGAAAGCTTCGATTTCTACCGCTCCGACACCGTCATTCGTGCCCTGCACGTGCCCGGCCACACCCCCGGATCTATCGTCTACACCCTCGAAACCACATGGGAAGACGGCACCCCCGCAACCCTGCTGTTCACCGGCGACTCGCTCTTCCCCGGCGGCGTGGGTAAGACCGACTCCCCGCAGCAGTTCGGTGAGCTCTTCTCCAACGTGCTCGAAAAGCTCTTCGGCGGCTTCGAAGACGACGCAATCGTTCTGCCCGGCCACGGCCGCTCCACCACCCTCGGCGACGAGCGCCCCCACCTGGAAGACTGGGCAACCCGCGGCTGGTAAACCGCACTTGGCGAATTGCGCCTCCTAGTCCGCCTCATATAAGTACTGCACCCTAACGCCTTCACCGCCCGCATAATCGCGCCGGTGAAAGGCGTGAGGGTGTAGAATTTAAGTTCGAAGATTAAGACGAAAGGATTTTCGATGACACCCCGCCCGGCACACGGAAGCACCGCACTCAAAGCGAACGATCTGACCAGCATCCGGGTTCAGGGTGCCCGCGAAAACAACCTCAAGAACGTAGACCTGACCATTCCGCGCGATGCGATGGTCGTCTTCACCGGCCTTTCCGGTTCCGGTAAGTCCTCTCTTGCCTTCGACACCATCTTCGCCGAGGGTCAGCGCCGCTACGTCGAGTCGCTGTCCTCCTACGCGCGCATGTTCCTGGGCCAGGTCGATAAGCCCGACGTAGACTTCATCGAGGGTCTCTCGCCGGCGGTGTCCATCGACCAGAAGTCCACCTCTAAGAACCCGCGTTCGACCGTCGGTACCATCACCGAAATCTACGACTACATGCGTCTGCTCTGGGCGCGCATCGGCCACCCGCACTGCCCCGAATGCGGTGAGGAAATCACCCAGCAGACCCCGCAGCAGATCGTGGACATTCTGCAGGAGTACCCCGAACGCACCCGCCTGCAGATTCTCGCGCCCGTCGTCAGCGCACGTAAGGGCGAGTTTGTGGACCTCTTCAAGGACCTGCTCATCCAGGGCTACTCGCGTGCCCGCGTGGACGGCGAAACCGTACAGCTCTCTGACCCGCCCAAGCTCGCCAAGCAGTACAAGCACACCATTGAGGTGGTCGTCGACCGTATCGTCATTAAGGACGGTATTCACCAGCGCCTAACCGACTCCATCGAAACCGCGCTCAAGCTCGCCGATGGCCGCGTGCTCATCGACTTTGTAGACCGCGAGCAGGACGACCCCGAACGCACCCGCTCCTTCAGCGAAAACCTCGCCTGCCCCAACAACCACCCGCTGCAGATCGACACCATCGAGCCGCGTGCCTTCTCCTTCAACTCGCCGTTCGGCGCGTGTAGCGCCTGCGACGGCATTGGCTCGCGCCTGGAAGTCGACACCGAACTGCTCGTACCCAACCCCGACCTGACCCTCGGCGAGGGCGCTATCGCCCCCTGGTCGCAGGGCAAGGCAACCACCGAATACTGGCTGCGCCTACTCGCCGGCCTGGGGGAGGAGCTCGGCTTCGACCTGAACACCCCCTTCAAGGACCTGCCCGCCAAGACCCGCGCCGCCATCCTGGACGGTAAGGACTACAAGGTCGAGGTGTCTTACCGCAACCGCTTCGGCCGCGAACGCCGCTACACCTCCGGGTTCGAAGGCGTGAAGGCGTACATCAAACGCAAGCACGAAGAAACCGAATCGGACTTCGCCCGCGACCGCTACGAACAGTACATGCGCCAGGTCGCCTGCCCCTCCTGCGGTGGCGCGCGCCTGAACCCGACCATCCTCGGCGTGAAGGTCGGCGGCCAGTCCATCGCAGACATCACCGACCTGTCCCTTGCTGACGCGCTCGCCTTCGTGCGCGGCCTGCAGCTCAGCGCCCGCGAAGCCAAGATTGGCGAGCAGGTCCTCAAAGAAATTGACGCGCGCCTGCAGTTCCTGCTGGACGTGGGCCTGGACTACCTGACCCTCTCACGCTCCGCCGGCACGCTCTCCGGCGGTGAGGCGCAGCGCATCCGCCTCGCAACCCAGATTGGTTCGGGCCTGGTTGGCGTGCTCTACGTGCTCGATGAGCCCTCCATCGGTCTGCACCAGCGCGATAACCGCCGCCTCATCGAAACCCTCACCAAGCTACGCGATATGGGCAACACACTTATTGTGGTTGAGCACGACGAAGACACCATGCGTGAAGCCGACTGGATCGTGGATGTGGGACCCGGCGCCGGCGAGCACGGCGGCGAAATCGTGCACTCCGGCAGCTTTGAGGAGCTACTGAAGAACACCAAGTCCATTACCGGCGACTACATGGCTGGCCGCCGCTCTATTGAGGTGCCCGCATCCCGCCGCCCCGTGGATAAGAAGCGCCAGCTGACCGTGCGTGGCGCACGCGAAAACAACCTCAAGAACGTGACCGTGTCCTTCCCGCTGGGCGTGTTCACCGCGGTGACCGGTGTGTCCGGCTCGGGTAAGTCCACCCTCGTCAACGACATTCTGTACACCTCCCTGGCGAACAAACTCAACGGCGCCAAGCAGGTACCCGGCCGCCACAAGAGCATCGACGGCCTGGAGCACCTGGACAAGGTCATTCACGTGGACCAGTCGCCCATCGGCCGCACCCCGCGCTCGAACCCCGCCACCTACACCGGCGTGTTCGACCACATCCGCAAGCTGTTCGCAGAGACCAGCGAAGCGAAAATGCGCGGCTACACCCCGGGCCGATTCTCCTTCAACGTCAAGGGTGGCCGCTGCGAGGACTGCTCCGGCGACGGCACCCTGAAGATTGAAATGAACTTCCTGCCGGACGTGTACGTGCCCTGCGAAACCTGCCACGGCAAGCGCTACAACCGCGAAACCCTCGAAGTGCACTACAAAGGCAAGACCATTGCAGACGTGCTCGAAATGCCCGTGGAAGAAGCCGCAGAGTTCTTCGCCGCATTCACCCCGATTGCGCGCCACCTGAACACGCTCGTGGACGTGGGCCTGGGCTACATTCGCCTGGGTCAGCCCGCAACCACCCTCTCCGGCGGTGAAGCGCAGCGCGTGAAGCTCGCAACCGAACTGCAGAAGCGCTCCAACGGCCGCTCCATCTACGTGCTGGACGAGCCGACCACCGGCCTGCACTTTGAGGACATCCGTAAGCTGCTCGCCGTGCTGCAATCGCTGGTTGACAAGGGCAATAGCGTTATCACCATCGAGCACAACCTGGACGTGGTCAAGTGCGCCGACTGGATTATCGACATGGGCCCCGAAGGCGGTAGCGGCGGCGGCACCGTCATCGCTGAGGGCACCCCGGAGCAGGTGGTTCAGGTGAAGGGCTCGCACACTGGCGCGTTCCTTGCAGAGATTTTGAGCTAGTTGAGATCCTGAACTAGTCGAGAACTTGAACCAGAGGAAATCTACGTGACTGATACTCAAGGAACCGCCCCTGCTCGGGGAGCTAAGGCAATCCGGGGCGCTGTGAACCGGGGCGCTGTGAACCGGGGCGCTGTGAACCGGGGCGCT
>NZ_CAUUDY010000019.1:0-25939 GCF_963544205.1 uncultured Rothia sp.
CTGAAGACTCGTGGAGTTGACTGGTACTAATAGGCCGAAGGCTTACTTTTCAAGAAGTTTTGTGTTGTTTGCGTTCACTGTATGGTTTTTGGATAACAATCCAATAGGCAATAAAAAGAGCCCGCTTACGCGGGCTCTTTTGCTTTAACAGCTAAAGTTGGAAAAGGGGCAGACCCACGCGGGTCTGCCCCTTTTTGTACCCTCAGAACCCCATGAATCTACCGGGCCCTCCAGAGAGGAGCGCACTGGGATAGAGTAGAACCATGCAATACCCCATGTTTTCCCACGCACCCGAGCAAATCGATCAGCAGCAACAGGCTAATGAAGAACGGACTGCGGCACTCTACGTAGAGAGCACACTGGAGCCTCACGAAACCTGGGCGGCACTGACCGAATACATTCACCTCTGGTGGCCCAGGCAGCTCCTACAGAGCGAGGAAAGCCATATCGACCTCTCCACCGAGCTACTGCTCGAAGAGACCGCAGACGGGGATATTATTCCTGTCTCACGCATTATCCAATGCGAGAACGAAGACGTCCTCACCATCGCACCCTACCCGGGTACACGCCTGGGACGGCTCATGGGCGTAGCTGAAGAATCAGAAGAAAGCCTGAGCTTCATCCTGGATGCTCTAGCCCCGGAGACCGCAGAAGGACCGTTATCCCTGCTCGAAATCAGTAGCGGCACCTACACTGGTCTTGAAGACGAAGAACTGGGCATCTACGCGGCACAAGAAGAAGCAGCTGCCCTCCTCATGGGCGCATACAGCCGCTTTATCGGAGCTGAACTCCAGCGAGAAGAACTATAGGGGCCTTCGGATAAAAGAGGTTCTCAACCCCTGTAGAGTGGTATGTCATGAGCGCACAGGACCAGAACACCCCGTAGCAGAAGGACGCACGCCCCATCTGGGCGCGGCTGCGTACTAAAGCCACTACAGAAGCGGTGCAACCTCAGCATTACACCACTCAGCACTACAGCAAGGCTGACATGCTAAAGCAGAGCAATATCTGGTTCCGTAAACAGGGTGTGCCCCTCATCATTCCTGCACGTCAACGTGCTCTCGATGCGTTCCCACGCTCTGTACCGTGGATCCTGTGGGCTGGCATCATGCACATCTGCTATATCTTCTTGCGCGACATTCTCCTCCTCGTAGTAGAGGATGTGAAGGGTTCCCTACCGAACTACATCAAAGCTCTCACAAGCGATAGCGCCCTCAGTAACGAAGTACTCCCAGTGCTCGTACTCGGTGGGATTTTCCTCGTCATGCCGATAATCTCCGGTGTGTTCATTACTCTTGCCCACGTGCTGATGGTCCGCACTCCGAAGTGGGTTCAAATCACCACGGGTATTCTTACCGTACTTTTTGCCGGCATGCTCTTTGTCGCCAGTGTCTTTGAATCCAGCAGCCTCGACGGCCTCGACTTCGTCTACGACGGTTCCCAAGTATTCCCGCTCATCGTTGTGGGCATCTACCTCGCCATCTTCCTCGGCGTAGACACCATCCTAGGGTGGTCCTTCAAACATGCCATCCACCAGCTCGCCTCCCTGCCGCCCATGATCGCGAAAGTACTACCCGTACTCATGGTGTCTGTGCTCTTCATCTTCGTGAATGCAGACCTCTGGAAGCTCGCCAACGGGCTCAGCTTCCCGCGCACCTGGGCTGTTCTGTGGCTCATGGGACTCCTCGCCGTGTTCGTGGTCGTCACAACCTCCCTAGAGCGCACAGCGCGCCTTCTGGGACGCTCCAGAGGCGACGACGTTGCAAGCTTTAGCGACAACGACTACGAGCGCGCCGCGGCCCTCGAAGGAGGAATCTGGAACACCGTCCAAGACTGGGTCGAAGAGAAGAAAATCCTCGAACACCGACCCCTCAAAATCGCGTCCTGGGGCAACCTCATCATCATCCCCATGATTGGACAGATTATTCAGGCAACCTTCTTCATGCTGCTCGTCTTCGGGTTCTTCATGGGGTTCTCCTCCATCGCCATTAGCGACACCACCATCGAATCCTGGATGACCGTCAAACCCGAACACCTCAAAATCCTCGGCGTAGACACCAACATCAACGCCGTGGTCATCAAGGTGTCCATGATCGTTGCCGTGTTCTCCGGACTCAGCTTTGTCGCAACCACCAGTAGCGACGAAAAATACGCCCGAAGCTTCCTCAAGCCCATGATTGCGCGAATCAAGCACATCCTGGTTATTCGCGATATCTACCTGGGCCTGCTCACCATGCCTAAAAACGAGGTACTCATACCCCTCGAAGAGGAGAAGAGCGCGGAAAAGGAGACCGACAAGGCATAAAAGGGCTCCTCAGGGGGGTAAAGCTAGTGGGTCGACAGGTTCATCGTCAGCAGATTGAACACCAGGTACGCCATGAGAAGCGCCGTCGCCCCATCCAAAACACGCCACGCAGAAGGACGCGCAAAGAGCGGACGAAGCAGACGCGAACCATACCCGAGCATCAAAAACCAGATAACACTACCGCAGCAGCACCCCAGGTAATACCACCAACGGCCAGGATCGCCCTGGGCGTTCGCCAGTGAACCCAAAAGAATAGTCGTATCCAACCACGCCAGCGGATTCAAATACGTCACCGCCGCCGTGGTCAGCAGAGCCGCCTTCAAGGACTGAGAATCGCCCTCCGCATCATCCACCACAATGGAATGCGGGGTAAACACGCGCCGCCCAGCCTCAAAACCAAACCACGCCAAAAACGCCGCACCCACATAGCGGAACACCTCAATAAACCACGGCGCCGCATCCAGCAGAGCGCCCAGGCCCACCACGCCCAAGCCAATCATCAGAGCATCCGACAGAATGCAGAAAATAATGATCGGGGTAATATGCCGACCCGTAATGCCCTGACGCAGCACAAAAGTTCCCTGGGCACCAATAGCCGCCACCAAAGAAATCGTGGTGGTAGCACCCAGAAACAGCAGGGACAGGGAGGTGGGCATGGTGAAACTTTCTATGCGGGTCAAACGGGGCACGGGCTTCGCGGATATGCGGGTGGTGGCTCCTCTAATACCAGCTTGCCAGGCAAAAGCATGCGACACAGAGATTATCGCCCCGATAGCTAGAGTGTGAAGCGCCAGAGACGAGAATACGGGAAAACAAACCCTAAATCTATCTAAATATTTTCACACTGCGTAAGATATTCTTATGACACGTTTCAGTACCGACCAGCTCACCACCTTCGCCACCGTTATCGAATACGGCACCTTCGACGCGGCGGCAGACATCCTGCGAGTGAGCCCCTCCGCCATCTCCCAGCGCATCAAAGCCATGGAACAGATTGCCGGAAAGGTCCTGCTACGCCGAAGCAACCCCGTCACCCCCACCGACGCCGGACAAAGCGTGCTGCGTATCGCCCGTCAGAGTGAGTTTCTGCAGCAAGAAATGGAACGCGAACTCATGGGCGCCGGTGGCTTTCAGAGCGTCTCCGTGGCGGTCAATGCCGACTCGCTCGCCACCTGGTTCATCGACGCCGTCGGAACTCTCAGTCGCGAAGACAGCATCTTCTGCGACCTGCGACGAGAAGGTGAATTCCACTCCTCCGCCATGCTCCGATCCGGAGAAGTCATGGCAGTCATCACTTCCAAACCCGAAAAAATCCCCGGCTGCTCCGTCGAAACCCTCGGAGTGGCACGCTACTGGTGCGTCGCAACTCCCGACTACGTACAGCGATACCTACCCGGCTGGCCCAAGCGCGTAAGCCGCGAAGAGCTCAACCGCGCCCCCGTCGTCGAATACGACCGCAAAGACTTTGTGCAGGATGTAGCGCGAGCCCTCATCGAACAAGAAGTAGGTCTGGAGGCTGAAGAAACCTTTACCCAAAGCCCCACCATCTACATTCCATCCTCCCCGGACTATGCGCGCGCCGTTAGTGCCGGTATCGCCTGGGGTCTCATTCCCGAAGCGCAATGCGCCGAAGAGCTCGCAAATGGGCACCTCGTGAAGCTCGCCGCAACCCCCGTAGAATTCCCCCTCTACTGGCAGCGCTGGAACATCAACTCGCCCGTTATGGAGACCGTAACTCGCCGCGTCCACGAAGCGGCACGAGGCGATCTGATCTACTAGAAGAGGATGGCTCCGTGAGCTTTATAGAACGCCACCAGGTGGCTCTCTATCTCGCCTCCATGGTCGTGGGAGTTGCCTGCGCGGGGCTAAGCGGATGGAGTCAAGCCTCCGAACAGCTCGTGCCCTACGTGCTCGGCGCGCTCCTGTGGACCAACTTTGCCCTGATGCCCCTAACCGGTATGGGCGCCGGTCAGCATAAGAAGCTCACTCGCACGGTGGTACTGGTTGCCGCTTTAGGGACTCCACTTCTGGTTGCACCGCTGGTCTCCTTCTTCATCCCTGAGGGTGGCCCCGTTGCTCTAGCCGCGGTGATTGTTTTGCTGGCTCCATGCGTGGATTACGTTGTGGTTTTTGCATGTATTGCTGGAGGGGAATATCGCGGTTTGCTGGCGGCAACGCCCTACCTGTTTGGTTCCCAAATCATTTCTATTCCAGCCTGGACTAGTGCGTATGCATATATAGGAATATTAGATATTGGGGTGATGGGAGAAATATTCCCCCTCCCCGCTGAAAGCTACCTCAGCCTGGCACCGCTCATCGTGCCCCTAGTAGCCGTCTACCTCGCGCAACGCTGGTCAACCCGCTCACCGCAGCGCCAACAAGCCTATGAACGAGTACGCACCATAAGCGATGCCGCGATGATTCCCCTCATGTGCCTGCTCCTTGCTCTCATGTGCTCCGCCTACACCCCGGCGGTGCTCAACCAGGCACAGCTTATTCCCCGACTCGCCGGACTCTACCTCACCTACGCAATCCTTGCAGGAGGCACCGCATGGTGCCTCAGTAAGGTGATGAGCCGACCGGAACGCGTCTCCGTAACCTTCAGTGCTGTCACCCGCAACGCCCTCATCATCTACCCCGTCGTCGCGCTCTGCGCACAACGCCTGGCACACAACGGGAACCCCGAAGCGAGCCTTATGGGCGCCACCGTACTCACCCAAACCCTCACCGAGCTGCTCATCATGGTCGCCATGACCGCAATCTTCCGAGTAAGAACAAAGACAGGTAACGCGGAGGCGCTCTAACTCCAGCCCTGCCAAACAGGCAAAACGTACAGAGAGGCGGCCGCCCCACACGGGACGACCGCCTCTCTATAAGCTCTAAGGCCTAAACCCTAATGCCTAAGTCTTAACGCCAGCGAGTCATCATCAGCATGCTCACCATCATGGCGCCCACACCAACACTCACATTCCACATACCCAAATCAGGAATCGGGAACAGGCCCTGCGTAATGTAGAAAACAATAATCCACAGAATGCCCACCGCCAACAGCGAGAACATAATCACGCGGTACCACAACGGAGTCTGCTCCTTCAGCTGCGTGCCGCTCTCCATCTCACGAGCAATCTCACGCAGACGCAGCTCGCTCGCATCCTCCACCTCAGACTTAGCAGACTTCTGAGACTTCTTCTTGGACGATGCCTTAGCCGAGTTGGTCGACATACTTCCTCCGCTTATTGTTGTATGGGTAACCTAAAAATATATGTTCACACCTATCTTTGCAGACTTACGGGATGATTTCACCTTCTCCCCGCGTTGAAAGATAAGGAACGCCACCCGGCGCCCAAGAACATACACAACCCAAAGGACAAAGGAGAACGCATGAGTCAAGGAACGGCACCCACCGCAGAGCGCCGGCCCCGCACCGTGCTGCACTGGATTATCCAGATTACAGGCGAACTCCTTATCACCATCGGCCTACTGCTACTGCTCTTCGTCGCATGGCAGCTCTGGTGGACCAACATCGACGCCGACCGCACCCAATCCCAAGCCGTCAGCACCCTCGTCCAGGAATTCGACTCCAACCCCGCCGAACCCCTCCCCGACTGGGATCCCAACACTCCGCCCGCCGGTCTGAGCGAACCCGGCCACGGTGAAGTCTTCGGCGTCGTCTACATCCCCAAGTTCGGATCCGACTACCAGCGCCCCGCCACCCAAGGCACCAGCTCCGACGTGCTCGATTCCCTCGGACTCGGCCACTACGAAGGAAGCGCCATGCCCGGACAGGTCGGCAACTTCTCCCTCGCAGGCCACCGCCAAACCCGAGGTAAAGTCCTCAACGACATCGACCTGCTCACCGAAGGCGACCACATCTACGTGCGAACCAAAGACGGCTACTACACCTACACCGTCTACAGCCACGAAATCGTGCAACCCGACCAGGTAGAAGTCATCGAACCCGTCCCCGGACAGCCCGGCGTAGCACCCACCGAGCGCCTCCTGACGCTCACCACCTGCCACCCGCGCTACGGCGACACCGAACGATACATCGTCCACGCCCGCTTCGAATCGTGGCGGCCCGCAGCAGCCGGAGCACCCGCAGAAATTGCCGCCTCCGTCGCAAAGTCCTAAAGCAGAGAGGAAAAGCAGATGTACGCATGGATTTTCCGTCACCTCCCCGGCCCCCTGTGGGTTCGCATCATCATCGCCATTGTGCTGATACTCGCCGTAGTCTACCTGCTCATGGAATTCGTCTTCCCCCACTTCGCAGAGTACGGCCCCTTCAACCTGAACGTCACCATCAACCATTAGCGCTAAGGACCTGCCATGACCCGCATCCTTGTCATTGACAACTACGACAGCTTCGTCTTCACCCTCGTCGGCTACATCCAGCAGCTCGGCGCTGAAACCACCGTCATCCGTAACGACGAATACGACCTCGACACCGTCATCAAGCTTGCCGAAGAACACGACGGCGTGCTCGTCTCCCCGGGCCCCGGCGCCCCCGCAGAAGCGGGCGTCATCATTGACACCATCCGTTGGGCAGCCGAAGCGAAGAAGCCTCTACTGGGCGTATGCCTCGGCCACCAGGCCATCGCGGAGGCATTCGGCGGCACCGTCACTCACGCCCCCGAACTCATGCACGGCAAGACCTCCCGCCTCGTGCACGAGAACGTCTCCGTGTTCAAAGACGTACCCTGCCCCTTCACCGCGACCCGCTACCACTCGCTGGCAGTCGTACCCGAAACCATGCCCGAGGTCCTGGAAACCACCTCCACCACCGACAGCGGCATCATTATGGGTCTACGCCACCGCGAAGCCCCCATGCACGGCGTGCAGTTCCACCCCGAATCGGTCCTGACCGAAAGCGGATACCTCATGCTCGGCAACTGGCTCGAAGAAACCGGCCTGCAGGGAGCCGCAGAGCGCGCTAAGAGCCTCTCGCCCCTCATGGCTTAGTATCTTTTAGCTTTAGACGCCCTCAACGGCTTATATTGCCTCCAGAAGCCCCGCAGCAGACACACTACAGGGCAACTGGAGGCGATAACTCTACCCGCACACTTCCTAACCCGAACCCAGGTACATAGAAAGGGGCGGCGCCCCACACCGTTTGGTGTGGAGCGCCGCCCCTTTTACTAGCCGCTAGAACCCCTTAGCGGGCATTAGCGTTAGCATTATTTGCGTTGTTCGCATTGGCATTCGTGTTAGTACCCTGAATCGTACGGGTACCCGCAGCAGTGGACGCAGCCGGTGCCGGAGTAGCGGTAGCGGTAGAACGCTGCTGGTTATTCGCTGCCGCAGGCTGAGTAGCCGCAGTAGTCGGCTGGGTAGCGGTAGAACGCTGCTGGTTAGTGGTTGCAGCAGAATTCTGGTTACCGGTCGACGCCGCCGGCTGAGTAGCCGCAGTAGTCGGCGCGGTCGTCTGAGTCGGAGTAGCAGCCACACGAATCGTCACAGTGCTGTTCTGAGCCACCAGAGTACCCGCCGCAGAGCTCTGCGAAAGCACAGTGCCCGCAGGACGCTCATTAGTCTGAACGGTCTCAATGTTGGTGTTCAGCAGAACATCCTGAGCAGTCAGAGCAGCAATTGCCTGATCCTTGGTCAGACCCACCAGCGAGGGGACCTTCACCTTACCGGAGGACAGGACGATGTTCACGGTGCTACCAGCCTCAACGGTCTGAGCACCCTTATCATCGGTCGAGCCCTTCTCAGGGGACAGCTCCACAACCATACCCGCAGGAATAGAAGCGCTCTCCACAGTGGAGACGCGGCCATCCACCAGACCAAGATCCTTCAGAGCGTTACGGACATACGCCTCACTCTGACCCTGCAGGTTATCCGGCAACTTGACCTTCTCCGGACCGCTAGAAACAGTCACGGTCACAGTCGAACCCTTGTTAACCTTTGAACCGACACCCGGGTCAACGCTGATAACGTCGCCCTTCTTGATGTTGTCAGAGTAAGCCGTGCGGTACTCCACCACGAAGCCTCGGTTACGCAGCTGGTTATCGGCATCATCACGGGAAACATTCACCACAGCCGGAACCGGAACCTGCGGAACCTCATTGAGCTTGTTCTGGTAGTACAGAACCGAGCCGACACTGAAAACCAGCAGAGCCGCAATCAGAGTACCCACGAGGAAACGAACCCACGCACGCTTACGCGGCGAAGACTCATCGTACTCCGCGTACTCCTCATCATCGTACAGTTCCTCATCGTCTTCGTACTCGAAGAAGCCGTTGAGGCCGCCGTCCTCCACCGAAGCCTCAGTAATCGAGGTGGTGTACGGAGCGTAATCCTCACCCAAGGAAGCGGTAGTCGCCGAAGGTACAAACGCAGTAGTCATCGCTGCATCCTGAACTACGGTCTCTTCACCCGGGCGAACAACCGACACCAAAGCCTGAGCGAACTCAGCAGCACTCTGATAACGCTCATCCGGGTTCTTCGCCAGACCCTTCAGAATCACAGCATCCAGACCCGCCGGAACCTCAAGCGGAGTGAACTTGCTCGGAGGCTCAGGAGTGTCAGAGAGGTGCTTAGCCGCCAGATCAACATTCGACTCAGCGTCAAACGGAGAACGACCAGCAATCATCTCGTAAATCACGCACGCAGCAGAGTACAGGTCACTACGGGCATCAACATCCTTGCCGCTGACCTGCTCCGGAGACATGTAGCGTGCGCTACCCATCACCACGTTAGCCTTGGTCAGCGCCTCGCCAGCTTCCTCAATGGCACGGGAAATACCGAAATCCATGACCTTAATCTGGCCCGGCTGACCCTTAGCAATGTCCTCGCTAGTACGCTCCAGCACCATAATATTCGCCGGCTTAATGTCGCGGTGAATAATGCCCATCGAGTGGCTGTACTGCAAAGCACCCAGCAGCTGCTCGGAATAACCCAAAGCATCACGGACCGGCAGATGGCCGCCACGAGACAGAATGGAACGCAGAGTATGACCCTCCACGTACTCCATCACAATATAAGGAATAGCGGTGCCCTCTTCCGAAGAAGACTCCTCACCATCCTGCGAGGGGTTATACGAACCGGTGTCATAGACAGCAACAATCGCAGGATTGTTCAGAGACGCCACAGCCTCCGCCTCACGCTTAAAGCGTGCGCGGAACGTATCGTCCTGGGCCTGCTCCGGGCGCAGAATCTTAAGCGCAACCTTGCGGCCGAGGCGAGTATCCTCAGCAGCATAAACGGTTGCCATCGCACCGGTACCGATTACCTCGAGTACCTTGTAACGGTTATCAACCGTGTCGGGAACCGACAGGTCCATAAGTTCTCCTGGATTACTAAGACTAAAACTAAATCAAAACGTAGGGGCTATCGCGCCGATGCGGAAGCAGAAGCCGACGCAGACCGTGAAGCGGAAGTACTTGCACTTGATCCCCTACCCGAACTGGAAGAGGCCACATACATGTCTACATTACTACCAACCGTGACCTTGGTGCCAGATGAGGGAGTAGTACGAAGCACCGTACCGGGGGCCGCAGTGTCCGAATTCTCATAATGCAGAGAAACATTCACACCCAGAGCGGCAACAGCCTTCGACGCCTCATCAACGTTCTTACCCTCAAGGTTCGACGGCAAAGTCACCGACTTCGGACCGGTCGAATAGCGAACAGTCACGCTATTACCCTGCTCCAAAGTACCCGTCGGAGAAACCGAAATCACCGTGTTCTCCGGCTGAGTCGACTCAACACCCTCAGTCTTGGGTGACAAGCCAAGGTTCTTCAGCTCGTTCACCGCATCCTGCAGCTCTCGACCCTCATAGTTAATCGCGTTGACGGTCACCTTCTGCTTTGCGGCACGAGCAGAAGCAGACTCAGTCGGCTCCACCGTAGAAACGGTACCCGTGTTCGTCGGAACAGCAGACGAAGAAGCGCTCGGAACCGAATCAGTCGAACCGCCACCATTATTAGAGGAGAGGACCGTCCAAATACCGCCAGCAATCAGCACGATAGCCAGAAGCAGAGCAACCCACATCCACACGTTTGGGCCGCGCTTCGCCGCAGGAGCAGGAGTAGACTTCACACGGCCCGACACAGGACGCATCGTCTGCTCACTAGTGCGAGGAATCGGTGCCGTCGTCGGCTCCGGCGAGAAACGACCACCAGAACCAAAACGCGGAGTAGCAGAAGCACTAATCGGCTCCGCCGCGACATCCATCGCGGTCATCGCAACAGTCGCGTCGTCAGCGTTCTCCTCAGCCAAGAACTGAGCCAAAGAAGGAACAGCCTTCACCGCAGCCTTCAGATCGCGGCGACGAATCGCATCTACAGCAGACGCCAGAGCGGTCGCATCCTTAGGACGCTGAGCCGGGTCCTTAGCCAACAAGCACATAATCAGCGCGCGAGCAGCAGCCGGAATGGTCTCCGGAAGAGGCGGCGGCGGATCATTCACCTGAGCCAAAGCAATCGCAATCTGCGACTCACCCGTAAACGGACGACGACCCACCAGGCACTCATAACCAATAATTCCCAACGAGTACATATCCGAAGACGCGGTAGCCGCCTGACCGGTTGCCTGCTCCGGCGCCAAATACTGGGCGGTACCCATCACCTGGCCGGTAGCCGTCAACGGCACCTGATTAGCCAAACGAGCAATACCGAAATCAGTCACCTTCACGCGATCATCCGGGGTGATGATAAGGTTACCCGGCTTCACGTCACGATGCACCAGACCCTGCGAATGAGCCGCAGCCAACGCGCGAGCAGTCTGAGCAATGAAGTTCAGAACACGGTCCGGAGGCAGGGTAGTCTCGTGCTCAATGATGCTAGAGAGCGGATTGCCCGGCACCAGCTCCATGACCAGGTACGCGGAGTTGTCCTCCTCGCCGTAGTCGAAAACATTCGCTACGCCGGGGTGGTTCAACAGCGCCGTATTACGGGCTTCAGCGCGGAAACGCTCCAAGAAGCCCGGGTCACCGGTGTACTCCTCCTTGAGGATCTTGACCGCAACGATGCGCCCAAGCACCTTGTCGCGAGCTTTCCACACCTCGCCCATACCGCCAATCGCGATACGTTCAGTTAGGGTGTAGCGCCCGCCCAAAGTGATATCAGCCGCAGGCCTCACTTGTTCAACACCGCCTCAAAGAGTTGCTTACTAGTACTGGTTGCCAACTGGGCACCGGTCGCCACGTCAATATCCTCATAAACCACAGCAATCGCAATCTGAGGATCATCAGCCGGCGCGAAACCGGTAAACCAAGAATTATTCAAACCTGCCGTGGTCTCCGCGGTACCGGTCTTACCCGCCACCTTCACACCGGAGACACCAGCATTACGTGCAATACCATTATCAACCGCGTTCACCATCCACTGCTTCACCTGGTTAGCAATTTCAGGGCTAGTGGACGTACGCAGCTTCTCAGGAGAGAACTCCTGCAAAGTGCTCAGGTTGCTGGTCTTCACCGAACGAATCAGGTTCGGCTTCATCTGCACGCCGCCATTCGCAATCGCCGCAGAAGTCATCGCCACCTGCAGCGGAGTGGTCTTCACGTCGTACTGACCAATCGCCGACTGAGCCAGCTGGCTCTGCGTCAGATTCGACGGGAAAGTCGACTTAGAAACCGTCAAAGGAATCTTCAAATCCTGGCCGTAACCAAAATTCTCAGCGGTCTTCGCGATACGCTCCTGACCCAAATCCATCGCAATCTGCGCAAACGGCGTATTGCAGGACTGAGCCAAAGCCCACTCAATCGTCGCCTGAGTACGGGTCGAACACTGACCGCCCGTATAGTTCGGCAGGCTGATGTTCGTGCCCGGCAGCGGCAACTGCGCGGGGTTCGCAATGACCGAAGATGCGTTGTACTTGCCGGACTCCAGCGCCGCCACCGCATCAATAATCTTGAAGGGCGAACCCGGCGAATAGGTGTTACCCGCAATCGCACGGTTAAACAGAGGGTTGTCCTCGTCAGAAGTCAGCGCCTGGTAATTCGCCAAAACCGAAGAGCTCGTATGAGCCGACAGAAGATTCGGATCATAGGACGGCGAAGAAGCCATCGCCAAAATCTCGCCGGTCTTCGGGTTCAACGCCACCACAGCACCCTTACGGCCCTGCAATGCGTTGTAGGCAATATCCTGAAGCTTCGAATTGATCGTCAGTTCCACGCTAGCTCCCTGCGCAGAAGAGCCACTGAACAGCTGCGCCACACGGTCGTAGAACTGGCTATCACTCGTGCCGGCAAGCTCCTTATCCATAGCAGCTTCCAAACCGGTTGCGCCATAAATCGTGGAGAAGTAACCCGTCAGAGCCGCATACTTCAGCGGGTGGTGATACACGCGCTGGTAGTTGTACTCATCATCGGACTTCACCGACGAAGCAATCTCCGTACCATCAACCACGATCGAACCACGCGCCGAACCGTAATTATCGTAGAGAGCTCGCGAATTCCACTGATTATTCATCAGCGTCTTCGAATCGAAGAACTGAATATAGCTGAGGGTACCCATCAGCAGGACAAACACGCACGCGGCAGACATCCACATGCGGCGAATAGCCCTATCCATTCTTCTCACCTCCAGAATCCTTAGCCGTAATACGCGCCAGAACGCTAGTAGCACCCTCCGGCTCGTAGCTAGTGTCTGCATGGTCAATACCCTGCGGAGCATCATAACCAGCCACCAGGTGAGGTGCGCGGGCACTATGAGAAATAGACAACCACAGCGCCACAATAATCCAGTTAGCCACCAACGAGGAACCACCGGCAGACATGAAAGGAGTCGTCAGACCAGTCAGCGGAATCAGGCGAGTCACACCACCAATCACCACAAACAGCTGCAGAACCATGACCGTAGACAGGCCGGCAGCCAGCAGCTTACCGAAACCATCACGAGTACCCAACGCCGCACGGTAACCGCGCGAAACCAGGAGCATGAACATCATCAGGATCGCACCCAGACCCACCAGGCCCAGCTCCTCACCCAACGAGGAGATGATCATATCCGAATTAGCGTACGGGACGAGGTTCGCGCGGCCCTGACCCCAACCGCGGCCAAAAAGACCGCCGTAAGCCAGACCAAAAACGCCCTGCAGAATCTGACCCGAACCACCAGGAGATGCCTGGTAAATCTCCGGATCAAAAGCATGCACCCACGCATAAATACGGGCATGCACGTGCGAGACATAGTGGTACGCGAAATAGCCACCCACAGCCATACCGACACCCGCAACCACCAGCCACGAAATACGACCGGTCGACAGGTAGAGCATCGCCATGAACAGGCCAAAGAACATAATTGCCGAGCCAAGGTCCTTCTGGAACACCAGAACACCCAGGCTCACAATCCACGCCAAGAACACCGGCGCCAAATCACGCAGACGCGGCAGGTTGATAGGACCGATGCGGCGGCCAGCCACCAGAATCAGGTCACGGTGCGTTGCCAAATAGCCGGCGAAGAAAATCGCCAAAGTAATCTTCGCGACCTCACCCGGCTGGAACGTACGGTTACCGATATGAATCCAAATACGAGCACCATTGAGCTCCATACCCAGACCCGGAACCAGTGGCATGATGAGCAGAATCATCGACAGCACCAAGGAGGTGTACGTGACCTTACGGAGCAGGCGGTAATCCCTGAGCACGAACACAATAATTGCGCACAGCACCATAGACACGCCGGTCCACATGAGCTGACCATCACCCACCGGAGCCGCAATCTGCGGATCCAGACGATAAATCATGGTCAAACCAATACCGTTCAGAGCCACCACCAGCGGCAGAATAAACGGATCAGCGTAACGGGCACGGAACTGCATGACCAAGTGAATCAGAAGAGCACCGGCACCCAGCACCACCGTGCACGGCAGCCACTGGCTCTTTGACGTATCAAAAGCGTGCTCCGGATCAATCAGGTACATGCCGAAGGAGCTGATACCCACCGCCAAAACCAGCAGGAAAAGCTCCGTGAAACGGCGTGCACGAGGCGCATCCGACTCACGACGGAACGAGAACTTAGCCATTGTTCTCACCGCCCTGTGCCGCAGGTGCGGAGGAAGCTGTGGCCAGCTCAGGAGCCGGGGACGCCGAATCAGAACCCGGTGCCTCAGAGTTAGGAGCCTCACGAGGCGCTTCAGGGCTCGGTGATGCAGAAGCGGAAGCTGAAGCCGAAGCGGAAGCTGAAGCCGAAGCGGAGGCAGCGGCCTGCTCAGCCTTCTCACGCGTCTGATCCGCCTGAGTCTTCAAGCGAGACACAATCTGATGCGCATCATCCAGGTCCTTCGCCGTAATCGCATTACGCAACAAAGAACGAGTATGATCGCTCAGCTCACTCGTAGGAATATCGGTATTCTCCACCACATGAGAAAGACGAATCGGACCCAACGCATGCGGAATACCGTTGTACACCGCCACCGTGCCGTCACTCTCACCCACGTAGTAGCTACGCTCCACATAGCGCAGACCGGTCCACGCACCCAACGTCAAAACAGCCGCGACCAGCAGAGCAATGAACAAGCGAATCGACCAAGACCGCGGACGCGAACGCTCCACAGTATCCTCAGCGATCAGCTCCTCCAACTCAGCCGGCAGAGCCGCCTCATCAGACTCAACCTTCAAAGGCACACGCTGAGCCACCGTCGCACGGTGCTCCAGGGTACGAGAAGTCACCGCCGGAATCATGCCGGTCTCAGTAGCCACCGAAGCGGCACCAACTAGCTGATGCGGGCGGGAACCCAACTCACTACGCAAAATCGCAGCGTTCGTAAGAGCCGCATCCACGGCGTTATCGTACGTACCGATATGGTGACGCACCGCCCCAGAACCGCTATGCAACAGGGTTCCAGAGAAGTCACGAGCACGACGGAAACGGCGCAACGACCGACGACGAGACTCCTCAGAGTCCTCATCATGGTGCGCACCCAAAATAGCCTCAGCAGCCTCAGCCGTGGCAGCAACCTCGGGAAGCTTCTGAGTATTCGTGCTGACCTCCTGCTCCGCCACAATCGAATCAGGTAGGGCAGACTCAGGCAGGCTCGAAGGACCCACCGGCTCATCCACCGGCAGAACCTCACGGTCAATCACCTGCAGGGACACAACCGTCACGTTATCCGGAGCGCCACGCTCCAACGTCATCGCAATCAGAGTGTCAGCAATCTCAGACAGGTCATCGGTAGAACGCATCACCTGCTCAATCTCCGCCAGGGACACCACAGCATCCAAACCGTCCGAAGAGAGCACCCAGCGCTCGCCGGGAACAGCGTCCAGAGTCTTCAACTCCAGCTCAGGGGAGGCGTCAACATCACCCAGAACGCGCATAATCACGTTCTTATGCGGGTGGTTCTCCGCCTCCTGCGGGGTAATACGACCCTCATTGAGCAGGCGCTGCACAAACGTATGGTCAGTAGAAATCTGCTCAAACTCGCCATCAGCGCCCGGACGCAGACGATACGCACGCGAGTCGCCAATATGGGCGAACTCAATGCAATCACCATCAATCAGCAGGGCAGTACAGGTCGTACCCATACCCGCCAACTGCGGATCATTCGCCGCCAGCTCATTAATAATCAGATTCGCACTCTGAATCTCATCAGCCAGATAAACGCTACCGGTACCATCCTCAAAGTCAGGGTGGTCAAGCGGAGTCAGATTCAGAACCGTCGTAGCCGACGCGACATCGCCGCCCACGTGACCGCCCATGCCGTCAGCAACGACAGCAAGGAAACGACCACCGTAGCCGGAGTCATCATTTTTCGAGCGTTTCAGACCCGTATCAGAGCGGGCCTCAAAACGAAAAGCAATCTTCATACACTAGCCCCTCAACTGCATGGTGGTACCGCCAACGCGGAAATCATCACCGGGCTCAATCGGGGTCGCACGAGTCAGACGCTCGCCATTGACGAACGTACCATTAGTAGAATTCAAATCCTCCAGGAACCAACGGGAACCCTGAGGGAACAGGCGCGCATGACGGCCCGAGGCGTAATCATCCTGCAGAGACACCTCAATGTCATTAGCGCGGCCAATAGTAATCGGGTGATCACCCAGCTGCATCATGGCTCCAGCCTGCGCACCCGCAGTAATCACAAGCTGCGAAGGGCGAGTCGGCGGAGGCGCAATATGGGTAGCCTCCGGAACAGCATCAACCGGCGCCGCACGATAGTTCTTACCCAAACCAAGGTCACGGCGAGCAGCCGAAACCACCAGGAAAACAAAGAACCAGATGAGCGCCAGAAAAGCGTAACGAAGGATAGTAACAGTCAGTTCGGACGCCATTAACGGGCACCTCCGGTCGAACTATGGAAAATGATGCGGGTATTACCCATGCGAAGCAGCGAACCGTTCGCCAGCACCACGGGCGCACGCAAAGGCACCCCATTAATCAGCGTGCCATTAGTAGAACCCATATCGGAGGCGACCACCGCACCACCCTGCATCGAAAGCTGCAGGTGACGGCGAGAAACGCCCTTATCATCCAGGCGAAGATCAGCATCAGAACCGCGGCCCAGCACAAACGGCAGACGATCCACCGGGTGCATGCGACCCTCAATCTCCAAGAAGAAACGGGGAGCACCCGCCGCAGGGGACGGTACCGGCATGTTCAAGCGAGGTGCAGGAGCCTGCTGAGGCGCAGGCTGAACAGGAGGAGCCGGCTGAACAGGAGGGGCCGGCTGGGCTGCAGGCTTCGTAATGCGGGTCGGCAAAGAAGACTCACGCGGCGGACGCACCGGCGCATAGTTAGTGGCACCGCGCAGAGACGACGGGGACGCCGGAGCCTCCGGCACAGAGAACGGCTCGAAGGTCGCAACAACCTCAAACTCGCCCTCAGAGAGAGAATCAAGAACGTTGAACGTCACGCGAACTGCACCAATCAGGGTGTAACCCTGCGCGCGGGCGTGCGAAATCGCCAAATCGCACAGCTCAACAGCGAACGGGTTGCCCCACTCGCGTACGCGGGGGAAATCAACCGGCGCAAAACGGAGAGTATAGACATTAGGAGCCATAGTGCGGCCACTGCCGTCCACGTAGGACTCGTCATCCATCATGATGCGGACGCGGTTAGCGACATCCGCCTTCGCAAAGGTGCCGAAGCCCTTGGAAAGGCCGACAGTGCGACCGATGCCTTGCTCCAGCTTGCCCAGCTTGTCGAAAAACTTCATGCCGCCTCCTTCTCAACGACCATTCCGAGCAACAGACCGCGCAAACGGTCTTTATCCGAAAGGCTCAGTTTAACGAGCGTGTCTGTGCGTTAGCTGTGTGTCCTGTGAATGAACACACCCGATTCTATTTTAGGTGATGCACTCGCCATCGCTCTGGAACCCCGTCATTTAGCGGGGAAATGGTTATGGATATGAAAAAATCCCCGGTTCTTTCGAACCGGGGATCGTTGGTGCGCGAGGGGGGAGTTGAACCCCCACGCCCTCACGGGCACACGGACCTGAACCGTGCGCGTCTGCCTATTCCGCCACTCGCGCATGTGTCTTACGGTGTATCACCGCAGGCAACACATAAAACTATACGGACTGCATGCGGTGCTGTCCAATTGAGAGAGTGTGACCTTCGTTACTTGCCTTGTTGCTTGCTTTGTTACTTGGAGGTGGTGGAAGGAACAGAAACGGCCTCCGAGACACTATGAAGCGCTATTGGACACCCCGCCGGTAGTAGCTGTATCGGAAGCCGCCGCATCGGAAGCAATCGCACCGGACTCGGCCGCAGAACCCCGCTCCCGCGCCGTACGCTCGTGTTCAGCACGTTCCCGGTCAATACGCTCCAAACGCGCACGCAACAACCACGTCACCGGACCCACATACGGCAGGCACAACACCAGCAGAAGCCACTTCAACTTCTGCACCTCAGAAAAATACGGATTCCGGTGAATCGTCACCAAGCACAGCAACGCCAACGCAATACCAGCCAGAAACACGACCGTGACCACCAGCTCCAGTACAGCATTCCAATCCATGAGCCCTCCTAACATCCTTCCTAAGCATACAGACCCCGCAGAACACACAGACTTCAGGAAGCCCCTCACAGTCGCCCCCGGCGCGTAAAAGGGCCCGCCCCGCACACAGCAGGACGGACCCTCCACAAAAGCCATACACGGTACTCTTACGCCAGGCTTACAAACTAGCGGCCAACCTTCTTGGCCTTCTTCGCAGCACGACGCTCAGCAGTCTTCGCATCATACTCAGCCCAGAACTCACGGGTAGTCACCTCATCGGTGCCATCCCACGCCGCAAGATTCTTCAACTCAGGCATATCCGAAGCCTTGAAAATCGGCTCCAAACCAGCCTTACGCTGAGCCTCATAGTTCTTCAACACCGCAACAACCTGCGGAGTCATCAACAGAACCGCCGTCAAGTTCACAATCACCATGCCGGCATTCAACATATCCGCGGTAGTCCACACCAGATCCAGCGAAGAAATCGCGCCGAAGAACACGAACACCAGAACCAGCGCACGGAAAATAGTCATCGGCAGCTTACGCTCAGTCACGAAACGCATGTTCGACTCGCCGTAGTAGTAGTTACCAATCACAGTCGAGAACGCAAACATGAAAATAGCGATAGTCAGGAAGTGAACCGCCCAGTCACCCAGCTGCATCGCCAAAGCCGACTGAGTCAGCGACGCACCGCGCGAACGATCACCATAGGTCGGATTCGACAGCAGAACAATAAACGCGGTCACAGTACACGCCATCATCGTGTCAAAGTAAACACCCAGAGTCTGCACATAACCCTGCTTAGCCGGGTGAGAAATAGTAGCGGTCGCACCAGCGTTCGGAGCAGTACCCATACCCGCCTCGTTAGTCAGTAGGCCACGCTTCATACCCCAAATCACGGCACCCATGGTACCGCCAGTCACGAACTCCTTAATGCCGAAAGCACCCTGGAAAATCATCAGCAGCATATTCGGAACCTCAGAGATGTTCAGCAGAACAACCAGCAGACCCAGCAGCAGATACAGCACCGCCATAATCGGCACCAGCCACTCAGTCACCGAAGAAATCGCGCGAATACCACCGAAAATAATAGCCGCAGTCAGCGCCACCATAATTAGACCAATAGTGATGCGGAAGCCCATCGAGTTAGTACCCGAAACATCAATGTTGAACGAGTTCGCCGCAGCATCCACCACAGCATTTGTCTGAACCGCCACAAACACAAACGCATAAGTGATCACAATGAACGCCACGAAGATGTAACCCATCCAACGAGCATTCAGGCCGCGCTTCATGTAGTACGCCGGACCACCAATATAGGAATCCTTACCGCGCTCCTTGTACAGCTGACCCAGAAGGGACTCCGCAAAAGCGGACGCCGCACCAACAGCAGCAATAACCCACATCCAGAACACAGCCCCCGGGCCGCCCATAGCAATCGCCAAAGCAACACCCGCAACAGTACCGGTACCCACACGAGAAGCAGCCGAAACAGTAAACGCACGGAACGAAGAAATGCTCTTCTTGCCGTCAGCCTCACGAGCAACCGGGTCACCCAGGACACGAACCATTTCCTTAATGGAACGCCACTGCACACCGCGAGTACGAATCGTAATGTACAGACCAGCAGCAATCAGAGCGTAGTAGAGGAAGTTACTCCACATCCAGTTCTGCACAGCATCCACGGAGGAAGTCAGCCCCGCAGTCTGCTCATTAATGTCCCCGATGATATTCAGAAGAAAATCCACTCGGTACTCCAATCTTGAAAGCAAAAAGCCCGCACGCTCAAACCCGGAAGACGGAGAACATGTGGGCTACATTGCTGGGTGGTGCGGACTCACGCCGCGTAACGGAGGGGTATATGCTCCGTATGATTAGTCACCCCATTGTGTCGGGTGCAACCCCCGCTAGGCAACTTAAAAAGGGGCGCAACGCAAAATGTAACGAATACTTAATATACGGGCAGAGTAAATATAAGATCCCGTACGGGTTCCACCAACACTAGCGGGGCGGGCACGAAAAGCCCGGCGCAAGGCATAAAACCTCGCACCGGGCTTAGCAAATAAACGGGGGTTCGCAAATAAACGAGGGTTCTGGCCGGGGCTATGAACGCTCAGGCTTCACAAACGGGAACGACAACACCCCACGAATCTGCGTCTGAGTCAACAGCATCACCAAACGGTCCACACCCAGACCCAAACCACCCGTCGGTGGCATACCCGTCTCCAAGGCGTACAGGAAATCCTCATCCACCTCCATCGCCTCCAGGTCGCCCGAAGCCGCCTTCAACGACTGCTCCGTCAGACGCTCACGCTGCACCAGCGGATCCGCCAACTCGGAATACGCACAGCCCATCTCCATGCCATTGATCACCAAATCCCAGCGCTCTGCCAAACCCGGAACACTACGATGCGGCGCCGCAAGCGGACTCGTCTCCGCCGGGAAATCCGTATAGAACGTCGGCTCCACCGTATGCGCCTCAACCAGCTCACCATACAGCTCCTCAACGATGGCGCCCGGACCCATACCCTCATGAACACGCACACCGTGCTGCTGCGCCAGAGCTAGCAGCTCCTCAAAATCCGTCTGCACATCCACGCGGCGACCCAGCGCCTCCGACAGAGCATCACACACCGACACCACACGCCACGGACCCGACACATCAGACACCGTGCGCTCACTCGACGCCTTATGACCCAGCGGCAAAGACACCGAACCAAACACCGCCTGCGCGGCATCCTTAATCAGACGCTCCGTCAACTCACGCATCTGCACATAATCCGCATACGGGCGATACGCCTCAAGCACCGTGAACTCGGGGTTGTGGGTTGCGTCCGCACCCTCATTACGGAAATCACGACCCAACTCATACACCGGACCGCTACCGCCCACCACCAGACGCTTCAGATACAGCTCCGGCGCAATACGCAGCGTCAAATCCTCACCGTACGCATTGATATACGTGCGGAACGGGCGCGCGCTCGCACCACCGTGCACCGTATGCAGAATCGGGGTCTCCACCTCAAGGAACCCCTCCGCATCCAGGCGGGCACGCAGCGCCTTAATCACCGCCGTGCGCAGGCGCAGATTCTGCATCTGATCCGGATGCACCAACAGGTCCGTGGAGCGGCGACGCAGACGCGCCTCCGGGTCGGTAAACGAATCAAAGGGGATGGGGTGCAGGCTCTTCGACGCCATGCGCCACGAGGAAGCAATCAACGAAGGGGTGCCGTTGCGGCTCGCCCCGTAAGTACCCTGCACAGTGATGATGTCACCGGTGTCCAGGTCGCGGGAGGCAAGGCTCAGTAGGTGCTCGCCCACCAGGGCTCGTTCCATGACGACCTGCAGGGTTTCGCCGCCTTCAATCAGGGTTGCGAAGAGGACTCCACCATGGTTGCGAAGCGCGCGAATACGCCCCGAAACCATAAATTCTGAATTAGGAATATTTTCAGAAGAGAATATACGCAGAGCATCCTTCACGCCTAGAATAGGCGCACTATTACTGCGTATCTCACCACCCAGCGGATACGGCTCCATACCCGCCGAACGCAGCGCCTCCAAATGACGCAGACGATGCTGAGTCTGATCACTACGCGACACATCAGGAAGCTCTTCTACAGCAGATACCTGCAACTGGCGAAGAGTCTCCAACTCATCGGCAGAAAGAACCTGCTCCTGATCCTGCAAACGGCGAGCCGACAGATTCGGCAAAAAGCCCTCCGCCATACCCGCAGCAACCACCACATTCACCATCGCCAAAGTCGGCTCCGTCGCCAAAAAACGAGGAACCCAAAGCGGGGCAAACTTCAGATTGAAACGATACAGACGGCGCAACTGCAGAAAACGATCCAGCACGCCCAAAGAGCGGGAAGCGAAACGGTTCCATGCCGAAGCGCCCACCTGATCGGCAGCCTCAAAAATATGGCCAAACATCGCAAAATTCAGCGACACCCGACGCACACCCAGCGACGCCGCCTGCTCCATCAGCGACGCAACCATAAACTCCACCACACCATTAGGTGCCTCGGGAGAGCGGCGCATAACGTCCAGAGACAGGCCGGTCGGACCCCACGGAACAAACGACAGCAGAGCCACCATCTGACCAGCCTCATCATGAGCCGACACCAGAACAGACGAAGAATCCGCCGGATCATTCACACGGTTCAGAGCCATCGAGAAGCCGCGCTCCACACGCCCATGACGCCACGCCGAAATATTCTCTGCAACCTGCTGACGCTGCTGCTCATCCAGCTCCGCAAAGCGACGCATCTGCGCCGTGTACCCGCCGCGACGCACACGCTGAACCGCCTGACGCACCGGTAGCATCGACGTGTCATTGAGCGTGAAACGGTCCGCCTCTAGGACCGCCTCCTCACCCATCTGAATAATCGACAGACCCGCACGGTTGTAGGCGCGGGCGCCCGCCTCGCTCACGCTCAGAGCCGCAGGAACCCAGCCGTAGCTGCGCGCCTGCAACATCCACTGCTCAATCGCGGCATCCCACGAATCCGGGTCACCCACCGGGTCACTCGACGCCAAACACACCGAACCAACCGAACGGTACGTAATCGCCGCCCTCTGATCCGGAGAGAAAACCACCTGCTTATCGCGACGCGTCGCGAAATAGGAGAGCGAATCATTGGCACCGTACTGCTGCAGCAGGGCGCGAATCTTCAATTCCTTCTCGCCGGTCCACGCGTCCGGGGCGCGGTAACCGCGCGCCAACAGGTACAGTGCCGCAACCAGCGAAGCACCGTAGCCAAAAGACGCCAAGAAACCCACTACATCGGCAGCCCACACGCCAGGATGGGTACGCTCAATACCCATGCCGTGCATCAGCAGCTCCCACGGGGTGATGGAACGCAGCGGCTCCCACACACCAATACGGCACAGGTACCAGAGCACCAGCGTAGTCAGCAGAATACCGCCAGCCGCCGTTGCAGCCGCACCCGCCCACGAGAGGCGACCAATACGCGCCGGGAACGCCGAACGAATCGAGAAGAGGAACGGCACCAGCACGCACGCAAACACGATGGAGAGCGTATCGACCGTCGAGGAGAAAATACGGTCCTTATGCATGATTCCCTCAGGGAACACCAGCGTGAAGGCGCTATGGGTCGCAAGTAGCGCACCCAGCACCTGAAAAACGATGGCGGCAATGAGGGCAGCGCGCTTGCGCACAATCAGCCCGGAAACCATCACAATCATCGTGATGGCGCTGGGCAGCGTGTGCGTGGAGGGAATATTCAGCAGGTCGGCGGTGACTTCCCACCAAGTGAAGCCGCGACCGTGCCGCAGAGGAGAAATAATCCACGCGAACGTGGTCAGAAGCGCGGCAAAAGAATACACCCCGATCACCACGCGTGCTGATATCTCTGCATACCTTGAGGGAGGCGCGGGCGCCTGCCCTGTTCGTGCTGTACGGCGACGTGAGGTAGTGCGGTGAGACATCATTATCAGCGGAGGATCGGGGTGTAGGAAGGTACTAGACCTTAGGAGTTCTTGCTAGGCTTCAGCCTTCGGGTCACGGTAGGTGCCCTCGAAGATATCGGGGATGCCGTTGTCGTCAGCGTCCACGCTTTCCTTCTCAGCCAGGGCACGGTAGTGCTTGTTACGGCGAGACAGGATAGCCGCACCCACAGCGGCAGCCAGAACAGAGCCGAAAAGAATTGCAATCTTGGCATCTTCGGTGTGCGGAGAGCCGTGCGGGAAGGACAGCTCAGCCACCAGCAGGGACACGGTGAAGCCGATACCGCCGGTTGCAGCCAGGCCGACCACGTCAATCCAGGCGACGTCCGGGTCGAGGTTAGCGTTCTTGAAGCGGGTCACGAGCCAGGTGGTACCGAAAATACCGATGGTCTTACCGGCAACCAGCGCAACCATAATGCCGACCGCTACAGAGTCGGTGAGGGCGCGTCCGAGGCCTTCAAAGCCGCCTACAGCCACACCCGCGCTGAAGAACGCGAAGATGGGCACGCAGATGCCGGTAGAGAGGGGGCGGAAGCGGTGCTCCAGCACCTCTGCCAGGCCGTGCTCTGCGTGCGCTGCCTCGGAGCGTGCGGTCATCTTCACGGGCACCAGGAAGCCGAGAACCACACCGGAAATAGTGGCGTGAATACCGGATTCGAGGAAGAGCGCCCAGGTGATGATGCCCAGGGGCAGCAGCAGAACCCATGCGGCGAGAGGCTTCAGGTGCAGCATGGTCTCGCCTCGGTACGCGATGAACGCGAACAGGGCGAGGGGAATCAGCGCGAAGAGCAGGTACTCGCCATGGAAGTTATTGGTATAGAAAATCGCGATAATGCAGATTGCGATGAGGTCGTCGACCACAGCCAGGGTCAGTAGGAAGACGCGCATTGCCGAGGGGAGGAAAGTACCCACGGCAGCAAGAACGGACACCGCAAACGCAATATCGGTTGCGGTGGGGATAGCCCAACCGTGCAGAGCGGTGGGGCTGGTGAAGTTCAGTGCCGTGTAGATAATTGCAGGCACCGCAACACCACCGAAGGCAGCCGCAATCGGCACAATAGCGGTGGAGGGCGACTTGAGGTCACCAATCACGAATTCCTTCTTCAGCTCCAGGCCGGTGAGGAAGAAGAAAACGACGAGCAGACCGTCTGCCGCCCAGGTGCCGATGCTCATCTGCAGGTGGTTGAAACCGGGGATGACCGGGCCAACAACGGTGTCTCGCAGACCAAAGTAGAAGCTGGAGGCGGGGGTGTTGGCGAGTACTACTGCCAGCACCGTCGCAATCAGAAGCACGGTACCGCCGACGGATTCGGCACGCAGAATGTCGGCTACGCGGCGTGAGTTGCTATAGGAGCCGCGGCTGAGGGTATCTGGGTTGGTGTGAGTCATTCTCTCCTCTTTCTGCCGCGCTATTATGCGGCATCTAAGGCTTTTAAGTTTACTCTGCGCTGTATGAGTATTCGAGTACCCGCTGGCGGCTTTTAGCTCCTGGACGGTGCATTGTGGTGAGTTTTCAGGTGTTAAATGCATAAACGTTCCGCCCTCGCCGCGGTGTGCGGGGAGGGCGGAACGTTAAATATTCTGCAGGTATTCTGCGGGTTCGACTAGGGGCCTAGTCGCACGAATATGAGATTATGCGCCTGCGATTGCGGGTGCGCCGGACTCCTGACCGTGGTCGTCGCCCAGCTCGCGTGCAACGTAGTTCTCCAGGTCGAAGAGGTTGCCGTTTGCGCGCTTTACAACGGTTACGAGGGTCTCCATGGTTGCAACTTCCTCAACCTGTTCCTTCAGGAACCAGAGGATGAACTGCTCGCCCAGTGCGTAGTTCTCAGCGCGTGCTGCGGAGAACAGTGCCTCGATCTGGCCGGTGACAACCTTCTCTTGTGCCAGGGACATGTCAACGATTTCCTGGACGTTCTCGAAGTCGTTCTTGACGGCGGGAACAGCGGGGATCTCGACCTTGTGGCCGCGGTCCAGCTTGTACTGAACCATCATGAGTGCGTGCTCGCGCTCCTCGAGGGACTGGCGGTAGAAGAACTTAGCCAGCTGGGGCAGGTCTTCGCCGTCGAGCCAGATAGCCATGGACAGGTACTGGTGAGATGCTGCGAACTCGTGGCCGATCTGCTCGTTCAGAAGGTCGTAGAAAGACTTAGACATTGTGGTTTCTCCTTATATGGTGATTGCTTCGTAGGCGCCGGATGGCGCGGTGCAACCTGTTGGTATTTATCGTACGGTGTGCAGTGGGTCGTGTACAGAGAGAAAAGGCTAATCGGTGGGG
>NZ_CAUUDY010000020.1:0-25276 GCF_963544205.1 uncultured Rothia sp.
ACGAGCTCGTCGACTCCGGCGTGAAAATGCTCGTCATCGCCTGCAACACCGCCTCCGCAGCGGTGCTCCGCGACGCCCGCGAACGCTACACCCGACAGTATGGCATCCCCGTCATCGAGGTGATCCAGCCCGCCGCCCGCCGCGCGCTCGCCGCAACCCGCAACCGCAAAATCGGCGTGATTGCGACGGAGGCGACCGTCACCTCCCGCGCCTACGAGGACACTTTCGCGATTACCCCGAACCTTGAGGTGCACTCGGTGGCGTGCCCGCGCTTTGTGGAGTTCGTGGAGAAGGGCATTACCTCCGGCCCTGAGCTGCTGGAGACCGCCCGCGAGTACCTGCAACCGCTCAAGGATGCCGGCGTGGACACCCTCGTGCTCGGTTGCACCCACTACCCGCTGCTGGCCGGCGTGATTTCCTACATCATGGGTGAGGATGTCACCCTCGTTTCCTCCGCTGATGAGACCGCGAAGGACGTGTACCGCGAACTGCTCAACCACGCCATTGAAAGCCCGGTCCCCGAGGCAAACCCGCACCACGAATTCCTCGCCACCGGCGAATCTGAAACGTTCTCGCACCTGGCGCGCCGATTCCTCGGCCCCGAGGTCACCAACGTGCGCCACACCAGCTCCGTGGCTGAACGCTACCCGACCGGCTCGCTTGCCGCCATCACCCCCGAAATGCTTGCGGCACACCGCAACATTAACCTCGGCGATGACGCGGCAGAATCCGACCAGGCCGCGGAGGCTACCGCAGGCACTGAATTTTCCGGCACCACCACTAAGGACGACTCCTCATGCGTCTAACCGTTATCGGTTGCACGGGTTCCTTTCCCGGCCCCGTCTCACCGGCTAGCTGCTACTTGCTCACCGCCACGGACTTCGCGGGTCGAACCTGGCGCATCATCATGGACATGGGCAACGGCTCCCTCGGCATGCTCCAGCGCCATATCGACCTGAGCGATATCGACGCGATCCTGATTTCGCACCTGCACCCGGACCATTGCATCGACCTGTCCGGTCTGCACGTGGCGGTCAAGTGGGATCCGCGCGGCTGGCCCAAGGGTCGTATTCCGCTGTACGGTCCCGCCGCGATTAACGAGTACCTTTCGGCGACCCACGGCCTGGACCCGGATCCGGGCATGAGCACCGAGTTCGAGTACCACACCTGGACCGAGGGTGAGCCTGTGCAGATTGGCCCGTTCCGCGTGGAGCCGTTCCGTGTGGTGCACCCCTCGAAGGACCCGTACGCGCTGCGTATTACTTGCAACGACCGCGAGGGTCACACGATTTTCGCGTACTCGGGTGATACCGACCTGTGCGAGGGTCTGATTAAGGCTGCTCGCGGTGCCGACCTGTTCCTCTGCGAGGCAGCCTACCAGGAGGGCCGCGACGATGCCCTGCGTGGCATTCACCTGACCGGCAAGCGTGCCGGTGAGGCAGCGCAGGAGGCGGGTGTGCGCAACCTGCTGCTGACCCACCTGCCCGTATGGAACGACCCGGATATTGCCCGTGCCGAGGCGCGCAGTGCGTTCTCCGGTCCCGTGGGCGTTGCCGAAATGGCGGCAAGCTACCGCATCTACCCGCGCCCCACGGAGGCTCACCCGGTGACCTCCACGCTGAACGTGGTGGAGGTGCTCGACCCGCCGCTGAACACCGCGATTGCCCTGCCCAAGCCTGAGTTGGATTAGGCTAAGCCCGAACTGGACTAGGCCAAGCCCGAGCTGGGCTAGGTGTAATAACCCCGGTACATGCCTTTCATGCCAGCACTGAACTACTAACACAGACTCAACAGACAGACTTAAGGAGAACCCATGACTGTAACCCGCGACGACGGCCGCGCCCTCAACGAACTGCGCCCCATCACCATTACCCGCGGCTGGTCCCGCAACGCCGAGGGCTCCGCCCTCATCGAGTTCGGCAACACCCGCGTGCTGTGCACCGCATCCTTCACCGAGGGCGTGCCGCGCTGGCTCAAGGGCGAAGGTAAGGGCTGGGTGACCGCCGAGTACGCGATGCTGCCGCGCGCCACCAATACCCGTTCTTCTCGCGAGTCGCTGAAGGGCCGCGTGGGCGGTCGCACCCACGAGATTTCCCGTCTGATTGGTCGCTCCCTGCGCGCGGTCATCAACATGGACGAGCTGGGCGAGAACACCATCGTGCTCGACTGCGACGTTCTGCAGGCTGACGGCGGTACCCGCACCGCCTCCATTACCGGCGCGTACGTGGCGCTCGCTGACGCTATTGCCTGGGCGAAGGAGCAGAAGATTCTGCCCGCTAAGGCGAACCCGCTGATCGATTCGGTGTCCGCAATTTCGGTGGGCATTATCGACGGCACCCCCATGCTGGATCTGCCCTACACCGAGGACGTACGCGCCGAGACCGACATGAACGTGGTCGTCACCGGCAGCGGCAAGTTCGTGGAGGTTCAGGGCACCGCCGAAGGTGCACCCTTCGACCGCGACGAACTGAACAGCCTGCTTGACCTGGCACTGGAGGGCACCGCAGAGCTGGCGCAGATTCAGCGTGAGGCCCTGAAGAACGACTAACCTGCACGGCGCCCCACCCCGCACCGTGTGCACATGCTGCAAAGGAGAAACCATGGCAGACACAAAGATTGTTCTGGCAAGCCACAATAAGGGCAAGCTCAAGGAGCTGCGCGAGATTCTGCGCGGCCACATTGACGGCCTGGACGTTGACACCCAGGTTGTGGACGCAGCCAGCGTGAACGCACCCGACGTTCCCGAGACCGGCGTGACCTTCGCAGAGAACTCCCTGCTCAAGGCTCGCGCTGTTGCCGAGGCAACCGGTCTGGTCGCTATTGCTGACGACTCGGGCCTGTCCGTGGATGTGCTCGGCGGTGCTCCCGGTATTTTCTCGGCACGGTGGGCGGGCCACCACGGCGACGATACCGCGAACCTGAACCTGCTGCTGGCTCAGCTGAGCGATATTGCCCCTGAGCACCGCGGCGCGAAGTTCTGCTGTGCCGCATCGGTGGCATCTCCGGACGGTTTTGAGGCGGTCGAGTACGGTGAGCTGCCCGGCGAGCTGCTGACCGCACCGGCGGGGGAGGGCGGCTTCGGCTACGACCCGATTCTTCGCCCCGTGGAGCTCAACGGCGAGAATGCCCTCTACGAGGGCCAGTACGCGGGTAAGTCCTGCGCGGAGATTCCCGCGGAGATTAAGAACTCGATTAGCCACCGTGCACGTGCTTTTGAGGCGCTGATTCCTCAGATTGCTGCGGCGCTAGCTGCCTAAAAGCCGCCTAAAAGTACTGCTTCTCTTGTGCCGGTGAGGCCCGTCTTCACCGCATGTTGGCTACCTACGAATGGAAGGGCAACGTTCCCATACTGATTTCGTGGTACTCGCCGCTAAAATCCCCCATTTAGATACCAGTTAAAGGCACAATAGGTAAAGAAGCTTTACCTCAAGGTTAGTGACACCAAAGAACTCGTCTGTTGAAGGTACCTTCGGCAGACGAGTTTTGTCGTTGAACAGCACTTCACTGCGGGCCACTTACCGCTTACCCGCCCGTCGTTGACTGCCACCTGTCACTGACCGCGGTATAAAACCTGCAGCGAAAGAGACACACCGATGCTCATCCTTCTTCTGCTGATGGCACTCGCCCTTGCCGCCGGCTGCTGGGCGTACTCCTACGTGTGGCGCGGCCTGAACCGCCGCGTCATTGCCGCCGTGAAAGTGGTCGACCCGATGATTACGCTCGGCCCGTACGTCATGGCGGCGTGGGTGGCGTTCATGGCTCTAATTGCCACGAATATCTGGGCGACCGGAACCCTGCACACCGTACTGACCATTATTTTTTGGGTGGTTGCCGCAGGCTGCCTCGGCTGGGCTGGATTCTGGCTGCTCATGCACTGCCTGGGTGGTCAGACTCCCGGCAAACGCCCGATGTGGTGGCGCGAGGCGGTTGCCGCGAAGTTCGCCTGGCGCAACCTCTCGCGCATGCCCGCCTACCTGGGTGCCCGCACCAGCATCCTTCCGATCGAGAACCCGCACCTGACCAAGCCGTATTCGGGTTCGTGGACTCGCCCGCTGGGTGCGACCATGCCGGGGTACAGCTCCAACGGTGAGTTTATTGAGGGCTTTGACGAGTTCGGTCGCAAGATGCCGCGCCTCTACCCGGTGGGCCCCGAGCCGACCATCTTTGAGATGGCGCGCTGGGGTAAGTCGGTGAGCTCCGATCAGCTACTGACGACTTTCCTGCCGACTGCTCCGTTTGAGCGTTTGCGTCTGCCCGGCACCATTACCGGTCCCTTCACCTTTGCGGGGGAGGTGCCGCACGGTGCGGTCACGAAGTGGCCTCGCCGCAGTGGTGCGAACCGCGCCTTCGGCTCCTACGCGCGTTTGGGTGAAATCACCGAACGTAAGGTGGAGCTGCTGGTCGACCACCGCATCATTGCGGCACTGCAGACCACCCGCGAAAGCTACGAACGCCGCCACAGCTGGATGCTCGCCTTCACCGACATCGCCGACGGCGACTTCACGATGGACGCCGACGAGAACGGCAACCTGCGCATAACCTTCGGCATGATTACCGAAGGTTACGAGACTCCGTGGGTCTTCACCAGTACCCTGAAAGACAGCCCGCGCCTGCGCCGCAAGGTACGCCACGCCATGAGGGAACGCCGCGTGCTCAAGCAGAGCAGTGGCGAGCTGATGGACTGGTACTTCGTGCCGAAGCTCAGCGAGTTCCCGCACGGACCGGTCACGAATGAGCTTCCCGAAGAGTTTTACTTCAAGTCCAATATTATGGTCACGAACCGTCACGAGAGCTCTTCACGAGCCTCGGGTGATGCGCACTAGGGCAGCGCCACTGCTATGAGGCGCCCAGACTGGATACCTCAAAAGCCCACCCTAAAAATTCAGATACCCATGCACCGGCTGCTACTCCATAGGGGAGTGGCAGCCGGTGCTTTTCTGCTGTTTAACTCCCTCAGCAGAGCCGAATGACGGTACAGACAGAAGCGGGCAACAAGCCACGATAGAATAGAAACTTAGAGCACTATGAGCGCAAGCCGGGGCGTTTCTTTCTCCCCTCCGCGAGCTTGCCGCGCCCAACAACATCTGCAGAGAACACCTGCAACAAACACACAGTCATCACTTGCCGAAAGGATTCCCGTGGCGTCTTCGAACTACACCGCCCGTCACCTCTCCGTGCTGGAAGGTCTGGAAGCTGTACGCAAACGCCCGGGCATGTACATCGGCTCCACCGACTCCCGCGGCCTGATGCACTGCCTCTGGGAGATTATCGACAACTCGGTGGATGAGGCGCTCGCCGGTTTTGGTCAGTCTATTCAGGTCATTCTGTACCGTGACGGTTCGGTTGAGGTGCGCGATGATGGCCGCGGTATCCCCACCGATATTGAGCCGCGCACCGGTCTGTCCGGTGTGGAGGTTGTGTTCACCAAGCTGCACGCCGGCGGTAAGTTCGGCGGCGGCTCCTATAACGCCTCCGGTGGTTTGCACGGTGTGGGTGCTTCCGTGGTGAACGCGCTGTCCTCCCGCCTGGATGTGCAGGTGGATCGCGGTTCGAAGACCTATCAGATGTCTTTCCGCCACGGTATTCCCGGCCACTTTGAGTCCGGCCGCACCCCCAAGCCTGATGATCCGTTCACTCCCGCAACTGAGGGCACTGACGCCCTGCAGATTGTGGGCAAGGCGAAGCGCGGCGTGACCGGCACCCGTGTGCGCTACTGGGCTGACCCGCAGATTTTCACCCCCGACGCCAAGTTCAGCTACGAGGACTTGGCTGCTCGCGCGCGCCAGACCGCGTTCCTCATTCCGGGTCTGCGTATTTGCATCCGTGATGAGCGCCGCCTGCCCGGCACCCCCGGCGAGCTGGAGCCCCACGAGGAAGTCTTCCAGTACGACGGCGGCATCAGCGAGTTCGTCGATTTCCTGGCGCACGATGAGCGCATTACCGACACCTGGCGTTTTAGCGGTAGCGGCTCTTTCACTGAGACCGTGCCCGTGCTGGGTGAGGACGGCCGCTCGCAGCTGACCGATGTGGAGCGCGATTGCGAGGTTGACGTTGCGCTGCGCTGGGGTATTGGCTACGAGACGACGGTGCGTAGCTTCGTGAACATTATTGCCACCCCCAAGGGCGGCACCCACACGACCGGTTTTGAGCAGGGCCTGCTGCGCGTGATGCGCAAGCACCTTGCCGACAACGCCCGCAAGTACAAGGTGGGTAACGACAAGATTGAGAAGGACGACGTGCTCGCCGGCTTGACCGCCGTGCTGACCGTGCGTCTTGCCGAGCCGCAGTTTGAGGGCCAGACCAAGGAGATTCTGGGCACCCCGGCTGTTCGTCAGATTGTGTCGAAGGTCGTGGGTGATGCGCTGAAGGCGCGCCTGGAGTCGACCGCGCGTGCTGAGAAGGCTCAGGCGACCGCTCTGTGCGAGAAGGTCGTCTCTGAGATGAAGACCCGCGTCTCGGCGCGCATCCACAAGGAAACTCAGCGCCGTAAGACCGCGCTGGAGTCTTCGTCCATGCCCACTAAGCTGGTGGATTGCCGTTCGACCAATGTTGAGCACTCCGAGCTGTTCATTGTGGAGGGTGACTCGGCGTTGGGTACTGCGCGTCTGGCGCGTTCTTCTTCGTACCAGGCTCTGCTGCCGATTCGCGGTAAGATCCTGAACACTCAGCGTGCTTCGGTGACCGATGTACTCGCGAACGCCGAGTGCGCTGCGCTGATTCAGGTGATTGGTGCCGGTTCGGGTCGTACCTTTGACCTGGACTCCGCCCGCTACGGCAAGGTCATTATGATGACCGATGCGGACGTGGACGGCGCGCACATCCGCACCCTGCTGCTGACCCTGTTCTACCGTTATATGCGTCCGCTGATTGAGGCGGGTCGCGTGTATGCTGCGGTTCCGCCGCTGCACCGCGTGGAGGTGGTGCGCCGCGGTAAGCCGAACGAGATGGTGTACACCTACTCGGAGAAGCAGCTGCATGAGCTTCTGGATTCTTTGCAGGCGCAGGGCGTGTCCTATAAGGAACCTATTCAGCGTTATAAGGGTCTGGGTGAGATGGACGCCGACCAGCTGGCTGAGACCACAATGGATCCGCGTCACCGCATGTTGCGCCGTATTCGCATTGAGGATGCGGAGGCTGCCGAGCGTGCGTTCTCCCTGCTCATGGGTTCTGAGGTGGCTCCGCGTAAGGAATTCATCATCGCCGGTGCGCATCAGTTGGATACCGAGAACATCGATATGTAACCTGCGGGGGAGTGTGTGACTAGCGTGTCACAATCCAGGAATTTTGTGTGAGAATAGTCACGTTGATTCTCTGAAATCCGCGTAAATTCAGCATAAATCATGCAAATTTAAGCCTTAAGTACTACTTGAGGCACCTGTCATATTCCGAGAATGTGTCATCAAAAATCTGCATAAACTACATAAAACTGCAAAGTTTTACCGCGGTTCTGAAAGTGCCTCTCAGACCCACACAGCCCCTCCGTGTTCCAACCCTCAAACTACCCCCGCCCCGGGGGATAACGTTCGAGGTACCTTTAGCGAAACGTCAAACAATAAACGTCCATACTATGCACAGCGTACTCACAGCTCCTCGGGAAAACCCTGTACCTTAGAAGCATGAGAGACAGTGTGTCAGTAACTCTCGTATGCCCTCCATCGATGGCGGACTACCCGAAATCTGGCACAAACACACATTAAGTACACACATAGTAAGGACCTATCAATGGATCCCCTTGATTTTGGTAGGTGGCAGTTCGGTATTACCACCGTCTACCACTTCTTCATGGTTCCGCTGACTCTGGGTCTGGGCCTTGTTGTGACCTACCTGTACATTCGCTACGTTCGTACCAAGAAGGACGAATACAAGCGCATGACGAAGTTCTGGGGCAAGCTGTACCTCATTAACTTCGCAATGGGTGTGGCCACCGGTCTGGTTCAGGAATTCCAGTTCGGCATGGCGTGGAGTGAATACTCCCGCTTCGTCGGCGACGTCTTCGGCGCTCCGCTGGCAATGGAAGGCCTCTTCGCCTTCTTCGTTGAGTCGACCTTCCTGGGTCTGTGGATCTTCGGTTGGGACCGCCTCAAGCCTGCTGTACACGCATTCTCGCTGTTCATGGCAGTTCTCGGCTCCTGGATTTCTGCATTCTTCATTCTGGTTGCAAACTCCTGGATGCAGCACCCCGTTGGCGCAGAAATGATTGACGGTCGTCCCCGAATGACCGACATTGGCGCCGTGCTGCTGAACCCCCTCGCATGGGTGACCTTCTCGCACGTCATCACCTCGGCTATCCAGGTTGCTGGTGGCTTCCTGGTTGGTATCGCATGGTACAAGCTGTGGCGCCGCCGCAAGGACGGCATCGACAAGGTCGTTGACGGCAAGGTTGTTGTTGGTGAGTCCGACAAGGGCGCACGCGACAAGGCTGACTTCCAGGTTTGGTTCAAGTCCCTGCGCCTGGGCGCTGTTGTTGGCCTCGTTGCCTTCGCAGGTATCGGCGCGTCCGGTCACATTCAGGCACAGATGATGATTCACGAGCAGCCCCTGAAGATGGCTGCTGCAGAAGCTGCGTGCCACGACGGCACCTCCTTCTCCGTTCTGACCGTCGGTGAGCTCGGCGCTCAGAGCTGTGACAAGATCACCCCCGTCATCGAGGTTCCCGGCGTGCTGTCCTTCCTGGCACACGACAACTTCGACACCCCGGTGAAGGGCATCCAGACCCTGCTGCCCGAGTACGAAGCTAAGTTCGGTACCAACCTGCCCAACAACCCGCTCTACGGTGAGCGCGCAGGTCAGAAGATTGATTACCTGCCCTCCCTCGAGGTCTCCTACTGGGGCTTCCGCGGCATGATGGGCCTCGGCGGCATCGTTCTGCCCTTCTACATCTACGCACTGTGGGTAACCCGTAAGAAGGGCGTGGGCACCGTCCCCGAGTCCAAGCTGCTCAAGAACGTTGCAGTCTGGTCCATCCTGGCTCCCTTCTTCGGCATCTCCCTCGGCTGGATCTTCACCGAAATGGGCCGCCAGCCCTTCGTTGTGGCTCCGAACCTTCAGGGTGATCCCTCGATTCACCTGTTCACCGCAGCAGCTATCTCCCCGGGTGTTTCCGGTGAAGAAATCCTCTTCTCCCTGCTCACCCTGGGCCTGCTCTACGGTGTGCTGATGGTGGTTGAGGTCTACCTGCTCATCAAGTACGTCAAGGCCGGCGTCGTGGCAGCAATGCCCGAGCTGGTTCAGGCGCACCACGAGGACGAGTCCAACGACAAGTCCAAGCGCGATGTGCTGGAGTTCGCCTACTAGGCGGGTAAGGATTGATTCACCATGAACTTTGATTTCAATATCTTTGCCGGTCAGCCTGGCCTGCCCACCCTCTGGTTTGTTGCCATTGGCGTCTTCCTCATCATGTACCTGATTCTTGACGGCTTCGACCTGGGCGTCGGTATGCTGATGGGTTCCAAGTTCACCAAGAACGAGAAGGAACGTCGTCTGCTGCTGAACACCATCGGCCCCGTCTGGGACGGTAACGAGGTGTGGATTGTGTCCGGCGGTGCTGCTATCTTTGCAGCATTCCCCATCTGGTACGCAGCCCTCTTCTCGGCTCTGTACATCCCCCTGACCCTCGCGCTGGTCTTCCTGATTCTGCGCGTGGTCGCAATCGAGTACCGCGGTAAGAAGAACGACGAGAAGTGGATCCGTAACTGGAACATCGCTCTGTCCGTCTCCTCCTTCGGTATCGCACTGCTCGTCGGTGCTCTGCTGGGCCTGACCTCCATGGGTCTGCCCATCAACGACAACGGTGACCGCGTCGGCGGCGCCTTCGCTTGGGTCTCCCTGCCGGTTCTGCTCGGCGGTCTGGGCTTCGTTGGCTTCTCCCTGGTTCAGGGTCTTGCCTTCATCGCTCTGAAGACCGACGGCGATATCCGTGACCGTGCCCGCAACACCCTGGTGCGCTGGGCTCCCGTCCTGCTGCTGCCGATCGTTGCATGGGTTCTGGCACTGGACTTCACCACCGGTAACGGCATCTCCTGGCTGTGCACCATCCTGGCTGTGGTTGCTGTTCTGATTGCTTGGATTTCCGCAAAGGGTGGCCGTGAGGGTCGCGCTTTCGCTGGTCTGTCCGTGTTCCTCGCATTCGGTGCGCTGGCAATCTTCACCGCAATGTACCCGAACGTTCTGCCCTCCACCCTGGACCCGGCATACTCGCTCACCATTGCGAACGCATCCAGCTCCGAGTACACCCTGGGCGTTATGACCTTCGTGACCTGCATGGGTCTGCCGGTCGTCTTCGTCTACCAGGCTTGGACCTACTGGGTCTTCCGTAAGCGTCTGCACGTGGATCACATCCCCGAGGCTCACGACGCTACCGAACTGGCTGAACTGCCGACCAAGTAGCATGTAGCTGATTGAAGGATCCCCCGAATTTCTTTTCTGAGAAGTTCGGGGGATTTTTCTATGCCCCCAGAGGATATTCCCGCAGATGATATTCCCGCAGAGGATGCAGCTCTCGGCAGATGAGTGGGCGCGCAAAAATTTTTGGTGTACCCCCCCCGAAATTCGGGCGCGACAGGGAGTAAAAGGTGTAATGTGGTCTACAACTCACTCTCACGATAAGGAGTTTGACGATGAAGTCCCCCAACCGCCGCACCGGACCCGCCCCTCGTACCGGCACGCGCCGCCGCCTGCTCACCACGGGTGCCCTGCTCTGCATCGGCGTGCTCCCTCTGAGTGCCTGCTCGCTCTTCAACCCGCCGCTGGAACGCGACGAAAGCGTCCACGCCATCTTTGACGCGGAGCAGGACATTGTGAAGATGCCCCTGGACGATTACCTCTACTACGAGCGCACTCACTACGAATACACGGCCTTTCAGATTGCCATGAAGCAGTGCTACGCCGAACACGGGCAGAACTACACCGACCAAGCTCCCTACTCTGAGAGCGCACCGCGCGGCGAGATGGGGCGAAAGTACGGTCCCTGGAACGTCGAGTACGCCCAGAAGTACGGTTTTCAGAAGCGAGACCCCAACGCCGCCCCCATCTCCTTTAACTCGGGGGAGAGTATGAGCCCCGAGGAGAGGCTCAGTATCGAATGTCATGACAAGGCCCGCGAGACCCTGGACGCCGCGGTGCCCGAAGGTAAGAGGCCCGAAAAGGAAGAGCAGGCCACGTACATTCGTATCTCCACCGAAGCTGGTAACGCCGTTTACGGCAGCAAAGTGCACCGCGAGCTCGAAGAGAAGTGGAAGCAGTGCGTCTCAGACCGCGGCCTCACCCCTCGCTCGGCAGGCTCCGTCGCCGAGGAAACCCCGCTGGCTGAGCAGCTGAGCAAGAACGACGGATTCAACAAGCCCGCCTCCGAAGAAGAGATTCGCATCGCCACCATCCAGGCCGAATGTAACCAGCAGGTCGGCATGAGCAAGCAGCTCTACGACCTGGAGGCTCAGTACCAGATGCCGCTCATCCGCAAGTACCAGTCGCAGCTTGAACAGGAGCGCCAAGCCGACCGTGACCGCGACGAGAAGTTCAAGCAGTACGTTCTGGAGCACCAGTAACCCGAGCGTCCACGACCGGTTTTGACATCGGATTTTAAAACCGAATTTTGATGCCGGGGAAAGACCGGTAATGGTGCGGGCCGCCCGAGAGGCAGAGCTCAGCGGGCGGCCCGCCCCCGTACACACTCAGAAAGACACCGCCATGACCGATCACTCACACACCAGCCAGCAACGTAGCGGGCACCGCTTCATCGAGCGCATCGCCCGACCCCGTGTGCTCCTCCTTCTCGCGATCCTCGCCGTCGGTTCGCTCATGCTGTCCTTCTACCTGGGCACCCGCTACGCCGCCACGGGCCCCGACCCGGCCGTGCAGGCGAAAACCGTGATTCCGGTCTGGGCGAAGGTTGAAGAACGAACCGTCAGTGAGGGCCTCGCCATTGCCGGAACCACCAAGGCGGGAGAGACCGCCCCGATTAGCGCGCGCACCAACGGTGAGCCGGTGCTCGTCTACCAGAACCAGAAGCCCGGCAACGTGCTCAAGGCCGGTGACTTCATCGGCATTATTGGCGCCGACCCCGTCTTCGTGCTGGATGGGCCGCTGCCGCTGTACCGCGACCTCAACCTGGGCGATAACGGCGATGACGTGCTCGCCTTCCAGAAGGCACTGAACTCTGCCGGATACGCCACCGCTCAGAGCGGCACCGTCACCGAAGACACCCTCGACGCCGTCACGCGCCTGCACCGCGCGCACCTGACCGGCGTGCCCAGCGAAGGGGTCACCAGCATCGCCCGCAGCAACTACGCGATTCTGCCCGGCGGTAGCCACACCGTCACCGCAGTTGCCGCGGTCGGTCAGCTCATTAACGACGGCAACCCCATCGCGAGCGTAGAAACCAGCGAACCCTACGTGGAATCCAGCGTTGAACTCGCCGTCGCCAATAAGCTCAAGGCCGGCGACCGCGTTAGCCTGCGCACTTCCACCGGCAGCGTGGAAGGCACCATCACCAGCATTGGTGAGCTGCAGAATGACCCCTCCAAGGGTGCGGCAAAGAGCGTGCGATTCAGCGCCGACGACCCGAGCAAGCTCACGCCGGGCCAGAGCGCCTCCATCACCAGTAAGGGCAACACCTCAACCACCCTCGCCGTGCCGACTACCGCGGTGCGCCAGGACTCCCAGGGCACCTACGTGCTTGTTGAAAAGGGCGGAAGCTCCACCTCGACCAGCAAGGATGCGCCCGCCACCGAACGAGTCAACGTTGAGGTTCTACGCACCGCCGGCGGATACGCCGCAATCAACGCTAACCTCAGCGCGGGACAGAAGGTGCTTGTCTCATGAGCCGCCGAAAGATAACCCCCGACAAAAGCCCTGGACGGGCGCCTACAGTTGCACTCAACGTAGCGTCCGCCGCTACACCTACCGCTGGGATTGGTACCGCGCCCGCCATCGAAATGCACGGCATTACCCGCATCTTCGAGGGAAGCGACCGGCCCGTCCTCGACCACCTCGACCTGGTGGTGGAACGCGGCGAATTCCTCGCCATTATTGGTCCGTCGGGCTCCGGTAAATCCACCCTGCTCAACGCCATTGGCCTGCTTGACACTCCCACCAGCGGAACCTACAGCCTCTTTGGCAAAAACACGGAAGGACTCAGCGACAGAGAACGCGATGAAATGCGCCGAGACCACCTCGGCTTCATCTTCCAATCCTCGAACATGCTGCTGGACGAAACCAGCACGACCAACGCCTCCATGGGCCTGCGTGTGCAGGGCGTACCCTACGGCGAGCGCCTGCAACGCACCGAAGAAACCCTAGAATTTCTGGGGTTGAGCGACCGCGCCAGCATCCGCACCCGCTACCTTTCCGGTGGCGAGAAGCAGCGCTGCGCCATTGCTCGTGCCCTCGCCACGCGCCCGCCGCTGATTCTTGCCGACGAGCCCACCGGCAACCTGGACAGCCACAATAGTGCCAAGGTCATTGAGATTCTGCAGCGCATTAACGCGACCGGCTGTACCGTGCTGGTGATTACCCACGACCCGGAGGTTGCCGCCGCCGCCCGCCGCGTGATCCGCATTGAGGATGGGCGGCTGCACGAGCAGAGCCGCGCCGACTTGGCTACGGTGCCGGTCGCCGAGGCTGTATCGTCTGTAGCAGACACCCCGGCGGAAGCCACGGTAGATGCCCCCGCGAATGCCCCCGCCAGCCTCGCGCCGGGGGAGAAGCCCGCCGCGCACCGCCGCGGAAGCTTCCTCACCGACGACAGCATCGAGGCAATCTCGGCGCTTACCTCACGACCGCTACGTACCCTGCTGCTGGGCCTGTCCTTCGCACTGGGCGTGGGAGGACTCATCAGCGCCTCCGGCATGAGTGAATCCGCCAGCTACCAGGTGAACCAGCGTCTGCTCGGATCCGAACAATCCACGCTCTACATCAGCGACAGGGACAATGACCAGAACATGCTCGGAACCTACCGGCAGGGCGAATCCGCGCAGAATGTTGCCGACCGCATTAGCGCGCTGGACTACGTGAAGAACACCGGATTTGTTAGTAGCGTGGCGCCCGCCGACGTGCGAATCACCCGGTTCAGCCCCTACGAGGACGAACCCAAAACGGCGATTGGCCTCAGCTCCACCTCGAAGACCCGGCTCGAGCAAATCGGTGCCCGCATGAACCCCGAAACCCTGCGTGCGCTCGAACAGATGAACTCGACCCTCACCCAGCAGAACGTTGCCGACCGTGAACGCGCCGAGCAACTCTCGGGCGCTATCGTCTCGGTTTCTGCTGCCCGCGCCCTCGGCATTATCCCCGAAGATAAGGCGGCAGATAACGCCACGACCGAGCCCCGGCCCGGCGAGCTACCCGCCGTCGAGTACGGTATTAAGCTCGGCGGGTTGCCGCAGGTGGCACCCGGTGTGAGCATCTGGGTGGACGGTCAGCTGATGCCGGTCGTCGGCCTCTTCGACCCCGGCAATAGCGGCTACGAATTCAGGAACACGGTCATTGTCTCGCCGGGCACACTTCAGCGCACCGGACGCGGCCAGGTGACCTACATTGCCGAAACCGAACGGGGCTACGGCAAGGCGGTCGCCAAGGCGATTCCGCTGACCCTCAAGCCCGCTGAACCCAGCCAGATCAACGTGGAAACCCCCTCCGACCTGCAGAGCCTGCGCGCGTCCATCGCCTCGGACCTGGGTCTGTACGTGGGTGTGCTCTCCGGTATTCTGCTGGTGCTCGCCTCGCTCTCGGCGGCAACCGCCATGTATCTGTCCGTGCAATCGCGCACCGCAGAGATCGCGCTGCGCCGCGCCATCGGATCGAGTAAATGGCTGATTGCCCGCATCTTCCTCATGGAGGGTGTCATGCTCGGCGTGCTCGGCGGCTCCATCGGCGCCTGCTCCGGCATGATTGCGACCATCATTCTTTCGCTCGTGCAAGGCTGGCAGGCGGTTCTCTCACCCGGATTCGTGGTGCTCGGCGTGGGCGTTGGCGCCCTTACCGGTCTGGTGTCTTCGGCATACCCGGCGTGGGTGGCGTCCCGCAAGAGCCCCGCCGATGCGATGCGCGGCTAGAACTAGCGCGGGGTGAGGACCAGCCAATTATCCGAAACTTGACTGGTCAAATAGGTATTAGATAGCCCAAACCTTAAAATAAGGGGAGGTAAAAACACCAGAGACTAGGTCAAAGGACAAAATCGTGAGCCGAACGCACACACCGCGCCACGCTGACAAACATCAGAACACAGAGGCACCAGAGGTGGCCGAAGGAAAGCGCAACGACCGCGCTGACCGTCGCCCGCCTCTGGGCCCTGACGCCCGTAAAACCCTCAGCACGTTCGGCATCATCACCGCCGTGCACACCCTCGCGACGGTGCTTTTCAGTGCCGCCCTGGCTGTGATTATTGCCCGCGCGGCACACGCCGGATTCGCCGCTGTCGCTGCCGAACACGCGCGCCTCAAAGAGACCAGCGCACCGGACGTGTACCGCGCCTACATTGAGTTCTCGGGCTCCGCCCAGGCACAGCTGGAGGCGCACGGCGGCTGGCTACTCGGCCTCGGCGGCATCTTTGGTGACGGTGATGCCATCACCCCCGGCCTGATTGCGGTCGCCGTCATTGCGTTGCTCGTGCGCTCGGGTACCGACTACCTGCTGGCTGTGAGCGCGCAGCGTGCCGCCTCCGGAGCGAAGTCTCAGATTCGTTCCGCGCTGCTTAAGCGCGTGCTCGCCACTGGTGGCGCAGATACCCCCGAGGGCACCGGTGCGACTGCCGTGCTGTTGTCCCGCGGCCTAAACGCCCTGGATGACTACTACACCAAGACCCTGACCGCGTTTGTTTCCACCGCGGTTGTGCCGGTTCTGCTGTGGATTGTGGTGGCGTCCCTGGATATGATGAGCGCCATGGTCCTGGCATGTACCCTGCCGCTCATTCCGGTGTTCATGATCCTGATTGGTAAGAACACCCGCGACGAAACCGCGGAAGCGCAGGCTGAACTGCACCGCCTCTCCGACCATATTCTGGAGCTCGTGCGCGGCCTGCCCGTCATTATCGGTCTGGGCCGCGAACGTGCGCAGACCCGCGCCATGAACGCCCTCGGTCAGCGTTACCGTGAACGCACCATGCAGACCCTGCGTAGCGCCTTCATGTCTTCGCTTGCGCTGGAGCTCATCACCACCATTTCGGTGGCGCTGATTGCTGTGCTGATTGGTGTGCGCCTGGTCAATGGCACCCTGGGTCTGGACACCGCAATTCTCGTGCTGCTGCTGGCTCCCGAATGCTACCAGCCGCTGCGTGATGTGGGCGCCGCCTACCACCAGTCGGAGGACGGCGTTGCCGCCCTGCGTAGCGCCCAGAAGATTATTGACGCGCCCCTGCCCGCCGCCGCTGCGGACTCGACTGCACAGGATTCGACTGCGCAGGGTGCAGTATCGCAGAAGGCTCAGCCTTCCACTATCTCTGTTGAGGACCTGTCGGTGAGCTACCCGGCGCGTCCTGCCGTGCTGACTAACCTGTCTCTGAACCTGAACCGTCGCGTTGCCACCGCTCATGGTGAAACTGCCAACGGTGAGCGCGGCGCGGTTATTGGTGTGATGGGTGAATCCGGCTGCGGTAAGTCCACCCTGCTGAACGTGTTCTCCGGTGCCGTGCGTGAGGGCCTGGTGCCCACCGGCTCGGAGGAGCCCGTGCACCTGACCGGTAGCGTGACCGGTCTGGGCACCACCCTGGTCATTCCGCAGTCGCCGGTCTTCACCGCACCGACCGTGCAGACCGAAATGGCGCTCTACGCGCTCAGCGCTACCGAGGCGGAGCGTGAGCGTGCAGCCGCTCTGCTCGGTGAGGCGATGGACTCCAAGAAGCTGTCCGCCACCGATACCGAGTCGGCGCTGCTGGTTGGTCCGCTGGCTCAGCTGGGCTTGGAAAAGCTGACTGCTCTTGAACCCGGTGCCCTCAGCGCCGGTCAGGCGCGCCGCCTCGCCGTGGCACGCACCCTCGCTCGTGCCGAGGCTATCTACCGTGCCGGCGGTGAGCAGACCGTGCTGACCGTCCTGGTGGATGAGCCGACCGCGCACCTGGACGCCTACTCGGCATACCTGGTGACCCGCGCCCTGCACCGCCTGGCGGAACTGGGCGCAACCGTGCTGATCGTGACCCACGAGCAGGAGCTCGCCGCTGGTTGCGACACCCTCGTTCGTGCCGTGCAGACCGCCCAGGGCTACACCTGGACCGCCGAGGCGAACACCGCCCGCGTTGCGGTTCCCGCCGAAGCCCCCGCGCACCTGCTCAAGGACAAGGCAGAGTACGAGGCTGAAAGCACCGCCCCGGCGGGCGCCTCCGCAACCGCAGAGGTCAAGGAAGCCGAGCCTGCCGGCCTGTTCGCAAGCCTGCGCACCCTGAAGGAACTGACCGGCATCGGCGTTCGCGCCGCAACCGGCCCGGTGATTATGGCTGCGATTACCTCCCTGATGGCTGCGGCACTGACCGCGCTGTCCGGCTGGCTGATTGTTCGCGCCGCCGAAGGCCCGGCAATGATGTACCTGATGGTCGCCATTGTGGGCGTGCGTTTCTTCGGTCTGGGTCGTGCCTGCGCCCGCTACGCTGAGCGTCTGATGACCCACTCGAAGGTTCTTGCCGCCGCAAATATTCTACGTCTGCGCGCCTGGGTTGGCGCATGGCAGAGCGTGAGTAGCGTGCGTGCACTGCTGCGTGGTGACGCGCTGCTTGAACGCCTCGTGGGCGGTATTGATGAGCTGCGTGACGGCGTGCCGCGCGTTATTATTCCGCCGGCCGCGCACTTGCTGGTCATGACCGCGGCACTGATTACGACCGCGTGCATCCTGCCGCAGGCTCTGATCCCGGTCCTGCTTGCCGTGCTGGTCAGCACTTTTGTGGCTCCGTGGGTTGTGCTCCGTGCCGATGCCCGTGCGGAGGCGCTGGCTCGCCGCTCCACCGCGCAGATGCTGCGCCTGGGTACCGGTATGCTCTCGGCGGCTGAGGACCTGCGCGCTAACGGCGTGGCATCCACCGCTGAGAAAGCTAACGGCGCCCTGGACGCAGAGAACCTGTCCGCTCTGCAGAAGGGTTCGACCGCGCAGGGTGTGGGTCGTACCCTCGTGACCCTGAGCTGGTTCGGTGCGGCTCTGACGAGCGCAGTCATTGCGTACCCGCTGGCTGTTGACGGCACCGTGCGTGCCCCCGAAGCGGCGATTGTGGTGCTGCTGTGCACCGGCATGCTGGAAAGCTCCCTGGGCCATGTTGAGGCGGTCCGCTCCTGGCCCGCGTTTAGCCGCCTGCTGGCGACGATTGCCCCGAGCGTGCGCGACGTATCCCTGGAGGGCGTTGTCGCCACCTCGACCCTGAAGCGTTCCGTGCCGACCGAGGCTGAGGTGGACACTCACGTTCTGCCGCGTCGTGCTGAGCGTCTGCGTGCCCGCGCGGAGGCTGAGATGGAGGAGCTGCTGGAGGCTGACCGTCAGCGTGCCCACCGATTTGACCGCCCCGAATCTGCGGCTGGTTCTAAGAGTGATACCCCGCGCCCGCCGAAGCCCGGCGAGCCCAAGCTGGTTAGTTGCGGTACCCCGCAGCAGCTCGGCGTGAAGGATACTGCCCCCGCCCTGAGCCTGCAGGACGCTGCCGCCCGCTGGCCCGGTATGGACCACCCGGTCTTCACCGACCTGAACATGGACGCCCGCGCGGGCTCCTGGACTGCGGTGACCGGCCCCTCCGGTTCCGGTAAGTCTACGGTGCTTGCGACCGTTCTGGGCTTCTTGCCGCTGGAGTCCGGCCGCGTGCTGGCTTCCGGTGAGGTTCTGGAGGGTGAGCAGCTGCGCGGCTACGCGGCGTGGTGCCCGCAGGCGGCTCACATTTTCGAGTCGACCCTTGAAGGTAACCTGCTGCTGGCTCGTGACCGTTCGGACCGCCCGAGCGAGGAAGAGCTGATTGAGGTTCTGCGCCGTGTGGGTCTGGGCGAGTGGTTTGACGCTCTGCCTCAGGGCCTGCGCACCCCCGTGGGCGCCGGCGGTTCCTTCCTGTCGGGCGGTCAGCGTCAGCGTCTGGCGGTGGCTCGTGCCCTGCTGGTGAACTCGCCGGTGCTACTGCTGGATGAGCCGACCGCGCACCTGGATGCCGAGTCTGCCCGCGCGCTGATGGCTGACTTGGACGCGGCAACCCGCTCCAGCTCTGTGGCTACGGTTCTGGTGTCGCACCGTCCTGAGGATATTGCCCGCTGCGATGAGGTGGTTCGCCTCTAGCAGTTGCCCTCTAGCAGGCGGCGGGGCGCGCTGATGATGCGCCCCGGAATGGCACCTCAGAAAAACGCCCCTAGAAAAACATAGTGTGCATGGGAATGCCCCGGTACTTCGTGAAAGTACCGGGGCATTCCTCTTCATGGATATATATCTGTGCGGATAGGCTCGTGGCATTAGACCCAACCGAGTATCTGCGCACTCAACCGCAGCAGCATGAGGGTCATAACGATAACGAGCACGCGGCGAATGAATCGTTCGCCCAGGTGAATTGCGGTGCGGGCACCAACCCAGCTTCCCGCCATGTTGGCGCATCCCATGGCGATTCCGAGGAGCCAGTGAATTGAGCCCAGCGGAATGAAGTAGAGGAGCGCGCCGAGGTTGGTGGCGGTGTTGAGAACCTTGGCGGCTGCGGTTGCGTGGAGCATATCGTAGCCCATGGCTATCTGCAGGGCGACGAGCATCATCGCGCCGGTGCCAGCCCCGAGGATGCCGTCGTAGCCGCCCAGAATCAGACCCAGCGCAAAGCCGCGCACTAGGAACGATGAGGTTGTGAGCGCGCGAGGCTGCCCGCGAGGTATGCGCGGTTGTAGCACCGAGAAGACGAGGATAGCGGCTAGAACCACCACAATGGTGGGGCGGAAAATATGTGCCGGCAGGATCGTGGCGCAGTACGCGCCGGCGGCGGAGGCGCAGAACGCCACGAACGCTACGGGGAGTAGGATTTTCCACGGGATTTTGAGCGAGCGAATGTAGGTTGAGGCGCTCGTCAATGTGCCCATGGAGCTGGCAACTTTATTGGTGCTTAGGGCGGCGACGGGTGAGAATCCGGGTGCCATGAGCAGGGCGGGGAGCTGGATCATGCCGCCTCCGCCCACGACAGAGTCAATGCATCCCGCGAAGAAGGCAGCGAGCAGGAGCACGATAAATAACTCTGGTGTGACGGACAGTAAATCAAGCACGACAAATCCTCTAAGAATAATGCGTCAATAAATGTGTGCTGTGTTACTTAAGGTACACCACATAAAAGCCGGGGGTGAAGACACACACAATGTGTCTTCACCCCCGGCTTCGTTAGCAACCTAAGGTCGAAAGGCCGTGAACGGCGTGCCTAGAAGAGCTTTTCACCCTCCGGGCTAACCGCCAGCGCAGCAGAAACAGCCGCGTAGTTCGGACCCACAATGCCGATGCTCTGGGTCAGCATCACACCGGAGCCGTCGCGGGCACCGTGCTCGGTCGGCAGGGAACGCGCCACACCGCCGGAGGACGCCGCCTTCGCCGGGCCCACGCCCACCCATGCCAGAGCCAGCTGGCTCTCACCGGTGAGGAAGCGGTGCGCACGCACGCCGCCGGTCGCGCGGCCCTTCTGCGGGTACTCGGCCAGGGCGGTGACCTTGGCGCTCGCCAGGCCGTCCTTGCCGTTGGTGACGGTCACGACCTCCGCCGCGTCGCCGGGCGCGGTCACGCCCAGGGCGATGAGGCGGTCGCCGTCGGCAAGCTTGATACCCGCGATACCGCCGCCGGTGCGTCCCTGCGGGCGAACCTTGGCGGCGTCGAAGGTCAGCAGCTTCGCATCGCGGGTGACGAAGGTGAGCACCGCATCGTCGGTGGGGCAGGGGGCGGCGGCTACGATTTCGTCGCCGTCCTTGAGCTTCATGATGTCCCACTCGGTCTGGTTCAGCGGGTAGTCGGGGTTCACGCGCTTGATGACGCCGCCCGCGGTTGCCATCGCCAGCACCGTGTTCAGCGGCACGAGTGCAACCAGCTTCTCACCCTTGGCGAGCTGAACCAGCTCGGCTGCCTTCACCGCAGACGCCATGGAGGGGGTGCCGCCGTTCTCGTCCAGCACCGCAATGTCCATGACGGACAGGCGCACCATACGGCCCGCGGAGGTCACAGCACCAATCTCGCCGCGCGCGGTGGTCGGTACAATCGAGGTGAATACGTCGTGCTTGAAACGCTTGCCGGGATCCACGAGAGCCTCACGGATGGGCTTGCCGGGGGTTCGTCCCATCATGCCGGAGGCAGAGAGCAGCACCCAGCAGGGCTCGTCCGCGATTTCGAGGGCGAGACCCAGGCTCTTCTTCGCCTTGGACTGCGCGGTGACCGCCTCGATGGCGACCTGCATGTCGTCCTTGGTCTTGAGCTGGGTGCGGCGGTCGGTGCCGTAGCGTTCGGCGACCTCTGCGAGCTCGTCAGAAACCAGCTCGCGCAGCGCCGCATCGGAGCCGAGGATGCGCTGCAGCTCGGCGATTTCCTGCTGCAGGGTGTCGCGTTCTGCCTCGAGTTCCAGGCGGGAGTACTTGGTGAGCTGACGCAGACGCAGCTCCAGGATGTGGTTCGCCTGCGTGTCGGTCAGGTCGAAGACGACCTTCAGCTTTTCGCGTGCCTGGGCGGTTTCGTCAGATTCGCGAATGATTTGGATAACCTCGTCAATGTCGAGGATAGCCACGAGCAGACCCTCCACCAGGTGCAGGCGGTCGGTGCGCTTGCCCAGGCGGAACTCGGTGCGGCGGCGGACCACGTTCAGGCGGTGGTCAATGTACACGCGCATCAGGTCGAGCAGGCCGAGGGTCTGCGGCTGGCCGTCCACGAGCGCCACGTTGTTGATGCCGAAGGAGTCCTCGAGCGGGGTGTGCTTGTAGAGGGCGGCGAGCACCGCCTCGGGGTTGAAGCCGTTCTTGATTTCGATGACGAGGCGCAGACCGTTGGTGCGGTCGGTCAGGTCGACCACGTCGGAGATGCCGGTGAGCTTCTTGGAGTTGACGCCGTCCTTGATTTTTTCGATGACCTTTTCGGGGCCGACCATGTACGGCAGTTCGGTGACGACGATGCCCTGCTTGCGGGGGCTGACCTGCTCGATGGATACCTTCGCGCGGGTCTTGAAGGTGCCTCGGCCGGTTTCGTAGGCGTCACGGATTCCGCTCAGGCCCACGATGGTGCCGCCGGTGGGCAGATCCGGGCCGGGAATGAACTTCATGATGTCTTTGAGGCGCGCCTCGGGATGCGCGATGAGGTGGCGGGTACCGGCGATGACCTCGCGCAGGTTGTGCGGCGCCATATTGGTTGCCATGCCGACCGCGATGCCGGTGGTGCCGTTGACGAGCAGGTTCGGGAACGCTGCGGGCAACACGGAGGGCTGCATGAACTGGTTGTCGTAGTTCGGTACGAAGTCAACCACGTCTTCTTCGAGGTCGGCGGTCAGCGCCTGCGCGGCGGGCGCCATGCGTGCTTCGGTGTATCGGGCGGCTGCCGGGCCGTCGTCGAGGGAGCCGAAGTTACCGTGACCGTCAACGAGGGGTAGGCGCAGCGCGAAGGGCTGGGCGAGGCGCACCATCGCGTCGTAGATGGCGGCGTCGCCGTGCGGGTGGAGCTTACCCATGACCTCGCCGGTCACGCGGGCGCTCTTGACGTGGCCCTTGTCGGGGCGCAGACCCATCTGCTGCATCATATAGAGGATGCGGCGCTGCACGGGCTTGAGGCCGTCGCGGGCGTCGGGGAGGGCGCGCGAATAAATCACCGAGTAGGAGTATTCCAGGAAGCTGGTTTCCATCTCAGCGGATACGTCGATGTCGACGATATTCTCTACCACATCCACCGGGTAGTCGCTGACGGTGGATTTGGATCGGCGAGCCATATATCTCCTCGTGTCGGTGTGTTTTCGCTCCTCCTATTTTAGCGGGTGGTAGCGGATGAGACGGGCTGGTTGGTCGGCGTCATCTGTGGGGTGCGCCAAGGCGGTTGCGGGGCAGTAACCGAAGTGTACCGGGGGATTGCAAGCAGTCATATGAGCCTGTATTAGCGTGGTCAAGTAGCACAGCCCGGCTGGAACCCTCTAAGGTAGAGGGGAGTAATACCTAACCGCCTTCATCGTGTGCGCCGACCGACGTCGCCTCATGAGGGCACCGCACGAAAGAGGTACGATGTACGCCACCACCCCCGAACGCGAGCAATTGGTCGCAGACATTAAGCATGCCGGTTTCTACCCCGACCTTGTGCTGGAAGTGGTGGATGACGCGCTGGCGGGCATGAACCCGGACGCGCACTTCGTACAGCATGAAACCCACTTCTCACGCGATGATTTTCACCGCCACATCACCGTGATGGTGCTCTGCGGTGAGCACGTCATCTTTGCGCACCTGGACGACCAGCACCTTGAGGGTGACGCGCAGGGCACCGTGGCGCATGTGAGCGTGGAGGCGGTGCACCTGAGCGCCCTGAACGCGGTCACCATCAGCTACGGTTTCAGCCAGCCGCAGGCGTACAACCCCGGTAGCACCGCCCCGACTGAGATTTCCTTCCAGATTGCCTGGACCGGTTCGCTGCACATGGAGCTGGCTCCTGCCGGCTGCCAGGATCCGCAGTGCAACGCCGACCACGGCTTCACCGGCGATGCGCGCCGCGAGGACATTGCGGTGCGTGTTTCTGCGACCGCTGACGGCCCGGAGTCGGTTCAGCGTGCGCAACATTTTGCGCGTGCGCTGCACCGTGCCCGCATGTACGCAACCCGCCGATAAGCACCGGCATCCCGCGCCTGCCACCCAACGGCGCTCGCGATTAGCACTCGCCACACCCTGAGACACACACCCGAGAGGAACCTATGACGGCCCCGTCCCGCACCGAACAGCCCACTCTGCACGATGTTCTGGGCGCGCCGTTGCCTCCCGCGCCCGCCTACGGCAGCAATAGCATCGCCGATGTGCTGGAGTCCGCTTCCTCTCTGGTGGCTCAGCGAAGCCTGGCGCGCCCCGCGCACGCCCTGGATTCCGACCCGGCGTTCAACTCTGTAGCCGACCCGCTGAACCTTGCCGGTCGCCTGACGGAGCATGACGTTGACCCGGCGTCGTTTCGTCACGCCTGCGTGGTGATGGTGGACGGCCTGGGCGAGCAGCTCATCAACAGCTACGGCGGCTACGCGCCCGCCCTGCGCAAGACCCTGAACCTGGGCCCGCTGGACGCCGCGTTCCCCACCACGACCGCCGCCTCCCTGACTTCGCTTGGTACCGGCACGGCACCGGGCGCGCACGGCATTGCCGGCTACGAGGTGCGTAACCCGGACGGTAACGGGGGAGCGGGCTCGGTCATGAACCACCTCTCCGGCTGGGATCAGGCAGTGGACCCGCACGCCTGGCAGCCGCTGCCGACCGTGCTGGAACGCCACCACGAAAACCGTCGCGTGCTCACCATTTCGTTGGGTAAGTACCGCGGTACGGGCCTGACTGAGGCGGCGCTGCGTGGCGGCGACTTCGTGGACGCTGTCGGTTATAACGCCCGCGTCACCTACGCCCTGGAGGCGCTCTCCAGCCGCACCCCGACCACCGTGTACCTGTACTGGGGTGAGATTGATGCGGCGGGTCACCGCTACGGTGTGGGCAGTGACGAATGGCTGCAACAGCTGGAGGAACTGAACTCGGCTCTGAAGCGTCTGGCGGAGCGCGCCCCGGCGTGGGCGGCACTCTTCGTGACCGCCGATCACGGCATGGTGAACGTGCCCGAGCATCAGCGCATCGACTACTCGGGCGTGGAGGAGCTGACCCGCAACATCGCAATGACCGCCGGTGAACCGCGCGCCGTGCACCTGTACCTGGAAGACACCTCGGAGGCGGCACGTACCGCCACCGCTCAGCGTTGGGCGCAGTACTGGGGCGAGCGCGCCTGGGTGATGGATTCTCGCGAGCTGATGCGTGCCGGCTACTTCGGCCCGGTCATCACGGATGCGGCGCGCGGCCGCATTGGCGACCTGATGGTGTGCGCTCGCGACGATTGGGCGCTGTACGATATGCGCCACTATCAGGAGCGTGCCCTGCACATGGTTGGTCAGCACGGTTCGCTCACGGACGCTGAGCGTTTGGTGCCCTTGCGCATGCTCAAGACTTTCTAAAGCGCTGGAGGATAAACGAAAACCGCTGGTTATTCGGGTGAATAACCAGCGGTTTTCGTATGTCGGGTATTCGGATTTTATGGTGGAAAAGGGCTTATAAATCACCCTTCTCCAAATTCTTATGGTCCGACTGCTTCAACTTTAAACATCATATCGGTTTCATTTTCTTGTGGCGGT
>NZ_CAUUDY010000021.1:0-24821 GCF_963544205.1 uncultured Rothia sp.
TCGGTTACACGCCGTAGAGGTGCGGGCGCGGCAGGTACATCAGCCAGTTGGGTGAGGGCCGGAATCCTGCCGCAAACGGTTTTCACCGACGCCTTAAGCATAACCGGCACAACCCCCGAACCGGCGGTAGCTTGAGTGAAGCATCAATCACCCATCTCACGCCATGCCGGGACGGTATTCAGCCCAAAAATCGGCACCTATCATCTAGCGTAGCGCCCGGCAGACTAACGCAATGCTCGGTGCGCCTGATCAAAGAACTCACGCTCGTACACGCACGCCGACAGGTACGCCCGCGCCGCACGCACACGCTGAGCCGGTGAAGCCGCCTCAAACGCACGCTCCACCTCCGCGAGGCTACGCGCCACATCCGCGGCGAACTCCTCGCCACCGTACAGGCTCAACCACTCCGCGTACGGGTGGTCCGGGTGGTTCTGCGAGGAGAGCACGGCACCGACCTCTTCGTAGAGCCAGTAGCAGGGCAAGATAGCGGCGGCGCCGACCACGTAGTCATCACCGGCAGCGGAGGCGCGCAGGAAATTCGTGTACCCCATGGTAATCGGCGAGGGTCCACCCAGGCGTGCACGGTTCGCCAACCAGCCCTCGTGCAGCTGCGATTCGGCGGCAATCGCCTCGTGCGCGCCAGCCGCCCAGTGCACCTGCGCCTCAGCGGTATCGGCACGCGCCGAGAGAGTCGCGAGCGCACGCGAATAGTCACGCAGGTAGAGGGCGTCCTGGTCCAGGTAGAAGGAGAACAGGTCCTCGTCGAGGGTTCCGTCACCGAGGGCACGCACGAAGGGCAGGTCCAGGATCTGGTGCCAGGTTTCGCCACCCGCAGCCCAAAGAGCGGCAGTCCAGGGACCGGCGGGCTTTACGACGGCTTCACCGGCGGGCACGGGGCTGACCGGCAGCAGGCGCTCCGGACTGGTGCCGTCCAGGGCATTACCCTCAGAGTCGGTGGTGGCGAGCAGGTGATGCCACGGGTACGCGGAGGCAGCAGCCTCCAGACGGCGGGCACGTGCGGCGTGGTCCACCGGGCCGCGGCCCTCACCGGAGCCGACCTGCAGACCGGCACCCGCGGCAATGGATTCGTGGAGCCAGCGGGTGCTCCACTGCAGTGCGCGGTGGGTATCTTCGCTGGTCAGAGTGTTCTTCTGGTCTGCGGCAGGTTCTGCGGCTTCAGTGTGCTGCAGCAGTTCCACGCCCAGGCGGGTTGCCAGCGAGGAGGACAGGGAGCATCCGGTGCCGTGCGTATTGCGGCTGTCCAGGCGCGGGGTGCGCACGTGCGCGCAGGTGCCGTCCGGGAAGACCGCGGTATTGCCGGCGTCCTGACCGCACAGGTGACCGCCCTTCACAATGACGGTGGTTCCGGTCGCCGCCGCGAGGTTCGCCGCCTGCTCGTGCGCCTCATCAAAGGTCTGAGCGGGCTCCTTCTGACAGAGCACGGCAAGCTCCGGAATGTTCGGGGTAATCACGTCCACGAGCGGCACGAGGTCGCGTAGCGCCTGCTCCGCTTCCGCCTGCAGCAGGCGGTCGCCGCTGGATGCAATCATGACCGGGTCGAGCACGACCACGGGCACAGGGTGCTCGCTCAACCAGGTGCGGACGGTGCGGATCGTGTCTGCGTCGCCGAGCATACCGATTTTCACGGCGTCTACCGTGACGTCATCAAAAACGGCGGCAAGCTGCGCGGTGAGAAATTCCAGGGGCGGGGTGAATACTTCGCGAACCCCGCAGGTGTTCTGGGCGACCAGCGAGGTGGTCACGCACATGCCGTAACCGCCGGATGCGGTAATGGACTTGAGGTCCGCCTGGATACCCGCACCGCCGGAGGGGTCGGTTCCCGCAATAGAGAGGACCCTCGGCACCCGAGCTGTCTGAGGTGCCCGGGGGGTTCCGGGAGCGCTCGCGCCGGGTACAGGGTTAGAGGTGGATGCGCACGTGGGCGCGCTAGGCTGCTCTGCCTTCATCGATAATCCCTTCGCTAGTTCGAACTAGAGCAGGTTCAATGGGTGATTCTCTCAGCCTTGAGTGTTTGTACGCTGTTTCGCGCGCCTACTGTTCCGTGCCCCCGCTGTTTTGGTTGCCCGTCTTTGGGCGGGTCAGCGGGTCGCGGGCGTCTCAAGGCACCCCATATCGCTCTGCCAGGTTATCACAACGATTCTCAGTAGCTGAAAGTTTCGCGGGTGACAAGTGAATCTCTCCGAAATTTTCGTTTGACGGATCCCCTCGGTGCGCTCTACCCCATCATCTCAGCACCCACCACCGCCTCCCCAAACACCCCGTTAAACGAGTAGTGCCCGGCACCGCTTCGCACGGTGCCGGGCACTACTCACAGGGCATATTCGCCGAGTCTTAGGTCAGGGCAAAAATCTCCGCCGGGGAGCCCTCCGCAATGATCCTACCCTCGTGCAGCAGGACCGCGCGGTCAGCCAGGGAGGCGATACGCGCATCGTGCGAAATGATCAGCACCGCACGGTTCGCCAGCACGGCGCGCAGGGACTCGGTTGCGTCCGCGAGCTCCAGCTGGGTGGTGGACTCGTCCAGAATCACGGCGTGCGGGTCAGCAAGCACAATACGTGCCAACGCAAGCTGCTGAATCTGGTCGCGGGTCAGAGGCGAATCCGCGCCGCTGACGACGGTGTCCATGCCCTGCGGCAGGTCACGCCACCAGCGGGCACCGACGGCGTCCAGTGCCTCACCCATCTGCTCGACGGTCGCGTCCGGCACGACCACAGTGAAGTTATCGGCGAGGGTACCGAAGAAGACGTGAGCTTCCTGGGTGCAGACCAGCAGGCGCGGGCGGCCGTCGGCGGCGGCATCGGTCGGGAAGTCGCCGTGACCAACCGGTCGACCCATCACGGTGATGGTGCCCTCCAGGGCGGTCAGCGAACCACCAATCAGACGCGCCAGGGTGGTCTTACCCGAACCGGAACGGCCCACCAGGGCGAGCGCCTCGCCGCGGCGAATCTTCAGGTTGATGCCTTCCAGGACGAGGGCGTCGGGCGAGTAGCCGTAGGAAACGTCGGTGCACTCAATGGCGTACTCCGGGTTCTTCACGTCTTCATCCGACATTGCGGCGAACGCTTCGGCGCGGTGCTGTGCGCGCTCCTCACGCTGCTTCTTCGCCAGGGACACCACACCGAACACGCGGCCCATGTTCACGAGCATGATGCGCAGGTTGCTCACGTGGTGGTTCAGCATGTCGGCGAGGGTTCGCAGGCTGAAAACCATGACGGAGGCGGTTGCTACGGCGCCCCAGCTTGCCCAGCCGATAGCCACGCAGGCGGCGCCCCAGAGCATACACAGAATCGTGGGCATCCAGGCGTTGATGGCGTCCACGGTGAAGTACATCTGGCGGATACGCACCATGCCCAGCTGAGCACCAAACAGACGTTCCTTGTTCTCAGCGGAAAAAACCTCTTCGCGGGCATCGTGAACGCCCAGCTCGCGAATCGTGGAGGTGCCGCGAATGTTCTCGGTCAGCACGCTGTTGAGGTCACTCACGCATTCCTGGGCGGTCTGGTTGCGTGCCGCCATGAGCGGCAGCATCTTCGACATGATGAGGGCAAGACCGGCAATCATGGGCAGCATAATCAGGCCCATTGCCGGGCTCACGAACGCCAGGGAGATCGTGGAGATAATGAAGTACAGGACCACGTAGATTGCACCAAGAAGGTCTGTACTGACAGAGCTTGCTGCCGAGGACAGGTCGTCGGTCACGCGGGTGAGCAGGTCGCCGCTGCCGGCTTCTTCCACGGTGCGTGCGTCCAGGTCGAGGGTGCCGTCGAGGGTGTCCTGGTTGGTATCGCGGGTGACGAGCGCGCCCAGTCGCGCAGCACTGTACGAGGAAACCATGAGGGTCACCGCCTGCACGATGAACGCCGCCAGAATAATCAGAATCGGCTGCCACGGGTAGCTGGAGAACTTGCCCGCCACCACATCGTCAACGGTGGCACCAATCTGCAGGGGCACTACCGCACCCATGAGGGTACTGACCATGTAGATGACGAAGGTGTAGAGGGCGCGTCCCTTATGCGCTGCGAGGTAGTGCCACATGCGGCGTGCCACGTAGGCGGGGGTTTCGATGGGAAGCTGCTTTGCCATGCTAGTTCACCTCCTGATTCTGAGTTATTGCGGTCTGAGTGGTTGCGGGGGTTCCCGAGTCGGCGGCAGGGTAGCCGTCGCGTTCCATGCGGCGAGTCGTCTCCGCAGTCGTGGAGACAACATAGACCTGCTCCAAATCCTGCAGCAGGCCGGGGTAGCCCACGGGCAGGCGGTCGCTACCGACCTGGGTTTCCATCGCATCGTAGATGTAGCGCTGGCTGGGTTCGTCCACGGAGTTCAGCGGCTCGGTCAGGATCAGAACCTGCGCATCCTGTGCGAGCGCGCGAGCGAGTGCCAGACGCTGACGCTGACCACCGGAGAGGTTCGCACCCTCAGTAGTGATGCGGGCGGCGAAGTAGTCTTCGGGGTTGCGTCCGCCCAGTCGGTAGGCGATTTCGCGGGAGTCGGTAATCTTCAGCAGCTCCTCGTCCTTTGCCTGTGCCAGTTCCTCGTCGGGGTTCGGCACGGTGCCCAGGCGCAGGTGCTCCTGCAGGGTTCCCGCGAAAATCATGGGGTTCGGTTCGCTCAGCAGCACGCGGCGACCGGAGGCGTCCTTGAGGTCCTCTCCCCCGCGGCGCAGGGTGCGGGCAAGCGCCTCGGCGTAGTCTTGCGCGGTGAGGTTGTAGTCGCGCGGGTTGACGTACACGATGCGCGGGTTGCTGGCACCGGCGGGGGCGACGGGCACGGGTACCTCAAGGGTGTTTGCCTCGACTGCCTGTTCGGCGCGTGCCAGCTGCGCCATTTCTTCGTCGGTGCGCGGGCTCTTCAGCACGCCCTGGCGTACACCCGCGTGACCTTCGAGGCGGGCGATCTTGGCGAGCGCAATTTTGGCGTAACGCCATTCAGTCAGGAAGTTCTGGGTAATCCAGATGGGGCCGCCCATCATCGCAATAATGGAGGCGACGGTCACCAGGGACGCGGCGGGGGTGTCGGATACCCAGCGGCCGTTTTCGACGTGGCCGGTGAGGGCGAAGCCGATGCCGAGCAGGGTGACGGCGCCACCGAGTAGCGCGCGGATGAGGAACATCCAGCGGTGCGTCTTCTCGTAGCGCATGTAGCTGTCGAAGACTTCGTCGGTGCCGCGGTGGTAGCGATCACGCATCTGCTCTTCGGCGCCGAGGCCGGCGATAGTGCGCAGGCCGGTGGCGATATCGGAGGCGCGTGAGGAGGCTTCGCCGTCCTTTTCGCGATACTCGCCAATCTTGGATTCGAGGAAGGTCGAGTACCAGGCAATCACGCCGACCACAATGAGCGTACCGATGAGGGTGACGACCGCGGTGACGGGATTAATCAGCCAGAGCTGTACGGCACCGAGAGTCGCGATAATCATGGCGTTAACGAACAGCGGTAGGGAAAAGTAGACGTTTGTAACACGTCGTACGTCCTTGTTCATGACGGTGACCGCTTCACCTGCGTCAACGGTCGTGCGGGTGCGTCCCATAAGCCGGTTAATGTAGGCGCGCCAGTCGCGGCCGAGCTCGGCGCTGAGGGTCATGGAGGTGCCCCAGCCGAAGAACTCGTTAATCACGATGAAGGTGATGGATGCGACCACCACCCAGAACATGGGCCAGGCGTCGGGGGCTTTTCCTGCGATGTGCTGGTTGATGAATTGGCCCACCATGACGGGGATCAGGATCGCGCCGATACCTGCGGTGGTTTCCCCGAGGACGGGGATGGCCCAGCGGTGCCAGGGGTATTTGTGTCCGGGCGCGGTGACTCGCAGGGCGAGGCGCTTTTTGAGGGCTTCCTCTTCTGCCTTGCGCTGTTCGCTAGCGGTTACTTCCTGTGCAGATTTTTTCTGCGAGGCTTTTTTCTGAGCGGCTTTTTTCTGCGTGGTTTTGTTGTGCAGGGTTTCTTCGTGCGCAGCTTCTTCACGCGCAGCGTTTTCTTGTGCCTTGTCAGCGTTGTATTCAGTCATTCAACGTCTCTCCTTTCTCTTACCCTATTCCTTTATCAATGTGGCACGCAACACTATTTGCGTAATAGATGGGCGTGTCGTTATTTTGTGCAACGTATTTTGGGGCGTGCATCAGCCGCTCAATATGCACCGGCGTCAATCGGCGGATTCTGCATCTGCGCGGCAATCTATGCGGCGTGGAGGCCTGTGCCTTCGACCTTCTGGGCACCAGGTTTTTGCATCACTGCACCTAAAGCTCTTTGTTCCACACTACACGAATTTTGGGGATTCCCGCATTAGCGCGGCGAGGCGCCCCGTGAACACCCCGTAATCACCCCGCGAGCGCCCCCGAACACCTCACGCAAGCCCCGCGAGTACCCGTTTGTTCCCTCGTAACGATAACGCCCCCGCACCCGCGTTATTCCCGATAGACTGGAATCCTCATGAGTATTTTGAATTTTCTTTCTCCCGGGCTGGGCGAGAACCCCGGCGACTACAATCGACGCGATTTTAAGGGCAACCCCCTCACCGCAGAAGAAATCTATGAGGCGTTCACCGAATGGATTTCGACCCGCGGCATGACCCTGTACCCCGCCCAGGACGAGGCCGTCCTGAGCATCGCCGCCGGCCATAACGTGGTGCTGGCAACCCCGACCGGTTCGGGTAAGTCCACTGTGGCTGTTGCCGCGCATTTTACGGGCCTGGCGACCGGTCAGCGTTCCTATTACACCGCCCCCATTAAGGCGCTGGTGTCTGAGAAGTTCTTTGACCTGATCAATATTTTTGGTGCCGAGAACGTGGGCATGATTACCGGCGACTCCGCCATTAATACGGAGGCGCCCATTATCTGCTGCACCGCGGAGATTCTCGCCAATATTGCCCTGCGCGAGGGTAAGGATGCGGACCTCTGCCAGGTCATCATGGACGAGTTCCACTTCTACTCTGACCCGCAGCGCGGCTGGGCGTGGCAGCTTCCCCTGCTGGAGCTTCCGCAGGCGCAGTTCCTGCTGATGAGCGCGACCCTGGGCGATACGACTCGCTTCCAGGAGGAGATGACGGCGCTGACCGGTCGCGAGAGTGACCTGGTGGCACATTCTGAGCGTCCCATTCCGCTGCACTTCTACTACTCCACCACCCCGGTTCAGGAGACGGTGCAGGAACTCGTGCAGACCAAGCAGACTCCGGTCTACATTGTGCATTTCTCGCAGAAGGCGGCGCTGGAGCAGGCGAACGCGCTGCTCTCGGTGGCTATCGCCTCGAAGGAAGATAAGGAACGTATCGCGGAGCTCATTGCTAAGTTCCGTTTCGGCCCGGGCTTCGGTAAGGCGCTGAATAAGCTGGTTCGCGCCGGCATCGGTATTCACCACGCGGGTATGCTGCCCAAGTACCGCCGCCTCGTGGAGCAGCTGGCTCAGGAGGGTCTGCTCAAGGTGATTTGCGGTACCGACACCCTGGGTGTGGGTATTAACGTGCCGATTCGTACCGTGCTGATTACGGCGCTGTCCAAGTTTGATGGTGCCCGCAGCCGCCGTCTGCGTGCCCGCGAGTTCCACCAGATTGCCGGACGCGCAGGCCGCGCGGGCTTCGATACCGCCGGCACCGTGGTGGTTCAGGCGCCCGAACACGATATTGAGAACGCGCGCCTGTTAGCGAAGGCTCAGGCGAAGTTCGGTGACGACACCAAGCGCATTAACCAGTCCCTATCCTCCAAGCGTAAGAAGGCGCCGGAGGGCTTCGTGGGCTGGTCGGAGAAGACCTTCGAGCAGCTGGTAGAGGCAGCCCCGGAGCCGCTGACCTCCTCCTTCGACATCACCCACTCAATGCTGCTGAATCTGATGCACCGCCCGGAGAACCCGGTCATTGCCGCCTACCGCATCATTCAGAACAACCACGAGAGCCCGGCGCGCCGCCGCGAGCTGCTGCGCAAGGCAATCGGCATCTACAAGGAGCTGCTGACCGGCGGCGTGATTGAGCGAACCAACACCCCGGACGAGCACGGCTCCTACCTGCGCCTGACCGAGGACCTGCAGGATAACTTTGCCCTGAACCAGCCGCTGTCCGCGTTTGCGGTCGCCGCGCTGGAGCTTCTGGACCCCGAGTCCCCCAGCTACGCGCTGGACGCGCTCTCCCTCATCGAGGCAACCCTGGACTCCCCCAACCAGGTGCTGTACGCGCAGGAGCGCAAGGCGAAGAACGAGCTCTCGGCGCAGTTGAAGGCGGACGGTGTGGACTACACCGAACGCATGAACGAGCTGGACAAGGTCACCTACCCGCAGCCGCTGGCGGAACTCATCGAGCAGGCCTACGCGACCTACAAGCAGTCCGCGCCGTGGGTGGCTCGTTTTGAGCCGCGCCCCAAGTCGATTGTGCGTGACATGTACGAACGCGCGATGGGCTTCAACGACTTCGTGCAGTACTACTCGCTGGAACGCGCCGAGGGCGTGCTTCTGCGCTACCTTTCCGACGCGTACAAGGCGCTGCGCCACACCATCCCCGACACCGCCGTGACCGACGAACTCGACGACATCATCGAGTGGCTCGGCGAGCTAGTGCGCCAGACCGACTCCTCCCTGGTGGACGAGTGGGAGAAGCTGGCCGCCGGCGAAGACACCGCCACCACTGCGGCCGAGCACGCCTCCATCGAGGAGGAAGAGCCTCCCGCCGTGACGAAGAACCTGCGCGCCTTCCGCGTGATGGTCCGTAACGCCCTCTTCCGCCGCGTGGAGCTCTTCGCTGATGAGCGTGACCGTGCCCTGGGCGCCCTGGACGAGTGGTGCGGCTGGGACGCCGACCGCTGGGCGGATGCTATGGACGACTACTTCGACACCTACGACGACATCTACACGGATGCCGATGCGCGCTCGCCTCGCCTGGTCAGCATGGACGAGGACACCGCCGCGCATCCGGGCGTGTGGAAGGTTCAGCAGAGCTTTGCCGACCCCGAAGATAACTTTGACTTCGGTATTCGTGCCGAGGTTGACCTGGCGGCATCCGATGAGGCGGGCTACCCGGTGCTGAGGATTCTGAGCGTGGGCGAGTTCTAAGACTCCGCCTAAGACTTCACCCGGGCTCTGCCACGATGTTGCCCATAGTGGGCTAGAATACAGAGTATCTATCTATTTGAATGAAAGAAGGTTCACCGTTGACCGTTTCTTCGCTTCCCAAGGTTGAGTACCGCAAGGGTTCGGTCGTCAAGCACGACGGCTACGAGATTACCGACCACTGGTTCCAGGTTCCCCTGACCCACGGTCTGATTTTCTCCAAGGGCAAGGATGCCGCTCTCTCCTCCCGTTTCGCGGACCAGACCATCACCGTGTTCGCGCGCGAGGTTGTGAACACCAGCGAGACTCTGACCGTCCCGGCTGATAAGCGCCCCTACATTGTGTACCTGCAGGGCGGCCCCGGTTTCGGTTCGCCGAAGACCGGCTCCATTGGCGGCTGGATTGCTGAGCTGGCGAAGACTCACCGCGTGATTCTTCTGGATCAGCGCGGTACCGGTCTGTCTTCCCCGCTGTCTGCTCGCACTATTACCGCTGTGGGTGACCCGCAGGTTCAGGCTGAGTACACTGAGCTGTTCCGTGCGGACTCCATCATCGCTGACGCGGAGGCTATCCGCGAGGTACTGCTGGCTGACCGTGCCGACAAGCGCTGGTCCACCATTGGCCAGTCCTTCGGTGGCTTCCTGACCCTGTCCTACCTGTCGTTTGCGCCGCAGTCGCTGCGTGACTGCCGCATCACCGCGGGTCTGGCACCGATTCGTACCTCCGTGGACAACGTCTACCAGCACACCTTCGACCGCATGAAGGAACGTGTTGAGGAGTACTACAGCTGGTTCCCCGAGGACGCTGAGCTCGCTACCCGCATCGCTGAGCACCTGCGTACCCACAAGGAGTACCTGCCCACCGGTGAGCGCCTGACCGACCACCGTTTCCAGATGGCTGGCCACTTCCTGGGTGGCCGCTGGCGCGAGCGCGGCCTGCACTACTTCCTGGAGAACGCTTTCGCTGAGGGTAACGACCACCTGTCCGATCAGTTCCTGACCGCTATGGGTGCCGAGGTGACCTTCCAGGCGAACCCGCTGTACGCCCTGATGCACGAGACCATTTACGCTGACGGCCCCGCCGACGGCGTTCTGCCCGGCATCCCCGGCTACGAGCTGTCCCCCTCCCCCGCGCCGACCAACTGGTCTGCTGCTCGCGTGGCGGCCTCCCGCCCCGAGTTCGCACCGGATGCGGACCGTCTGCTCTTCACCGGCGAGCACATCTTCCCCTGGTACTACGAGGAGGATCCCTCGCTGCGTCCGCTGGCTGAGGTTGCAAACCTGCTGGCTGAGAAGAAGGACTGGGGTCGCCTGTACGACCACGCACAGCTGCACAAGAACGAGGTTCCCGTGGTGGCTGCGGCGTACAACCCGGACGTGTACGTGGACTTTGAGCACTCCATGGAGACCGCTCGCTGGGTCGGCAACACTCAGGTGTGGACCTCGAAGACCCACCACCACGACGGTTTCGGTTCTGACCCGCTGACCATTCTGGGTCACCTGAAGAACATGCTGGCTGAGGTTCACAACCAGTAATTCGTCGCCGGGTAGTCATTCTGCCCGGGTGAATCCCCCGAATATATTTCTGATATAGCTAAAGCCCCTCACCCCGGTTGATCCGGTGTGAGGGGCTTTAGTGTTAGCGCTTAGCCTGGTGAGGCCGCACGCTCAGTAGCTCAAACTACTTCGAGGAGGAAGCGTGCGCATCCTGTGCGGTGCGGACACGCACCACGAGGGCGTGGTATTCGTCTTCCTTCTCGATCAGCTCGTCACGCAGCTTGGCGGGAATGGCGTTGAGCTTCTCGGTTTCCTGCTGCCAGCGGGCGGTGATGTCCGCGCGCTCGGCGACGGGTGCATCCTCGGGCAGTGCCAGGTACTTCTCGGAGAGCGCCTGAACACGCTGAATGGTCTGCAGTGCGCGGCCCTTGGGGCTGAGCAGCGAGGCAAGCACGGTAATGATCAGGACGCCCACGATGACCATCAGAGACATTTCGGTGCTGATTTCGATGACGTGCACGGGCTCGCCGTGGTTGATGAACGGCAGGTTGTTCTCGTGCATTGCGTGCAGGATGAGCTTCACACCAATGAACGCGAGGATGGTCGCCAGGCCGTAGGAGAGGTAGACGAGGCGGTCCAGCAGGCCGTCAATGAGGAAGTACAGCTGGCGCAGGCCCATGAGGGAGAACGCGGTCGCGGTGAACACAATGTAGACGGACTGGGTGAGGCCGAAGATCGCGGGGATCGAGTCGAGCGCGAAGAGCAGGTCGGAACCGGCGATAGCGACCATGACGAGCATCATGGGGGTCATGACGCGCTTGCCGTTTTCGATGGTGAAGAGCTTGTCACCGTCGAAGTGGTCGCTGGTCTTCAGGTACTTCTTGGCGAGGCGGACCATGATGTTGTCGGCTTCGTCATCGCCGTCGCCTTCGGTGATTTCGTCCTTGAGCAGGTTACCTGCGGTCATGAGCAGGACCAGGCCGAAGATGTAGAACACCCAGGCGAAGGAGTTAATGATTGCCGCGCCGGCGAAGATGAAGGTGCCGCGCGCCAGAATCGCGAAGACGATACCGAAGAGCAGGACCTTCTGCTGATTCTCACGGGCAACACGGAAGGTGCCCATGATGATCATGAAGACGAAGAGGTTATCGACCGAGAGAGCTTCTTCGGTGATGTAGCCTGCGTAGAATTCGGTGGCGGCGGTCGGGCCGTTTGTCACAAAAATGTACAGGCCGAACAGCAGCGCGATACCGATGTAAATACTCGACCAAATGGCCGCTTCCTTAACGGTGGGTTCGTGCGCCTTACGGACGTGGAACACGAAATCGAAGGCCAACAGACCCGCGATGATGAGAATAGTAACCAACCATTGCAACCCGGTAACTTCCATGGGGAGCCTTTCTTGTGGTGTGCGTACAGGACCACAAGTCTCTCCCGCCGACCTGAATGGAGGTCGGCTCGATTCACCGGTTAGACGCCTTCGGCTAACGTGCTGACGATGAGTCGATTGGTGGGATACTCCCTTGCTCGGTGAACGATTATACCTTAGGGTTCATGATTCTATGAATGTTCAGTGGAGTTTTTATCTTTCTAGCGGTTATTAGGTGGTGTGAAGGGCACCGAATCACCGGTATTGATAGGGTACAGAAGGTTGTACCCGCACAGCAGGCATGCCTCCGCACGCACGAAGAGGGGCCCGAAGTGGTGCCACTCCGAGCCCCTCCCTCAGTGAAGAGCCTCCGCGGTTTAGAGCCCGCGGTATGGATTTAGACGTTCAGCTCACGCAAACGCGCTACAAGCTGCTGGCCCAGGTCAGTACCTGCAGAACGAGCAATATCTTCGGTGCCCGGCATGCTCAATGCGCCGTACACGTAAACGGGTTCTGCCCACTTCATGCTGGAAAACGCCGCAGTATTTTGCAGGGGATTGAAGATTTCGGGGAAGTTGTTCGGCAGCTTCTCCGCATAGATTTCTGCGTTTGCACCGGCACTTGCGGCGACTACGAGGGTCTTACCCGCCAGCTTATCGCCGTCACTACCGTAGGCGAATCCGTAGGTGAAGACCTCATCTAGCCACTGCTTAAGCAGCGCGGGAACCGAGTACCAGAAGACGGGGAACTGCAGAACGATAACGTCCGCTTCCACGAGAGCCTGCTGTTCTGCGGCGATATCAAATGAACCATTGACGCGATGGGTCGCAATTTCGCGCACCTCTACGTTTTCTCCCAGGGCCTCGGTGACAACACGGAGAGCTTCAGCGTTGGCGGTCGAGAATTCGGGAGTGGGGTGACCGTAGATGATAAGAGCCTTAGACATTTGTCTTCCTTTCTGGATTTTTCTTGCGGTGTTCCGCTTGATGGTTTTATAGTATCTATTAGAAACTGGGTACTTCAAGGTAACTATTAGGGCCTTTGAGAAAATATTTAAAAATATTTTTCGCGCCCCTCGCCGCACCCATAAAACAGCAAAACAGCCCCTCAACGGACAGAGAACACAGCAGCTATGACCACCACGCTCACCTCCCCCGCACACGAAACCGCAGAAACCACCCGCACCCCGCAGGACGTCCAGCCCGCCAACATCCTCGCCAGCGTCTGCCCCTCCCGCACCGTGATGCGCCACCTCACCGACCGGTGGACCCCGCTCATTGTTGCGGCGCTCTCCGAGCAGCCCGTCGCCCGCTTTGGTGAGCTCAAGGCGATGATTCAGGGTGTCTCCCCCAAGGTCCTGACCCAGACCCTGCGCTCCATGGAACGCGACGGCCTGGTAGAACGCCGGGTCACCGCATCCATTCCGCCGCGCGTGGACTACGAACTGACCGCGCTCGGTACGACCCTTGTTGAGCCGATGACCGCCCTGCGCCATTGGGCGCAGGACAATATGCAGGCGGTACTCGAAGCCCGCGAGCGCTATGACGCCGCCGAACTAGAGAACGACGAAGCGTAAAACGGTACTCTGAACAACCTCCAGATAAAGCAGTAGCCCTCCCCGTGAACCATGCACGGGGAGGGCTACTTCTTTATTCAGTTAAGACAGCTGTTTAGGAAACCATATTGAAGGTCGGCGGGGTAAACGCAATCGCATTCACCTGCTTGCTCGTATCAAGCTTGCCGTTCTCATGAATCGTCGGGACGGTAATAACCACCTCGAACTGGTACATGCCTTCCATGAGCTTATCGCCGCGTAACGCAAAACGCGCGGAGATGCCGGTCGCCCGGTCATTCACGCTCGACGCGAACGGGATAACCTGACCCTGAACGGTCTGGGTCTTACCGCTGCGGGTCATGACGGTTGCTACACCGGTCGGGTTCGTCGTGAAGACCTGACGGTCAATGATTTCACCCTCGGGCGAGAAGAGGTAAATGTCCATGGACGGGTGCAGGTGCGTGGTGCCGGTCGTCGCCTCCAGTGCAGAGACATTGTAGGTCATCACGAACTCGCCACAGTTCAGGTTCAGGTCACCCTCGGTGCCGTAAGTCGCCTCGTACACGGACATGAGGCGAATCGTCGCGGGGTTCGGGGAGGTTGCATTCTCCATGGACCACCACGCCTGACCGGTCTCCGGCGCAGTCACGGGCTTGTTCTTGGTGCGCGACTGCAGGGCGCCACTGGCGGGGTTGGTAATCATCCAGCCGCCGACCTGGGTAAAGTCCGGACCGTGTACCGTCTTGCAGTCATCCGCCGAGGCCGCGAATGCGGGTACCGCCGTGGAGGCGGCAATAGCGGGCACAGCCCAAAGCGCGCCGCGGGTGAGGTTGCGGCGGGTAACGGAACGAGCTCCCGTAGTGTGTGCGTCTGAAGAGTTATTAGAAATAGTCACAGATTTTTCTTTATTGCTCGGAAGCATCAAGGTGTTATTTGACACGTAAAACACTTTGATAGTGTACAACATCTATCTGCACTCAGTAGAAGTTCATGAGCAATGAATTATCTCATGGCGAAAAACCCAAGTCGAACCCCTAAACACACGGTTTAGGCGTGACCCGCCTCCTTCATCAGACGCAGCTCCTTCTTCAAATCGGCAAGCTCATCACGCAGACGCGCCGCCAACTCAAATTGCAGGTTCTCCGCCGCCACGCGCATCTGCTCGTTCATCTGCTCAATCAAATCCAGCAAATCCTCCGCGGGTGCCGCCGCCAGCCCGTCGGCGCGAACGCGCGCCTCCGCACGGGCGAGAAGCTCCTCCGATTCAGGGGTGCTCGTGGCAATCTTCGAAGCCGTCGAAGAGCCCGTCTTCGCACCCGCACTCACCGTACGGGCACCCTTCTTACCGCTCTTACGCTGCTGCAGAAGCTTGCGGGTGTCCTCTTCCTCGCGGGCGAGCACATCCGTAATATCGGCAATCTTCTTGCGCAGCGGCTGCGGGTCAATGCCGTGCTCACGGTTGTACGCCTGCTGAATCTCGCGGCGGCGGTTCGTCTCATCAATCGCCACGCGCATCGAGTCCGTAATCTTATCGGCGTACATGTGCACCTGACCAGACACGTTACGCGCCGCGCGGCCAATGGTCTGAATCAGCGAGGTGGTCGAACGCAGGAAGCCTTCCTTGTCGGCGTCCAGAATCGCAACCAGCGACACCTCGGGCAGGTCCAGACCCTCACGCAGCAGGTTAATGCCGACCAGCACGTCGAAAGTACCCAGGCGCAGCTCACGCAGGAGCTCCACGCGGCGCAGGGTGTCCACGTCGGAGTGCAGGTACTGCACCTTCACGCCGTGCTGCAGCAGGTACTCGGTCAAATCCTCCGCCATGCGCTTGGTGAGGGTCGTGGCCAGCACACGCTCGTCGCGTTCCACGCGCACGCGAATCTCCTCAAGCAGATCATCAATCTGGCCCTTGGTCGGCTTGACCACAATCTCCGGGTCAATCAGACCGGTCGGGCGAATAATCTGCTCCACGTAACCGTCGGCCTGCGAGAGCTCGTACTTGCCGGGGGTCGCCGACAGGTAGATGGTCTGGCCGATGCGCTCCAGGAACTCCTCCCACTTCAGCGGGCGATTATCCATCGCCGAGGGCAGGCGGAAACCGTGCTCGACCAGGGTGCGCTTGCGGGACATATCGCCCTCGTACATGGCGCCAATCTGCGGAACCGTCACGTGCGACTCGTCAATAATCAGCAGAAAATCATCCGGGAAATAATCCAGCAGACAGTTCGGGGCACTACCGGGGGCACGACCGTCAATATGGCGCGAGTAGTTCTCGATACCATTGCAGAAGCCCATCTGCTCCATCATCTCCAGGTCGTAGGTGGTGCGCATACGCAAGCGCTGCGCCTCCAGCAGCTTGCCCTGGGATTCGAGAGTCTGCAGGCACTCGCGTAGCTCATCCTCGATGGAGGTAATAGCCTTCGCCATACGCTCCGGGCCGGCAACATAGTGGCTTGCGGGGAAGACGTACATCTCTTCTTCCTCGCGAATCACCTCGCCGGTCAGCGGGTGCAGGGTGTAAATCGCCTCAATCTCATCACCGAAGAACTCGATGCGAATCGCGTTCTCCTCGTACATAGGGATGATTTCGACGGTATCGCCGCGCACGCGGAACGTGCCGCGGTGAAAGTCCATGTCGTTACGCGCGTACTGCATCGCCACGAACTGACGCAGCAACTCGTCGCGGTCAATCTCCTCACCGCGACGCAAAGTCACCATCTGCTCAATGTACTCTTCGGGCGTACCCAGACCGTAAATGCAGGACACGGTCGCAACCACCACCACGTCACGGCGAGTCAGCAGGGAGTTGGTCGCCGAGTGGCGCAGGCGCTCCACTTCCTCGTTGATGGAGGAGTCCTTCTCAATGAAGGTATCGGTCTGCGGCACGTACGCCTCAGGCTGGTAGTAGTCGTAGTAGGAGACGAAATACTCCACCGCATTATTTGGCAGTAGCTCACGCAGCTCATTCGCCAGCTGCGCCGCCAGAGTCTTATTCTGCACGAGCACCAGAGTCGGACGCTGCACCGCCTCAATCAGCCAGGCTGCGGTCGCGGACTTACCGGTACCGGTGGCGCCCATCAGCACAATGTCCTTCTCGCCATTCTGCACGCGCTCGGTGAGCTCGGCGATAGCCTTCGGCTGGTCGCCGGCAGGCTGGAAGGGGCTGACCACTTCAAAGGGGGCGACGATGCGGTTAATTTCGGGTGCGTAACTCATGTATCCATCCTAGGGGAAAGCCGCCCAATGCGCCTCAGGATTGGTTGCCCTTTTCTGCTGGCGCAATATAATCACGCGCAATAGTCCAGACACGACAGGTAACAAGCCATCACCATGAAAGTGCCCAAGTTCATAAAAGAGGGGGCGCAAAAGATAAGGGGCTTTCGACTGGCTCATATTCTCTACCGGGCAGGAGGCGAGCGGGAGCATTTTCCCGCACGATGACGGTGCTCTTAGGAACAGTGCTCTTAGGGGTGGCCGCTCTCCCCCGCAGCCGCCGCCGCTCACGGGCACCGCACCGCAGAAGATAAGCGGCAACACATAAAGACTTATGACGGGCGCTCCGCACTCACCCCCTTTGCCTCCTTGATGTGGCTCACATATGTTTAGAGCGCATACACGCAGACAGAACGGGACCACAAGAGCGCACGGAAGGACTCCATGAGCACGACCACGGAGACAGCTTCAAAGGCAACCCCGAACGAATCCACAGAAGCGAACCCGGAGGCGAACCCCACCGGCGCACCGGCCGCCACTTTAGTTGCCAAGACTGAGCATCGCCGCAGCCTCTTCGCATCCTCGTACCCGCTGATTCTGCTCATCGCCCTGACCATTCTGCTGGGCGTCACCTACCTCTCGCTCATCACCGGCAGGTACCCGCTCGAATTGGACGAGCTCTTCCGCATTCTCGGTAAGAACTGGTTCGGCATGGACCTGAAAGTCTACAAGCCCGCCGAAAATATGCTGCTGACCGTGCGTATTCCGCGTCTGCTCGCCGCCGGGCTCATCGGTGCAGCCCTCGCCATTGCGGGCGCTACTTTCCAGGCGGTCTTCCGTAACCCGTTGGTCTCCCCGTACCTGCTGGGTGTTTCGCAGGGTGCGTCGGTGGGTGCCGCCTCCGCCATTCTGCTGGGTGTGGGCACGAGCCTCGCCATTCAGGGTTCCGCCCTCGCCGGCGGCCTCGCGGCAGTACTGCTGACCGTGAGCATTCCGCGTCTACTCAAGAATCAGTCCACGCTCATGCTGGTGCTTTCCGGCGTGATTGTGGGTGGCTTTGGCACCGCCGCGCTGGGTGCGTTGAAGTTCATTGCGAACCCTGAAACTCAGCTGGCACAGATCGTGTTCTGGCAGATGGGTTCCCTGCAGGACGTACGCGCGGAAGCACTCACCCAGTTTGCGCTGGTGGCGGCGCCCTGCATCCTGCTGCTCCTGGCGATGCGTTGGCGCATCAATATCCTCTCGCTCGGTGACGATGAAGCGCGCACCCTCGGCATTAACCTGACCCGCACCCGCGGTATCACCATTCTGCTGGCAACCCTGGTCACCGCAACCAGCGTGTGTATTGGCGGCCCGATTTCTTGGGTTGGCCTGGTCATTCCGCACCTGTGCCGCCTGCTGGTCGGTAGTGACACGACCAAGCTCATGCCGCTGTCCGTGCTGATGGGTGCTTCGTTCATGATGTTCGTCGATACCCTGGCGCGTAGCCTCACCAGTGCGGAGGTACCTCTGAGCGTACTGACCGGCTTCATTGGCACGCCCCTGTACGTGGCGCTGCTACTGCTTGGAAAGGTTCGGGTGAAGTAATGTCGCCTTCCATTCCCAATGCTCAGCAGCGCACGGATGCGAGCGCAGAGGTTCTGCTACACCTGGACGATGCGGGCTTCCGTTACGGCCACCGGGGCGGGCGCATCAATCGCCGCCGCACGGGTCACAACGCTGGTCTGCACCGTTCCGGGCACCGCTCCAGCCGCTGGATTTTCCGCAACGTGAACCTGCAGGTGCGACGCGGTGAGGTCCTCGCCATTCTGGGTCGCAACGGTGTGGGTAAGTCCACCCTGTTGAACTCCCTAATTGGTTTGCACTCGCTCACCGAGGGCACCGTCCACCTGGGCGGTGAGCCGCTGGATTCTTTGACCGCGACGGAGCGTGCCCGCCGCATCGCGTACCTTCCGCAGATGGAGGGTCGCGGCATCTCCTACACCGTGACCGAGTACCTGCTGATGGGTCGCGCACCCTATATCGGGTTGTTCTCTTCGCCCTCGCGCCGTGACCGTGAGCAGGTGCACACCGTGATGGAGGAGCTGGGGCTGCTCGACCTGGCGCATTCCCCGCTGGATCAGCTGTCCGGCGGTCAGCGTCAGCAGGTGGGTATTGCCCGAACCCTGGTGCAAGACGCCCCGCTCATCGTTTTGGATGAGCCGACGAGCGCCCTCGATGTGGCGAATCAGGCGAAGGTTCTGCGCAAGATTCGGCAGCTGCGCGATGCCGGGTACGGGGTCATCTTCACGACCCACAACCCGGATCACGCCCTCATGCTGGATGCGACCGTCGCACTGCTTGGCGCGCGCGATATGCCCGGCACCGTGCCAAACGTAGCGCCGGAGGTACCTGCAGATGCGCCAGCTCAGCTTTTGACGGGCCGCGCCTCGGAGGTGCTCACGAGCGAGGTTCTCTCACGCACCTTCAATACCGGCCTGACGGTGGTCTACTCCCCCGAGCTGGGTCGTTCCAGCGTGCACATGACGAGCCTCGATAGCTGAGACTCCGCAGCGTTTAGTTTTCCGGTGGCGGTTTGGGCAGTACACAAGAGATGCGGTAGAGGTGCCGCATCCGCTGTGGTGGCGCATCCCTAGAGCGCCCCCTCCTCCAAACCGCCTCCGGGTCATTCACCCACCCTGTCAACACAGAAAGACACACCATGAAAATCACGAAGTTCCACACCGGCGTTGCCCTGACCACTTCCCTGCTGCTGGCTGTGCTGACCGGTTGTGGCGCCGCGAACACCGCCTCCTCCTCGGGTTCGGCTTCGAGCTCAGTCTCGGCTTCGAGTAATTCCGCGAAGAAGCACACCAGCTTCTTCGTGAAGGATAACGGTGACGGCACCAAGGTCATCAAGGACATTGACGGCAAGGAGGTCACCGTCCCCACCAACCCGGAGCGCATCGCTGACCTGTGGCACGCAAACAACCAGGTGGTTCTGCTGCTCGGCGGCGCTGAGAAGCTGGTGTCCACCACGACTAACGTGAAGTCTCTGGCGTGGTTCAAGCAGGTCTACCCCGGTATTGAGAAGGTTGACGCGCCGGTGAAGGGCACCGACGTGAACATGGAGCAGCTGCTTGCCGATAAGCCGGAGGTGCTACTCGCCTCCTCGAAGGAGCAGATTGCGAAGGCAGCTGAGGCGGGTATCCCGGCGGTGCACGTTGAGTTCCAGAACTTCGCGGACCTGAAGCGCACCGTTGAGCTGACCGCCGAGGTGATTGGCACCGACGAGGCGATTGAGCGTGCCGAGAAGTACCTGGCGTACCTGGAGAAGAACGAGAACCTCATCAAGGAGCGCCTGCAGGGCGTCACCGAGTCCCCGAAGGTTCTGCACATTGCGGGCGGTTCTGACCTGACGAAGGTGGACGGCTCGAACTCCCTGATTGGCGAGTGGATGAAGCTTTCGGGTGCGAAGAACTCCCTGGACGGTGTGGAGAATCTGAAGAACATTTCTCTGGAGCAGATCATTGCCTCGCAGCCGGAGTACATCATCATTGGCGGCGCGGATGCGCAGAAGGGCGTTGACGCGATCAAGGCTGACGCCGCGTGGGCTGACGTTCCGGCGGTGAAGAACGGCAAAATTATTAAGAACCCGGTCGGCACTTTCAACTGGGACCGCTATTCCGCCGAGGAGGCTCTGCAGATTCTGTGGGCGGCGAAGCTGTTCCATCCCGAGAAGTTCTCCGACGTTGACCTGGTGAAGGAGACCCGCGAGTTCTACTCCACCTTCTACGGCTACCAGCTGACCGAGGATGAGGCGCAGCGCATCATCAATGGTCAGGGTCCCGCAACTAACTAACGTGATGGCAGCTCATCTGACGACCGGTTAGTTCGTTAAACACGTACCGCCCGGAACCGTGCTCACAGCACGATTCCGGGCGGTATTTTATTGGTTTGTAGCCGTGGGGCGCCGCAGTGCTAGTTGACCGCAGTGTTAGCGCACCTCCACGGTGGCTCCGGCGAGGCTCATCAGCGCCCGGTTCGTCAGCGGAAGGTACCCGTTCAGGGCGCTCAAAATCAGCTGCATGGTGCGCTCTTCATCCTCCACGCTCAGCCCGCGCGGAATACCCACACCCGGCACGCAGATGCGCTGCTTATACAGGTCAATCACCGCGCACACGGTGCGGTTCGGCACACCCAACACTGGCAGCATGCCGCGGTGATTGATGGTGCGCAGGCCCTTACCGACCACGGCGGCGGTGCGGATATCCGGGCGGGCACTCCTCGCGAACCGGGAGGCACCCGCACCGTTCGCAAAAGCGGCAGGGTCGGGAATACTATTCGGCACCGCGCTCTTCTCGTTCAGCACAGACAGCAGCGGCTCCCCCACCGCGGCGGTGACCGCCACGTAGCGTACCTGCCGGTCCATGGCGTTGAGGAAGTCCAGTTCCGCGTACTCCTCCACGCGGTAGTTTTCGACCAGGCCGGCTTCACCCGACCCAGTTTCTTCCACGGTGCGGGTGATGACTTCTTCATCGTAGAAGCTTGCCACGCACACCTGCGGGGCGCCGCGCTCAATGCGGGCGCGGCACTGATAGTCGTCGTCAAGCAGCCAGAGGGACAGCTCGTAGCCGTCGGGTACATCGCGCACACCGGTCGCGAGCAGCACTTCGCTGCCGTCCAGGGAGAAGGGCTCCCAGCCTGCCGGTTCGAAAGCGTTGAGGGCACCGTCCAAGGCGGGGTTGCAAGAGCCGAGGCTCGGCGCCTGATCAGCCGGGGTGAACGCCTCGGTGGAGGGCATGGCGATGGTGAGCCCGCGCATCCTGCCGGCAAGGCAGAGTTCAACCGCCATGAGCAGGTGACCCGCACCTTCACGGCTCAGTGCTGGGCTCTGAACCAGGTGCGCCACACCGGAGTTGTCCAGGCTGAGGTGTTCGCCAACTCCGCGGGCGGCGTTGGAGTAGCGGTTGTGCAGGCGCACCAGCTCGTCAATGGGCAGGGCGCGTCCCACGGCGCCGAACGCCTGGGCGATAGCGTGAACGTGTTCGGGGAAGACGCGGCAGAGCCTGCCGAGCTGACGGGCAAACTCCGCCGGACGCTGCGTGAGCACGCCCAGCAGGGTGCCGAGGTTCTGCTGGCGGTAGGCGTTGAGTAGCTGGGCGACGGTGGCGGGTTCAAGCTGCTCGACAGTGCCCATCTTGGGGAGGCGCGCTCCCTGGCGGTTGAGGGTTGCGGTGCCGCTGCGGCTGCCCGCGGACTGCTCTGATGAGTTTTTGCCTGCTTGTTCGTCTACTTGTTGATAGTAGGTTCCCGACTGCGTCACGTTTTCACGACCTTGAGCTCTTCAGAGCATTCGTTAGCTGATTCTTCGTAAGGTGACGGGCTGGGCTCAGCGCCTACCGGCAGATGGTTCGTGCACACACTCGACCGTCTACCGGGTCGTATAGTACCGGCATTCAGCTGTGTCTCGTTCCTTGAGCAGCTAAGCTATAGCTTCAAGACGTCAGCATCAGGACCTCAGCGCTGAGATAGTACCCAGTTCTCGGCGCTGAGATGTCAGCGTTGAGCCCTGCCCGTCGGTGCGGGCGCACGCGTGCCCTCGGGGAGGCGTCGGGCTGGGTTACCGCTGGTAATGAACCCGTTGCCCGTGCCGTGGAGGGGCGTGTGCGTTCCGCAACGCTTTTTAGGCTATCAGCTTTAGCAGGCAATTACTAGGGTTAGAGTAACTATTAACTAAGGTTGGACTATCTTTTGGGTTTTGAGAGCTTTAGGCGGGCGCTCAGCCCGGAAACCTAGGAGGAAAATCTGGGAACGGGAATCTAAGACCGGGAATCTAGGGGCCGGCAACCTAGACCGGCAAATCCACCCACTGCGTGTCACCCCAGGTCACGTTCGCCGCGCCCGAGCTGAGGCTCACCACCAGCTCCTCGGCACGCGCCAGCTCCTCCGGGCGGTCAAACACACCCAGGGAAATCATGGCACCCTCCGCACCGTACTCGGTACCCAGCACATTCAGACCGGCGGCACGGATCTCGTTCTCCAGGCGGCCAGCATCCGCATGCGAGCTGGGCACCTGACCCACGCGCAGACGCTCACGCGAATCAAATAGCGCACCGTCCAGGGTCTGTACCACCGAATCAGTGTAGGCACGCACCAGACCGCCCGCGCCAAGCTTAATGCCACCGAAATAGCGCACGACCACCGCAACCACATCCGACAGGTCGGTGGTGCCGTCCTCGCGGGTCTGACGCGCCAGCAACGCCTGCATCATGGGCACACCGGCGGTACCGGCGGGCTCACCATCATCGGAGGAACGCTGAATATCGCGGTCAGCACCAATAATGAACGCCGAACACACGTGGCGGGCGTCGTGGTAGGTTTTGCGCACCGACTCAATGTAGGCGCGCGCCTCCTCGACGGTGCTCACGCGCTTGATGTGACCAATAAATTCGCTACGCTTAATTTCGAGGAGGCTCTCATAGGGCTCATCGCCGCGCGGCACAAGGTAGCGGTTGGCGCGAGTTTCTTCCTGCATGTGTCCTCCTCTAATCAGTACCTATCTATTGTGGCACAGCCCGTCAGGAGCACCGTCCATGTCCCAGCCTTCTTCCCCCGCCTCTACTGCCCTGCGCCGTTACGCCCTCACCGGCGGTATCGGCAGCGGCAAGAGCACCATCGCCTCCCTCTTCGTTGAGCAGGGCGCATTCCTGGTGGATGCGGACGCTATCTCTCGCTCCCTCATGGAGCCCGGCGAGGCGGTGCTCACCCGCACGGTCGCGGAGTTCGGTGAGCATCTGCTCGATGAGGACGGCCGCCTCAACCGCCCCGCCCTGGCGCGTATCGTGTTCAATGATGAGCAGGCGCGCCTGCGTCTGAACGCAATCGTGCACCCCGCTATTCGTGAGCGTGCCGCGCAGCTGGTGGAGCAGGCGCAGTCCGAGCCCGGGTTCAGCGGCGTGGTGCTGGAGGATATTCCCCTGCTCGTGGAGACCGGCGACCCGTCCGCCTTTGAGGGCGTGGTCGTGGTGCGTACTCCCCTGGCAACTCGCCTGCAGCGCCTCGTATCTTCGCGCGGCATGAGTGAGGAGGATGCGCGCGCCCGCATCGCCGCGCAGGCTACCGACGAGCAGCGTGAGGCGGTCGCCACCTGGATCATTGATAATGGCGGCTCGCTGGAGGAGACCGCCGAGCAGGTGCGCGCCGTGTGGGAGCAGATGACCGCCGCCTAAAGATACCTCAACACCCCGCATCACCCGGCACCCAAAACCTACCCCGAACCCCAACCTCCCCACAACGCAAGGAACCCCCTCACCTCCCAAACGGGAGATGAGGGGGTTCCTCTGCTCTAGGCACCCCGTGCGGGGTTACCTATCGGCTATAACGCCTGATGAGTGCTCATCTGAGCGGCAGATTAGTTGCCGGTCAGCTTCTTGCGGAGCTCAGCCAGTGCCTCATCCGATGCGAGGGTACCTGCGGAAGCGGGCTCCTCGGAGGAGTAGGAGGTCGGTGCGGGCTCAGCTGCTGCGGGAGCTGCTGCTGCAGCCTCTGCGTCAGCCTCGAGAGCCTTAGCAACCTGAACCTTGTGAGCCTCGAAGCGAGCCTGTGCCTCTGCGTACTGTGCTTCCCAAGCCTCGCGCTGTGCGTCGAAGCCTTCCAGCCACTCGTTAGCCTCGGGGTCGAAGCCCTCGGGGTACTTGTAGTTGCCAGCCTCGTCGTACTCTGCAGCCATGCCGTACAGAGCGGGGTCAAACTCGGTAGCGTTGGGGTCAACGCCCTCGTTTGCCTGCTTGAGGGACAGGGAGATGCGGCGGCGGTCCATGTCGATGTCGATGATCTTAACGAAGACCTCTTCACCAACGGAGACGACCTGCTCAGCCAGGTCAACGTGGCGGGTTGCCAGCTCGGAGATGTGGACGAGGCCCTCGATGCCGTCCTCAACGCGCACGAATGCACCGAAGGGAACGAGCTTGGTGACCTTGCCGGGAACAATCTGACCCAGAGCGTGGGTGCGAGCAAATGCCTGCCACGGATCTTCCTGGGTTGCCTTGAGGGACAGGGACACGCGCTCGCGGTCCAGGTCCACCTCGAGAACCTCGACGGTAACGGGCTGGCCAACCTCGACAACCTCGGACGGGTGGTCGATGTGCTTCCAGGACAGCTCGGA
>NZ_CAUUDY010000022.1:0-22320 GCF_963544205.1 uncultured Rothia sp.
GAAGAAGCTCTTCGTTTTTTCCTCCTCGCCGCGGCGACTCATACAACTATACAGATGCCCAAACACCCCTGCAACCCGAAAACGGGTGAACTAGGACACAAACAGGACCTTGAAAGGGTCTCAAACACCCTTTCCAGGCACTAAAGTGCCTAGTCAGTGCGTTTTATGGGTGGCAAAAAATCTTCAAAAAACTTCCAAAAAACCTCAAAAATCTGCGAATTCCCCTCTCTGGACCCCCAAAACAGGGTCGAAAGGCGCCCAAAGCCCTCGCCAACAAAGACAAACCAAGAAACCCCAGAGCCAGAGGGTAGCAGAACGATACAAGAAGAGCCCCTCCTGACGGAGGGGCTCTGTATATAAAGAGAACGTATATAGGGAATAGAAAAGGAGGGGCACTCCCCCGCCGAATATTCAGTACCGAACATTCAGTACTAAACACTCAGCAGAGAAGAACCCCTCCCCATCTATATGTATCGAGAAGACTAAACCAGCTCTGTATTAGATCAGCTCTACAGCGCCCTGGTTCTTCTTGCCACGGCGAACCATCGCAAAACGACCGTGCAGCAGATCATCCTTAGAAATCGCCGCGTCCTCGCCCTGAACCTTCACACCGTTCACTGAAGCGCCGCCCTCCTTCAGAATGCGACGAGCCTCAGAGTTAGACTTCGCAAAGCCCAGTTCAGTCAGAACAGAAATCATGTCCAGGCGGTCCTCGGACAGCTTAGCCGAAGGAAGCTCAGCAACCACAGACTCCAAGGTAGCCTCATCCAGAGCAGCGAAATCGCCCTTACCAAACAAAGCCTCCGAAGCAGCCACAGCCTGATCAGTAGCCTCAGTACCGTGAACCAGCGAAGTCACCAGGTACGCCAGAGTCTTCTGAGCTTCACGCTTAAACGGCTCCTTCTCAACCTTCTCTGCAAACTCAGCAATCTCAGCACGAGTCAAGAAAGTAAAGACCTTCAGGCGATCCAGCACATCCGCATCCGCAGTGTTCAGCCAGAACTGGTAGAAAGCGTACGGCGAGCACATCTGCGGGTTCAGCCAAATAGCGTTACCCTCGCTCTTACCGAACTTAGTGCCATCAGAGTTAGTAATCAGCGGAGTACCAATAGCGTGAACGCTCTTACCCTCCACCTTACGAATCAGCTCAGTACCGCTCGTCAGGTTACCCCATTGGTCAGAACCACCGGTCTGCAGAGTACAACCGAAACGACGGTTCAGCTCCAGGAAGTCCAGGCCCTGCAGAATCTGGTACGAGAACTCGGTGTACGAAATACCCTCATCAGAGTTCAGGCGCTTCGCAACAATCTCCTTCTTCACCATGGTGCCCACGCGGAAATGCTTACCAACATCGCGCAGCAGCTGCAGAGCAGACATCTGACCGCTCCAGTCCAGGTTATTCACCATACGGGCAGCGTTCTCACCCTCGAAAGACAGGAAACGCTCAATCTGAGCACGCAGAGACTTAACCCACTCAGCAACAACCTCAGGAGAGTTCAGCACACGCTCAGAAGTCTGACGCGGATCACCAATCAAACCGGTGAAACCACCCACCAGACCCAGCGGCTTGTGACCAGCCAGCTGCAGTCGACGCATCACCAGCAGCTGCACCAAGTGACCCAGGTGCAAAGAAGCCGCAGTCGGATCATAACCCGTATAGAAAGTCAGGCTCTCCTCGCTCAGCGCCTTCTCCAGAGCAGCCTCATCAGTGCTCACGTGCACCAGGCCGCGCCACTTCAGCTCCTGCCAAATATTCTCGAAGGTATCGTCATTATGCTGCGCGTTGAGGATCTCGGCAGACATGCTTCTCCCATTCACAAGGTAACAACGCCCGAAGGCGCTCGAACAAAATATGTAACAAGCCTAGCACCGCACCAGCCCAAACGCTCAGAAAAACCCAAGCGAGCGCCCAAACCGGTGCGGCACCGGCTCAAAAGAAATAACGGATAGAGGCTACACGAGCCGCAAGGCTACAGACCCGCGGGCATCCGCGAACCCACCATGTGCAGGCGCTGAGTCGGACGAGTCATCGACACGTACAAGTCACCCACAGCACCATCAGCATCATCAATCAGCTGCTGTGGCTCAACAATCACCACGACATCAAACTCCAGGCCCTTCGCCTCCCACGGAGTCAGAACCAGCACCTGATTCTCCAACGCAGTCTGCGCGGTACCCGTACGATCAGCATGAGCACGAGCCACAGCCTGAGCCGTCTGAACATACAGGCTCGGCGGGCACACCACACCAATCAGAGCGCCGCCCGAATGAGCGACTTCCTCGCTGACCACAGAAACGGTCTGCTCCACAACAGACTCGGCGGCAACCTCATGAACCAGCGGAGGCCACTGACCCTCACGCACCGCACGAGGTGCAGACACCTCATAGCCAGCAGCCTGAGCAACCGATACCGCCGCCTCAGCAATCTGAGCCGGAGTACGGTAATTAATCGTCAGCTCCTCCAGAGTGAAACGCTCACCCACAAACGGCTCCAACGCCTGCGACCACGAGGAAGCGGCCGCCGCAGAAGACGCCTGAGCAATATCGCCCACAATCGTGAACGACTTCATCGGGCAACGACGCATCAGCAAACGCCATTGCATAGGCGAGAGCTCCTGAGCCTCATCCACCACAATATGGCCATACGCCCACGTACGATCAGCCGACGCCGCAGCCGCAGCAGTCATACGCTCGCCACGAACCTCATTCATCATCGCAATCTGCTCAGGAGTAATCACGCCATCAGCGCCAATATCCTCCAGCGACTGGTGAACATTCTCCAAAGCCTTCGCCGCATTCTCAAGGTTCGCACGATGCTCCGCCGCAGCACGAGCCGCCGCAGCCGCACCGGTCACCTTCGAAAAATCACCCAAAAGCTCAGCAGCCTCATCCAGCAGAGGAACATCAGCCTCAGTGAAGGGGGCATCCGCCGGGCGAGCCAGCAACTCACGCTCAGCCTTCAACAACTCACGAGTCGCAGACTCCAGATAGTGCTGCTTCGAAAACAGCGAGCGCAACAGAGTCTCAGGCGACAGCGGCATCCACGCCAGGTTCAAGGCACGGCGCACATCCATCGAAGCACGCACATCATCCTGCAGATACGGACGCTCCACCACACGACCCGCAGCACGGTTCAGCTGATCATCCAGCTTCGCGGTCAGCTCCTTCAACAGAATCTTCACGAACGTCTCACGAGCCTCATTATGCGGCTTGCCCGTCGAACGAGCACGAGAACGAGCCGAACGAACCATCTCCGGAGTCAGCTCAACATCAGTACCCTCAACGTTCAGACGCTGAACCTGAGCCGGCACCTTCTGACGATCCGCCACCGCACGCTTAATAACCTTCACCATGCGCAAATCGCCCTTCAACGCGGCAACCGCGCGGTCCTTCTCAGGAACAGCACGCAGACCCGGGTACAGGGTCGCCAACGAAGCCATCACCACGCCGGTCTCACCCAGCGAAGGAAGCACACGCTCGATGTACCACATGAACGAATTCGACGGACCAACCACCAGCACGCCAGCCTTCGACAGGCGCTCACGGTTCGTGTACAGCAGGTACGCCGCACGATGCAGCGCCACAGCAGTCTTACCGGTACCCGGGCCACCCTGCACAACACGCATACCCGGCAGCTCCGAGCGGATAATCGCATCCTGCTCAGCCTGAATCGTCGCCACAATATCGCCCATGCGGCCGGTACGCTTCTTATTCAACGCCGCCAACAGAGCACCCTCACCGTGGAGGGTGTCCTCATCCTGCAGCATCTCCGAATCGAAGACCTCATCCTCAATATTTACGACAGTGCGGCCCTCAAGCATCAGGTGACGGCGACGGCGCACGCCCATCGGCTGGAACGCGGTCGCCTGATAGAACGTACCCGCCTCCGGGGCACGCCAGTCCATCAGCAGACGCTGCTGATTGCTATCCGTAATACCAATACGACCGATATAACGCACCGCATCAGCGCCCTCACGGTCCATATCCAAACGGCCAAACGTCAGACGAGAATCCACAGCATTCAGCTGCGCCAAACGATCCTCATAGTGAGTAGCAAAAGAGTCACGCTCCGAACGGTTCTGATGACCGCCCACCGCCTGATTCTTACGCACAGCAGCCAGCTTCTCAGCCGTCTCCTCACGGAGCTCATCCAGACGGGCATACACGCGAGCAACATACTCACGCTCCGCAGCCATCTGCTCAGCAAACAGCTTCTCAGCCGCCGAAGAATCAGCAGACTGCTGGGGCAAAGATTCAGATGACACGTAAGCTCCTTAAACCTATGGTGTCTCAAAGACAGGGCGCGACAGGCACCCAAAAATACGGGTCACTATTTTACAGGACAGGCTCCGTAGCGCCGAAATATTACCCCCACAGAAAACCCGCCCAAGCATACACAGAAAAGTGCCCCACCGGACCAACCGGCGGGGCACCTCCACATCTATAAAACTACTTCGACGGCAGCGGATACTCAGAGACCAAGCTCAGCGTCTCAAGACGGTAACCGTCCAACGCTTCACGACCGCCCAGGCCCTCCAACTCCAGAAGAGCACCAACACCGGCAACCTTCAGGTTCGCGCGCTCCACCAGCTTTGCGGCAGCCACCAGGGTACCGCCGGTCGCCAGCAGATCATCCAGCAGAAGCACACGAGTACCCGGAGCGAAATCATTACAGTGAATCTCAATCGCCGCGCTACCGTACTCCAGCGCATACTCCTCACGGTACGTCTCACGCGGAAGCTTACCTGCCTTACGAACCGTCATCACACCAGTACCGGTAGCGTACGCGAGCGCAGAAGCCAGCAAGAAGCCACGAGCCTCAACACCAGCCACCACATCAAACTGACCCTCAAAACGAGCAGCCAGCTCATCAATGCACGCCTTGAAAACCTCAGCATTAGCGAAGAGAGTGGTCACATCGTAAAAGAGGATGCCCTCGTGCGGGTAATTCGGAATCGTAGCGCAAGCAGCCGGAATCAACTGCTCGATAGGGGTTCGCGAAGCCTCAGAAGCGGGAACGCTCATGCTCTCTCTTTCGTGGATGGTTCAGCCCAGGCATAACAACCGGGAACAATAACGCGGTAGAAGCCGCCTACAAGATTCTACCCTCTTCGCCCGCGGTTGTCCTCAGAACAGCGCCACAAACCGCCTGGCGGGTTCAGCCCTGCTGAATCGAAACCCGCAAGTCACGCTTGAGGATCTTACCGGTCGGGCCCAGCGGCATGCTCTCCACCATCACGTAACGGCGAGGATACTTATACGCCGCCAAACGAGTACGCGCCAAAGCATTCAGCTCAGCCTGCAACACGCCCTCATCAGCACCCGGACGCGGCATCACCACGGCGACGACCTCCTCGCCCACGCGCTCATCCGGCACACCCAGCACCGCTACCGACTGCACCTGCTCGTGGGTGTAGAGAACATCCTCAATCTCACGCGGATACACCGAATAGCCATTACGCAGAACCATGTCCTTAATACGATCCACGATAAAAATATTGCCCTGCTCATCAACACGAGCAACATCACCGGTCGCAAACCACTCGCCGTCAAAAACCTCAGCAGTAGCCGCCGGATTATTCCAGTAACCAGCCATCACATTCTCGCCGCGGACCCACAGCTGACCGCTCACGCCTGGCGCGCACTCGGAACCTTCCGGGCAACGCACCTGCACCTGCACGCCCGGCAGCACACGACCCACCGAGCCGAGCACCATGCCAAACTCCGCCTGATTAAAGGAAACCACCGGCGAGGTCTCGCTCAAACCGTAGCCCTCGTATACCGGGCACTCAATCAGCGTCTTCCATGCGGCATGCACCGGGGCGGGCAGCGGCGAACCGCCCGAAATACCGAAACGGATGCGACCGCGCAGCGAGCGCGCACGCTCAGGCTCAGCCTCCAGCGCTGCCGCCAACGACACATACATGCTCGGAACCGCAGCCAACACCGATACCCCGGCACGCTCAATCAGGTTCAGCGCACCATCGGGAGTAAAACGCGGCAGCAGAGCCACCGTAGCCGACGCCGCAAACGCCGCGTTCATCGACACAGTCTGACCGAACGCATGGAACAGCGGAAGACCACCAAAAATGACGTCCTCAGCGGTGAACCCAAAAACGCTCACGCAGCTACGAGCATTCGAGAGGATATTTGCGTGAGTCAGCGTCGCGCCCTTCGGCTTGCCCGTCGTACCTGACGTGTAGAGAATAATCGCCGCATCACTCGCCGCCACCGGAACAGGCTCCAGAACCGTCTCGGTAGGCGCGTCAAAGGGAGCCACCGGTGAGCCCTCTCCCCCGGTGAAAATCTCGCAACGAACCGAGCCGTTCTTCACCAACACCGTCGAGGAAGCCTCCGACGCCAGGCGAGTACCCGCAAAAGCGAACAGAACCTTCGCCCCGCTATCGCGCAGATGATACTCCAGCTCAGCACCCGACAGCAGCGGATTCAGCGGCACACAAATCGCGCCCGCAGCCACAATGCCGTAATACAGCGCAGGCATCAACGCCACATTCGGCATAGACAACGCCACACGGTCACCACGCTCAACACCGAGCGCCTCCAGATGACGCTGAACCTGCGCGGCCGTAGATGCCAACTGCGTGTAGCTCACCACCTGCATATCAGCAGGTTCAGAAGCCGGAATCGCCAAAGCAGCCTTAGCCCCGGCAGACGATGCCGCCTCCGCCAGAAGGTAGGCAATATTGTTCGCTGAATCGTGCATTTCAGACATGATAAAAACTCTCACCACAGAAAATTGGGATACCTAGAAAAGAAGAAGCAGAGCTAGAAGCCCGGAAAAGAGCCCGAAGACAGCAGAAGGGCGTACCTTCACCCGTTCCCCTGAAAACCTCAGAAGAACAGCACAAGATACGCCCCAGCTACTACTGAGCAGCAGACCAATCCAAGAAGCTCTCCGCCAGCGCAGCCCCACCATTGGGGTCACGAGTCACAACAATGACCGTATCGTCACCGGCGATAGTGCCCATAATCGCCTCAAGACCGCCCTGGTCAATCGACGACGCCAAGAACTGCGCGGCACCCGGAGGAGTACGCAGAACCGTAATATTTGCCGAACCTTCAGCGGTAATCAGCAACTCCTTAAACAGGGAAATCATACGGGCATCAGGTGCAGTACCACCGCCACGACGAGCAGGATAATTCGGCACAGCATAAATCAGGCCGGCGCCTTCATCGCGGATGCGCTCAGCGCCAATTTCAACAAGATCACGGGAAAGGGTCGCTTGAGTAACCTTCATACCATCATCGGTTAGGTACTGCGCCAGTTCAGCCTGGGAGCGGACACGTCGGGTCTGCAGCAATTCAACGATGCGTGCCTGACGCGCGATCTTGGTCGAGGGGAAAGGCATAATATCTCTTCTTCCTACGGTGCCAATCACGAATTCAGAACGGGCTGCCCAGCGGTGGCGCAGCGCAACATTCTTCACTACCCAAGATAATACATATGCACATAAATATGCGCCTCAGATATGGAATATTCCAAGATATGGGGGAAATTTCAGGGTTCATCTCGCCAGCTGTTACACACAACACCGTGAAACCAGCGTGTATCTACGCGCCCAAGCGCATAACCTCACAGTGAATGCATAGCGTGCAAGAACATTGTGGGCTGGTGCGCCGCGCCGGTCAAGAGACCTCCGACAGGCGAGCATGAAAAAGGAGCCTGCCTCCAGCAACACAACGTGCGCCGGAAACAGGCTCCTTCAACAAAACTTCGAGGTGAATCCTCAGGACGCAGAACGCCTAGCGCTCATCCTCCACCAGACCATCCAGGTCCTCATACTCGACATCGTGCGAACGACGGTTCAGCCACACAGCAAAACCAAGACCCAGCAGAAGCACCAGCACCGCACCAACGATACTTGCGATACCGGCAAAACGCTCAGCATTCACGCTTGCCTCAGTCACAGGCTTCAACGTGCCCTTCTCAGCGGTGTAGACAACCTCAAGGCTGCCGTTCTTCTCCACCAGCAGGCCGTCCACCTCACGCGGGAACTCAGAAGGAACATCACCAGTCTGCGAACCACGGAACTCAATCGAAGCGCCCGAAGTCACCTGGTACTTATCCTTCAGATTCGACACGTACGTCTTACCGTTCAGAGCGTCATCAGCCGGCAAGTTGCCCTTATACCGAGCCACATTACCCTTCGTAATCAGGTCAGGAGTCAAATCCTGGTAAGTACCCTGAATAACCCAGCTCTTACCGGCATACTCGGCGTTATTATTCACCGACGCAAACGCGCGGACACCCACAACAGCCAAAATAATGGAAAGAATAACCGCAACCGCAGCAGAAAGAACCGACAGCCAGTTCACGCCCGGGCGGTCATCCAGCTCTTCCTCACTCATCGCGAAAAGAGAGGAGTTCTCTTCCTCATCGTCGTAATCCTCGTACTCGTCGTACTCCTCATACTCAGAATCCTCGTACTGAGAATCACCGTACTCAGAGTCATCGTACTGAGAATCCTCGAAATAGGTTTCTTCGACCTCAGCAGACTGCGACAGCTCGTCCTGCTCGCGCGAGTTCTCTCGATTAGCCATTACTCTCTCCCTCACTTCATCTATCTTCTAGGGTACCCATAACCACATGAGTTCACCAAGGAAAGCGCTTATCAGCGCTTCATGAACACACCGACGGGTAAACCCACCACGCAACGCCAAAAGCTACGGGGTGGGAGCCAGCGACTCCCACCCCGTCAGCACTAGGCGTTACGCCATAGGGTTAGACCCGGTTAGACACGCGGTTCTGCACCCAGCTGCTCAACAGTCGCAGCCACGGCAGCCTCACGAGCAGCCGAGGCCTCATCAGCAGTCAGCGTACGATCCGGCGCGCGGAAACGCAGCGCAAACGCCAGGGACTTCTTCGACTCATCAATGCCGGTACCGCGGTAATCATCGAACACGCGGATGTCCTCCAGCAGCTCGCCAGCGCCCTCACGCAGAACGCGCTCCACCTCAGAAGCCGGCAGATCGCGATCCACCAGAAGCGCCACGTCCTGAGTAGCAGCCGGGAAAGTCAGCACCGGAACAGCCTGACGTGCCTCAACACGACCAGCGAACAGCGCCGAGAAATCCAGCTCAAACGCGCAAGTGCGCTCAGGCAGGTTCAGTTCCTGCAGAAGCTTCGGGTGCAGCTCACCAGCAAAACCAACACGCTCACCTGCCGCGTTCAGAATCTCAGCCACACGGCCCGGGTGGAACGCAGTATGCGCACCATTACGGACCTGAATCTCAGCCGAAACAGCGGCAGCGACCAGACGCACAGCGTCCAGAGCGTCACGCCAATCGTAAGCGCGCGGAGCAGCGCCCGGCATCACCTCATGCTCAGTACCTGCGAACAGACCAGCAATGAAAGTGGGCTGCTGCGGAATACCGGCGTTCAGGTCAGCCAGAACCTCATCCGACGGACGAGCACCCAGCGGCGGAATGGACTCAGAACCGAGCTGCTCACCCGGAATGAACACGTGACCAGCCTCGAAAATAGCCAGGTTCTTGAAACCGCGAGACAGGTTACGCTTCAGAACCTCAACCAGACCCGGCAGCAGCGAGCGGCGCATCCAGCCCTCAGCCGAAGAAATCGGGTTCTCCAGGCGAACCGAAGGAACCTCAGTCACCGGGTTCTCGGGGGTGCTCACCCACGGAGCCGACCACAGGTTGTTCGCATCAGCCGACACGAAGGGGTACGCAAACACCTCAGTCAGACCGGAAGCAGCCAGCGCATTCAGCGCACGACGCTTACCCGCCTGCTCCGGAGTGTAACCGCGGCCCGCAGGAGCCACCGGCAGAGTCGAGGGGATGTTCTCGTAACCGTCAATACGTGCGATCTCCTCGGTCAGGTCTTCCTTCGCACGCAGGTCAGTACGCCACGACGGGACAGTCACCGCGTAACCAGACTCGGTACGCTCCACCGAGCAACCAATCTCACGCAGGCAAGACTCAATCTGCTCCGGCGAGTAATCCACACCAATACGACCAGCAGTGTAATCAGCAGGCAGGTCAATCACGACCGGCTCATAGCCGAGAGACACATCGGTAACGCCCGGCTCAATCTGAGCACCAGCCAGCTCAACCAGCAACTCAACCGCACGCTGAGCAGCCGCAGCCTGAATCTGCGGATCCACGCCACGCTCAAAACGCTTCGACGCCTCAGAAATCAGCTTGTGACGGCGAGCAGTACGAGCCACCGACACCTCATCAAAACGAGCAGCCTCCACCAGAATGCGGGTGGTCGAATCGGTCACCTCAGTCGAGGCGCCACCCATCACACCGGCCAGACCAATCACGCCGGAATCATCAGCAATAACGATGTCCTCGGGGTGCAGAGTACGCTCCACGCCATCCAGGGTCACCAACTTCTCGCCAGCAGCAGCGCGGCGCACCACAATCTCACCCTGAACCTTGTCAGCGTCATAGAAGTGCAGCGGCTGACCGGTCTCCAGCATCACGTAGTTCGAAATATCCACCGGCAGCGACAGTGAGCGCACACCCGCCAGACGCAGACGCGAAGACATCCAGGTCGGAACCGGCGCATCCGCCTTCACGCCCGAAACCTCACGCATCACAAAACGAGTGCAGCCCGGGTTACCGTGAATCGGGGCGTCATCACGCAGGACGACAGCGTGGCCGGCATCGTTCGCCTCCGGGGCGCGCTCGCCGTACGCCAGCACAAAATCCTCGAAGGAAGAACCGGTAGCGTGGCACCACTCGCGAGCAATACCGCGCAGGGAGAACGCGTAACCGCGGTCCGGGGTCACGTTGACCTCAGCAGCCTGATCGTACAGGCCCAGCAGCTCCATCGCGTCGGTGCCAACCTCCGGGTCCAGGCCCAGGGTTGAGAGCACCAGGATGCCGCCGTGGTCGTCGCCAATGCCCAGCTCACGGGTCGAGGCAATCATGCCAGCCGACTTGTGGCCGTAAGTCTTACGAGCGGTAATCGCGAAACCGCCGGGCAGAACAGCGCCGGGCAGGGTCACAACAACCTTGTCGCCGGGCTTGAAGTTGTGGGCACCACAAATAATGCCCTGAACGCCGGAAGGCTCAATGCCCTTACCGGTCAGAGTCTGCTCCTGGCCCTCCGGAACCACACGCACCTGGCACCAGTTCACGGTCTTGCCATTAGAGTGGGTCTCCGGCTCCATGGAGAGCACCTGACCAACCACAATCGGGCCGGACAGCTCATCAGAGGGGCGGTGAACGTCTTCTTCTTCCAGGCCAACCTTCACCAGAGTCGCCATCAAATCTTCAGCCGAAGCATCCTCAGCTACAGGCACGAACTCGCGCAGCCATGACAGGGGTACACGCATAATTTAGATCTCCATCCCGAACTGCTCAGAGAAACGGATGTCGCCTTCAACCATGTCATGCATGTCAGCGACGTTGTTACGGAACATGAGGGTACGTTCAATACCCATACCAAAGGCGAAGCCCGAGTACTCCTCAGGGTCAATACCCGCCGCACGCAGAACGTTGGGGTTCACCATGCCGCAGCCACCCCACTCAATCCACTGCGGGCCGCCCTTAGCGTTCGGGTGCCACAAATCCAGCTCAGCGGAAGGCTCAGTGAACGGGAAGAAGTTCGGGCGCAGGCGAATCTTAGCGTCCTCACCGAACATGGCGCGTGCCATGTACTCCAGGGTGCCCTTCAGATCAGCCATCGTCAGACCCTTATCCACGGCAAGGCCCTCAATCTGGTGGAAGACCGGGGTGTGGGTCGCATCCAGCTCATCGGTGCGGTACACCTGGCCGGGGCACACAATGTACAGCGGCAGCTCACGAGACAGCAGCGAACGCATCTGCACCGGCGAAGTGTGGGTGCGCAGCAGCAGGTGAGCGTTCTTCGGCTCAACGTAGAAAGTGTCCTGCATTTCGCGTGCCGGGTGATCCGGCTTAATGTTCAGAGCGTCAAAGTTGTACCACTCGGACTCCAGCTCCGGGCCGTCAGCAACTTCCCAACCCATACCAACGAAAATGTCGGTCAGGCGCTCCTGCATCAGAGCAATCGGGTGGCGGCCACCCAGAGAACGGCGAGGCGACGCAGCAGAAACATCCACAGCCTCCTCAGCCAGGATGCGAGCCTCACGCTCAGCCTCCAGCTCGGCAGTGCGAGCCTCAATAGCCTCAGTCAGAGCCGCACGAGCCTGACCCATCAGCTTACCCACCGGGCCCTTGTGCTGGTTCTGAAGATCACGCATCTGACGGTTAGCGATGCTCATGATGCCCTTCTCACCGAAGAAGCTCAGGCGCACCTCCTTGAGGCTGTCAAAATCGGTAGCCTTCTCGCGAATCTCCTGCTTGGCACGCTCACGCTCAGCCTCAAAAGCCTCACGGATAGCGTCCAAACCGTTCTCGGGGTTCTCCTCCAGAACCTGCGCAATGCGGGCGAGAACCTGAGCCGGGCCGTTAAGACCCTCGTGTTCCTGCACGGAATCGGTCATTGTCACTCTTCTCTGCATACCACCGGCACTATGCCGGCTGGCTCGTTATACACCTTAGGCAGCACCGTCTGCTCTCCCCCGGCTGCCCACACAGTGTGCGGAACAGGGGGAAGGCGACGGGCGCATATCCTATCCATTTTAGACCAGAGAAGGAAGCGTAAACAGCAGAACGCCCGGATAGTCCATCCGGGCGTTCTTAGGTATATAGCCTCAACAACAGTGTTGAAGGGTTGTACTTACTTCAGAGCCTGCTTCACAGCCGGGTCGAAAGATGCACGAATCCACAGCACGTTCGCAATGAACCATGCCGCGTACAGGGGCACGAAGCCGTAGCGCTGAGCGTCAATGACATTACCAATCAGAGACAGAATCGCCACGAACGCACCCAGAATCGCAAAAATCAGACCGACGGTCAGGCCCAGACGCTTGCCCTTCTGAATCGTGAAGTACACCCAGATGTACACAACCGCAGAAACGACCAGCAGGCCGATACCGCCTGCAACACCGACCTCCGGCAGACCCTTCAGCGGGGACAGGTTACCCGGCGCGAACGAGGAAATAACACCGTGGATAAAGCAGAGCAACGCGGAGACAATCATAATCTCCTGCAGACGCAGAATCTTCGGGTGCTTGGTCGGCGAGTGGAACAGAATTCCGCGCGGCTCAGCGCCGCCTTCCTGAATATAAATAGCTTGAGTGTCCGAGGGAACCGCGTCGGAGCGGTAGGCACCCGGATCAAACGGGGGTTGAGCAGTCATCATTGTCTCCCAATACGTATGTGATTTCTCCCTCAATACTACCCGCCTACCGAAAGGTTTCCAAAGTATGCACCCGTGTCGAACCCATATGTGACAAAATCCCCTCCCCCACAAAAACCCACAAAGAGACAGCCTAAGCGTCCACAACGCCAACAAAAAAGCCACCACACAAGCTACAAAAACAGAAAGCAGGAGGCGACACGCACCTCCTGCTTTCACATAGCTTCCGCTTATAGACGCCCCAAATGCACAGGCTCGCAGGCTAAAACGCTAGCTAAAAAGACCCGAGCAAATGTAGTCGTTCTCATCCTTCACACCCGGCGGCACCGCGAACAGCGCGCTACCGGTATGACGCAGATACTCACTCAAAGCATCCGAAGAGGTCATCGTGCTCAGCATCGGGATGAAATGCGTGCGCGGATCGCACACATACGCGATAAAGAACAGGCCAGCGTCCAGACGGCCCAGCTCATCGGCACCGTCCGTGTAGTTAAAACCGCGGCGCAACATCTGCACGCCCTGATTCTGGTCAGGATGCATCAGACGCATATGCGAATCTGCCGGAATCAGAGGACCCGAGCGGCCCTTCTCCGAAAAATTAGGAGCCGAGAACTCGTCACCACCCGACAAAGGTGCACCGGTCACCTTCGTACGACCCACAATCTCCTCCTGCTCACGCAGACGAGTGCGGTCCCACGTCTCAATATTCATGCGGATACGACGAGCAGCCAGATAGCTACCGCCCTCCATCCACGCCGGGCTATTCGCCGAATTCTCAGAAGAAGTCCACACATGCTTCTTCAGCAGGTTCGGGCTCTCCACCTTCAGGTTATTCGTGCCATCCTTGAAACCGAACAGGTTACGTGCCGTCACTTGGCTCGTCGAGGTCGAAGAGGTACGACCGAAGCCCTGCTGATTCCACGCCACCACGGCACGGCCACCAGCAATACGAATCAGGTTACGAATCGCATGGAACGCCACCTGCGGGTCATCCGCACACGCCTGAATGCAGATATCACCGTTGCTTCGTTTCTCCTCCAGCGCATCACCGGTCATATGGGGGATACGGACCAGCGCCTCCGGGAGCTTAGAAGCAAAGCCGAAGCGGTCCTTACCCTCATCGTCAACAAAGAAGCTACGGCCCAGACCAAAAGTGAGGGTCAGATGCGCGGCGGACAGGTCCATCGCCTCGCCGGTGTCCTTAGGAGGCGCCTCATAGGAGCGGTCCTCCCCCACCAGCTCGCCCGCCTGCAGCTTCGCGGCAGCGGCACTCCATTCCTTGAAGAGGGACTGGATTTCGTCACGGTCGGTAGTCTTCAGGTTCAGCGCCGCAAAGTACATGCGGTCCTGAACCTCAGTCGAAATGCCGCTCTGATGCTCACCGTAGAACGAGTGGGAATCCTTCGCGGCAGTCGAGGAAGCGCTCGCAGAAGCCTGCGCGCTGGAATTGGAGGAGCAACCGGCGAGCGCGCCGAGAGCGCCCAGGGCGCCAGCACCCGCGAGTGCCGCACCCAGCGCACCACGGCGAGAGGTGCCAGCAGGCTTAGCCGCGGGCGCTGCTTCAGGGGCTACTTCAGGGGTGTGGTAGTTGGAATCGGTAGGCATGGGAAGGCCTTTCGTATGGTGTATGAATGATGAAGAACGAGGGGCATGATGCTGTACCCCGCAGTTGGGATGCGCTTGTGCCGGGCAGGGACGCAGATAAACCACAATCCCCACCCGGCATTTCCGCAAACATCAAATACCGCGGCAGGCGAGCGTCGGCCAGATACTACTTAGTACCCGCGCCGGTCACAACCTCAGTCATCTTCGAAATCGGCTCAGAGAGCGCCTCAACAGCATCGGAGAGCTCACGCACCTGATCCTTAGTCAGTTCATCGTACGCAGCGAAGCCGTCGCCCTTCTTGTACTTGTTGAGCAGCTTCTGAACGACATCGAGCTTCTTCGCGATGTCCTCAGCCAGCTTCGGGTCCTTCTGCTTCAGAATCGGCAGAACGTCCTCATACGCCACGCGAGCACCATCAATGTTGCCCTGGAAGTCCGAGAGGTCAGTGTGCGACCAAATCTCTTCCTCACCGCTGATCTTGGTGTTTACCACCTCGTCGAGCAGCTCCTTAGCGCCGTTAGAAATCTGGAATGCCTCAAGCTTGAACTCGGAGGAGTGGACCTCGTCGTAGAGCTTCTGGGTGTCCTCAACGAGCTTCTTCGCCAGCTCTGCACGTTCCTGAGCGGTCAGCGGAGTGTACTCCTTGCCGCCGTTCTTCTCAGCGGTGGGCTGCCACAGGTCCTTCTCAATCTTGTGCCAGCCGGTCCATTCCTTGCCCTCTTCCACGTCTGCTTCACGTGCATCAAGGGAGGGGTCCAGGTCACCGAAGGACTCAGCGACCGGCTCAATGCGTTCGTAGTGCAGGCGCGCGGAGGAGTACAGCGCCTTCGCTTCTTCCACCTTGCCCGCGGTGTACAGCTCAGCGAACTGCTCGGTCTTGGTCTTCAGCGCCTCCACCTGATCCTTAACGTAGGAGGTGTACTGGGTGACTGCGGTGTCGCGCAGCGCCTGCTCATCGGCAGAGATAGTTGCCGCGTTCTCGTTCTTGGTCACGGTGAAATCGCCGCGGATACCGTCGCCAACCATGCCGGGCTTGCACGCGGTCTTGTAGCTACCCTCTGCCAATTCCACGGTCAGGTCGCGGCTGAGGTTCGGGCCAATATTCTCCACCTCAGAAACGATACGCAGGCCGTCTGCACCGAGCACGTAGAACTCGTTGACCTTGGTGCCTTCGTTCTTGACCTTGAAGGTGACCTTGCCAGCCTTCACGGTGGTCGCCGACAGCTTGCAGGCATCGTCGCTAGCGCTGACGTTAATAACGCCATCGGAGGATGCGGCGCCCGAAGCGGAGGACGCCACGTTCTGGTTGTTGGGGGTGCAGCCGGTCAGGGCGAGTGCGCCGACCGAAAGCAGTGCACCGGCGGAGGCGAGAGTCTTACGCATAGGTTCTCCTTATGTAGAGGTCCCGTAGGGGGTGAATGTATGAATGGTTAGGGTTCGCAGCCAATCGTTGCCGCAAAAATCTAGGGGGCTGGTTCTCCCGTGCTGGTTTTCCCGGGCTGGTTCTCCCGTGGAGGCAGTACGCAACCGGGTTTAGCAACTGGGTTTAGGCGGTAGCCTTTTCGGTTTCCGGTTTCTTAGCCGCCTTCAGACCCGGGCGCTGGGCACGGATGAACAGCGGCATCACAATGCCCACGTACAGGATCCAGGCGCCCGCCTCAAGCCAGGTAGTGGTCGAGGACAGGTTGAACACAGCCTTGAGCAGGGTGCCAACAAAACCGCTCGGGTCGATGTAACGGTAGGACTCGAACGCGGTGCTGTTCAGGCCCGGCAGGATGCCTGCCTCCTGTAGGTCATGGATACCGTAGGACAGCACGCCGGCTGCGACGATGACCAGGAACGCACCGGTAATGGTGAAGAAGCGCGAGAGGTTAATGCGCATCATGCCGCGCATCATGCCCCACGCCAGCACAATGGCGATGGCGATACCGACCAGCGCACCGAGCATCGGGGTTGCATTCGCTTCCTGACCTGCGGTGCGGGTCGCCGACCAGATGAACAGGGTGGTCTCAAGACCCTCACGGCCCACGGAGAGCGCAGCAAGCAGGATGACCGCCCAAGCGCTGGTCTGCGCTGCGTCCAGCTTGTCCTTCAGCTCGGCGGAGAGCATGCGGGCGTTTTCAGCCATCCAGAAAATCATCCAGGTGACGAAGCCGACCGAGATAATGGACAGGGAGCCGCCGATGGCTTCCTGCGCTTCGAAGGTGAGGGTTTCGGGGCCGAAGGTCAGTAGCGCGCCGAATCCGAGGGACAGCAGGACCGCTACGCCGACACCGGTCCACATGGGCGCCAGCAGGTGGGTACGCTGGGTTTTGCGGATGTATGCGAGGAGGATACCCACGACCAGTGCCGCTTCGAGGCCCTCGCGTAGACCAATCAAAAAGTTTCCGAGGAAGGCTCCCCAAAAGTTCATCTCAGTATCACCAATTAGTTAGTTTTCTCTTACCTAATAAACATACGGCGCACGGGGCAGGATTTCATCCCGGAATACGGGGCTTGAGCACCCCAAAAACCCGCAAAACTTTACACTGCAGGCTCTTAGACACGACCTGTCGCCATAACTTTACGCATCTTGAATAACCACCCCAACAAACACGCACGTCAGGCTCATATGGCGTATAAATCACCCTCAAAATATGAATAAAGGCGGGACTCCCCACAGGGAATCCCGCCTTCAAACAGTGTCAAAAAAGATAGAGAAAATTTATCCTGTTACCGCCGCGAGTTTGTCACATAACGGCGACTTAGCCTCGCAACGAACTAGCGCAGAGCATTAGGTCAGACCTTGGGTCTACGCCTCACCAGTGCCAGTGTCCTGCAGCTGCTGCAGAAGCGCTTCCACAATCGGCAAATCCGCCGGAATCCACGGCAAACCCAGCAAATCATCGTACGCCTGCGCGTCATCCTTAGACTTCGGCAACGGCATCCACCGCAGCGCGCTATGATCTTCCAAAGTATCCGGAGTACCCGAAAGGATCTCCGCGAAGAACACGCGCATCGCCAGACGCTCGCTCAGACGCCAGCCCTGCGGGTACGCGCCGGGCACCTCAGCACCCAAACGCGCCTGCACGCCCAGTTCCTCCTTCAGCTCACGCACCAGCGCCTGCTCGCAGCTCTCCCCCGGTTCGACCTTACCGCCCGGGAACTCCCACATGCCGGCAACAGTCTGCGGCTCAGAACGCTGAGCCACCAGCATACGGGTCGGAGCCACCAAAGAATCGACCACGGCGGCGCCAACCACCTGAACCTCAAACGAGGGCGACACTTCACTCATCTTTCTCTACCTTCTTCTACGCTTTAGAATCCTTCATCGGATGCGCATCCTCAGCAGCGTGCTCCGCTACTTCCTTCTCGGCATCCTCAGTATTCTCAGGCTCAGGAGCTTCCTCCACGCCTTCCTGCCACTCTTCTTCCTCATCATTCATATTCGAGGCTTCTGCCACCTCACGGCGAATATTAGTGCCGTCATTCAGCAGAATCAGAAGGCGGTTGCCGTTCTTGAACTCCATGAGGAAGACATCCTCAAGCTCGACCTCAGCGGCACGCAACTGTAGGTACACCCAATCCTCGGTCTTGTGCGCATCCGCGATATCGCGAGTGACCAAGCTACCCTTCACAATCAGAGCAAAGTTCGGCACACCGTCACCCTTACGGATCACGCTCAGCGCACCGTTCGGTTCAATCTGAGCGAACTCAATGTCTTCCAGGTCGTAAATACCCTGCGCACGAAGGTCAGCAATCAGGCGCATCGGATCAAGAACCACATCTGCCTGCTGGAAGCTCTTAATATCGATATCACCATCCGTAATGACCGGCACGCGCTGCTCACGCACCGCCATATGCAGAAAACGAATCTTCGTGGTCGCCACGTTCAGCAGCTGAATCATGCACAGCGTAAACACCATGTAGATGACAAAGTAGAACAGGCTAATCTGCTTGCTGTACAACACGCCACCGAACACACCACCGATGACAAAGTTACCGATGGTATCAATCGGGGTCTGGTGCCCCGCCTGAGAACGGTGAGTCAGACGCAGGTACACCAAAAGAATGATCAGGCCAACGAAAATCTTTAGCAAACCATCAACGATCATCTCAACGGTCATAACAAAAATCTCCTAGAACTAAGCCCGGAAAATATCCGGCTCCAAATAAATGATGCGTGCCGCAGGAACAGCCTCGCGAATACGAACCTCAGCCGCGTCAATCTCATCAGCCACCGCACGACCAGTGTCAGCATCATGAATGCGAATCTTTGCCGCCACCAGAATCTCCTCAGGACCCAGGTGCACAGTCTTAATGTGGATAATGCGCTCGCTATCGCCATCCTCAATCGCCGCACGAATCTTCGCCAAATCCTCCGGCGAAGCAGCCTCACCCAAAATCAGCGACTTCATCTCCACCGCAAGGAACACAGCAATAAAGACCAGCAGCACACCAATAGCCAGGGTACCGAACGCATCCCACAGACCATTACCGGTCAACAGAGTCATACCCACGCCAAAAAGCGCGAAAATCAGACCCAGCAACGCACCCGCATCCTCCAGCAGAAGCACCGGAAGCTCCGGGTTCTTCGAAGTACGCAAGAAACGCATCCAGCTCTGCTTGCCCTTCAGATCACGCGACTCCTTCACAGCAACGCGGAACGAGTTACCTTCCAGCAGGATCGAACCCACCAGAACAGCCACCGGAACCCACTGCCACTCGGTAATACCGTGCGGATCATGCAGCTTCTCATAACCTTCATACAGGGCGAACAAACCACCCAGCGCGAAAATAATAATCGACACAATAAACGCGTAAATATAGCGGTTACGGCCATAACCAAACGGATGCTCCTCATCAGCCTGCTTCTGCGAAGCGCGACCGCCCAGAAGAAGAAGCAGCTGATTACCGGAGTCAGCCACCGAGTGAATAGCCTCCGCCAGCATCGACGAAGAACGAGTCAGTGCAAAAGCCAAAAACTTCAGCACCGCAATACCCAGATTCGCGCCCAGCGCGGCAATAATCGCACCCGAGCCCGAGTGACCAGAAGGAGCAGACATAATTCCCTTTCTACAGCCCTAAACCAAAACTCTAAAACTATGAGGCGAAGGCGGCCCGCCGCTGCATCACAGCCACGAACCGCCCAACCAAGAAAACCTAGCGGGAAACGCCGCGCTGAGCCATCGCCGAAGCATACAGGCACACAGCAGCAGCCGTACCCACGTTCAAAGACTCAGCCGAACCATAGACAGGAACAGCCACACGCATAGTGGCGGCAGCCTTCTCTTCAACGTTCAAACCCTGAGCTTCATTCCCGAAAAGCCACATTGTCGGCTTCGAAAGATCAAAATTACCCTTCACGCCGGACGGGGCGCTCGCCTCCACACCGGCACGACGGGCCACAGTGTACTCGCTCAACTCCTGCAGATTCACCGCACCATAGCCGTCAGCAGCCAGCACAGCAGTACCCTGAGACTTCACATCCTCCGCGAAATCCTCCAGCTGCACGCCCTGAATAATCGGCACATGGAACAGCGAGCCCGCGGTAGAACGCACCGTCTTCGGGTTATACAAATCCACCGACCCCTTAGTCGTAATCACCAAGTCAGCACCGGCCGCATCAGCCACGCGAAGAATAGTGCCCGCATTACCCGGATCCTGCACACGAGACAGCACAGCAATCAGCTTCGGGTTCAACGCGCCCTCACCCCACAGCAGCGAGAACGAGGCATCCACCATAAAGGAAACCGCAATAATACCCTGCGGGCTCACCGAATCAGCCATCGCCTCCAGCACCTCATCGGTCACCACACGCATAAAAACGCGGCGACCCTCCTCCGGGGTGGGAGTGCCGTAGACCTGCTCCAGCAACTCAGCAATATCCTCATGACGGTCAAACGCCGCCTCCGTGACATACACAGCGTCCAGGATGGGGCTCTTCAGGTGCGCCTTCAACGCCTCACGCACAGCCTGCGGGCCTTCCACCAGGAACTGGCCCTTCTTCGTGCGCGCCGCGCGGGTACGCAGCTTCGCAATATCGCGCACACGATCAGCCTGCGGATTGGACATCACAACGGGGGTACTAATACGTTCAAAAAAGTTCACTCTTAAAGGGTACAGGCAAAGACGCACCCAAAGAACGCAGAACAGTCAGAAGCACAACAGCCACAAGCACAACCCCCAGATACGCAGAAAGCGGCCGCCCACACTCAAAAGTGCAGACGGCCGCTCACGACGCTTGAGCATCCCACCCCGAACCTAGATCTTCAGGGGCAGAAGCACACAACCTAGGCTAATTAAGCCTTGGGAGCCGAGGTGTCCTCGGGCAGGTTGTTCTTAGCAATCTCAACCAGTGCGTTGAAGGCAGCGGGCTCGTTAACAGCCAGCTCAGCCAGCATACGGCGGTCAACCTCAACACCAGCAGCCTTCAGGCCCTGGATGAAGCGGTTGTAGGTCAGGCCCTGTGCGCGGGAAGCAGCGTTGATACGCTGAATCCACAGGCGACGGAAGTCACCCTTCTTCTTACGACGGTGGTCGTAGCTGTAAACCAGCGAGTGAGTGACCTGCTCCTTAGCCTTACGGTACAGGCGAGAACGCTGACCGCGGTAGCCGGATGCACGATCGAGAATAGTACGGCGCTTCTTGTGCGCGTTAACCGCGCGCTTCACACGTGCCACGTGTGTCTCCTTCGTCTTATGTCCTGAACAGCTCACATATCACGCTGAACAGGAGCGAGTCTTTAATCAGTGCGCACCACTATCGGTGCGCCAGGTGCAGAGAGTAAGCGTTGCTTACTTACCCAGCATCTTCTTGACAACCTTTGCCTGGCCGCCGGTAACGATCTGGTCAGAAGCCAGACGACGGGTCAGACGAGAGGACTTGTGCTCCAGGTAGTGGCGGCGGTTCGCCTGCTGGCGCTTAACCTTGCCGCTACCGGTGAGCTTGAAGCGCTTCTTAGCACCAGAGTGGGTCTTCTGCTTCGGCATAGCTGCCGTTCTCCTTACATTCATCCCCCGCCACAACGGCGGGGTAGCTTAGTGGGGTTGAGCGATACACGCATCAGCCCCAAGGACCAAAGGTGAGGCACCCCCAACGAGGTGCCTCGGAACCGGCACCGGGTGAACCCGCAACATCCACCCAACGGTGGAGGCGCGTGCCCATCCTAAAGTGACGACCCGGTTCCCTACTCGGCGGAAGCCTGTGCCTTCAACTCGGCAGGCATAGCGTCTGCCAGAGAATTAGTTACGGGCTTCGCCTTGGTCGTGTCAATACGCTCGCGACCCTTGCGACCGCCGGCGCCCTGCTCACGGCGAGCCTCTGCCTTACCGCGAAGCGGAGCCAGAACCATCACCATGTTGCGGCCATCCTGACGGGGGCGAGACTCAACGGTGCTCACCTCAGCCAGCTCAGCCGCCAGACGCTCCAGCAGACGCACACCCATCTCGGGGCGCTGCTGCTCACGACCACGGAACTGAATCATTGCCTTGACCTTGTCACCACCGGAAAGGAAACGACG
>NZ_CAUUDY010000023.1:0-18525 GCF_963544205.1 uncultured Rothia sp.
ATCGAGTCCTTCCAGATGATCTGCAACGGCGATGTCGACCACATCCCCGAGCAGGCGTTCTACAACATTGGTGGTATGGACGACGTTATGCGCCGCTACGAGGAAATCAAGGCACAGACTGGAGCTAAGTAATCATGGCTCTGAAAGTTGAAGTTGTTTCCCGCGAACGCGTCGTGTGGACTGGCGAAGCGAAGTACGTTCGTGCACGCTCCGTCAGCGGTGACCTCGGCATCCTGCCGGGTATGATCCCCACCTGCACGCTGCTGGCACAGGACGGCGAGCTGCTCATTGAACCTGTTGAGGGTGAGACCATTAAGACCATCCTCAACGCAGGTTTCTTGACCGTCTCGAACGATCACGTGACCATCGCTGCAAAGCACGCACAGATCTAAAGCCGGTTCTCCGCAGAGGGAATTAGCCGCTGTGTACACCTCGCCGGTGTTCCACCCCGTAAAGGGGAGGGACACCGGCGATTGGTGTATCTGGGCTCGGGTGTATCTGAGGTCGGTCGTGTGCATAGAATAAGGGGCGCCTCCCATGGGTGGGAGGCGCCCCTCAAGCTATGTGTAGCCGCCTAGCTAGAACTGTTTAGCTAGAGCCGTTTAGAACAGGCGGTCAGCCGAGTCGTCTACGCCGCGCATCGCGTCGTAATCCAGGCTCACGCAGCGGATGCCGCGGTCCTCAGCCAAGGTGCGCGCCTGCGGCTTAATCGTCTGCGCCGCAAATACACCGCGCACCGGAGCCAGCAGCGGGTCACGGTTGAGCAACTCCAGGTAGCGGGTCAGCTGCTCCACGCCATCGATATCACCCACACGCTTGAGCTCGACCGCCACAGAGACGCCGTGCGCGTCCTTCGCCATGATGTCGACCGGACCGATAGCGGTCGGGTACTCGCGGCGCACCAGCGAATAGCCCTCGCCGAGAGTGTGGATCTGCTCGGCGAGCAGGCGCTGCAGGTCAGCCTCCACGCCGTCCTTAATGAGGCCGGGGTCAATACCCAGGTCGGTGGCGTGCTCGTGCTCAATCTTGTAGATGCGAATCATGAGGCGGTCATCGCTCTTCGCCGCCTGAACGGTCCACAGCTGCTGAACATCGGATTCCAGGTCCTCACGGATGCTCTGCGGAACGTCCTCACGATCAGCCACCAGCAGGGAGCAGGGAGGGCTCATCCAGTTCAGGGGCTTGTAGGAACCGCCGTCGGAGTGAATGAGGACGGAGCCGTCATTCTTGACCATCAGCAGGCGGGTAGCGCGGGGCAGGTGGGCGCGGAGGCGGCCCTCATAATCTACGGAGCATTCAGCAATGACAATACGCATCCGTCCACTCTAGCAGGTACAAGTGTTTGGCTCTAGCAGGTGAGGGTATGAGCTAGGGAACCAGCGCAGGATGTAAAGCGGAGGAGAAGAGGCGTGAGAACTCAGAAGAGCGCAGAGCGAACAGCGGCGAGGCTGGTAGATAGAGAAGGCTGCGGGGCGCGGTAGAATAGGGCTCATGGCACGTAAGAATCATCCCGGCAGGCGAGCATCCGGCACCACCAGCGATAAGTGGCACCGTCAAGCACCCGCAGGGCGTGATATCAGCAGGATCCTGGACCCTGCGCCCCGACTGGAACGTGACCGATACGGCGACTGGCTGGTGCAATACATTCCCGCCGTCAACGCCCAAAAAACCTACACCTGCCCCGAATGCTACCGCCCGATTCCGCCCAGAACCGCGCACCTGGTGGTGTGGCAGGAAAGCCACACGATGGGGCGTAGCCGCGCCATTGATGAACGCAGGCACTGGCATCAGCACTGCTGGCGCACCCGCCGCAAATAAGCTGAACACTGCACTTTAGGTGTAGCCAAAGACCAAAGACCAAAGACCCTAGTCCACATTCTCGAATCCGATTCTTGAAGGAACGCAATGAGCAACACCGCCGATATTACCCGCGAGCAGGAATTCGATCCCGCCCGCTACGTCTTCAGCACCGCCGCTGAGCCCACCCCCATTAAGGCACGCACCGTTCTGCCGGCACGCCGCGAGAACTTCACCGTCACCACCGCGGACGGCAAGCGCCTCGTCGGTGAACTCGCCCTGCCCGAAGGCGAAATCAAGGCAACCCTGGTGACCTTCCACCCGCTGCCCACCCACGGCGGCTACATGGACTCCCACGTGTACAAGAAGGCGTCTTTCCGTCTGCCGGCGCTGTCGAACATCGCTGTGCTGCGCTTCAACACTCGCGGCACCTCCTCGATTCGCGGCACCAGCGAAGGCGTCTTTGACGGCGGCTTTGCCGAGAAGAAGGACTTCGATGCAATCCTGAAGTTCGTGCGCGAGCGCGCCCTGCCGAACCCCTGGCTGGTCGGCTGGTCCTTCGGCACCGAGCTGGTGCTCAAGTACGCCCCCGAATACGCGAACGAGTTCACCGGCGCTATTTTGCTCTCCCCGCCGCTGCACCGCGTGCACCCGGCTGAGCTGGATGAGTGGAACAAGATCTCGAACCCGCTGTACGCGCTGGTGCCTGAGCACGACGACTACCTGCAGCCTCCGGCGGCGCGTGAGCGTTTCGCGGCGGTACCGCGCACCCAGGTTCTTCCCTTCGAGGGTTGCAAGCACCTGTGGGTGGGCGAGAAGTCCGTGCAGCAGGTCCTGAACACTATTGTCAGCATCGTAACCGGTGTGCCCACTGAACTGCCCACCGAGTACAACGGTGCGGTGGCAGAAGAAATTACTGAGCTCTAAACGCTCAGCGCATAAACGTAAAGGCGGCGGCTTTGGATAGAACATCCAAAGCCGCCGCCTTCGTATCTAAGCTCGATGCCTGCCCTAGGGGAGAGCAACGAGCGCGTAGAGAAACCTAGAGGTGACTACAGCTGGTCCTGGCGAGGAATGAACACCTCGCGAACCAGAATCAGCATGGAAGCTGCCACAGGAATAGCAATCAGAGCACCCAGCACGCCCCAGAGAGCGCCACCGGCAGCCACCGAAATAATCGCAACACCGGCAGGAACCGACACCGCACGAGCCATAATACGCGGAGAAATCAGGTACGCCTCCACCTGCAGGTACAGGAAGTACGCCACCGCAAACCACAGCGCCATACTCCAGCCCTGAGTCAGCAGAATCAGCGAGGTCAAAATCAGCGCAATCACGCCACCAACCAGCGGAATGAACGCCAGAATCATGACCACCAAAGCCATCAACTGCGGGAAGCTAAAGCCCAGAAACAGCATAATAAAGAACGCCACAAAAGCATTCAGAACAGCAACCAGAGCCTGACCCATCACGTAGTTACCCACCGACTCAGTAATCTTGTCGGTAATGTACTTGACGCGCACACGCTTAGAAGCCGGCGCCAGACGAACACCCCACGCCTTGATGGTGTCCATCGAGGTGAGGAAGTACAGGGACAGGAACAAGACAATAATTACGCCGGTCACGCTCTGCGCCAGAGTAGAACCCGCAGAAACCAGGCTCGACATGAAGCTATTGACCTGAGACGAAGAGAAAGTCGACTCCAAGAACTTCGGGACGTTCTCATTCACCCAGCTGCTGATGTTAAAGCGCTGATCAAGCTCGTGGTACCAATCAGAATCAATCGTGTTCTGATAGATACCCGGCGCGTACTGAACAAACTTAGATGCCTGCTCGCTAATAATCGGGCCAATGGTCATGACCAGACCGGTCACGGCGCCAGCAAAACCAGCAAGCACAGCAATCACACCGATACCGCGCTTAATGCCCCAGGACTCCAGGCGACGCACAATCGGGTCCAGACCCAGAGCAATGAAAATAGCGCCGGTCACCCAACCCACCAGGGCACCCACATTATTGAAAATGTAGTAGGCGAAGAGCGCCAGACCCACGCCAACGGTCATGAGGAAACCGAACGCAACCGGGTTGTGCATCATCGAGGTCTTGCCGTTGCCGACCACCTTCGGCGCTGGGGGAGCATCCTCAGAAGCGGCGGGGACCACCGGAATAGTATCCGTAGGAGGCATGGACGCACGGCGGCGGTTGGAACGCACCTGGCTGATGCTTTCGGTCAGCTCACTGAAGGTCTCCGTAATCTGGTCGGTGAGGGATTCCTTCTTGCGTGGCTCGTCAGACGATGACGTCTCTTCGGGAGCTGCTGAGGCTTTCTTCTCGCTCATGCTCTTCCTTTCCGGATCATTCCGGGTATTTTTTCTCTACTGTGCCATTCTACCGGCTGGTTTACTTTGTTACGGCGTCAACGGTGAACGTTAGAGGTATGGGAGCGCAGGTGGGAAAGGTATCAGTGAGGCGGTCTAGACACTAGTCCCAACGCTATCCTCGGCATGAGCTCAGAGCGTAGGCGGCATAGAACGGGCGTTCGCAACGGTGCGTTGTGGGGATAATAGAGGAAGGAACGCGTGAGGGTAGCCCGCACGCAAGAAGATACAGAACGTAAAGGAGCCCAGGATGAGCATTATTTTTGATCCGGCAGACCGCGGCGCATCCCAGAACGCAGCACAGAACGGTGCAGTGCAGGGTAACGGCGCGCAGGGCGGTGCGGCACAGGAGATTCCCGCCTCCGTACGTAACGCCATGGAACTGAACCCCAACGCGGCACAGTCTGCTGGCGAACAGACCCCCTCCGCACCCACCTGGCGCTACGAGGTCAACACCCCCGAAGAGTTCCAGAAGTTCGTGCAGCTCTCCAGCCAGGGTGCCGTGATTTTCGCGCTCTACGCGCCGCACTCGCCCTCCTCACTGCAGATGCTCGAAGGCGTGCAGAAGCTCGTCGACTCCGCCGCAGGCACCATGATTTGCGCCGCCGTGGACGTCACCAAGCTCCCCGAGGCTGCCCAGGCATTCGGCGTGAGCGGCGTGCCCGCTGGCGTTGCCGTTCTGGCTGGCCGCCCGGCACCGATTTACACCGGCCCGGTCAGTGCAGAAGACCTCGGGGATGTGCTCTCCCAGGTTCTGCAGCTCGCGGCGCAGTACCAGCTGCCCGGCGGCTTCGACCCGGTCGTTCCCGAAGATGAAAAGCCCCTGCCGCCCCTGCACGCAGAAGCCGTCGCCGCCCTCGACCGCGGCGACCTGGAGGGTGCACGCGCCGCATACCGCAAGGCAATTGCCGAGAACCCCGGCGATAAGGAAGCGAAGCTCGGCCTGGAACAGGTTGAACTGCTTGCCCGCGTGAAGGACCTGAACATGGCAACCGAACGCGCGGCGGCCGCGGCAGACCCCCTGAACATTGACGCCGCGTTCAACGTAGCCGACCTGGACCTGGTCGGCGGTCATGTGGAGGACGCCTACAACCGTCTGCTGCGCCTGTTCAGCGCGGTCGGCCCCGACGATAAGGCGCGCGTGCGCGAGCGCCTCGTGCAGCTCTTCGACGTGGTGGGTGCATCTGACCCGCGCACCGTGAAGGCACGTGCGGCGCTGACCATGGCGCTGTTCTAAAAACAGCTCGCGAAGGGATCTGAGCCGGTCTAACCGGCTGAAACTTTGAATACGGACGGGCTATCGTCTACCTTTGCACTCGTGCTGCTGGGTGGGCGGTAGCCCGTTCTGCGTTTGTGGTTTTTCGCGGTTGTGAGGTGGGGGAGAGCAGGCGACTCAACCTGTCTGATAGAGCGCTAGGACGCTACACATAGCACCCCAGAATGTCCATATTATGCATTGTGAGTACTTAATAATGCAGGTTTCATCACCAAACCTGCTAGACCTCATGGGGGGTGGTAGGGTAAAAATATGAACACTAGTCACTTTCCCCAGGACCCCAATCTGAACGAGCCAGGTTCACCGCAGAACCCGGTACAAGAGACCGCAGTAGAGGCACCCGCAAACCCCACCGTGGCAACCCCTGCCGCGGCAGTACCCGAGGCTGTAGCTTCTGAACCTGTAGCCCCGGAAGCTTCCGTACCCGCATCGGTAGCACCTCAGCTACCCGTCACCCCGCAGACCGCACCGGCGGCTGGCGCTCGCCCCGCAATCGAAATCCGCGGCCTCACCAAGGCATTCGGTCAGAAGGTCGCCGTCGACCGCATCAACCTCGACATCCCCTCCGGATCCTTCTACGGACTGGTCGGCCGCAATGGTGCCGGTAAGACCACCACCATCTCCATGGTCACCGGTATGCTTCAGCCCACTGAGGGCACCGCGTACGTGCGCGGCATCGACATGTGGACCGACCCGCTCAAGGCGAAAGCACACCTGGGCGTGCTGCCCGACGGCGTGCACCTCTTCGACAAGCTCACCGGCGAGCAGCTCATCACCTACTCCGGCTACCTGCACGGAATCGATAAGGAAACCGTCGCCTCCCGCGTTAAGGATCTGCTCGCGGCCATGGACCTGACCGACGCTGCGGGTCGTGCCGTTGCCGACTACTCCGCCGGTATGACCAAGAAGATTGGGCTCGCCGCCGCTCTCGTTCACGCGCCCTCCGTACTGATCCTGGATGAGCCTTTCGAAGCGGTCGACCCGGTTTCTGCCGCCAATATTCAGGACATTCTGCGTGGCTTCGTTGCCTCCGGCGGAACTGTCATTATCTCCTCGCATGTGATGGACCTCGTTCAGCGCCTGTGCGACCACGTAGCCGTCATGGACTCCGGCCGTATTCTCGCCGCCGGAACCGTCGACGAAGTACGCGCCGGCGTGAGCCTTGAAGAACGATTTGTGCAGCTGGTCGGCGGCCGCACCTCCTCGGAAGGATTGTCATGGTTGGGCACCTCGTCTCACTAAAGTGGCAGTATGTGCTCGCTTCCTTCCGCCGAAGCATCTGGGCGCTCATCGGCCTGATTTTTGCGGCGCTTTATGCGGGCGGTATGCTCTTCGGCCTCGGCTCCGCATACGTTATCGCTAACTCGGAGGTACCCGAATACGGTCAGCTCGGAACCCTCCTGGTAGGCGCGGTTATTGCGCTCGCCTGGGCTATCGTCCCTATCTTCTTCAGCGGACTGGACGGCACCTTGGACGAGAGCCGATTCGTGCTCTTCCCCATCAAACCCTCCACCCTGCAGAAGGGCCAGTTCCTCGGCGGGTTCGTGGGTATCCCCGGCATCGCCAGCATCATTGCCGTGCTGCTGGGTGCGATCGCGTTTATATCGCAACCGCTCGCGCTGGTCGTGTACCTCATCTGCTGCGTGCTCGGCCTTGCGAACCTCATGGTGTGGGCTCGTCTCGCCAACCGCCTGGGCATGGCGCTGAATGATAACCCGCGCATCGCCAACACCCTGATGATCGTTGCCATGCTACTGATGATGAGCGCCGGCTTTATCTTCGGTGGAACGATAACCTACCTGACCAAGCACTGGGAAGAGGTGCTGCCCTACCTGCCGTGGCTCAGCGTGACGCCCTTCGGGTCGGCATTTGCGGTGCCCTACTTTATGGCGACCGGCAATATGGGTACCGCCCTTGGTTGCCTGGCTCTGACCCTCGTCTACCTGGCTGGCGGATGGTGGCTGTGGGGTAAGAACCTGGCACGCTCCATGGCGAATGTGGGCGGTAGCGCGCACCACGCCAGCGCTGCCGAAGTCGCCGCAGGTGATTTGGGTCTGTTGGCACGGTTCCCCGCAACCCCGCGTGGCGCCGTGGCGGCACGAACCCTGCACTCATTTCTGAAAGACAACCGTCTGCAGCTGCTGACCGCAAGCACCGCCATGCTTTACCTGATACTGACGGTGGCTATGCCCCTGTTCCTGAGCTCTGTAGGCTCCTTCGAAAGTCGGGCCAGTTTTAACGGCGTCAACGCGGCTGAAGCTAACCAGATCATCAATAGTGGCGTGATGCAGCTCTTCGGATTCTGGATGTACTTCTGCACCGTCTTCACCGGCTACTACATGTGCTATCTCGTCTCCTACGACAACACCGCATTCAGCCTGCACGTGCTCTCCCCGCTACGCGGTATTGACGATCGTCTCGGCCGTCTTTGGGGTTACAGCATCCTGATGGTTCCGATCGTGGTGGTGATGGTGTTCGTCGCCTCAGCGGCAAATGGACACCTGGAGCTTTTCCCCATCGTGCTGATGCACCAGCTGGGCGTGCTCGCCGCAGCGGCTGGTATGGGTAGCGTGATGGACACCTTCATTAGCCCGCCCGTGGCGCCTCCGGGTGCTAACCCGTTCAAGAACCCGAAGAACAATGAGGGCTTCGCTAATCAGTTGCTGCTCATGCTCACCGTAATTCTGGTGATGCTCAGCGCGCTACCCGGCGGTATCTCGGTTGTTGTGTACATTTTCGTGACCCAAGATCTACTAACCCTCGTCTTCGGTGGCTTGATTCAGCTCCTGATTGGTGCCGCACTGCTCGTGGGTGGCGTGGCGTGGGGCGGTCACCGCTACGACAAGGTCAGCTCCAAGATGCTGGAACGCGTGGCACGTTTCCAAGCGAACTAACAAGAGTCGAAGCTCCAGCACATCAGGAATAAACGAGAGGGGTTCCGTGTTAGGTACTACGCCTGGCGCGGAACCCCTTTTCTATGCTTCTATGCCGCCCGAAATTCTAGCCCCGAACTTCTGACGGAAAGAAGCTCACCGCAATACCTAAGAGCCTATGGCCCAGCTGTGGCCTGCCTCCATATTGACCGCCCGTGGGCTCAGCACCTGCCAACAGCTACTAAAATAGAGAAGGCGCCGACCGCCCACCCATGCGGCGGCACCCCTCACCCTATGTATCCCACCTCATCATCAAGGAGAAACATGAGCTCGATCGAAGGCATCGAAGACCCCTTTGGCCCCGGAACCGCAGGCGGCACCGCACTGCTCGAACGCGAAGAAACCCAGCTTTCTGAGCCCGGCGACCACGAGCGCTTCTCCCACTACGTACGCAAGGAAAAGATCCTCGAATCGGCACTGACCGGCGAACCCGTGCGCGCCCTCTGCGGCAAAATGTGGGTACCCGGCCGCGACCCGCAGAAGTTCCCCGTCTGCCCCCAGTGCAAGGAAATCTACGAAGGCCTCGCACCCGGCAACGACGGCGACAACGGCTCCGGCGAATAATAGGCGCTAGACAATACATCTGAATAACATGCTCAGCTGCGAAGATCGAAGGTTCTAAACGCCTCATGAGACTTTGCTGACGAGCGCCAAATTCTTGCACCACAGCCCGGCCCAACCCGCGGATGTGGTGCTAGAATTTAACCTCGCTGTGCCCGGACCGCCAGAACGCCAGAAACACCAGAGCATCAGGAACACCAGACGCCCACCTCCAAGAGGGGGAGAGGTGTCTGCGCTGAGGCAACTAGCTCTGAGTCGGCAGAGGGAACCAGCAGAGGCAGACGAGGAAGAAGGAGAGAATGAGCGCACCCGCAGAGGAACCCACACTATTCGACAGTATGGTGAAGCCGAAGCTCTCCCCGGCATACCCCGACCGCGCCCCCTGGGGTACTTCCGTCAGCCTGCGTGCCTGGCAGGCAGAAGCCATGCAGAAGTACTTCGAAACCAACCCCCGCGACTTCATGGCAGTTGCAACCCCCGGTGCGGGTAAAACCACCTTCGCGCTGACCCTCGCCAAGGAACTGTTCAACCGCGGCACGGTCCGCCAGCTCATCGTTGTGGCGCCCACCGACCACCTGAAAAAGCAGTGGGCTGACGCCGCCGCGAAGGTTGGTATTCCCATTGACCCGAACTTCAAGAACGCGGACGTGACCATCAGCCGCCACTACAAGGGCGTGGCGCTGACCTACGCGCAGGTGGCGAATAAGCCGCAGCTGCACGCCCGCAACACCGAGGCGACGAAGACCCTCGTAATTTTTGATGAGATTCACCACGCCGGTGACTCCCTCTCCTGGGGCGACGGTCTGCGCGAGGCATTTGACGATGCGACCCGCCGCGTGGCGCTGACCGGTACCCCGTTCCGTTCGGATACCTCCCCGATTCCGTTCGTCACCTACGAGGTGGACAATGACGGTATCCGCCGTTCCAAGGCGGACTACTCTTACGGTTACGGCCCCGCACTGAAGGACCACGTGGTGCGCCCGGTCATCTTTATGGCGTACTCGGGCCAGATGCGTTGGCGCACCTCCGCGGGTGAGGAGATGGCGGCAAACCTCGGCGAAGGCTTCACCAAGGACATTACCTCCCAGGCGTGGCGAACAGCCCTCGACCCTAACGGTGAGTGGATTCCGACCGTGCTCGCCGCTGCTGACAAGCGTCTGACCGAGGTGCGCCGCACCGTGCCCGACGCCGGTGCGCTCGTCATCGCCACCGACCACGCGGACGCCAAAGCCTACGCCGAACAGCTGCAAAAAATCACCGGCGAATACCCCGCCGTGATCCTCTCGGACGATCGCGAAGCCTCCGCGAAAATTGATGAGTTCCGTGAGGGCATGCAGCGGTGGATGGTCGCCGTGCGCATGGTGTCCGAGGGCGTGGACGTGCCCCGCCTCGCCGTGGGCGTGTACGCCACCAGCACCAGCACCCCGCTATTCTTCGCCCAGGCGATTGGCCGTTTCGTGCGTGCCCGCAAGCGCGGCGAAACCGCGTCCGTGTTCCTACCCTCGGTGCCGCAGCTGATGATGCTCGCCAACGATATGGAAGTAGAACGCGACCACGCCCTCGACCGCGGCGCACCCCAGGAAATCGACCCCATGGTCGAGGGGCTGGACGACCATCTGCTCGAGGAAGCAAACCGTGAGGAACGCGCCTCCGAGCAGCTGGCCCGGGGCAAGTTTGAAGCGCTCGGCTCCGAGGCGTCCTTCCACGGTGTGCTGTTCGACGGTGCCGAGTTCGCCTCCGGCAACCTTGCTGTGGGTAGTGAGGAGGAGCAGGACTTCCTGGGGATTCCGGGCCTGCTGGACGCCGAGCAGGTCGGTACGCTGCTGCGCGCGCATCAGCGTGAGCACGCGGCACGCCGCCCCGCGACGGCGGCACCCTCGGTGGTGGATCACCGCCAGCTGAAGGCGCTACGCAACAAACTGGCGAAGAATGTGGCGGCGTGGTCGATTCGTTCGGGCAAACCGCACGGCGTGATTCACAACGAGCTGCGCAAGATTTGCGGCGGCCCGGCGGTCGCGCAGGCTTCTGTGGAGCAGATTCAGGCGCGTCTCGATAAGCTGTCGGACTGGTTCGTTGGCCGACGCTAAAACATAGATAGAACGTATAGAGAAGCCCCGCGAGTGTGTGCGCTCGCGGGGCTTTTGTGTGTTCTGAACTTATGAAAGAGACTGATGGATAGACGCAAAGTGGGCATAAAACTGTCCTGATATGGTGTTTTATGACCTTTTGGGGTGTCTCTAAAACCTGATTCATGTACCCTATTGGTGGAAGCCCTTCCCAGGTCTGGCATTGCCGCCGTCATTGGAAGAGTTTCCTTAAAGAAACACCATGTAGTCGTTATTCTGCCGAGCCGAGTGCGAGAAATAGGCTGGAAGAACGGCTACACCAACCTTTGAAGGACAGTGATGTCTCATATTTCTCGCCGTAAGGTCGTGAAGGGTGCCGCCTGGGCAACCCCCGTAATTGCGGCTTCAGCAATCGTGCCAGCTTATGCTGCTTCAAGACCGGATTGCACCGTGTCTGAAAAACCTTACATGTATGCCTATGCTGACATGTATAACCGCGGGGAAGAAACGGAATATCTTTATAGCCGCCTTACCTTCTATAAGATACGTTTTGAACTTATTGGTGGCGCAGGTGGCGGAGGCTTTGACAAAAGCTCTCTCGGTGGCTCAGGAGCGAAAGTAACCGGAGTTGTTGGGGTGCCTGGTCCGGCAACTATCGAGCTCATTGCAGGTGGCGGCGGTATGCTCGAAGTCCGAGGGTACGGCGCTGACAATTTAGATGAGTACCGGACTGAAGGTTCCCAAGGTGGCCAAGGTTTCGGTAACGGTGGTGGAGTTCCCAGCTCCAGAATTCCTGATGACGTGATGAAGAAGCTATCCAAGCGCTGGGTGTGGGCTGCTGATTGGGATCACGGTCCGCATCCTAAGCAACCTATGGAGGAAGTCTACGGATGCTCGGGCGGCGGTTCCTCGGCTCTGCTCATCAACGGTGAGGTTATCGCTGTTGCTGGTGGCGGTGGCGGTGGTGTCACCCGGGCAACAATGTTCACGACGGAACCTGACTCGGACCATTTCCCTGGAATTGTCGACGTTCGTATGATTGGTCCGGAAAATCAGACCCGCCCGCCTGTGCAAAGTGTGGGCGGTTCGGGGGAACGAGCACGCGGTGGTGACGCCACAACCGGACGTGAATATTATGCTCAGGACCCGAACATTCAGCTAACTGTTGAAGGTGGCAAGGGTGGCGGTAATGGTATCGGTGGCGCCGGTGGTGCTAAGCCGACCGTGCTGACCGGCACTCCCAACAGCATCTTTAGCTTTGATAGCCAGAATAAGCAGGTGCTTTATAGCTCCTCGACCGCAGGTAATCCCGGTACTAATGGTCTGCAAGGAAAAGGTGGCGACGGAGTAATGTCTGTGAGCTACCAGTTGGATAACCACGATGGGTTCTCTGCGGAAGGCTATGAAACTCTCCGAAACTCCGATGGACTCTATAAAAATCTGTCCTACTATCATCTCGCCCCATACTTCAACGGCGCGCAGGTCATCGTGTCCGGCGGTGGCGGCGGCGGTTATGGCGGTGGCGGCTCCGGCGCGGCGCTCTCGCAGTCATCTATCACGATTGCTCAGAAGTGGAATAACAACCCTAACGGTATTCGCCAGAGCATCAGCTCTGCGCAGCTTGCCGGTGCAGGTGGCGCGGGTGGATCTTACCTTGCTCCGAGCGTCATGGAAGGTGAAATTTCTCGGGCCAATAATGCATACAAAGGCTCGCAGTATGGTGAGGGGGGCACCGCGACGGTGTATCTCTGTGAGGTATGATCAACCTTTCCTGACCAAGATGAGCACGTAAATACCTTTGGATAAGGGGGAAGCCCCGCGAGTTTTTTGTGCTCGCGGGGCTTTTGCGTGTCCGTAATATTTGGTCGCATAGGCAGACATGACCCTCAACTAGAGCCTTATACCTGTAGGGTAGAAGAGGAGGTAACATCCGGCGCCGAACGCAATCTTCGGTACGGATACCTCCCCGTTCTTAGACACCGGCCAGTATGAATAAAAGGGCAGTGCTGAGTGCATGAGCGGTGCACATATAGAGAGACACCAGGTCACCGTTTCCCAACCACGCACACCTGAAGTACCGTATTTTCCGCTTCGCAACTGAGGCGGTAGCGTAGCACCTGATGAGCCCCGCCTCCGGGGGTTCATCAGCCCGGCACCGTCTGCCGCCCTGCGCGCGGTAGGGGAGCGAGCACCTGAACTAACCACACCGAAGGACATTGATGTCTACTCAAATTTCTCGCCGCAGGGTCGTTGCGGGTGCCGCGTGGGCTGCCCCCGTTATCGCCACCTCGGCTGCTGTTCCCGCGTTCGCCGCATCCCTGGACTGCGTCTTTGCTGACAGTCCCCACAAGTTCTTGAGGGGATATAGTGACTATCGTGTAGAAGAGGAATTCACCGTCCCCGCTAACGTGTATAGGATCCGCTTTGATATTTTTGGTGGTGGCGGAGTCAGCGACACTGGCCACGAAAGCGGCTCGGGCGCCCGAACCACCGGAATCGTTGAAGTGAAGCCGGGACAGACGGTTCGTGTCATTGCTGGCGGCGGTTCTGGAGATAACTACCATCGGCGGGGCAATCTTGTGACTGGTGGACCCGGACGAGGCGGGCGTGGCTACGGCGACGGCGGCGACGCACCCCGATTCACCATGCCTGCCGAAGTGGTGGCTGAAGTGACCAAACGTTACCCGGGCGCCCTCAAGTGGAGGGAACTTGAAGACGGTCCTAAGGGCACCGTTGAGGTTTATGGACACCCCGGCGGCGGCGCCTCGGCACTGCTGATTGACGGCGAAGTCATCGCTGTTGCAGGCGGTGGCGGTGGCGGCGGCGTCACCTACTCCTACACTTCAGCGCCTCACGCTAAGCATTTCCCTGCTGTTCTTGATGCGAGCGTGACGAATTTTTACCATCCGACTGTTCGTCCCATCCGCAGCTTTGCGGGTAGCGGTTTGAGCACTCGCGGTGGAGACGCCACCACGGGCACCCAGTTCTACACCCACAGTCTGAACACTAAGGTATCTGTTGACGGCGGTAAGGGCGGAAACAACGGTGCAGGTGGCGCGGGCGCAGCTAAGCCTGAGGTGCCGACCGGTAGCCCCAACCATATCTTTAGCTACGACAGCCAGAATAACCAGGTGCTGTACAGCTCTTCGGCCGCAGGTAACGCGGGCGGCTCCGGCTTTAAGGCTAAGGGCGGTAATGGTGCTGTCGCTTATAGCTACCAGCTCGACAATAACGACCCGAAGAACCTTGAAGTGCTGACTCTGCCCGGTGGCGAGCGCATCGAATTCTCCGCCGAGGAAACCGCTGCCGAGTTCAACGGCTACCAGTTCGCAATGTCCGGAGGCGGTGGCGGCGGCTACGGTGGCGGCGGTTCGGGTGCTGCGCTGGCGCTGTCTGCTATTACGACCATTCAGAAGTGGAATAACAACCCTGATGGTATTCGCCAGAGCGTGAGCTACCTGCAGTTCTCCGGTGCCGGTGGCGCGGGTGGTTCGTACCTGTCGCCGCGCGTTATTCAGGGCGAAATCTCTAACTCTATGAACTCGATGAGGGGTGGCATTAACGTCCAAGATGGCGAGGCCAAGGTGTACCTCTGCGAGACTAAGGGCTAGTCTTAGCACCCTCTAAAGGTTGAGGGGTGGAAGCCCGCGGGTGTGTATGCGCTCGCGGGCTTTTGCGTGCCCGAAAATGCTGGGTTGGGGAGCTAAGAGAGCCTCCGTTCAATGCGGGTTGGGCGAGGCCATGGGGACGATAAGAGGCGGGGAGCCTGGGATGGTACATCCCAGGCTCCCCGCCTCTGTGTATTAAGTGCCCGGTATTCAGCGCCCGCCTAGATAGCGAGTCACCGGCAGAACTGGTGGGGGGTTAGAGAACCTCAACCACCTCAACGCCCTCATCTTCAAGTTCGGCAACCACGTCATCGAGCTTGTCCTCGTGCACGGGCGCGGTCAAGTCAAGCAGCACGCGAGTCTCGTAGCCTGCATCGACCGCATCGCGAGCGGTTGCAAACACGCAATAGTCGGTGGCGATACCGACAACATCGACGAACTCGATACCGCGCTCATCCAGCCACTCCGACAGGGGAGTCTGCGGGCCGTCCTCAGAAGCGTCCGCACCGGGCTCGTGCTCGCCGGTTGCGACCTCATCCTCGGGAGCCAGAAGACCCTCAAAACCCGAGTACGCTGCTTCGAAGCGGCCCTTACGGAAGTACGCCTCAATGTAGTCGGTGTCCATGTTCTCGTGAATCTGCGCACCCTTACTCTTCGCCACGCAGTGCACCGGCCAGGAATCAACGTAGTCGGGGGTGTCGGAGAAGTGCGAACCCGGCTCAATGTGCCAGTCCTGGGTTGCGACAATCGCGTCGTAGCGGTGGTGGTTGTTCTCCACGTATTCGCTAATCAGCGCGGCAACGTCTGCACCGCGCTCGGTGGCGAGGGCGCCGCCGGCGCAGAAATCGTTCTGCACGTCAACAATAATCAGTGCCTTAGACATGTCTGTCCTTTACAAGTAGGAATAAGTTTTCACTCTGGTTCGCCAGGTGAAAACACTATCTCAGAAGGGTGGTTTAGATGAACTCGGTCGGAATGATCGGCTCACCCTCCGAGAGGCGGCGGGCAGCTTCGGGAAGCTCCGCCAGGGAGGCTGCGTGGCGGGCGGTCGCACGGCGCACGCCTTCCTCACCGGTGAAGCCGGGGATCAGCTCGCCGTTGCGGACGAAGTCCACCATAAGCGGGCGGGTGTCCTCAAGCAGGTTCGGGTCCTCGTGGGTGCCCAGAACCTCGGCGGTTGCAATGCCCATGCCGTTGAGGCGGCGGGCTGCACGCTTCGCGCCACCGATAGACGCCTTGCCAGCCGAAGCCTTAGCGACCGGCTGCATTTCGCCGGCGGAGTTCTCGCGCTCAACAACCTTGTACACCATGGAGGAGGTCGGCGCACCGGAGCCAGTGACCAGCTTGGTGCCCACGCCGTAAGAGTCCACGGGTGCTGCTGCCAGAGAGGCGATAGCGTACTCGTCCAGGTCGCTGGTGACGGTGATCTTGGTGTGGGTGTTGCCGAGCGAGTCGAGCAGCTCACGCACACGTGCCGCGGTGGCGACCAGGTCGCCGGAGTCCAGGCGCACGCCGCCGAGCTCTTCGCCGGCGAGTTCCACGCCGAGGCGGACCGCATCGTCCACGTTGTAGGTGTCCACGAGCAGGGTAGTGCGGGCGCCGAGGGAACGCAGCTGCGCCTCGAACGCTTCACGCTCGCTGTCGTGCAGCAGGGTGAAGGCGTGGGCGCTGGTGCCGATGGTGTGCAGACCGTAGCGCAGACCGGCCTCCAGGTTGGAGGTGCCCGCGAAGCCCGCAATCACGGCGGCGCGTGCGGCGGAGACGGCGGCGCGTTCGTGGGCGCGGCGCGAACCCATTTCGAGGCAGGGGCGGTTGCCTGCGGCTGCGCTCATGCGGGAGGCGGCGCTCGCCACAGCGGAGTCGAAGTTCAGGATGGACAGCAGGTAGGTTTCGAGGACGCACGCTTCGGCGAAGGTGCCTTCGACCTGCATGACGGGGGAGTGGGGGAAGAATGCTTCGCCTTCTGCGTAGCCGCGGATGTTGCCGCTGAAGGTGAAGGATTCGAGGTAGGAGAGGGTTTCTTTGTTGACGATGTTGCGGGAGGAGAGGAAGGAGAGTTCTTCGTCGTTGAATCGGAAGTTTGCGAGGCCTTCGAGGAATCGGCCGGTGCCTGCGAGGACGCCGTAGCGGCGGCCTGCGGGCAGGCGGCGGGTGAAGACTTCGAAGGTGCACTTACGGTTGGCTGCGCCGGAGGCGAGTGCCGCCTGGAGCATGGTCAGTTCGTAGTGGTCGGTGAGAAGGGAGGTAGTAGCCATGTGTTTATTGTAGTGGGGGATTAGGGTATTTTTCCTATTAATTCGGCGTGTCAATCACTACATAAAGTATTCTTGACTCTAAGTGCTGTAGTATGACAAATTACCAGCACTCTGCACGGACGCAACGCACGATAAACACCGCCGCAACGCAGAATCAACACCGGGGCAATATAGAACGAACACCGGGGCAACACATACCCGCCCGTATAATCAAAGGGAACCGGCCGCAAAGGAAACCAATGAACACTACCGCCGTGACCCTCTCCACCGGAACCCTCGAGGACACCGACCTCGACACCGCCCTGGAGAACATCCTCGCCGCAGACACCCCCTGGAATGTCATCGTCTGGAACGACCCCGTCAACCTCATGACCTACGTGTCCTACGTCTTCCGCAGTCACTTTGGCTACTCCCGCGCCCGCGCCGAAGAACTCATGCTGCAGGTGCACAATAACGGCAAGGCAATCGTCTTCACCGGCTCACGCGAAGACGCCGAAAAACACACCCAGGCAATGCACGCCTGGGGTCTGCTGGCAACCTTCGAGAAAGTAGAAAACTAATGGCACGGCCCTTCCGCCGCACCCCCGGAGGCTACACCGCCTCCTTCGAACCCGCCGAACGCGACCTGATCCGCGAACTCGCCGAGGACGTGCGCGCGCTGCTGCGCCCGGCAGATACCACCGCCGACGGCGGCACCGTCGACCCGCTGGAGGCGCTGGTCGGCATCACCGAAAACCCCACCATCCCCGCCGATAGCGCCGTGGCGCGCCTGCTACCCGCCGCAAGCAGCGACGACGAGGCCGCCACCGAATACCGCCGCTACACCGAACGCGACCTGCGCGAAACTAAGCGTGCGAACCTCGCCATGCTTGCCTTCGACATTGAATCCAGCGACCTGCGCCTGAACGAGGAACACGCCCGCGCCTGGGCTGCCGCGCTCGGCGATATTCGACTGGTGCTCGCAGACCGCCTCTACATTGTGGATGAAGACACCGCCGAAGATATTGCGGCGTTTACCGACCCCTCCGAAATCGAAACCCAGGAAGAGTACATGGCTGTGGTGTACAACTTCGTCTCCTGGGTTCAGGACTCGCTCATGCTCGCCATGCTCGACGGCCTGGACGACGAAGAATAGGAAGCGCCCGGCGGAGCATTTGATGGAGCACTCGGCGGGATAGACGAGCAAGAATAGAACGAATTTTTCGAATTACCCCTCAAACTATCGTCATATACAACCACATAATGGTGGTTCTCGACTCATCTAACCGCCGAACGAACTAAAAGGGTAACCTTAGCGAGTTAGCATAGAACGTGGTACCCGACCGATAACGAAGTGTAGGTGACACATGAGCGAAAGCATCGACGCAACCAATCCCTACCGTGCCCGCACCCCCTGGGGTAGCCCCGCGCCCGTAGGCCCCACCGCTGCGGCACCCATCGGCGTCTTCGACTCCGGTGTGGGTGGACTCACCGTGGCACGCGCCATCATGGATCAGCTGCCTCACGAACGCATCATCTACGTCGGCGACACCGCGCACGGCCCCTACGGCCCCCTCAAAATCGCAGAAGTACGCGCCAATGCCCTGCGCATCATGGACGAGCTCGTCGACTCCGGCGTGAAAATGCTCGTCATCGCCTGCAACACCGCCTC
>NZ_CAUUDY010000024.1:0-14036 GCF_963544205.1 uncultured Rothia sp.
TCTTCTTGGAGCCCTTTGCTGGATTGCTATCATCCTGACTAGTCTTGGCATGCAATTACTCATCGGTATTTACTAAGAAAAAAAGGGAGCCTAAAGGCTACCTCAGAACGTAGACAAACGTCATTTTTGGCGTTTTATCTATGATGAAAAAACTAAAGAATACATTCTCATGCTGGAACACATTTGGGAATTCGTAATGTATGTTGAACCCGACGGGTCATATACCGAAGATAAAAATACTGCCGAGGGGGACGATAACGGCGCTTACATTCTCAAATATTCAGATGGATTTTGGACTGTCATTGGCTCGCTTTCTCAAGAGCAGCTGAAGGAAAAAGGGCTACTGAAATAACCCCATAACCGTTGAGAAGCCACATGTGTTTCGAGAAGCCACCATTATTGTGGCTTTTCGAAACACATGTGGCTTCTCGGCGCATAGGTATCAGCGCATAGGTATCTGCGCATGGTGACTTCCGTAAAATGGTGTCTATGGCTAAGAAAACTAAAGGTAAGAAGAGCGGCGCAGCAACCGCCGCCGTAGCACTGCTGACCGAGACGAACACCCCCTTCCAGATGCGTGAATACGAGCACGTTGAGGGCGTCACCTCCTTCGGTGAAGAGGCCGCGAAGAACCTCGGCGCCTCCGAAGAGCAGGTGTTCAAGACCCTGCTGATCGTGCATGAGAAGGATTTCGCGGTCGCAATCGTGCCGGTCTCTGGCAAGCTGAACATTAAGGCTGCCGCGGCGGCCCTGGGTTGGAAGAGCGCCTCCATGTGCGACCCGAAGGTCGCTGAGCGCCGCACCGGCTACGTAGTGGGCGGTATTTCTCCGCTGGGCCAGAAGACCCCCTCCCCCACCCTGCTGGATGAGTCTGCGCAGCTTTTTGACACGATCATGGTTTCTGGCGGTAAGCGCGGCCTGGACGTTGAGCTCGCCCCGGACGACCTGCTGAAGCTCACCAACGGCAAGTACGCTGACATCCGTGCTTAGTCCGCGCTCAGCGGGAATAATCCGCCCGGCCGCGGCGTTATATATGCCGTAAGAGTCTGGGCATGAGAGCAAACTGAAGGAGTCATGATGGGCAATTCGCTACCCGGCGTGGGTGCTATCGCCAAGAACTGGCGTGAGGTGCTCAAGCCTGAAGAGTACGCTGTTCTGCGTGAGGGCGGCACCGAGCGCGCGTTCACGGGCGAGTACTGGAACACTCACACTGAGGGTGTGTATTCGTGCCGTGCCTGCGGTACGGAGCTGTTCCGTTCTGATCAGAAGTTCGATTCGCATTGTGGTTGGCCGTCGTTTTTCGCGCCGCTGGCTGAGGACCGTGTGCGTTACCTGGAGGATACGACGTTCGGTATGCGCCGTGTCGAGGTGCGTTGCGCCGCCTGCGATTCGCACCTGGGTCACGTGTTTGAGGGTGAGGGCTACCCGACTCCCACGGATTTGCGGTATTGCATTAATTCGGTGTGTCTGACGCTGGCCCCGGTTGGTGAAGCACAGCCCGGTGATACTCCGGTTGACGAGGCGTCAGCTGACGAGGCGGAATCCGCCGAATAACCCCCGGCAAGACCCCTCGCAGGCACACCGGTGAACCCCTTATTGTGAGTCTCTCTAAATTCGAGGCTTTAAGCTCGGGCGGGTAGAATGGCGTAGTGCCTTCGCGGGCACGCCACCCCGCCCGGGCTCGTGTTTGCTCGGGCGTGCGCCTACCCGGACATCTGGCGCATCGTATGGGCGCGTCGAACCAGACAGAGGAAAAGGATTGAGTGCATGAGTACCGCAGCTGAACAGAATGCCGCAGGCACCCCTCAGCTGACCCTTAACGGTATCGAAGTTCCGGACGTTGTTCCTCTGGAGGCCCCTTCCGCACCGATTCCGACCCTCATCAATACGGAGAGCGGTCTGCGTCGTGCCGCCGAGCAGTTGGCGGCCGCGTCCGGCCCGGTGGCTGTTGATACGGAGCGCGCTCAGGGCATCCGCTACGGTTCGCGTGCTTTTTTGGTGCAGCTCAAGCGTGAGGATCAGCTGTACCTGATTGATCCTGAGGCGTTTAAGGATTTGCGCATTATTAACGATGCTCTGGCGGATGCTGAGTGGGTTATTCACGCCGCGATTCAGGACTTCCCGAGCTTGGATATGCTCGGTATGCGCCCAAACCGTCTGTTTGATACGGAGCTTGGTGCGCGTCTTGCCGGTTTGGAGCGCGTGAACCTGGGTGCGACCGTTGAGGAGCTGCTCGGCTATAAGCTGGCGAAGAAGCACTCTAAGGAAGACTGGTCGCGCCGCCCGCTACCGGAGTCCTGGCTGAACTATGCGCTGCTGGACGTTGACGTGCTCATTGATTTGCGTGACGCGTTGGAGGAGCTGCTCCGCAAGCAGGGTAAGCTGCAGTACGCCCTGGAGGAGTTCGAGTACCTGTGCAAGACCCCGGTGAAGGATCCTACGGATCAGCCGGAGCGTTGGCGTAAGACGAAGGGCCGCACGATGCTGCGTTCGGTCAAGCAGCTGACGGCGCTGCGTAACCTGTGGCTTGAGCGTGACTCGCTGGCGCGTAAGAAGGACGTTGATGCGAAGCGTCTGCTGCCCGATTCTGCGATTGTGGAGGCGGCACGCACCATGCCGCGTAACGTGCCCGCTATCATGGCGATTCCCGGTTTTCAGACGCGCGGCCTGCGTCGTGAGGGCCCGCGCTGGGTGCGTGCGATTGCCGCGGCGGCACGCGGTGAGAACGCTGTACCGTTCACGTTGCCGTCAACTGCCCCGCCGCCGTTGAAGGCGTGGGAGTCCAAGCGCCCCGAGAATCTGGCGCTGTTCACCGAGGTTCGTCAGGCGATTGATGAGCTCTCGGAGGAGCTGACCATTCCGGCGCAGAACCTGATCACGACCGATTATGTTCGCCGCCTCTGTTGGGAGCCGCCGGCTCGTTTCGACGAGCAGACCCTGCGGGATGCACTCGCCGAGTACGGTGCACGCCCCTGGCAGACGGGTCTGGTTGCCCCGGTGATTGCGCCGATTTTTGCCCGCCACCTGGGGTAGCTTTCTCTAACGCTGAATAGATGTGTGTGCCGGTTGGGTGTGTTGCTGATGCCACCGCCCAACCGGCATTTCTATTCTCTTCGCGGGTGCAGGCGGAAACCAAGCTTAGCCTGCTCTCATTCGATTTTTATCCCAAATCGGCATAGGGTGGAGAGAGTACACGAAAGGAACCACCATGCCCGCACCCAACGGATGCTGCCGCTCTCAGAAGGCATGCGCCTCCCCCGCTACTGAATCTGCCGTAGCTACCGCAGAGACTGAATCTTCTGCACGCGTCTTCTCCCGCCGCGCAACCCTTATCACCGGTGCTGTAGCATCCGGTGCGTTGCTTGCCTCCTGCGCTGAGGGCGACGGCGCTGTCACCGCGCCCGAAGGCACCGTTGAGGTGGGTTCCGCCTCCGCAGTGGGCGTGGGCAAGGCTGCTAAGCTGACCCACGGCTCCACGACCGTAATCGTCTCCCAGCCGTCCGCGGGTGAGTACAAGGCGTTCAGCACCGTGTGCACCCACCAGGGCTGCCAGGTGCAGGTGCAGGATTCTAATCGCATCGTGTGCCCCTGCCACGGCTCCGAGTACGCTGTGGCTGACGGCTCGGTCGTGCACGGCCCCGCGGAGGAGGCGCTGACCAGCTACCCGGTGCAGGTGAAGGGCGGCAAGATTTTCGTTAGCGGCACCGGCAATTCCTAAAACCGGCGGCTCAGAACCTACGTACGGCAAAACATGCATACAGCAAAGCCCCGCCTATCACGAATGATGGGCGGGGCTTCGTACTGTCTATAGCGCGCCTACCGCTCAAGTAAGCGCAGGAGGCACATACATCAGGTACGGCGCTAGCGGGTGTGGCGCGGCTTCTGACCCTCTTCACGTGCGAACGGAACCTTATCGCCTGCCAGCTGCGCACGCAGGTCCGCGATAATGGTCTCCGCGGTGAGGCCGACCTCTTCCAGAATCTGCTCGCGGGAAGCGTGCGGAATGAACTCCGCCGGAAGACCCAGCTCGCTCAGCGCGGTATCCACGCCAGCCGCACGCATTTCCTGGCGGATGCGCGAACCCACGCCGCCGGAACGCACGCCGTCCTCAATGGTCACCACAATGCGGTGGTCACGAGCCAGCTCAACGACCGAAGACGGCACCGGCATCACCCAGCGCGGGTCAACCACGGTGGACTGAATACCCTCGGCGGCAAGCACCTTGGACGCTTCCAGAGCCACGCGAGCCATAGCGCCCACGGCAACGAACAGTACGTCACGCTGACCGGTCTCCGGGTGGGGTTCACCGGTGCGTGCCAGCACGTCCACACCGTCGCTGCGGCGCTCCAGGGCGGGAATGTCCTCGCCCACGGAGCCCTTCGGGTAGCGAATCACGGTCGGTGCATCGTTAATAGCTACAGCCTCACGCAGCTCTTCGCGCAGGGTCGCGCCATCACGCGGAGCCGCCAGGTGCAGACCCGGAATGAACTGCAACATCGCCAAATCCCACATGCCGTGGTGGCTTGCACCGTCCGGACCGGTAATGCCGGAGCGGTCCAGCACCACGGTCACGCCCGCCTTGTGCAGGGCAACGTCCATGAGCAGCTGGTCAAAGCCGCGGTTCAGGAAGGTTGCGTAGAGGGCAACCACCGGGTGCATGCCGCCGTACGCCAGGCCGGCACTCATCGCCACGGCGTGCTGCTCAGCGATACCTACGTCAATAACGCGCTCGGGGTGGCGCTTCTGGAATTCGCGCAGACCCACGGGAATGAGCATCGCGCCGGTAATACCGACGACGTTCTCCTGCTCATCCGCAATATCTGCGATTTCGCTACCAAAGACGCCGGTCCACGACTCGGAGGTGCTGGTCGAAACATCCTCACCGGTCAGCGGGTCAATCTGGCCCACCGCGTGGAACTGATCGTCCTCATTCGCGCGGGCGGGCGCGTAACCGTGGCCCTTCTCGGTAATGGCGTGCACAATCACCGGGCCGGCGTAGTTCTTCGCCGCGGTCAGTGCGTTCTCCACAGCCTGCTGGTCGTGGCCGTCAATGGGGCCCACGTACTTCATGCCCAGGTCTTCAAAAATGCCCTTGGGTACGACGACGTCCTTAATGCCCGCCTTCATGCCGTGCAGGCCGCGGTACACCATCTGACCGACGGGGCCGCCACGCTGCAGACCGATGCGCACCGCATCCAGTGCGTGGTCGTAGCGGTGATCGAGGCGCACACGATCCACCTGCTGCTGTACACCGTGCTTGAGCTCAGAGAGCTGGTTCGCGAAACCGCCAATGGTCGGCGCGTAGGAGCGGCCGTTATCGTTGACCACAATCACGACCTTGCGGGTGCGGTCAGCAGCAATATTGTTCACAGCCTCCCACGCCATGCCGCCGGTCAGCGCGCCGTCACCAATGAGGACCACGGTGTAGCGGTCATCTTCACCGTTGAGCTTGTGCGCGCGAGAAATACCGTCAGCCCACGAAATCGAGCTGGAGGCGTGCGAAGAAGCAATAATGTCGTGCTCAGACTCGCCACGATCCGGGTAACCCGACAGGCCACCCTTCTGACGCAGAGTCTTAAACGCGTGACGACCAGTCACCAGCTTATGCACATAGGACTGATGGCCGGTGTCGAAAAGAATGTTGTCCTTGGGAGATTCGAAGACACGGTGAATGCCGAGGGTCAGCTCCACAACGCCCAGGTTCGGGCCCAGGTGACCGCCGGTCGCCGACACGTTCGTCACAATGAACTGGCGGATTTCCTTAGAGAGCTCCTCCAGCTGCTCGTAGCTGAGGTTCTGCAGGTCCGCCGGAGACTGAATACCCGGGAGCAGCTTGGCAGTGGCACCATTGCCAATGCTGTAGTCGGCGGTGGGTGCGCCACCGGCGGCGCTATTCGGGGTCTCCTCCTGCGGCAATGCGTTTTCAGCGGACATACACCCACACTCCTCAAGGTCGGGGCACGGCTCATTCCGTGCGTTGGTTCTTCAATGATTCTACCGTTTACGGTGCCAAAAAGCAGATTTATGCGCCCGCAGAGCAAGACGCACCGGGTTGAGCGAAAACAGCCTGAAATAACCCCTAGTGGGCATGCTGGTGAACAGCCCAACCCGCCCAACACAGCGATTATTTGCTTCTTTGTTACGGCAACTAGCTGCGCGCTACTTGGTGCGGCGGCGGCGCGGACGAGGCTTCGCCGGGGCACGCTCAAAAAGCGCCACCGACTCCACGTGATGCGTATTCGGGTACATATCAAACGCCCGAAGCTGCACCATGTCCCAACCCAGCTCACGCAAAATACCGGTGTCACGACCCAGGGCTGCCGGGTCGCACGCCACGTACAGAATGCGCTTGGGGTCCAGCGCATCCAGGCGTTCCAGGGTGGTACGGTTCGCGCCCTCACGGGACGGGTCAAGGACCACCGCATCAATGGCGGGGATTTCGCCAAACTCAAGGGCGGTCTTCAAATCCACCAGGTGGCGTGCCACATCGCCGCGAATCACCTCAATGCGGGTGTCCGCAGAGTTCTCGGTGCGGGAGCAACCATCCGGTGCGAAGTTCGAGCGCGCATCCTTATGGGTCACCGGGGAGCCCTCAATGCTGATGACGGTACCGGTTGCGCCCACGGCGTCCGCGAGCGCGGCGGTGAACAGGCCCGCGCCGGCGTACAGGTCGAGGGTGCATTCGCCTTCCTGCGGGCGGAGCATGGTGAGCATGGTTCCGACCATGGTGGAGGGGGCGGCGCGGTGAATCTGCCAGAAGCCGCCGGCGGACACCTGGTAGCTGAATCGGCGGGAGCCGAAAGTGACTTCTTCGGTGACGGAGCGCAGGCCCGCGCCGAGTAGCTGGTCGCCTTCGGGTACGCGGCGGTAGGGGGTGTGGGCGGAGCCGGGGCGGCGGCGCTTGGGCTTGCCGTTGGAGGTGGACTGCGGGGTGAAGAAGAGCGAGATCTTACGCTTGGCGAGCAGTCCCCAGGCGTCGGCTGCCTGCTGTTCGATGTCCTTGGCTACCTCTTCGATGGAGAAGCGCGGGTCAACGATGAACTGCAGTAGGACCCTGCCGCGGGAGGAGACGGTTGCCTCGACTTCGCGTACGCCGCGCAGGTTCAGCTTCTCAAGCTCTAGGTTGCGCAGTTCGGGTGCGGCGAGGGGAAAGTCTATAACCGGTACGGGCTGGGAGGCACGGTACGGGTGCATGCCGACGCGCCAGGTGACGGCGGGGCTCTTTTTGCCGTTCTTCTGCTCGCTGTTCTTCTCTTCGCTATCGTGCGCGCGGACCTTGGTCACGGTGTAGCGCACTCGGGTACGCCAGGACAGGCCCTCGTTGTTATCGCGCAGGGGCAGCTCTTCAACCATGAGGTTGGTCAGCAGGGGCGATTCGAGGGGCAGGCCGCCCAGGCGGTTGATTTGGGTGCGGACGATATCGGTCTTGTACCGTCGCTGCTCAGCCAGGCTGATGTGGCCGTATTCCATGCCGCCGAGTAGTTCGGGTACACCGGTTGCTGCGGCGCGTTCCTCATCGGTTGCGAGCGCATCCGCCTGGATCCAGGGGTGGGGGCGGCGTGCCAGGGAGGGTACGGGTACGGAGATGACGTCTGCGAAGTAGAAGCGGCGCTTGGGGCCGATTGCGGTGATGCGCACTTCTGCCTGTTCGCCGACGATGCCGTGACGCACGAAGATGACGCCCTGTTCGGTGCGCGCTACGAAGGCGCCGCCGTGCGCGGGTGCCTCACAGGTGACGGTGAGGGTCTGCCCGACGCTGTATCCGTCTACGTTGTTGGAGGCGGCAGGCGTGGTAGCAGTGTGGGTCACAGCATTGTCTCCTAAAGAATCACTTAATGTGAACTATTTTACACCGGATTGTGCCTTTGCTCCGGTTCCGACGCCCCCGCATGGGGCGCCTCATCCATTACAAAAGGCAAAGTCCAGGCGCTATGCGGGGTGCTCAAGCAAAGTTACGGGGCAATTGACCGGGCTCGGCACCAGGGCAAATATTTCTGGGCGCTGGGCAGTCATGCTGGGCGCCGGGCGATTATTACGGCTGGCGTTTCTTCTCGTGCGCCACAGCGTCCACCTCGTGCAGGCGACCGCGGTACACCGCGTGGCGGTTGCTCTGAATCAGCTCGCGGCCACCACCGGCTGAACGAGTAATCTTCGGGGCAACAGCTTCCGTTGGGCCTTCTGTTTCTACCGTTGATTCTTCGCTTTGTAAACGCTGATCAAAAATCTCATCATACACCTCATCCTCGTGCATCGCCCAGGGCACGGTCGCCGTCATGACGCCCGGCTCGTGCAGGAGCGCCCGCTTGAGGCGGCGCACCGTGCGGCGGTGCAGAAGACGCTGCCACCAGTGCTCCACCACGAACTCCGGCAGGTACACCACCAAAATATCGCGCGGCGACTTCTTGCGGCGGCGGCGAATATACGAGACGACAGCCTCCACCGTGTCACGGTACGGCGAATCAATCACCGACAGCGGCACCGGAATGCCGAGGGCATACCAGCGCTTCTTCACAACGTCCAGGGCGGCGCGGTCGTTGTTGACGGTCAGCGCCTCAATGGTGGAGGGGCGGCCTGCACGCGCATACGAGAGGGCGCGAACCGCCGGGCGGCGCACACGCTCCACGTACACGATGGCGTGCACGCGCGAAGGCAGGGCCGCCACATCCGCAACGGATTCGGCGTTCAGGGGGATGTCCAGGGCGGCATCCACCGCATCGTAGTGACGGCGAGTCACAACCATACCTCCAACCATCAGGGCAATCATTCCAAGGGAGAGCCAGGCGCCGGCGGCGAACTTCGTCACCACGATGGTGACCAGCACCGCGGTGGTCACGACCACACCCACAGTAGAGACCGCAATATCGCGTAGCAGGGCGCGGCGCGGCATCTGCGCCAGAGTAATGCGCAGCAGACGCATGCGGTAGCGCACCACCGCCAGCTGCACCAGCATCATGGACAGGCACATGCCCACAATGTACAGCTGAATCAGCGAGTACACGTCCGAACCGAAAACGCAGGTGAGGAAAATTGAGAATGCCGACAGAGCCAGCACACCGTTCGCGTACAGGCCGCGTGAATCCACGCTGCGGAAGAATACCGGCAGGTACTGGTAATCAGCCAGCGACGAAGCAATCACCGGGAAGCCCGTAAACGCCGTCAGCGAGGCAATAATCAGCACGCCCACCGTGGCGAACACCAGCAGCTGCGCGAAGAACGGCACACCCTGATAAATCGCCAAAGCAACCTGGTACAGCGCCGGCTTCTGGTGGAAGTACTCCCCCGGCGTGTGCCCGTCAATGAACAAGAAACGGGTCGTATCGTGCACCATGTGTACGCGGGTTGCCGCCGCAAAACCGAGCAGGCTCACCAGCAGGACCGAGGTGATTAGGCCCATCAGCATCATGGTGACCGCCGCGTTATATTTCTTCGGGCGGCGGAAATACTTCACCGAATTAGAAATCGTCGAAACACCCGAGAACGCCACCAGACCCGCAGAGAAAGAACGCGCCAGAAGTAGCACCAGCGCCAGGCCCTCCAGTGAATGGGTCTCCAGCTCAGGGGCAATCACGTAGGTCGCCGACTCAGCCAGCGGCAGCGTACCCGTGGCGGCACGAATCCAACCCACAATGAGGGTGACCCCCAACAGCGCCAAGAAAACGTACAGCGGCCAGTACGCAATCTTGCCCAGTAGCTGCACGCCACGCAACGCAAACAGCGTCAAGGCAACAATGAGCAGCACCGCAATGAGGGTGCGCCAATCCTGAATCTGCGGGTACAGCGCCACCAAAAACGAGGACGCCGAAGACATCGAAACCGCCACCGTGAGCATATAGTCCATCAGCGAGGATGCACCCATCACAATCGAGGGCAACGCACCCAGTTTGCGGTGCACCAGCTGAATATCGCCCTCGGAAGCAATCTGGTTGATGTTGTACCGATACGTGCCAATCACCAGCAGACCGACCATCGCCACACCCAAACCAATCCAGGGTGAAAAAGCGAGCGCAGACGCACCAGCAGCGGCAAGGGTCAGAATCATCTGGTCGGCTGCATAGGCGACCGAAGAGATGCCGTCGGCACCAAAAAGAGGCAGGGCGTAGCGCTTCGGCAGCGCGACTGCCGAAAGATTTCGCGTGCTGACCGGCTGACCGGTCAGGGCGATGCGCATCCTATCCCAACGATTCCTCACGCTGTTAAGGCTATCGGTCGCGGCTTCAAAGCTCAATTTTATTCAGCCGAATAGTGGGCATTGCGAGCGGAATATCACGGAGCATCGGCGTGGAGGCTCACCCGCCCATTACACTGGTAGAGGTAGGCGGTAACGCCTTATCACCGTAAAACATCAACACTCGGAGGGATGTATGCCTCACTTCGTCATTATGGGTGCCGGACGCGTGGGCGTCATGCTGGCGCGCACTCTGGAAGCTTCGGGGCATACGGTCGCCGTCATTGACCAGGACGAACGCGCTTTCCAGCCGCTGCGTAAAGGCTTTGAGGGCCGCCTGGTGACCGGTGTCGGCTTTGATGAGGACACCCTCAAGCGTGCCGGTATTACCGAGGCGTACGCTTTTGCCGCCGTTTCTTCGGGCGATAACTCGAATATTATTGCCGCCCGTGTGGCACGCGAAATGTTCAAGGTGAAGAACGTTGTGGCGCGTGTGTACGACCCGAACCGCGCCGAGTTCTTCCAGCGCATGGGCATTCCCACGGTCGCTTCGGTGCGTTGGTCCACCGACCAGGTGCTGCGCCGCCTGCTACCTGAGCAGGCGCTCAAGGGTGATTTCCGCGAACCCTCGGGCCGCCTCATGCTCACCGAAATTCCGCTCGATGACGGTTGGGCGGGTCACGCCCTGACCAGTATCGAACGTGCCGCCGGGGTGCGCATCGCCTACATCACCCGCTTTGGTGAGGGCATGCTCCCCCGCCCCGATTCCGCCTACCAGCAGGGCGATAGTGTGCACGTCATGATGCGCACCGACGACGTTGCGGACGTAACCCGTATTCTCTCCCGCCCGCCGCGCGTTGAAGACGAAGAAGTGGAGGCGAACTACGCCCCCGCCTCGGGCCACCGCAAGCACCCCCACGCCCCGAAGAAACCCGCCGAGCAGAAGCACAACGACGGCCCCGTTATCGAGCATGAATTCCATCTCGGTGACACTCCCCCAGAGCTGCCCGACCCCCTCGAACTCATCGGCCGCCATCGTGATTCCTCGAAAGGTGAGAAGTAAGTGAAGGTCCTCATTGTTGGTGCCGGTTCCGTGGGCGCCTCCATCGCTAAAGAACTCATGATGAACGGCCACGACGTGACCATCATCGACTCCAAGCCGGAAGCTAAGAAGCGCGCCGACCTGCCCGGTGTGCGCTGGCATATTGGTGATGCCTGCGAACTGTCCGTACTGCGCCAGGTGCACCCGAACAAGGCGGACGTGGTCGTTGCCGCAACCGGTGACGATAAGGCAAACCTGATGGTCTCGCTACTGGTGCGCAGTGAGTTTGGTGTGCCGCGCACCGTGGCGCGCGTGAACAACCCGCGTAATGAGTGGCTCTTTGACGACTCCTGGGGCGTGGACGTTGCCGTGTCCACCCCGCGTCTGATGACCGCCCTCGTCGAGGAAGCCGTGGAAGTCGGCGACGTGGTGCGCCTGCTGACCCTGCAGGCTGGCGGTGCGACCCTCGCCGAGTACACCGTGCCGGATGACCACCCGGTCATCGGTTACCGCGTGGATCACGTGCAGTGGCCCGTTGATACGGTGCTCACCGCAATTCTGCGTGACGGCGCGCCGATCCCGCCCAGTGCCGACGTGGCGATTGAGGGCGGCGACGAGCTGTTCTTCATCACGACCATTGCCGGTGAGGATCAGATCCGCGCACTGTTCGCCTAAGCGTTTATGCGCAAGCTTTTGCATAGCGTTTATACGTAAGTTTTTGAGGAGGCGAAAGCCCCGGTCACCCATACGGGTACCAGGGCTTTCGCTTACTTTTATGAAGCTATTTCACGAAGTCGCGGACTGTGATTTAGCGGTTCTTGGAGCTTTCAGAATCTCCGGGCACCTCAGTTTCTTCAGCATCCAGCGCCTCGGGGTCCTCGCTCACCGGCGCCTCCTCGGGAGCCGACACACGCCACGCCAGCCACACGCCCAAAGCGTACAGCGGCAGACCCATAATCAGGCGGGTCGCGCCCAGCGCTTCCACATTATCCGCAAAATACAGGGGCACCTGCACGGCAAGGCGCAGCAGCATCAGCACGGTAATAATCCAGGTCGCCAGCATGTACTGGCGCAGGCGCACCGGGTTCTGGCGCCAGCTCAGCGCCTCACCGCGAATGACCGCAAAAATCAGGCCCGTAATCGGCCAACGCACCAGCATCGACAGCAGGTACGCCAGGATGTACACGCCGTTCGTCCAGAAGCCCACCACAAAGTAGTCGCTCGCATTACCGGTACGGTACGCTGCAAACGCACAAATCGCCACGCCCACCAGACCGGTCAGCGCACTCACCAGCTTAGAGCCCTGCACCAGGCGAATCAGCGTGAACACGCCCGCCGCAGCCAACGCCGCAATCAGGGACAGGTTCAGTTCCTTCGTCACGGTGAACAACACCAGGAACGCCACAGCGGGCAGGGAGGATTCCACCAGGCCGCGCCAGCCGCCAATAGCGTGCAGAATATCCACATCACCGTTGGCGGTGCGGCGCATATTCGCACCCATGGAGGCGCTCAGGCTCTGCGCCAGCTGATTTTCCTCCTGCGCCGGGTCAGCAGCCGGGCTAGTTGCGGGGTTAGCGTTCGGATCGGGCTGGGTCGAAGACTGCTCAGCGCTCATGTTTTCCCTTCTCAACAAAGAATTGCGGCACGATCTCATAGCGCGGGTTATAAATCACCGGCTGATGAGCCCTCACCGACACCACACCGGAACAGCGCAACAACGCACCGGCAAGCACACCGGGCACCATCCGCTGCCCCTGCCACTTCAGTAGCACCCTATCCCCCGGGTTGAACGGCGCATACGGCGGGAAAGACACCTCGTGAGGCTCCTGCACCGCCACGGTCGCCAAAGACGCCGTGTTCAAATGGTGCTGCTTCTCGAGGTCCTCGGATTCCTCCTCGAAATCCTCACCGGGCGGCTCCACAATCGGCATACCAATCAGCGCCAGCGGGCTCGACCACTGCAGGGGCTTCGACTTAGCCACCACCAGCTCGGCACGGTACATCGGCTTATCCTGCAGCGCAGGCAGCCATACCTGCTCCACGCGTCCGGCAAGGCGTACGCGAAAGCGCTCGGGGTACCCGGGAGCAAGAATCTGCTCCTCAGGAACCGCGAGCGCACTCGGGTAGTTCGAGAACTCAGGCATTAGCCAATCTCGGTAATCTCAGGGCCGCGGCGAGGCATCGGGCGCAACTTGCTGTGCTCGTTCTCGGTCTCTTCTTCCACGGCGGGCTCTTCCTCAGCCACAACCAGGTCGGCGGGCAGAGTCATGGGCAGCAGTTCGCGCGGCGGGCGCGGGTCGTCGCCACGGTCCACCACGACAGTGCGGAAGACTTCCTCCACGGAGGCGGCAGCCTTATCGTCACCGAGCACAGCCGCGCCGGAGATGACGCCGCGCAGGAACCAGCGGGGGCCGTCCACACCCACGAAACGGGCGATGCGCTCGCCGGGCTGACCGTCCGGGGTGACGGCGGGCAGGCGGGTCAGCATCTCGGCACCGAATACGCCGGCGTAGATTTCGACGATGCCGCCCTGGGAGGCGACGGACTCGGTCAGGTCGTGACGGATGTCATCCCAAATGCCGGTGGTGCGCGGTGCGGCGAATGCCTGCACCTGCAAGGTTGCGCCGTCGCGGGTGATGGTTGCGGCGATGACCGCGCCGGTTGCGTCGTCAGTTTCGAGGCGCAGGTTCATGCCGTCGAGCAGCTTGATGCGCAGTGCACCCAGGTCGACGTAGTCTTCGAGGTCTTCGGCGGTGACTTCTTCAATGTCGTGCGGGCCGTTGACGCGGTCGTACTTAATGACCTCGGGAGAGTTCTCCTCTTCCTTCA
>NZ_CAUUDY010000025.1:0-11349 GCF_963544205.1 uncultured Rothia sp.
CCGGGGCGCTGTGAACCGGGGCGCTGTGAACCGGGGCGCTGTGAACCGGGGCGCTGTGACCACCGCGGACCGTGCACGGCACATCCTGCACACCCAGCTGGAGGCGGACTTCTGCCAGGCGCCCGGCTCGATTAGCCGTGCCCTCGAAGAGCTACGCGACTACCCGGAAGCTGAGAGCCTGCCGCTGCTTGCCACCGTGCAGCCTCCCTCCGAGAAGATGGGTGCCGCACGCCGCCGCAACGACGACATTTGGGAGCTGCGTGTCGCCAACTATGCGAGCGTCGGCATTCTTTGCGCTAAGCATCCGCGCGTGCTGGAGAAGGCAATCGACTACATGCTCGGCGACCAGTCGAACTGGCTGGGCGACTACGCGCCGCTGCGCCAGCTTAACGAATTGGTCACCCCATACACGCTGCAGGTCAGCGGCACGAGCGTCTACTACACGCCCGGCCGCGCCCTGCTGAACTCGGTCGTACCCGAGGGCGTGCAGGCGCAGGAGGTCAAGTGCGCCGTGCCCGGTGTGGGCATGATGCGCCGCGTTGACCCCGCCGAGCTAAAGGCTGCGCTGCTTGCCGAAATCACCGGCGAGCGCACCATCCGCAGGGAGGCAAACGCCTCCGCCGGTGCGCTTGAGGTTGACCCGGAAGACACCGAGGCGTGCGTGACCCGCCTGCGCGTGGAGCTGCTGGACGCGGAGCAGGTTGAGCGCTTCCGCGGGGATAAACGCTACTCGAATGCGCTGGGCTTTAGCGCGACCCGCCCGGATGTGCTGGTGCTCGCCGCCTACCCGGTGGATGAGAACGCATCTAAGGCATCTGAAGTAGCTGCGGCAGGGGAGAACAGCCCGGCACTCGCAGCGGGGGAGAGCGTCCCCGCGCTCGCAGACCCTATCGCCCTTGTGGGTGTGAGCGATGATTCGCCGATTATGCGCCAGATCGGTATCGATGTGCTGCCCGCCTGGCGCGGCGCCGGCATCGCCAGCGCGCTGGTGCGTGATGCCGCCCGCCTCACCCTGGCGGAAGGGTACCTGCCGTTCTACGGTACAAGCCCGTCGCACATCCTCTCGCAGAGGGTTGCGATGAATGCCGGGTTGGTGCCGACCTGGTGGGAGTACGTCTCCACCAGCCTGAATGACCTGCCCATGGACTAGGTGTTATATACGAAAAACCCCCGAGATTCAGAGTCTCGGGGGCTTTTTGTTGTAGCTTCTAGAGCTCTAGTGTCTAAAGCTCCGCGCCGTTGCTGGCAATCACCTCGCGGTACCAGTGGAAGGACTTCTTGCGGTAACGCTCCAGGGTGCCGGAGCCGTCGTCGTTGCGGTCCACGTAGATGAATCCGTAGCGCTTGGACATCTGCGCGGTGGAGGCGCTAATCATGTCGATGCAACCCCAGGTGGTGTAGCCGAGCACGTTCACGCCGTCCTCAATTGCCTCGCGTACCGCGTGCAGGTGCTGGCGCAGGTAGTCGATGCGATAGTCGTCCTCCACGGTGAGCTCGCCGTTCACTTCGACCAGTTCGTCGCGGGCACCCAGGCCGTTCTCCACGATGAACAGCGGCTTCTGCCAGCGGTCCCAGTACTGGTTGAGAACCACGCGCAGACCGGTCGGGTCGATCTGCCAACCCCATTCGCTGGCGGGTAGGGTCGGGTTCACCACGCCGCCGAGGATATTGCCTTCGCCGCGCTCGCCTCGTGCCGGGTCGCCGGTCGCGCAGGTGGACATGTAGTAGCTGAACGACACGAAATCCACGGTGTTCTTCAGGTCTTCGCGGTCCTGCTCGGTGATGTTCAGTTCCACGCCCTTCTCACGCAGGGCACGCAGGAAGTAGCCGGGGTAGGCGCCGCGCACGTGCACGTCACCGAACGCGAAGTTCGCCTGCTCCGCCTGCATGGCGGCGAGTACGTCGGCGGGGTCGGGGGTGAGCGGGTAGGTGGGCATGGCAAGAATCATGCAGCCGACCTGGGCGCCCGGTGCCAGTTCGCGTGCCGCAGCGGTAGCGCGCGCGGAGGCGACCAGCTCGTGGTGCATCGCCTGGTACAGGTCTGCGTCGCTGAGCTGGTCCGCCGGGGTGTTAATGCCGCCGGACATGAACGGCAGGTGCAGCATCGAGTTGATTTCGTTGAAGGTCAGCCAGTACTTCACGCGCTTGCCGTAGCGGGCGAACACGGTGCGGGCGTAGCGTTCGTAGAAGCCGATGAGTTCGCGGCTGGTCCAGCCGTTGTACTGCTCGACCAGGTGCAGCGGGGTTTCGTAGTGGCTGAGGGTGATGAGCGGTTCCATGCCGTGCTTTTCGAGCTCGTCGAGCACGCGGTCGTAGAAGGCGAGGCCCGTCTCGTTCGGGGTTTCTTCGTCGCCGCGGGGGAAGATACGCGACCAGGCGATGGAGAAGCGGAAGACCTTAAAGCCCATCTCTGCGAGCAGGGCGATGTCTTCGCGGTAGCGGTGATAGAAGTCGATACCCTCCAGCTTGAGGTTATCCTCGGTGGGTTCGGCGGTGCGCGGGTGCAGGCCGCCGGCGGGCAGCACATCCTGCAGGCTGGGGCCCTTGCCGTCCTCGTTCCAGGCGCCCTCGAACTGGTTTGCGGCGGTGGCGCCTCCGAAGAGGAAACCGTCGGGGAAAGCGCCGAGCGGCTGCGGCTCGGTCAGCGCAGGGCTGGCGTTGGGTAGAGGGGCGGTTTGGGCGGTGATGTGCTGGTCCTGACGCACGGCATCCTCCAAGGTGTTTTGGGTCTTTCTTCTACCCTAGCGGAGGGGGTGGGGGATTACTAGGTTCTGTGCCGTTTTGGGGCGCTCAGCGGGTGCGCAAAAGCCCGGTATTCTCACACGAGATTCACGTGAGAATACCGGGCTTTTTCGCAGTGATTTTATACAGCGTTTTTACGCTGGGCTAAACTGCCGCGGGATCTGCGCCACTAGTTGGCGAAGCCGAGCGCGAACAGCCACGCAGTACCGACCGTACCCCAGACGACGAGGTTCACGATAGATGCCATGAAGCCGACCTTGAACCATTCGCCCACACTGAAGTAGCCGGAACCGTAGTACACGCCCGCCGGGCCGGAAGCGTAGTGGGTGATACCGCCAATCAAGTTGCCCATGAAGCCGAGGAACAGCGCCGCGAACATCGGCGGAACACCGGCAGCTACCGCCGCACCGAGGAACACGGCGTACAGCGCCACAACCTGCGCGGTGTTCGAAGCGAACATGTAGTGGATGAAGAAGTACGCCAGAACCAGGATCGCGAACGCCATGGGCCATGCCATGCCGCTGACGCTGTGCGCCGCCTGCTGACCAATCCAGTCGACAACCTTGAGCTTCTTCAGGTGGTCCGCCATACCGACGAGCACGGCGAAGAAGATGAGGGTGGACCATGCGCTGGAGTTCTTCGCCATGTCCTTCCAGGTCAGGACCTTGGTGACCAGCAGAATTGCGATGCCGAAGAATGCGGCGCTGGTGGCGTCAATACCCAGGGAAGTACCGGCAACCCACAGGACCAGCAGCAGCGCGAAGGTGCCGAGCATGATCCATTCCTTGGAGCTCATGGGGCCCATCTCGTGCAGTTCCTGACGGGCGTGCTCGGGTGCGTCCGGGGTCTTCTTGATGGTCGGCGGGTAAATCTTCGACATGATCCACGGCATCACAATCAGCGCGGCAAGACCGGGAACGATAGCGGCGAGCGCCCAGGTACCCCAGTCGAGGTTGATGCCGCGGTCGTGCGCGAACTTCTGCGCCAGCGGGTTACCCGCCATTGCGGTCAGGAACATTGCGGAGGTGATGGTGTTGACCTGCGCCTCAGTCATGAGCAGGTAGGAGCCGAGCTTACGGCGCGATTCGGGGGTCTCGTTGGTGGAGCCGTTGACCTCGGAGAGGGAACGGATGATTGGGTAAATCACGCCACCGGCACGTGCCGTGTTGGAGGGGGTGGCGGGGGCGAGAACCAGGTCGGTGATTGCCATACCGTAGGACAGGCCGAGGGAGGACTTGCCGAGCGCTCGCACGAACAGCAGTGCGATGCGCTTGCCCAGGCCGGTGATGAGGAAGCCGTCGGCGATGAAGAACGCGGCAACAATAATCCAGATGGAGGAGTTGCCGAAGCCGGTCAGTGCCTCGTTCTTTGCCGCCATGGTGCCGGTAATCATTGCGGCACCCAGGCCGACGAGCGCCACGGACGGGGTGGGCAGCGGCTGCAGAATCAGGCCGAGGATGGTGCCGACGAAGATGGCGAGCATGTGCATGCCGCGCGGGTCGACGCCTTCGGGGGCGGGAACGAACCAGATGGCGAGGGTCGCTACGAGGATGATGGCAACGTGCAGAATCAGCTTGTTTCGCTGTTTGCGGGCTGCCGTCACCTCCTGGCTGGGGGCAGCGGCTGCCGCTGTGTTGGTGGACTGTGTCATGTCCGTACTCCTTATGTGAAACGTACAGTTTGGTCCGTGGCGGGTGGTTCCGTCACGGTGTGCGCGTTTCTTCTGCGTTGTCATGCTGTGTTGTGTACTTGTGGCAACGTGTGGGATGCCACGTAGTCTTTTAATCGTAATGGTTTGGATTCACGGAGTGAAGAAATTCGGCATAAAAAATGTGAATATGGCCGGGCGTATCGGCGGACGGGATTCTGCGGGAAATAACCGGGGGAGAACGCCGGGGGGGCGCTGAGGAACGCACCGCCCTTGAGCTACCCCTGAGCTGTTCCTGGGTCGCCCTTGAGACGCCCCGTCACCCACGCGCCAGCGTGACGGGCGCAACGTAAAATAGGAACGTGCAGATTATTCGAGAGACCGGCCCCGAGTCCGGCGAAATCCTCATTCACCACGACCAGACGGTGCAGATGCTCCGCGAGGTGGCAACCGGCAAGCGTGAAGCCACCCTACGCATGTATCAGCCGAACCCGACGGTCGCGTTCGGCCGCCGTGACGAGCTGAACCCCGGCTTCGCGGAAGCCTCCGCGGCGTGCGCCGAGCACGGCTTTGAGGTGCTGGTGCGCAAGGTCGGCGGGCACGCCGCCGCGTACCATCAGGGGTGCCTGGTCGTGGACCATTTTCAGCCCGCCTCCGACGCCCGCAGCGGCAACACCCTACGCTATGAGCTGTTCGGTTCCATGTACGCGCGGGCGCTCCGCGAGGTCGGCGTGGATGCGCGCATGGGCGAGATTCCGGGGGAGTACTGCCCCGGCGAGTATTCGGTGCACGCGCAGCTTCCCGCATCCGCAGGTGGTGGCCGCATTAAGCTGGTCGGCACCGCCCAGCGTGTGGTGACCGGCGGCTGGTGGTTCAGCACCGGCATCGTGGTCTCTGATTCTGCGCCCCTGCGGGCGGTCACCGCGGACGTGTACCGCGCCCTCGGCATGGATCTCGATCCCGCCACGGTGGGCGCCGCACAGGACGCGAACCCGAGCCTTCTCATGGAAGACCTGGAAGACGCCATCGTTGAGGTGTACGCCCAAAACGGCTTTCACTAGGCTACCCATCTGACGGAGTAGCTACCGGGCCTGCTCCTAGCGGCCTGAACCCCACCCCTAAACTCTTATCCCTCTTACTCCCACCTGAAGCGAAGGAGCATCCATGCGTTGGGCACAGATTAAAGACTCGAAGGGCAGCCGTGCGGTCTGCTTTTTCGAGGAGACCGTGTACGAGCTTCCGGCGAAGCTCAGCCCGCTACTGAATTTCTACAGCCGGTTCCGCCTGAACTTTGGCGACCCGAAGAACGCCGTGGCGATTCTGAAGGAGAACGGCGCGACCGTCATGGGTCACGGCGAGGAACTCTGGAACTCCCTGCCGTTTATTCGCCCGCTGGATAAGCCCGGCAAGATTGTGTGCGCCGGCTTGAACTACCGCGATCACGCCGCAGAAATGAACCTTGAGGTGCCCGAGTATCCGGCGTTGTTCGCGAAGTTCCCGAACGCGCTGATTGGCCCCGGCGAGCAGATTCGCATGCCCGCCGATGACGGCACCGGCAGCACGAAGGTCGACTGGGAGGTTGAGCTCTGCCTGGTCGTGGGCGCTCGTCTGCGTAACGCCACGGAGGAGCAGGCGCTCGAGGCGCTGATGGGTTACACGGTCCTGAATGATGTGTCGGTGCGTGACTGGCAGGGCCGTTCTTCGGAGTGGTTCCAGGGTAAGAACTGGGACGCGATGACTCCGTTTGGTCCGGTGATTGTGAGTGCCGATGAGGTTGACCCGGTTGCCGGTCTGGAGCTCGTCTGTGAGGTGGACGGCGTGGTGCGTCAGCGTGGCACGACGGCGGATATGGTGTTCACCCCGGCGCAGCTGCTGTCCTATATTTCTCGGTTCATGACCCTGGAGCCGGGTGACCTGGTGGCGACGGGTACGCCCGCCGGGGTTGGGCTGTCGCTGCACCCGCGTCAGTGGTTGAAGCCGGGGCAGACGGTGCGCACCCGCATTGAGGGTATTGGCGAGCTGGTGAATGTTTGCTCGGAGGCGGGCGCGCTGTAGTTATTCGGTAGTTCTGCGAGCAACCGCGAATGAACCCACGTGAACCCACGCCGGTGTCTGCAGGTATCTGCCGTGGGGTGCACTAGAAAGACCGCGTAAATAAATAATTATGCACTCCGCATGTGTTTTTGAGGCGCATGCGGGGTGTTTTTTATTCCTTCCAAAGCTCCCGGTGGGTGGCTTGGAATTCTTGGGGTACACCGCGAAGCGCGCTCCGTGTGGGGGAGTGTGGCGTATGCATGGTTACACACTGTCAAACACACGAAAAGTTTAAACTTTTACGTGAATCTTAGTGTTTTTCGGTGGGTTCTGTGGGTCTGAGTGGGTAAAACAAGGGGGTCTGCGCGGAGTGTTGGGTACCCCTAATGACGGTCTTTTGGTTCATGAAAGTGCAGGTTTCAGTGATTGAGACCATATCTGCTGCTGGGGCAGAATTCCAAATTGTGGTCACGTGTGAGAAATTCAACAGACTGTTTTGGCGCGTCATTCCGGGAACTTTGAGGTTGAAGGTTTAGCTTCCCGTGCGCATTTTTCGTTTTTCTCAAGTTGCCCTCGCCTGACTAGGAATAAAGCCTAAACACTGCGGTGCAAATTCCGAAAACCTGAACATCTGTCAGTGCACACAGGTGTAAAGAAATATGAGCTTAAGCTCGAACCTTTAGCAAAAAATCAGTGCCCCGAATCACAAACTCGTTTTGCGTTCGCCCAAAAGACTATGTAGGGTATGGGGATTATCTGAGAGTTTCCTGAGAATTCCTGCCAGAAGATCAGGACCCACCCGGGCACACCCTCAGATGCATATTTCACTCACGTCCGTGTTTGTTCATACAAACGCACTCACTCAAACAAGCCGACACGAACGGAAGAAAAACATGACCACAACTGCATCCAAAAACCCGACACAGCGCCCGGCAAACCGCCGCCGTGCCACCATCGCTGCCTCCGCAGCACTGGCAACCGTCATCACCGGCGCAAACCTCCCCGTGACCTTCGGTGCAACCGCCTCCACCCGCAATGTCTCCGGTACCATCTGCGTTGACGCAGGCTACCGCACCGTGCCGACCCTCGCGAACATCACCAATGTCGCCCCCGGTCCGACCTGCTACTGGAACCCCGACCAGCAGGCGCAGACCATCGACACTCTCGCGCCGGTCAACTCCTCCCTCACCAAGGCGCAGCTGACCACCACCGAGAACACCTCGCCCCTGAGCGGCAAGCTCGCCAGCGACTCCTTCGCAGCACAGAAGCTTACCGGCACCGAAGCCGTCGCAGCCAACAGTAGCGAAATCAGCCGCACCTTCCTCGAATACTCCGCCGATGCGGGCAACCACCCCATCACCACCGCCATCAACGCGGGCACCGTGAAGAAGGACCGCGCCCAGACCGTTGGCGGCCACGAGAACATCCCGACCCTCGCCGTGAACTCCGCGAACCCGCACCAGGAGTACGTCGAGGTCGTCTCCCGCGACAATCGCGTCAACGCCAACGCGGAGAACAAGCGCATCCTGACCGGCGGCATCCCGATCCCGAAGTGGCTTGCCGAGGACCACGGCCTTTCCGGCGACCAGTCCGTTGCCCTGTACGATGAGGCGACCGGCATTTGGCGCTCCTACTTCAAGTTCATCAAGGATGCAGACGCACAGACCTACACCAGCACCGCCCGCGTGCAGGTGGGCGGCGGCAACGCGTCCACCCCCAAGAGCGCAAAGATTCAGTACGATAACGTCGGCCGCGGCAACGCAGGTCAGACCGTCACCATTAAAGCACCCGTCAGCATCGACGCGAAGTCCGGCAACGCCCGCACCTCCTACCCGATTGCTCGCGGCGCGAAGTTCCGCCTGGCGAAGAACGTGCCCGGCGCGTCCATCAACGAGAGCACCGGCGAGATTACCTACAAGATTCCCGCTGGCACCCGTGGCACCGTGGACATCCCCGTGGCGGTCGACTACCCGGCAACCTACCACGTATCCTCTGGCGGTTACATGCTCGCTAAGCCGAACTTCGGCGGCGTGGGCGAGGACAACTACTGGCTGACCCTCAAGAACGGCACCTCCTCCGTGGTGGGTATGGCGAACGAGCTCACCCAGATTGGTGTGGACGAGCTCAAGGCGGGCAAGATCAACCACATGGTGTCCATTACTGCGGCTGACTATGCGGCGCTGGTCTCCTCCTTCCCCGCGAAGGGCACCGACGGCAAGATTAACGCGAGCAAGTACCCGAACGCACCTCGCGCGGGTCAGCGCGGCTTCCTTCCCGCAAGCTTTGACGTGGAAGAGCACTTGGCAAACACCGGCCACGCCGACGACCAGCTCAGCCGCATGATTCTGACCGCGATGAAGGAGTACGGCTTCATCCTCGCGGACCACAACCTCTTCACCAACGCATTCAACCTGGAGGCGGCAAGCTCCTACGCGCCCTACGCCCGTCAGGGTAAGAACGTGTACAAGGAAGACCCGCAGTTGGCGGCAATGTTCGCAAGCTTCGTTCCTAGCGGCTTCACCGGCAACCAGTTCCCCTGGCAGCAGGTGCAGTGGATGCCCGTGAACTACACCGAGTCCGCCGAGAACACGGCACGTCGCGAGGGCACCCAGGTTCTGCCGCAGAGCAACAACCAGGCTGCCGACTCGAACGCTGACGCACACAAGATTGCACGCCCCGTGACCGTGCGCCGCTCCGCCGTGCGCACCCCCAAGGCGGAACGCATCAGCGACGCCGAGACCCAGAACGCGGCAGTGAACCAGTCTTCGGACGCCGTGAAGTTCAAGTACCCCTCGAACGCCTACGGCAAGACCGGCACCGGCACCGGCGTGTTCTACCAGCCCGCCGAGCACCACGCCACCGTCTACTCCGGCGAGACCGCGGTCGCGCAGAGCGTGCACCAGTCGCACAAGGTTTCCCCGAACTACCGTTACGCCCGCGACTACAATTTCCAGGAAATCGAGCAGACCCCGAACTTCCGCCCCAGCCGCTGGGTCAACAAGGAGAAGGTCAACACTGCTGGCGGCCAGTTCTCCAGCGCGGAGACCGGCATCCGTTTTGCCTCCAACGGCAAGACCGGCACCTACTCGATTGACCTGAACACTCACGACGTCACCGGCACCACCTGGGACCTGCGCCGCGATAAGGGTACGAGTATCATCGTGAACCGCACCGGCAAGGCACCCGCACTCATGTCCGATGTGAAGGCGAAGAAGGGTTCCGCCGCGCAGCTGTACTCGATTCCGCTGAAGGTGCACGTGGTCGACAAGAACAGCCCGATTGCCCGTGAGGACTCCGTCTCCCTGTACTCGGGTACCACCCAGAACGTGGCGGTCCTGAACAACGACGAGGCGTCCTTCGGCGCATACAGCCGCGGCGAGACCGTGAAGAAGCTGGAACTACTGAACCAGCGCGGCCAGGTCGTCAGCGCATACAGCGATGAGTACGGCACCTACCGCGTGGTGACCCTGCCTGACGGCACCCAGGGCATCGCGGTTTCTGCAAAGTCCAAGCAGGGCTTCGCACCGCTGGTCCGTTACCGCGCAGTGACCGACAAGGGTGTGAAGTCCTCTGAGGGTTACCTGCAGGTGGCAGTCGCTAACCGCTAGATGCTCTAGGGTTTCATACCCGCGAGCTGACGCAGTTACAGCGCAGCGCTTGGCATTATGACCGCAATGTGATGAACCGCTCTAGGAGGGCGGTGGTCCACGATGTTGCCGCCACAATGACAACGCACCGACAACTGCAACCGCATCGGCGCAACCGCACCAGCGACACTAGCGAACATAAGCGCACACAAGCGCACATAGGGGAGAGGGGCACGCTCAAGAAAGCACGCCGCGCAGGCGTAACTTTCTTGACGTGCCCCCTTCCTGTACATAAGGTGAAAATACTATGACTCAGAGCCACCACACAGACCAGAACGAAACTAACACCACCCACGCTGACCATGCCGCAGAACATGCGGTTGCGCATGTATCGGCGCACGTAGCGAACCACGTCGCCGAGCACGCCTCAGACCACACTCACGAGGTGCCCGCTAACGCGCCCCTCCTCGAAGGCAATAGCCCCAAGGACTGGGAGGAACAGTTCGGCCCGTCCGTGGCGATTTTCTCTGCGCTCGCTAACCCGCTGCGCCTGGCGATTGCGCACCACCTGATGCACCGCCCGCACAGCGTGAGCGAACTGCACACCTGCCTGGGCATTTCGCAGCCGCTCGCCTCGCATCACCTGCGCATCCTGCGTGAGGCGCACGTGATTGACCGTGAACAGCAGGGCCGCACCACCATTTACCGTCTGAAGGACGACCATATTAGCCACATTGTGGTTGACGTGTATGAGCATACGCGTGAACATCATGCGGACTAGTCCGCCCTCAAGCTGAGCGTTTGCTGGGAGCCGTTGTAAGATGGTGTGTGTCCGTGCACCAGTACAGTGCGGAATAGTATGCGCACCCGCGGCGCCCCGAGTGGCACGCTTGCGCCTGAGTTAAGGAGACTTATGTCTGCCGCTGATTCTTCAGCAATTGTTATTAGCGTTTCCGGTGAGGAGCGCGAGGTTACCGCGAAGACTGCCGCTGAGCTGTTCGCTGACGACCCGAAGATCGTTGTGGCACGCGTGAACGGCGTGCTCGTTGATCTCTCCCACGAGCTGTCTGCTGGCGATTCCGTTGAGCCGGTTTTCATTCATGAGCCGGACGGCCTGAACGTTCTGCGCCACTCTGCTGCGCACGTGATGGCGCAGGCGGTGCAGGAGTACCGTAAGGACGCCAAGCTGGGTATTGGCCCGTACATTACTGACGGCTTCTACTTTGACTTTGATGTGGCTGAGCCCTTCACTCCGGAAGATCTGAAGAAGATCGAGAAGTCGATGATTAAGATCATCAAGTCCGGTCAGCTGTTCCGCCGCCGCGTGGTCACCCACGA
>NZ_CAUUDY010000026.1:0-9178 GCF_963544205.1 uncultured Rothia sp.
GCCTGGTTGGTGGGCAGGGTCCAGGGGGTGGTGGTCCATGCGAGTGCTTCGACGCCGTCGAGTTCTGCGGCGACCTTCTCGTCAGCACCGAGGGCGGTGTCTGCGGTGAGGCGGAATGCGACGGTGACGGTCTGGTCCTGGCGGTCCTTGTACACGTCGTCGTCCATGCGCAGCTCGTGGTTGGAGAGGGGTGTCTCGTCCTTCCAGCAGTAGGGCAGCACGCGGAAGCCCTGGTAGGTCAGGCCCTTGTCGTAGAGGCGCTTGAACGCCCAGATGACGGACTCCATGTACTCGACGTTCAGGGTCTTGTAGTCGTTTTCGAAGTCGACCCAGCGTGCCTGGCGGGTGACGTACTTTTCCCACTCGTTGGTGTACTTGAGCACGGATGCGCGGGCAGCGTCGTTGAAGTTGTCGATGCCCATTTCGAGGATTTCGCGCTTGTCGGTCATGCCGAGCTGCTTCATTGCCTCGAGTTCTGCGGGCAGGCCGTGGGTGTCCCAGCCGAAGCGGCGCTCTACCTTGTGACCGCGCTGGGTCTGGTAGCGTGCGACGAGGTCCTTGGCGTAACCGGTGAGCAGGTGGCCGTAGTGGGGCAGGCCGTTAGCGAAGGGAGGACCGTCGTAGAAGACGAATTCGTTTTCGCCGTTTTCGCCTGCGGGGCGGTTCTCGACGGATGCGGCGAAGGTGCCGTCCTTCTTCCAGTAGTCGAGGACTGCTTCTTCCAGCGCGGGGAACTTGGGCGATGCGGTGACGCCGCTTCCTGCGGCTTCGAAGGCACTCGCCTTGGGGTATACGTTAGACATTGGGTGCGCCCTTATCTGTTGTTCTCAACGCTGAGATGCGGGTGACGGGCGCGGTACGCGGATGCGTGCACTCGTCACCTCTCAGCGGGTGAGGGTTGACATGACGGGTGCAAGGACGCCTGGGCATCGCTGACCTATCCGGGCTGTGCCGGGGGTTCAGGATGCGGCGCGGTACCACCTTGCTTACTGAGTTAACCAGCTCAACGCACCGAACCCTCCCGGGGCTAGCGGGGTGTCGCGGTGTGTTTCCGCGATACCTAGCCACCGGAAGAGCGGCGCGTTGGGCGGGTATCAGTCGCTTATTACAGCTATATCGGGCTTAACCGTCCGGTTCTACTGGGACTACATCTCTTCCGCTAAGACACCCTCGCCGCAGCGATTGGCGGGTGTCCGCAGGTGCGGTCCGTTCTTCCGAATTGCTCGCCGGTGATGGCCGGGTCGTTGCAAACACTAATAGTTTATGTGGCTTTTGTGTCTGTATGCAACCCCGCGGGGTGTGGGTTTGAACAGTTCCGGGCGGGCGGCGGATGCGCGGGTGCGCAAAACAGAATGGTTCTTCGTTCGGCGATATCTAGAGCGAGTAGGGGGCTTAAGGGGTCCTACCTCACCCCGCGCTCGGGCGTGTTTAAGGATGTATGTTTTTACATTCCCTCGGTGTTGCTTTAAGTGGGTTTCGATTTTTTCGGGAGAACCCACGGGATTGCAGTCAGTGCAACCACAAGATATGGGGTGAACACCGATGTAATTCCACTAGATATTCACCCTTAAAAGTTTTCACCCCCTCGACATCCCGTGTGGGAACCGGTTTTTCTGGATTATCCAGCAGTGCATAGTGGGTGAATAGAGTGCATATTTCGGGGGATCCGAGCAGATTTTCCCTTGTCGATTCGAGTATTTTTCCCGCGGTACTCAAGGCTTTCTCGATGCCCGAAGACTGGGATAGTCACAGCCCTCTCCCCCACCTCGGGAAATATCAAGGCACAGTTCCCTCGACTACCTAAGCCATAAATATGACTGAAATCACTTCACTTGATACACAAACAGTCCACCCCTTAAAGCTCCATCCTTCAAATAATCCCCAGTCATTTAGGTGTGCTTGTAATACTTTACGGTGATTGATATCTTGAGCGGTCTATAGGCTCCCAGGAATTACTAAGGTGCCTTTTCGTGCATTTTGAGTTCAAAATAGTCTAAAATGAATCGTGCAACACATCAATGATGATTCGATAGCATCTGCCCTCTCACCGGGGTGCGAACGCAGCAGTCTCAACGATGAGTTCACCGCGTATCCGTTCGCTCCACCGGCAGCATGTACGCACCCGAGGTCACTTCCGGACGGGGACTAAAACCGCGGCATTTGCCCGAAGTTTTTACCCCCTTTCACGACCTCACCCAACACGCCATACAACCACGCGCCCGCCGCCGGGTGCCCCGAGCCCGCCTCGGGAATAATCAAGGAGTTCACCGATGTTCTCACCCTCTTCGAGCACCCGTTCCGCCGCTTCCCGCCTTGTCAGCCGCCGTGCCCTGTTGCTGGGTGGTGCGGCAACCCTCATGGCGGGTTGCGCCTCCGATATTCGCCCGTTGAGCGAAGAGGCGAAGGCTAAGATTGGCTCCCCCACCGCTACTCCTTCTGCGAGCGCTTCCGCTTCTGCCTCTAGTTCACCGTCTGCTACCACTACTTCCTCGGCGACCGCATCAGCAAGCGCTAAGAGCAGCTCGTCCAGCGCGGCACGCGTACCCGTATCTGAGGATGCGCTCGTTGAGGGCTGGAAGAAGTACGCCGGCCCCCTGAAGCTGACCGGCGAGTACATGGGCGAGTACCAGCCCGCAACCGCTTCTTCCCCGGCAAAGAACGTACCCAAGCCCCTCAAGACCGTTCCGCACCGTGAGGACCCGACCTTCCAGGGCGCCTACGAGACGTTGCGTGCCTACTACAGTGCCCAGATCACCACGCTCAAGGATGGACGCTACGCGGATCAGACGATTGAGCTGACCTACCATGCAGATAAGCGCGCTATTGATGAGGTCAAGGCGGTCAAGGAACTGTACGAGAAGAACGGCTGGTACATGGACTTCACGTGCAGCATTGTCATGCAAAATACGGAGCCTCGAACCGCCCTGAAGAACGGTGAGGGCTACGTAGAAATCATGATGGACTCCCAGTATTCTTCCACCGCCGTTCATATGCCCGATGGCACCGAGCGCAAGGTACCGGAAATTACTCAGGTATCCATTCCGCACGTGATGCTCTACACCGAGGGTAAGTGGTGGCGAATTAGCAACGACTATGCGGAGGCGCGTTTGGCTGGAGGCAACGGCTCTTCCGACTCGTCTAGTTCCGGAGGTTCCAGTTCTAGCGGTTCTTCGGGTCGCGGCTCCACTAAGGTCTAATTCTGCAGGGGTCTAATACTCACGGTCGAGATTACCCCCGGTCGAGAGCCGCCCCGTCTCATCAATTCCATACGCACTAGCCCAAAGTCGTGACGGTACGCCCCCTGTACCTCACCGACTTTGGGTTATTGCGTCTTAAAGACAACGTTCAGGGTTCTTTGACGAACCTTTCAACCCCGCCTCCTATAGTTAAGAGTGGATACTTCATACCGCCGCGGTTCACGCTTCGGCACACTCGTATCCCGGTACCCCCTGTACCGCGCACCATACAAAACGATGAGGAAGAGTCTCTCGTACGCATCGCAGCGTTGCGAGTTACCTCGATCAACCATTTTCAGGAGATATCATGTCCTTCCGGCCGAGTGCACACACCAGCCCCTCTGCTAACGACCGAAACATGTTGACTCGCCGCGCCGCCCTCTTGGGTGGTCTGACCGCCGGCGCTTTCGCCCTGGCAGGATGCGCCTTCAGCAAGGACATTCGCCCCGCCGGTTCCGGTGACGCTACCTCCGGCTCCCCGAGCGCATCCGCCTCCCCCTCGGCGTCTGCTTCTTCTTCGCCTTCTGAGTCTACTTCGGCATCTGCCTCTGCTTCGTCTTCGTCAAGCCGTAGTAGCGCGAAGATTATTCCGTCCGACGAGTTTTTGAAGGACTATAAGAAGTACATTGGCGACGTCAAGTACGAGTACAAGCCCGCCATTGCGCACTATGTTGAGCCGACCGACACCTCCCCCGCGAAGAACGTCCCGATTCCGGTCATTGATACGGTGGCCCAGCGTACCGTCTCCCTCGAGGGCGCCTACAAGACCCTGGCTGCTTACCAGAGCGCGTATATTGCCGCGATGTACAACGGCGACCTGCAGTACCTCAAGGGTCTGGTCCACGGCGCTGACAGCGGTCTGGTCAACAACCTGAAGGCTATTGCTAAGCTCTACGCTGCGGGCGGTTGGACTAAGGACTACGAGAGCAAGCTGAGCATCCGTGACGATCTCAACGCTAAGGCTCTTGCCTCTTCCGATTTGGCTGTTGTGGCGTTCCCCTGCCGGGATGTTGTCAAGGAATACACCATCTACCAGAAGGGCACCGGTGAGGTTCAGAAGGCAAGCACCCTGGAAGTCGTGATCTACGTGGTGTACGCCGAGGGCAAGTGGCGCGTAACCAGCCGCGAGTACTTCGTATCGAAGTACAGCGACGAATTCCGCCAGGTCTTTGAGGGCCCCTCCTCATCGGCTTCGGCAAGCAAGTCCAGCGGTGGCGGCTCCGGCAGCTCCGGTGGCTCTAGCTCCGGTAGCAGCAACGATTTCAAGATTTAGTCGCTCAACTTAGCGGTCATAAGAATAAACGACCCTGAGCATGAGGCGGGGCGGGTATCAGTTGATACCCGCCCCGCTTTCGTATGTTTTTGTGTTGCGGCACAGCAACAGCCCCGCTCCTTGGCAACTAGGAAAACCAAGGATGCGGGGCTGTGCACTACTATTTGGCGCGTAGCCGGACTATCTAGCGCATAGCTACCGGGTGCGCCGCCTTCTAAGAGGTAGAACGCTCACGCAGACGCTCATGAACCTCGCTCACAAAGCGGTTCTGATTATCGCGAGCATAATGCACGACCTCACCGATGACGGTAATAGCCGGTGCCTTAACCGATGCGCAATCCACCTGAGCGTTCTCAAGAGTCGTGACAGTCACGCGCTCCTTCTCCGAGAAACCGTTCTCAATGGTTGCCAGCGGCGTGTCAGCCTCAATCCCACGAGAGAGCAGACCCGCCACCGTATCGGGCAGGGTGCGAACACCCATCAGCAACACCACGGTACCCTGAGCGCGCAGGGTCGCCTCAACCGCCGAAACTTCGGTCTCCGACAGGCCGGAGTGACCAGAAATGACGGTGAAAATCGAGGACACCTTACGCAGGGTCACCGGAATCGCCGCACGCGCAGGAACCGCAATGGCGCTGGTAATGCCGGGGATAACCTCAGCCTCCAGGCCGGCGGCGATGCACGCATCCAGCTCTTCAGCGCCGCGACCGTACACGTACGGGTCGCCGCCCTTCAAACGCACCACGGTCTTACCCGAGAGCGCGTAATCAATCATGAGTTGCTGAATGCGGGACTGCGGAACAGCGTGCTTACCGGGAACCTTGCCCACATCAACGATGAGAGCGTTCGGTGCGTACTCGCCGTACTCCTGCGGGGCGAGGTGATCCAGAAGAACCACGTCCGCCTCGCTCAGGGCACGAGCCGCACGCAGGGTCAGCAGGTCAGCGGCGCCGGGGCCGCCACCCACAATGTAGACCTTGCCGGGGTTCTCAGCAGGCTCGCCGGGCAGAAGAATGCCGCGTTCCGTCACGCTATCGTCCAGGCTGTGCCCGGGCGCCCCGCCCGCGAGTACCTCGTCAATCGTGGCGAACTCGCGGGGCGGGAACGGAGGAATCTTCGGGCACATACTACGCTGCCGGGACCGGGTTGAGGTCACTGGGCTTACCCACGGGAATCTTGGCACCGGTCAGCAGGACGGTGTCGGACTCGCCAGCTTCTGCCGCCGCAATCTCCTCAGGGGTTGCGGGGCGAATCTGCTCGCGCTCCAGCACGTACAGGTGCGATGCTTCATCGCTACCGTTGGGCTCGTTGATGAAGGCACGGAAGCGGCGCAGGCGACGCTCGTCGCGCAGGGTTGCTGCCCACTCGTCCTCGTAGGAGTCAACGTGACGCTGCATGTCGCGCTCCAGGTCCTCGCACACGCCCAGGGAGTCCTCAATGAGGACGGACTGCAGGTGTGCCAGACCGTCGCCGTGCTCCTCATCCAGGTCCTCAAGCCAGCGAGCGGTACGCTGCAGCTTGTCTGCGGTACGGATGTAGTACATCAGGTAACGGTCGATGTAGCGGATGATGTCCTCACTGGAAGCATCCTTGACGAAGAGGCGACCGTGAGCGGGGTTTGCACCACCGTTACCACCCAGGTACAGGTTCCAGCCGTTGGTGGTTGCAATCAGACCAACGTCCTTGCCCTGTGCCTCAGCACATTCACGGTTACAGCCGGAAACACCGAACTTGAACTTGTGCGGGGAACGCAGGCCGCGGTAACGGTTCTCGAGCTGGACTGCCATGCCGGTAGAGTCCTGAACACCGAAGCGGCACCAAGTCGAACCCATGCAGGACTTCACGTTACGCAGGGACTTACCGTATGCCTGACCGGACTCGAAGCCGGCATCCACCAGGCGCTCCCAAATGTAGGGCAGCTGCTCCAGGCGAGCACCGAACATACCGATACGCTGTGCACCGGTGATCTTCACGTACAGGCCGAACTCTTCAGCAACCTCTGCGATGACGCCCAGCTTCTTAGCAGGAATCTCACCTGCGGGAATACGCGGAACGACGGAGTAGGTACCGTTCTTCTGCATGTTCGCCAGTGCACGGTCGTTGGTCTCCTGCAGGCCACCACGACCAGCATCCAGAACGTAGGAGTTGCGGAAGGAGGAGAGAATCGATGCAACGGTCGGCTTACAGATAGCACAGCCGTCGCCACCGCGGCCGAAGCGTGCCAGCACGGAGTCGAAGTCGTCCAGGCTGGTCAGGCGCACAGCCTCAGCCAGCTCAGCACGGGAGAAGTCGAAGTGCTCACACAGTGCCTTGGAGACGGTCAGACCCATCTTCTTCATCTGCTGTTCCAGAGTCTTCTGCAGCATCGGCACACAGGAACCACACTGGGTACCCGCGGTGGTGCAGGACTTCAGGGATGCAACATCGTGGTTGCCGTCAACGATAGCCTCGCGGACAGCACCGAAGCTGATGTTGTTGCAGGAACACAGGATTGCGTCGTCGGGCAGTTCGGTGTCGGGGATGCCGTCGCCGCCGCCAGCTGCGGTCAGGTAAACGTTCGGTTCAGCGGGCAGCTCGCGGCCGAGCAGGGGCTTGAGGGAGTCGAAGGGAGCGGTGTCACCGACGAACACGCCACCCAGCAGGGTCTTTGCGTCGCCGCTGGTCACAATCTTCTGGTACATGCCGCGTGCGGGGTCTGCGAACAGAACCTCGAGGCAACCCTCGGTGGTGCCGCGGCGGTCACCGAAGCCAGCCACCTGAACGCCGGAGAACTTCAGCTTGGTTGCAATGTCGAACTCTTCAACCTGAGCTTCTTCGTTGTCGTTGAGCAGGTTAGCTGCCACAGCGTCAGCCATAGCGTTAGCCGGCGCGACCAGACCCCAGGTGCGGCCCAGCACGCAGGCGACCTCACCGATAGCCCAAATGTGCTCGTCGGAGGAGTGGCATGCGTCGTTGACGAGAATACCGCCGCGCTCGCCCAGTGCCAGGTCGGCGTCGCGTGCCAGCTCGTCGTTGGGGCGAATACCAGCACCGAAGACCACCATGTCGGCGGGCAGGGTGCGGATTTCTGCATCCTCAGAAGGAGAATCTGCGATGGAGACGGAGACGACGTTGCCGTCAGCGTCCTTGTTGATACCGGAGATGTACACGCCGGTCTCAATGTCAATGCCGGTTGCCTTAATCTGGGCGTTCACGGCGTAACCGCCACCCTGGTCAACCTCAACGGAGAGCAGCCAGGGTGCCACATCCAGAATGGTGGGCTCTGCGCCCAGGTCCTTCAGACCCTCAGCTGCTTCGAGGCCGAGCAGACCGCCACCGACGACGATACCGCGGGGTGCGCGGCCGAGGGTGTCCTGCAGGCGCTTGACCTCGGAGACCATGTTCTTCACGTCGTCAATGGTGCGGAAGACGTGTGCGGCGTCCGAGTTAAGAATGGGGATGCGAACCGCGCGGGAACCGGTTGCGAAGACCAGCACGTCGTAGGGGTACTCGTTGCCCTCGGTGTCGGTGACGACGCGGCGGGTGCGGTCAAGCTTCTCTGCGTGGCAGTTGTTGACCAGGTTGATGTTCTCTGCATTCCACAGTTCGGGGTCACCGAGGGTCAGGTCCTTCTCGGTGTCCTTGAAAATCTTCTCGATAGCAACGCGGTCGTAGGGGATGTAGGGCTCATCGTTGAGGACGGTGATGGTGTCCGCTGCGCGACCGGCAGCTTCAGCGCCTTCGTGGTACGCGCGTACAAAACGCCACGCAGCGGGGCCTGCGCCGACAACGAGAATGTTGCGGGGGGTGTGCGACATGGATTTTCCTTCCTAGTTGTAATGCAGGTAGTTCATGGCACTTATCTACCCTCAGTGTGCGGCTGGATCGTGCCCGGCATTGGAACTCCTAGTTTCCGTACCGTTGGGCTCGTACCTGATGCGTACCGAGTAGTTGGAGCGCCCGCTTCTTTAGAATGCATCTGAAAATTACGAAACATTTTTGTGTGGGATTATGTTGTTTTCTTCAGGCAGTCAAAAGGCGTTTTAAACTACGACTTTTATCGTACACTCTAGCGCGGGGTTGAAGTATCGAAAATCCGTATTTTTTGGGAAAATTTTCCAAAAAATCCGCGGAATACCGGGCTGAAATAGGGTATTCTTACCTTACCTAAACTTAATTTAGGTAAGGCTAATCTATGAAATTTGAGATTGTCTTTTTAGGGTAAAAATAACCTTTAGCACCCTCCGCGTGCCCCATTTCCAAATGTGGGTTTCATAAGGTAAACTCCAAACAAAGAACACACGAACCGTTATTGTGTCCTGCACCCGCGCGGCGCAGACCACCGCTTCGAAAGGAAACCCCCATGGCTGAGAACTGGGTACGCATCTGCGCCGAATCTGACCTCGAAGAAAACTGGGGTGAAGTCGCCCTGGTCGACGGCTACCAGTACGCGATCTACAAGACCAAGCACGGCATCTTCGCCAGCGACCACCTCGACCCGCACAGCCAGGCACTGGTCCTCGCACGCGGCATCGTCGGCGAGAAGAACGGCAACCCCACCATCACCTCCCCCCTCTATAAGGAGGTCTACGACCTGACCACCGGCGAGTGCGTCTCTGACCCCTCCTACTCCATCAAGGTCTACCCCGTAGAGGTCCGCGACGGCGACGTCTACCTCAAGACCGCCTAA
>NZ_CAUUDY010000027.1:0-3737 GCF_963544205.1 uncultured Rothia sp.
GGCACCTCCCCATGATGGGCTATTCGCACACCGTCAGCGCCGCAGCTGGCTGGCTAGTGCTCGTCGAGACGGGAGTGGTGCAGGTTCCCGATACCCCCACCCTCATCGTGACCACCCTGGCGTGCGCCGGTGCGGGCATGCTACCGGATATTGACCACCACAACGGCAGTATCGCCAACTCCATCCCGCCCATTTCACGCTGGGTAGCACGCATTGTTGGGGCAGTCAGCGGCGGACACCGCAAGGGAACGCACTCCATTTTGGGTCTGGTAGCTTTCTGGGCAATTGCCTATTTCAGCGCCAACCTGAGCTACAACGGAATCCCCTGGGCTTCACTACTTCTTGCCGCGTTCTCGGGCGGTCTGGCATTGCGCGTGCTCGGCGCACCGGGTGGATGGATCGGTGCCGTCGCCCTCGGGTACGCCGCCTACACGACTGATTCGCTGGCACTGCTCCCCTGGGCTATTTCGGTCGGCGCCACCATTCACCTGATTGGCGATCTACTGACAACCCGCGGACTGCTGCCCCTCTACCCCATTGTTATCAAACCCCTGGTGGCGTCCCCCCTATGGAAAAAGAGCGGCTACATGGCACTGCCTATTCTGGGCGATGCTGGCAGCGTACGCGAGAAGGCACTCGTTCTAACACTGACCGGGTACATCGCCTGGTACGCGGCAGCCATGATGGGCTTTACCGAATACCCTCTGCAAATGTTCGGACTGGGTATTCACGCCGCATAACGTGCCGCATAACTAAATTCCCACTGAGGACAGCAAAGCGCCCCGTCACTTCCCTACGGAAGCGGCGGGGCGCTTTTCTAATCCTTATCCCGACCTATCGGGGTGAGAGATTAAGCGTCCTGGATGGGCCAGAAGACGTCAACCTCAACGTTCTCTTCACCAGAGGTGGGGTACTTCTCGAACTCAGTGTTGTGCATTGGCAGTTCTCCTTCGTGAGCGGGCGGGAATCTCTTCTCCCCCGCGTTAGCTCACCATCGGTAGTGAGCCCTAATGTTTCGCATTTGCGTCCTCGCAATGGCGGGAACAGTTATAAGTCTACGCCCCACGCATGTTGTGTTTCTACCATTTTTCCCACAATGTATGTAGAGACACATGAAAAATTCGAAAAGCCCACACAGACCCCCTGAAATATCGCCTGAGAGCTTTTCTTTCCCTCAGAAAAACCCACAAGGCAACATTATTTCCCGTCAAATACGCCGCAAGTTTCGTGTGTCAGAACCCACAAATCACATGCACGGGAACGCAATAACACCACATATGATCAGAAAACAATACAACCCCACGGGTCAGGTCACATTTTTCCGCACTATTCACGAGATAAATACCGACAATATCTCCGCAACACATTTTCAGAACACAAAAATACGCCCTGGACAATACACCCCAGACAATACGCCACAAACAATACCCACCGGACAATAAAACAACGCGCAATACACGCAAAGAGACCCCGGCACCACACGGCACCGGAGCCTCCCCCACGCTTTGATGTTCAGCGAATATTGCTTTAAGCCAGCGAAATCAGATCCTGGTAATCCTTCGACCATAGGTCCTCCACCGCATCCGGCAGAAGCAGCACACGCTCGGGGTCGAGCGCCTCCACGGCACCCTCATCGTGAGAAACCATCACGATAGCACCCTGGTACGCCTTCAACGCATTCAGAATCTCCTCACGCGAGGCGGGGTCCAGGTTGTTGGTCGGCTCATCGAGCAGCAGCACATTCGCACTCGACGCCACCAGGGTCGCCAGGGACAGGCGGGTCTTCTCACCACCGGAAAGCACACCAGCAGGCTTATCCACGTCATCACCGGAGAACAGGAACGAACCCAGAATCGTGCGCACACGGGTGTCATCCAGATCCGGGGCAGCAGACTTCATGTTCTCAAAGACAGTGCGGTCACCATCAAGAATTTCGTGTTCCTGCGCAAAATAGCCCAGCTTCGCGCCGTGACCGTACACGACCTCGCCCGTATCAGGCTTGGTGGAACCAGCCAGCATGCGCAGCAGAGTGGTCTTACCGGCACCGTTCAGACCCAGCACCACCACGCGCGAACCGCGGTCAATCGCCAAATCAACGTCCGTGAAAATCTCCAGAGAGCCATAGGACTTCGACAGGCCCTGGGCAGAGAGCGGAGTCTTACCGCACGGCGCCGGATCCGGGAAGCGAATCGCCGCAACCTTATCGCTCTGACGCTCCTCCTCCAGGCCGCGCAGAAGCTTCTCAGCACGCTTAATCATCTGCTGAGCAGCAACAGCCTTCGTCGCCTTCGCGCGCATCTTATTCGCCTGCTCCATCAGAGCATTCGCCTTCTTCTGCGCATTCGCACGCTCACGCTTGCGGCGGTGCTCATCCTGCTCACGCTGAGTCAGGTAGTTCTTCCAGCCCATGTTGTACTGGTCAATCACGCAGCGGTTCGCGTCCAGGTAGAAGACGCGGTTGACAACCAGCTCCATCAGGTCAACATCGTGGCTAATGACCATCAGGCCGCCCGAGAAGTTCTTCAAGAAGTCACGCAGCCACATAATGGAGTCAGCATCCAGGTGGTTGGTCGGCTCATCCAGCAGCATGGTGTCCGCATTGGAGAAAAGAATACGCGCCAGCTCCACACGGCGACGCTGACCACCCGACAGAGTAGACAGCGGCTGGGCGAGCACACGCTCCGGCAGGTCCAGGTTGGAGGTGATGACCGCCGCCTCCGACTCAGCCGCGTAGCCGCCACCGGCAATGAACTCAGCCTCAAGACGGTCGTAGCGGCGCATACCCTTAGCGCGCACCGCCGGGTCTTCACTCGCCATATCGTCCTGCGCCTGACGCATCTTACGCGCCACACCGTCCAGGCCACGCGCCGAAAGGATGCGGTCACGCGCCAGCTGGCTCATGTCATCCACCTTCGGGTCCTGCGGAAGGTAGCCGATAGTGCCGCTGCGGGTCACCGTACCGTCAGCGGGCAGGGTCAGACCGGCAAGCACCTTAGTCATAGTGGTCTTACCGGCACCGTTGCGGCCCACCAGACCAATCTTGTCGCCCTTATCGATGCGGAAGGTGACCTCTTCCATGAGCAGGCGCGCGCCTGCACGCAATTCGAGGTTCTGTACAGCAATCATGGGTGCCTTTCCGGATGACGGTCTGATGTGTGGGTTGATAGTGCTCGGTAGGCGGGATTCGCCGGGTTAGAGGCGGCGAGCGCGCAGAGCACCTCATCAATTTTAGTGCAGGTGTGCCGAGTGCGCATGTGGGGCACCTTTTGTTTTTGTGGTGTGCGGTGTACGATACATACCGGACACCATTCATAGAACATTGTTCAAAACTGGGTTGTGACAAGCAAGTCAACCACCGCTACCCTCAACTCTGTAGAAAATCTGCAGAGCAATAACGTACCAAAGGAGTACCACCCCAATGACCGATTCCGTGCGCGAATCAGCCCAGGAACCCCAAGCACCGCGCCGTAACGTAGCGGCAAAGACCTCCCTCGCCACCGACCTCTCCCTCATCGCAGTGTTCGCGGGCTTCATCGCCGCGCTCGCCATCATGCCCGCCGTCAGCTTGGGCGGCGTTGCGGTTCCCTTCACCTTCCAGACCCTCGGCATTTACATCACCGCTCAGGTGCTCGGCGGCAAGCGTGCCACCGCCTCCGTGGCGCTGTACCTGCTGGTTGGTTTCGCTGGCCTGCCCATCTTCGCTAAGGGCGGCGCCGGTTTGGGTACGCTCGCCTCCC
>NZ_CAUUDY010000028.1:0-3697 GCF_963544205.1 uncultured Rothia sp.
CGCACCGGGAACACGCGCAGCAGCGCATCCAGGGTTTCACGAATCGCCCACGCCTGCGAATAGGGCCCAAAATAGCGCACGCCCTTACGGCGCTCGCCGCGAGTCACCATCGCGCGCGGGTACACGTCATTGACCGTAATCGCCAGGTACGGGTACGACTTATCGTCACGGAACGCAATGTTGAAGCGCGGCGAAAACTCCTTAATCCAGGTGTACTCAAGCTGCAGCGATTCCATCTCGCTCGCCACCACGGTCCACTCCACACTCGCCGCCGTATGCACCATCGCATAGGTCTTCGGGCTCAGCGTCTGCGGGGACGCAAAATAGCTGTTGAGGCGGTTGCGCAGGTTCTTCGCCTTACCCACGTAGATGACGCGGCCGTCAGCATCGCGAAAACGGTAAACGCCCGGGTCGGTAGGGATTTCGCCGGGGGCGGGGCGGTAGCTGGAAGGCTCTGCCATGGGTACTTTCTCCTCGCTCTGCTGGGCTTTACGGTGCTGCCGGGGGCATCTCAGACGCTCACAGACGACAAACCGCGCATCCTACACCGGACTCCCCCAATGTGCGGGGGTCGGTGCGTGAATGCGCGGTTTAAGTCTACGCGGTTCAGGCGGCGTGTGCCCTAGCCTGCGTCACGTGCGGCTGAGGGCGAAACGTTGTACTCGTGCTTTCGTGCCTGACCGGACAGCTGAGCAATCTCATCCATGATGGCGTCGGTGGTGACACGGCGCTGCTTGCCGGTCATCTTCTCGCCGGTCTTCTCAAAGTAGAGCGGCTTGCCCACGCGAATCGTGAAGCGGCGCGGGTAAATCATGTTCGAGCCGGGCTTCTGCAGGCGGTCGGTGCCAATCAGACCGACCGGCACCACGGGCGCGCCGGTCATATGCGCCAGCCACGCCACACCAATCTTGCCGCGGTACAGGTAACCGTCGCGGGAGCGGGTGCCCTCGGGGTAAATGCCGAAGACCTTACCCTCCTGCAGCTTCTCCAGGGCGATGTCGAGCGCCTTGAGCGACTCGGAACGGTCGGAGCGGTTCACAGGAATGATGTCCACGGCTTCGAAGAATGCCTTCATCATCTTGCCGCGCGTGCCGGGGGTGTTCACGTACTCCGCCTTGGCGAGGAACGCCACGCGGCGCGGCATCATGGCAGAAATAATGATGGAGTCCAGGAAGGACAGGTGGTTGGAGGCAACAATCACCGGGCCGGTGGCGGGGAAGTTTTCGAGTCCGGTCACGCGGGCGCGGAAAACGGTGCGCAGGATTCCGGTGATTGCTTTCTGGGTGGATTTGTAGAGAAGCACGTGAACTCTCCTGAGGTGCCGATAGATTGCGGGCTGTGGCGGCGACCCGCCGTGGATGCGGGGTGAGTGACCCCTTCTGAATATACGCCGCCAAAGAGCACAAAATCTGTACTGCAATAATCTGTACCGCAAAAATTTGTACTGTGTTTAGTAGCGTCGGGTTTTATTATTCCACACACGAGTGTAGGTACGTGGAAGGTGCCGCGATCCCCTTCCACATGCTGGGATGCGCCTCCCGCCAACGATTTCAGCGAAAGCCCCGATAGGAGCCCGAGTCGAAGCCCCGATTGAGGGGGTCTGCACGACTTTCGCCCCACCGCTCCCTCCACCGTTGCAGGCAGGTAAGTAGCCACGGAAGCTAAGGGTTCAACCTCAACGTAATATTTCAGGTTTTCCGCCTTATGATTGCCGATTTCCCCGCCAAATAGCCGTGTCACATTATGACGCTACGTCAGCAAAGTTTCGTAAATGCGCATTTAATATGCAAAAATGAGAGCAGGGTGGGCTGTCGCACCTCCCTCAAGGACGATTCACCCTGAACATAGTGAGCCGCCCCTCCAGCGGATGTGCGTCGGGACCACTCCACCTACAAATTCCACGCACACTGGAGACATACACTATGGCTACAAAACCCGTCTCGCGTGCGGAGGCAGCAAAGATTGCCCGCCGCTCAGACACGGTCGGTGCCTATGCCGGAAAAGGCTGGGTACAGGCTGTTGCGTTTGTGATGCTCCTGGGCTTCACCATCATGGCAGTCCTTGCAATGCGCACCTACGCACTCTCCATGCCGCTACCCGACAAAATTGTCGGCAATGACGGCAAAACCATCGCAACCCAGGAACAGATCCTGCACGGTCAGGAACTCTTCCAGGGACGCGGTCTGCAGCAGTACGGTTCCGTGCTCGGCCACGGCGCCTACCTCGGCCCCGACTACACTGCAGAATACCTGCGCCTGACCACCGATGCTGCCGTCAAGGAGTACCGTGAGCAGGGCAAGCAGGACCCCCGCGAACTCGTCAAGAACGAGTGGCGCAAGGAGAACAAGTACGACGAGCAGACTAAGACCATCACCTGGTCCGCTGGTGAGACCAAGGGCTACCAGCTCATGCTCAAGCACTACCGCGAAACCCTGATGAAGGGCGACACCTCGCAGGGCCTGTTCCCCGACGCCATTAAGAACGACGAAGAACTGCACGACCTCGTCGCATTCTTCGGCTGGACCGCATGGGCATCGGCGGCAGACCGCCCCGACCAGCCCTACTCCTACACCAACAACTGGCCCTCCGAACCCAACGTGGACAACAAGCCCACCGCGGATCTGATGGTCTGGTCGGCACTCTCCCTGATTGCCCTCATCGGTGGTACCGGTCTGATGTTCGCCATCTACGGCCGCTGGTCCCGCGCAATCGGCTGGCACGCGGAAGAGGCACCCGTCCTCGACTTCCGTCAGCCCGACGAAGTTCGCCTGACCCCCTCGCAGAAGGCAGCCTGCCTGCTCTTCGCAACGATCCTGGTGCTGTTCCTGCTGCAGGCTCTGGTGGGTGCGCTCACCGAGCACTACCGTGAAGAACTCACCGGATTCTTCGGTATCGACATGGGCCAGTTGCTGCCCTACACGGTATCTCGAACCTGGCACCTTCAGCTCTCCCTCTTCTGGACCGCAGGCGCGTTCCTGGCGGGTGGTATCTTCATTGCCCCGCTCATCACCCGCCGCGAACCCAAGAAGCAGGGCCTGCTCACCTACGTTCTCATCGGCGCCGTGGTCTTCGTGGTCCTCGGCTCGCTGCTGAACGAATGGTTCTCTCAGAAGGGCCTCATCCCCAAGGAACTCACCGGCTTCTTCTCGCAGCAGTGGGAGTTCCTGGACCTGCCGCGATTCTTCCAGATCCTGCTCACCGCGGGTATGTTCATCTGGATTGTTATCGTCTGGCGTACCCTCTCCTCCCGCCTGAAGGGCTCGAAGAAGACCTCCCTGCCGTGGCTGTTCCTCTTCTCCGGCCTCGCCATCCCCATGTTCTACGCAGTCGGCCTGCTCGCAGGTCAGCGTACTCACGTGACCGTCGCCGAGTTCTGGCGCTTCTGGGTGGTTCACCTCTGGGTGGAGGACTTCCTCGAACTGTTCACCACCGTCATGGTGGCGTACATCTTCGTGCTGCTCGGCGTGGTCCGCGAGCGCATCGCAATCTCCATCATCATGATGGACGCCGTGCTCTACTCCGTCGGTGGTGTGATCGGTACTCTGCACCACACCTACTTCGTCGGTACCCCCTCCGAGCAGATGGCATTCGGTGCGTTCTTCTCCGCAGCTGAGGTTATCCCGCTGACCTTCCTGACCGTTGAGGCGTGGGGCTTCATGCAGCTGGGTGCTCGCCAGTACTCCAACCGCACCAAGCC
>NZ_CAUUDY010000029.1:0-3436 GCF_963544205.1 uncultured Rothia sp.
CGAGCACCTCGCGGTGCTTCCACCTCTGGCCTATCAACCCGCTCGTCTGGCGGGGGCCTCTCACCCCACGGGGGGGCGTGGAAACCTCATCTTGGAGCAGGCTTCCCGCTTAGATGCTTTCAGCGGTTATCCCTTCCGAACGTAGCTAACCAGCCATGCACCTGGCGGTACAACTGGCACACCAGAGGTTCGTCCATCCCGGTCCTCTCGTACTAGGGACGGCCCTCCTCAAATTTCCTGCGCGCACAGAGGATAGGGACCGAACTGTCTCACGACGTTCTGAACCCAGCTCGCGTACCGCTTTAATGGGCGAACAGCCCAACCCTTGGGACCGACTCCAGCCCCAGGATGCGACGAGCCGACATCGAGGTGCCAAACCATGCCGTCGATATGGACTCTTGGGCAAGATCAGCCTGTTATCCCCGGGGTACCTTTTATCCGTTGAGCGACCACGCACCCACGTGCCATGGCCGGATCACTAGTTCCTGCTTTCGCACCTGCTCGACCCGTCGGTCTCACAGTCAAGCTCCCTTGTACACTTGCACTCGCCACCTGATTACCAACCAGGCTGAGGGAACCTTTGAGCGCCTCCGTTACATTTTAGGAGGCAACCGCCCCAGTTAAACTACCCACCAGGCACTGTCCCCAACCCGGATCACGGGCCAAGGTTAAGGTGACCGCTTAAACCAGAATGGTATTTCAACGACGACTCCACCACCGCTGGCGCGGCAGCTTCACAGTCTCCCACCTATCCTACACAAGTCCAAGCGAACACCAATACCAAGCTATAGTAAAGGTCCCGGGGTCTTTCCGTCCTTCTGCGCGAAACGAGCATCTTTACTCGTACTGCAATTTCGCCGAGCTCACGGTTGAGACAGCGGGGAAGTCGTTACGCCATTCGTGCAGGTCGGAACTTACCCGACAAGGAATTTCGCTACCTTAGGATGGTTATAGTTACCACCGCCGTTTACTGGGGCTTAAATTCACCGCTTCACACCCACAAAGAATGTTAACGGTTCCTCTTAACCTTCCAGCACCGGGCAGGCGTCAGTGCGTATACATCGCCTTACGGCTTCGCACGCACCTGTGTTTTTGATAAACAGTCGCTTCTCCCTATTCTCTGCGACCCCACAACCCCACCAACACGCAAGGCATTGGGAAGTCACGGGGTCCTCCTTATCCCGAAGTTACGGAGGAATTTTGCCGAGTTCCTTAACCACGATTCACTCGAACGCCTCGGTATACTCTACCTGACCACCTGAGTCGGTTTAGGGTACGGGCGCGTCATGCCCTCACGTCGAGGCTTTTCTCGGCAGCATAGGATCACCACAAGTCCACACACGCGTGTGTCCCTCATCAGTTCTCACCCATAGTGCCCCCCGGATTTGCCTGGGAGGCGGGCCACAACCTTAAATACGCACAACCATCGGCGCACTGCAGCTACCTGTCTGCGTCACCCCTGTTAACACGCTTGCCTACCATCACCGGGACCCCAAGACCCACACACACCACGCAACCCGAAGGTTATGCGGAGGCGCGGGCAAATTGGTTAGCACAATGACCTCAGCATGGGCGGTCACAACCTGGTACCAGAATATCAACTGGTTGTCCATCGACTACGCCTGTCGGCCTCGCCTTAGGACCCGACTAACCCAGGGCGGATAAACCTAGCCCTGGAACCCTTAGTCAATCGGCGCTGCGGATTCCCACCGCAGATTCGTTACTCATGCCTGCATTCTCACTCCCACACAATCCACCAGAAGTCACCTCCAGGCTTCACCTCATGCAGGACGCTCCCCTACCCAACAACACACCAACAACCAATAAACTGGCGCCAGCCACACGTGTTGCTGCCACAGCTTCGGCGGTACGCTTGAGCCCCGCTACATTGTCGGCGCAGAACCACTTGACCAGTGAGCTATTACGCACTCTTTCAAGGATGGCTGCTTCTAAGCCAACCTCCTGGTTGTCACCGCGACTCCACATCCTTTCCCACTTAGCGCACGCTTAGGGGCCTTAGCTGATGATCTGGGCTGTTTCCCTCTCGACTACGAAGCTTATCCCCCGCAGTCTCACTGCCACGCTACACCTAATGGCATTCGGAGTTTGGCTGACGTCAGTAACCCACAGGGCCCATCGGCCATCCAGTAGCTCTACCTCCACCAGGGACCACGCAACGCTGCACCTAAATGCATTTCGGGGAGAACCAGCTATCACGGAGTTTGATTGGCCTTTCACCCCTACCCACAGTTCATCCCCCAGGTTTTCAACCCTGGTGGGTTCGGTCCTCCACACAGTCTTACCTCTGCTTCAACCTGACCATGGGTAGATCACCCCGCTTCGGGTCTAGAACACGCGACAAACGCCATCTTTCAGACTCGCTTTCGCTACGCATACCCCACACGGGTTAAGCACGCCACGTATCACTAACTCGCAGGCTCATTCTTCAAAAGGCACGCCATCACCCCACAAGGCTCTGACGGCTTACAGGCACACGGTTTCAGGTACTATTTCACTCCCCTCCCGGGGTACTTTTCACCATTCCCTCACGGTACTATGCACTATCGGTCATCAAGTAGTATTTAGGCTTACCAAGTGGTCTTGGCAGATTCACACGAGATTTCACGAGTCCCGCACTACTCGGGCACCACATCCACACCACACGCCACCAGTCCACCTACACGACTCTCACGCTCTACGGTCAGCCATCCCAGACTGTTCAACTCCCAGCAACACACGATGCGACCCCCCGGCAGAAGGATCCAACATGGCCCCACAACACCAAACACGCAACAGCCGCCGCCTCTCACACGCATCTGGTTTAGCCTCCTCCGCTTTCGCTCGCCACTACTCACGGAATATCTTCTCCTACGGGTACTGAGATGTTTCACTTCCCCGCGTTCCCCCCACCACCCTATACACGTTCAGATGATGGTAACCCAGCACAACCCAGGTTAGGTTCCCCCATTCGGACACCCTCGGATAATAACGCTCGCTCGCCAACTCCCCGAGGCATATCGCAGGCCGCAACGTCCTTCATCAGCTCTTGATGCCAAGGCATCCACCGAATGCCCAACAAAACTAAACAAAACACAAAAAACAGTACAGAACAAATATGCTCGCAACCACTATACAAATCACAAACAACCCACCACACACACCCACACCCAAACCACTCAAAGCCCAGGCAGGCTATGCGGGCAACCACCACAACAATGGCGGACGCCAACACGGTGTTGAACGTGAACCCGACAGTGTGCTCATTCGCTTCAAACTCTTATGCCCAACCCAAACACGCACCCACACCCACCACCAACAAACAGTGATGAACACATGCGAGCACAAGAAAACAACCAACACACCCACAACAGGCCATGCTGATTGTTCCCCACAAAACTGGGCTCCCTAGAAAGGAGGTGATCCAGCCGCACCTTCC
>NZ_CAUUDY010000030.1:0-3199 GCF_963544205.1 uncultured Rothia sp.
CTGACCGCAAACCACGCACACGCATCCATGATGGGTGTGTACGGTATGCTCGCGATTGCCTTCGCGGTGTTCGGTCTGCGCTACCTGCTCCCCGAGAACAAGTGGCCTGAGAAGGGTCTGAAGTTCTCCTTCTGGACCCTGAACATCGGTCTGCTGTGGATGTCCTTCATCTCGCTGCTGCCGCTGGGTATCGCTCAGCTGTACAAGTCCGTTGGTGAGGGCTACTACGAGGCTCGTTCCTTCGCGTTCATCCACGACGGTGCTTCCGCCGTGATGGGTTGGATGCGTATGCCCGGTGACGTCATCTTCCTGGTCGGCATTATCCCGCTGATCAAGCTGGCGCTGCTGGCTCTCAAGGAGATCTTCTCGAAGAACGCTAAGGAAACCGTCCTGGAGCTGCCCGAGCCTCCGCTGTACGAAGAGGTTGAGGACGCTCGCATCGCAGAGTTCGCCGGCGCTAAGGCTGCCGAGGAGCTGCCCGAGCAGACCAGCCCCTACCGTAGCGATCGTCGAGGCTAATCATGCCTGAGCAGATTGCTGGAGTTTCTTTCCTCGTGTGGCTGGCCTGCGTGTACGCGCTCGGCCTGGTCGCCGTGGGTTGGGGCTTCGATATTCTCGCCAAGCGCACCAGCCAGCGCATGGTGGCGGCGCGAACCTTCGGGTTCACCTACCACGAAGAGAGCGACGCGTGGCTCTGTCCCGAAGACCAGTGGCTGTGGGCTACGGCCTTCGACTCGGATAACCGAGTGATGCGTTACCGCGCCAAGCCCAGCGTGTGCAACACCTGCCCGATTAAGGACAGCTGCACCGTCTCGGCAAACGGCCGCGAGCTCACCCGCGAGGTGGACGAATGGCCCTACTCCGAGTCGGGTCGTTTCCACCGCGGGCTGGCGGTTGCCGTGTCACTGCTGGGTGTGGTCATCCTGATTGGTGCCGCCATCGTCTGGCACTCCCCGCTGGAGCTTCTGGTGGAGGGTGCCGCCGCGGTGGTCTGCCTCTCGCTGACCTACCCGCTGGCTGTGAAGCTCATGCGTACCCCCGCGAACTTCGAGAACGATCCGAAGCATATTCACGCTTCCACCGCTGATGAATCGGTGAACGTGAAGATGGATCGTTTCGCGGCGAAGTGGGGTGGCGTGTCGAATGAGCGTCAGCGCCGTACCGAGCAGGCACGCAAGCAGATGATTGCGGAGGCAACCCTGCCGGTCCGCACCTCTGCCCTCGACCCGGACCGCCCCGCATGGAGCGGTACCGGCACCTCGGTTAAGCGACTGCACAAGACCACGAACGAGGTCCTGCAGGAGCAGAACCTGGCTGAAGTTGAGGCTGCTGACAAGGCGGCTGAGAGCCTGGCGAAGAAGTAGCGCTGCACAAGCTTTTCCGTTCCGGCGGCTGACCGGCTGGCTGGTCCCGTCTGTTAACTTCGGTGGCTGCCCCGCGTGGATTTCTCTCTTATTTTCCTTTTGAGTTTTCCGCACGGGGTGCCGCCGGAGCACCGACCCGCCGCGAAACCCGCCGGGACGGAAAATTCCCCTCCCCAACTCCCCCACACACAGCCCGATACCGGGCACCCCTACTACCTGCACCGTACGAGGCGCGGGCAGGTGGGCACACATACCGTCCTCCCCCAATATTTGTGAAGGAAAACCATGGATCCCGTCACTCTGGCAACTATCCTCATCCCAGTTGCCGTCATTGTTCTTTTTATTCTGATTCGTATGTTCCGCGTCATCCCCGAATACGAGCGTGGCATCTCCTTCCGCTTCGGCCACCTGCGTTCGGAACTGAAGCCCGGCCTGAACGTCGTCTTCCCCCTCGTCGACTCCCTGCAGCGCGTTGATATGCGTGTTATCACCCTGACCATTCCCCCGCAGGAAGTCATCACCAAGGACAACGTTCCCGCCCGCGTGAACGCCGTGGTCCTCTTCCGCGTGACCAACGCCAAGAACGCCGTGCTCGAGGTCGAGAACTACCCGATCGCCACCAGCCAGATTGCGCAGACCACCCTGCGTTCCCTGCTCGGCCGCGTTGACCTGGATACCCTGCTCGCACACCGCGAAGACCTGAACGAAGACCTGCGCTCCATCATCGGCTCCCGCACCGAGCCGTGGGGTATTCAGGTGGAGCTCGTCGAGATCAAGGACGTTGAGATTCCCGAGGCTATGCAGCGCGCCATGGCACGTGAGGCTGAGGCTGAGCGTGAGCGCCGCGCAAAGATCATTTCGGCACGCGGTGAGCTGGAGGCTTCGAGCGAGCTGAAGGAAGCATCCGACATTCTGAGCCAGTCCCCCGCCTCCTTGCAGTTGCGTTACCTGCAGACCCTGCTGGAGCTGGGCGCCGACCAGAACTCGACCGTGGTCTTCCCGCTGCCCATGGACGTCATCGGCCCCCTCGTGGGTGCACTCAAGGGCGAGAGCAAGTAAGCTACTCTCCCCGAGCTAAAAACCGAATAGTATGCAGGCCCCGAGCAGACACCTGCTCGGGGCCTTCGCTTTAACAGGGGTTACCCGGCGGGGTGCTTATCCTCTCCGGCGCCCTGCTGACTTATGCCGTAGCATGGAACCAGTGGCATTACTGCTACACACAGACCCACCCACCGTGAGGGAAGGCGCATGCTACACCACCTCCGCGAGATGCTACACCGCATCCCAGCACCTCGACGCTACGGGCGCGTCATGGCTCTACTCCTCGCCTCCCTGGGCGGCGCGGTGGACGTCTTCTCGCACATCCACTATGAAGCGCTCGTTGCCACGCAGACCGGCAACTTTATTCTGCTTATCGCCGACCTACACCGTGACGCACCGCATGTGGTGCACCTGCGCTGGCTCTCCGTCATTCTCTTCAGCTTCGGGTACCTGGCAGGGCATTTCATTCACGACTTACTCGGTCAACGTGCCCGGATGAGGCACTGGCGCATCGGCACGCTCCTGCCGTTCCTTCTGGTTTGCTTCGCAGTACCCTTCATGGACAGAACTCTGAGCAATAGCTTTCAGGTGGGTGCGCTGGCGTTCACCGTCGGTCTGATGATTCACGCCCTCGCGGATACACGCATTGGCGAAAACCCCTTTTCGCTCTTCATGACCAGCGGCAACTGGCGCAAAATGCTCAGCGCCTGGTACACCGCCGGTTCGCTGTACTTCACACGGAAAACCCCCGACGGAGTCACAAAAAATGAGGCGAAGGCGCAGCGCCGTACGGC